>NZ_JBFTIX010000013.1:0-94190 GCF_056395105.1 Stenotrophomonas sp. 10L48 | reverse complement strand
CCATCGAGCTTACAGGGACGTACTTGCAGCGTCCCCTGCATGGCCCACCCGCCCCACCAACCGCGGCTTTTGATTTCAGCATCCAACCACGAGGGGCTCAGCCGTTGGCCGCCGCAAACACCGGGCGCGTCAGGTTGTCCGCTTCGCCATCAGTGCACAGCACTTCGTCTTCAATGCGGATGCCGCCGTACGGACGGAAGAAGTCCACACGCTCCCAGTTGATCGCATCGCCATGACCGGCGGCCTTCACTTCGTTCAACAGCATGTCGATGAAGTACAGGCCCGGCTCGATCGTCACCACCATGCCCGGCTCCAGCACGCGGGTCAGGCGCAGGTACGGATGGCCGGCGGGACGCTCGATGCGGCCGCCTTCATCGCTGGCCGCGAAACCGGCCACGTCATGCACCTGCAGGCCGATCAGGTGGCCGATGCCATGCGGGAAGAACGCGGCGCTGACGCCGGTTTCCAGCGCGGTCTGCGGCGATACCTTGATCACGCCGAAGTCCTTCAGCACGCCCATCAGCGACAGGTGCGCATCCACGTGCAGCTGCTTGTAGTCGAAGCCCGGGCGCACGGCCGCGCACATCGTCTGCTGCGCGGCATCGACCGCTTCGATCATCGCGGCGAACTCGTCATGGCCGGCGGCGGCGTAGGTGCGGGTGATGTCGCTGGCATAGCCGTGCGCGCTGGCGCCGGCATCGATCAGGAAGCTGCGCAGCGGTTGCGGTGCCTTGCGGCCCAGTTCGGTGTAATGCAGCACCGCCGCATGCTCGTTCAAGGCCACGATGTTGCCGTACGGCAGCTCGGTGGCGTCCTGGCCCACGGCCTGGCAGTACGCCATGTGGATGCTGAACTCGTCGGCGCCGTTGCGGAACGCCGCTTCGGCCGCGCGATGGCCGCGCACGCCGAGCACCTGCGCCTGGCGCATCAGGGCGATTTCGTACGGCGTCTTGCTGCCGCGGTGCCATTCCAGGTAGTTCACCACCGGCGCCGGATTGTTGGGCACATACGCGCCCAGCGCGCTCTGCGGCTCTCCCAGGATCGCGCAGCGCGCCGGGTCGGGCGGCAGCAGTGCCAGCGCTTCGTCCGGCGTGCGGATGATATGGATGTCGAAGTGCTCGACCCACCAGCCGCTCGGTGCATCCGGCACCACATGCCAGTAGTCGAACGGCTGGTGGAAGATCACCGCCGGACGCTTGCCCGGGGTGAACACGATCCAGCTGTTGGGTACACGGGTCAGCGGCAGCCAAGCCTTGAACTGCGGGTTGACCGCGTACGGATAGTCACGATCGTCGAAGACCTGGTAGTGCAGGGTGCCGCTGGGCACCACCAGGTGGTCGAAGCCGCCGCGTGCCAGCGCCTGCTCGGCGCGTCGGCACAGCACGGCCAGGTGGTCGGGATACAGGGCGCCGGGGTCTTGCTGGATCATTGCGGTGGCTCGACACGGAAAACGGCCCTAGATTCTGCCGGATACCGACGCAATCCGCTGTGCCGGAACCGGCACTCAGCCCGTCGAAACCGGTGCCTCGTCGCTGTCTTCGCCGATCCACCGGCGCAGCAGCTGCCGATGCTCGCGTGACAGGGTCAGGAAGCGGAAGCCTGCCCAGCTCTGGCCGGGTGCATGCGCCGGTTCGCTCCATAGCAGGTGTACGCCGACGTCGATCCACTCGCTGCGGCCATCGGCCAATGGCAGCGGGAAGCGCAACTGATACAGCGCATCGTCGCGCAGCGCGGCGCTGGCCAGCATCAGCATGCCGGTCTCGGACACGTTGCCAAGCCGGCCGACCACGCTGTCGCGCATCTGGTCGGTCACCGGTACCAGATCGGACACCTGCCGGCGCGGCGCGCGGCGGGTATCAACGGGCGGTTGCGTACTCATGCGTTGGGCTCCTGCGGGCGACGTCCGGCCAGCGTGCGCAGTGCGCTCAGGCTGGCCTGCCAGGCGCGGTCGACCAGACGGCCCCTGTCTTCGGTGACCAGCTGCGCGCGTCCGGCGGCCATCTGCCGGGCGAGGGCATCCAGGGTGGTTTCGCCGATCTTCTGCCCACGCGCGTTGACCAGCAGCACATGACCGGTCAGCAGGCTGTACCAGGACAGGCGCTGGCGGCGCAGCGCGCCTTCGCCATCGTCGATATCGAACCAGCTGCCGAAGGGCAGCGCGCACAGCTGCTGGTAACTGGCCTCCTCGGCCTCGCTGCGTGGTGCCGCATCGCTTGCCGGGGCCTGTGCGCCGGTGTGTTCGCCCAGCCGTGCACGGGCCTTCAGGCGTGCACTGAGCTCGGTGCGCGAGGTGCTTTCGTCTTCGCCACCTGGCGTGGACAGGCGGCGCGCGACGGCAGCCGCCTCCTCTGCGTGGTAGCCCACCTGCAGCAGGGCCGATTCAACCTCGGCAGCCAGCGCAGCGTCGGTCGCGCTGCTTTCGCTTGCGGCCTCGGCAGTGATCGCCGCGATGCGTTCGGTCTGCTGCAGGCGCTCCTGCCATTGCGGCGAATCATCGCCGTGGCGCAGGCGGGTCAGCGTCAATGCATCTGCCCACGCCTGGCGCAGCAGTGTCTGTACGAAGCGCGGCGGCTCCTGCGTATCGCAGCACTGGTCGATCTGCGCATTGGCCTGGCGTCGCGCAAGTTCCAGCCGCTCCTTGCCGCGTGCGGCTTCCACGTGGCGGCGCTCGGCCAGTTCGGCGCGGTGCGCGGCGGCGCGCTGGTGCTGCTGTATCTCGTCGTTGGCGGCGGCAAAGGCCTCGGGAGTGCGTGCATCCTGGCCGAGCAGGCCCTGCACGCTCTGCGCCAGTCGCTGCAGCAGCTGCGGATCGACATCGTCATCGCCGAGCCAGCTGGCGCCGGCTTCAGCGACATGGTTGAGCAGTTCGCGTGCCGGATGTTCGTCGCGCACGAAGAAGCCCGGGTCGGCCATCGCTGCGCGCGCCAGCGGTACCTGCAGGCGCGCGAGCAGGGCGGCTGGCACCGGGTCCGGCCGTTGCTGCTGCTGCACCTGCTGCAGCAGCAGGCGCAGCAGATCGAGGTTGTCGCGGTCGTGGCTGCCAAGGCTGGCCTGCGCGCCATGTTCGCTGCGCAGCTGGGCGACCACGGCGGCCTGCAGATCGGTCATGGCGCTGGCGGCGCTGGCCTGCCCCTGCAGGCGCGCCAGCACGGCATCAACCGCTGCACTGGGCAGGGCCGCTGGATCGGCCGCGGGCTGCGGAATCTGCCGCGCCTGTTGCAGCATCTCGTGCAGCACGCTGCTGGCCGGTACCGTCATGCCGGCCGACGCGCCGGGCGCGTCCGCATCCGCGAAGGCGTCCTGCATCAACGTCGACCACGAGCCGGGCGGTGCCGAGCCGCCCCAGCCGGTCATCGGCGTGGGCACGCGCGGAGACGGGCGTCCACTGCGGCCGCTGCCGACCGACTGGGTGATGATCCGGCGGGTGCTCGAAGAACGTGCCAGGTACGGGGTGTAGACCAGGCCCGGCAGGATGCCGTGCTGTGCCAGCAGCGCATTGGCGCGGTCGAGCACATTGCCCAGCCGCTCCAGTACCTGCCGCTCGAAGCTGCGGTACAGCGCCATCTGTACCTCGGCGCTGAGGGCATCCTGTTCGGCCAGCTTCCGTACCATCGCGCACAGGGCCTGCGGTGCCAGGGGCAGGGTGTCAGCTTCAAAGGCTGGTGCGCCGGCAACAACACCCAGGCGCTGGCCCAGCAGGTTCAAGGCGTTGGCCGAACGCAGGGTTTCCCGGCGCACCATTTCGGTCAGCAGCAGGTCGCGGTCGACTTCATGCTCGGCCACCAAGCTCAACCCCAGCATGCCGGGCAAGGGCGGTGGCGTGGTGGCGGCCACGACCGGGGTGATCGGTTCACGCAGCCGCGCAAGCGCATCGGCCAGCGCATCGAGCATGCGGTCGCTGAAGTGGCCGGCGAACGCATGCAGCTGGCCGCGCTGTGCCAGCAGGTCGGCCTGCTGCTGCGGGTTGCGGGCATGGTCGGCGTCATGCAGCAGGGTCTGCTCCAGCGCTTCCACGGTCAGGATCAGCGGTGCCGTCAGGGCCTGGTGGCACAGGCCGATCAACGCGCCCAGCAGCTCGCGCACGCGCGGCGGCAGGTCGGCTGCGGCCAGGCGGGCAGTGTCGGCACTGGAAAGGGAAAAGACAGCAGACATCGGCGAGGGGGTCCGGATTCCCGCGGATCGATCTTGGAATCTACCGTGTCGGCCGGTGAAGGCGCTACTTTAGCGATGGATCCATTCAGGGCCGCCTGCGATGGCGGCGCCGCAGCAGATCATGCTTCCAGGAACAGGCTGACCACATCGTTGGTGAAGCGCCGGCCCAGTTCGGTCGGCTGCACGTGCCCGTCTGCCACCACCAGCCAGCCACGCTGCACTGCTTCGCGCAGTGGTGTGTCCAGCACGCTGCGGGCCAGGCCGGTGCGCGATTCGAAGTCGCGCAGGCTGAACCCTTCGTGCAGGCGCAGCAGGTTGAGCATGTACTCGAACGGCAGGCGCTCGTCGGCGATCACTTCGTCACCGCCGAACGATGCGGCCGTGCCTGCGGTATCCATGAACGTCTGCGGGTGCTTGTGTTTCCAGCGTCGCAGCACGTGTTCCTCGGCACCGGAACTGATCTTGCCGTGTGCGCCGGCACCAATGCCGAGGTAGTCACCAAAACGCCAGTAATTCAGGTTGTGCGCGCTCTGCCGGCCGGGGCGGGCATAGGCACTCACCTCGTACTGGCCGAAGCCGGCCTGCGCCAGCAGCGCCTGGCAGTGTTCCTGCATGTCCCAGGCATGGTCTTCATCGGGGATGCCCTGCGGCGGCCGCGCGAAGAACACGGTGTTTGGTTCCAGGGTCAGCTGGTAGTGCGAGATGTGGGCCGGCTGCAACGCGAACGCGCGTTCCAGATCGGCCTCGGCACCGGCCAGGGTCTGCTCCGGCAGTGCGTACATCAGGTCGATGTTGAAGTTGTCGTAGCCCGCGTCCTGCGCCATCTTCACCGCGCGCTCGGCCTCGCCACTGTCGTGGATGCGGCCCAGTCGTTTCAGCGCGGCATCATCGAAACTCTGGATGCCGAAGCTGAGGCGGTTGACCCCGGCCGCGCGGTAGCGATCAAAGCGACCGTGCTCGGCGGTACCCGGGTTGGTTTCCAGAGTGATCTCGGCGTTCGGCGCAAAGCGCAGGCGGGCACTGGCCTGCTGCAGGAAGCGGTCGATCGCCTCGGGCGGGAACAGGCTGGGCGTGCCACCCCCGAAGAACACGCTGCTGACCACCCGGCCCCAGACCAGCGGCAGGTCCTGGTCGAGGTCGCGCACCAGCGCATCGATGTAGGCATCGAAGGGCAGTTCGCCCTTGGCCTGGTGCGAGTTGAAGTCGCAGTACGGGCACTTGCGCACACACCACGGCAGATGCACGTACAGCGCCAGCGGCGGTGGCACCAGACGTGGCGGGGCGTCGTGGTCGCAGGACTCGCCGGGCAGGTGGTTGCAGTGGTCGTGGTCGTGGGCGTGCGGCATGGCTGGCGTGATGCGGACGTGGGGGAGCGGCAGATCAGTCCGCCGCCCGTAGAAGAGGGTCGACCAGGGAGCGCGGCTGCGCGCGAAGCACGGCAGCGGCAATCTGGCGGAAGAAGGGCGAGGGCCCTTTGTAGCTGCCTATAGCGTTGTCCATCAAACGGTGGCGCGCCGGACTGCAGCCATTGCGCATGCACAGATGGAGACCGGAGACCATGGCCTTGCGCTTGTCGGCAAAACTGTCAAGCCGTACTTCCAGCACGTCCACCAACGCCACATGGCGCCACCGATGCAGGCTGCCGATGTTGTGATAGCGCATGTGGCCGGCAGCAGCGTCCAGTTCGACGCGCTGCCACATGATGGGCGCGCCGATGAGCGTGATGACGGTCATGCCGGCCAGCGCAACCACCGGTACCGCCCACCAGGATTCCTTCCCTGTCCACGCCAACATGCCGCCAAAGATCGCACCACTGATCAGCCCCAGTACGGCAAGCAGTTGCACCAGTTCCATTCCGGTGCGGTAGCGCTTCACTGTCATCCTTGAGTCTCCTGTCGGATGCTGGTTCAGGCCGCGAACTGCTGCTTGAGCTGCTGCTTGAGCTGCTGCAGGGCGATGGCGCGATGGCTGATGGCGTTCTTCAACGCCGGTTCCATTTCCGCAGCAGTCAGGCCGTGGGTGGTGTCCAGGAACACCGGGTTGTAGCCGAATCCATTGGTACCGCGAAGTTCGCGGATGATCTGACCTTCCCAGCGACCTTCGCAGATCAGCGGCTGCGGGTCGGTGGCATGGCGCAGCAGCACGATCACGGCGTAGAAGCGGGCGCTGCGCTGGCCATCGGCGATGTCGGCCATCGCTTCCAGCAGCTTGGCATTGTTGGCCGCCGCATTGGTCGGGTGACCGGCATAGCGCGCGCTGTACAGGCCCGGTGCACCGCCGAGGGCATCGACGATCAGGCCCGAATCATCGGCCAGCGCCGGCAGGCCGGTCGCTTCGCAGGCCGCGCGCGCCTTCAGCAGCGCGTTCTCGACGAAGGTCAGGCCGGTCTCTTCCACATCGCCCAGGCCCAGTTCGGCGGCCGAAGTGATCTGCAGCGGCAGGTCGGCGAGGATTTCCTGCATTTCCACCAGCTTGCCAGCGTTGTGGCTGGCCAGGACAAGCTTCTTCATCAGCGGGGCTCCAACAGGTCCCAGGTGTTGCCGTACAGGTCGCGGAACACCGCGACCGTGGCGTAGGGTTCTTCGCGCGGTTCTTCCAGGAACTGGACACCGGCAGCCAGCATCGCCGCGTGGTCGCGGCGGAAGTCATCGGTATTGAGGAAGAAGCCGACGCGGCCACCGGTCTGGTTGCCGATACGACTGCGCTGCTCGTCGTCGCTGGCGCGGGCCAGCAGCAGGGCGGCGGCGCTGCCATCGGTCGGGCCGACCACCACCCAGCGCTTGCTGCCCTGGTCGATGTCGTCCAGCAGCTGGAAGCCGAGCTTGCCGGTGTACCAGGCGATGGCCTCGTCATAGTCGGCCACCACCAGGGTGGTCAGGGCAATGCGCCGGTTCATGCCGACAGCGCTGCCTGCTGCGCGGCCAGCAGCTCGGTCACGCCCTTCTCGGCCAGGCCCAGCAGCGCATCGAGCTCGTCACGGCGGAAGGCATGGCCTTCGGCGGTGCCCTGCAGTTCGATGAAGCCGCCACCGTCGTTCATCACCACGTTCATGTCGGTGTCGCAGTCGCTGTCTTCGGCGTAGTCCAGGTCCAGCACCGAGGTGCCGCGGTAGACGCCGACCGACACCGCCGCCACCGCGCCGAGGATCGGGTTGCGCTTGATGTCGCCGCGCTTCATCAGCACGTTCACCGCATCGACCAGGGCCACGTAGGCGCCGGTGATGGCCGCGGTGCGGGTGCCGCCGTCGGCCTGCAGCACGTCGCAGTCCAGGGTGATGGTGCGTTCGCCCAGTGCGTTGCGGTCCACGCAGGCGCGCAGGCTGCGACCGATCAGGCGCTGGATCTCCAGCGTGCGGCCGCCCTGCTTGCCGCGTGCGGCTTCGCGGTCGCTGCGGGTGTGGGTGGCGCGCGGCAGCATGCCGTACTCGGCGGTCACCCAGCCTTCGCCCTTGCCACGCAGGAAGCCCGGCACCCGGTTCTCGATGCTGGCCGTGCACAGCACGCGGGTTTCACCGAAGCAGACCAGCACCGAACCTTCGGCGTGGCGGGTGAAACCGCGCTGGATGACGACCGGGCGCAGCTGATCGGGCTGACGGCCACTGGGGCGGAAATCGGACATGGGGCAGGTTCCGTAGGGAAAGGGAGTACGCCACCATCCCCGCGGCCTTCACGGGGCGGGGGAAAGGGGCTCAAAAGAGACCGCTAGGGTACCATTCCCCCTTTGCAAGCACCGGATACATCCATGATTCGAAGCATGACGGCCTATGCCGGCGGCGAGCGCTCCACCCCGTGGGGAACGCTGGGCTGCGAGCTGCGCTCGGTCAACCACCGCTTCCTGGAAGTGGGCACGCGCCTGCCCGAGGAACTGCGCGCATTGGAACCGCAGCTGCGCGAACGCATTTCCGCGCGCCTGAGCCGTGGCAAGCTGGATCTGGTGATGCGCCTGCGCGCGCCGGACTCGGCCGCCAGCCTGCAGGTCAACGAGGTGCTGCTGGGCCAGCTGGGCCAGCTGGCGCACCGGCTGACCTCCGATTTCCCCAACCTGCAGGTCAGCTTCACCGACCTGCTGCAGCTGCCGGGCGTCACCCAGGGTGAGGCCACCGATGCGGCAGCCCTGCAGATTGAAGCGCTGGCGCTGCTGGACCAGGTGCTGGAGGGCTTCATCGCCGCCCGCGAGCGTGAAGGCAATACGCTGGCCACCGCCATCGCCGAGCGCGTGGATGCCATCGAGCGCATCGCCGCGGAGGTCCGTACGCTGATTCCCGCCATTCGCGACGGTCAGCGCACCAAGCTCGCCGCTCGCCTGGCCGACCTGCCGCATCCGGTTGATCCGGGCCGCGCCGAGCAGGAACTGGTGATGTGGCTGCAGAAGCTGGACGTGGACGAGGAGCTGGATCGCCTGTCCAGCCATATCGTCGAGATCCGCCGCGTGCTCAAGCAGCGTGAACCGGTCGGCCGCCGCCTGGACTTCCTGCTGCAGGAGTTCAACCGCGAGGCCAACACGCTTGGCTCCAAGTCGGTGGACAGCCGCACGTCCAACGCCGCCGTCGAGCTGAAGGTGCTGATCGACCAGATCCGCGAGCAGGTGCAGAACATCGAATGAGCATTTCCACGCCCCCGGCCGCGATCGCACGCGGCACGCTGTACATCGTTGCCGCCCCCTCCGGCGCCGGCAAGAGCAGCATCGTCAACGCCACCCTGGCGCGCGACCCGCAGATTGCCCTGTCGATCTCCTTCACCTCGCGCGCCATGCGCCCGGGTGAAGTGAACGGCCAGCACTACCACTTCGTCAGCGCCGAGAAGTTCGAGGAAATGATCGCCGCCGGCGACTTCTTCGAACACGCCTGGGTGCATGGTGACTGGAAGGGCACCGCCCGGCAGTCGGTGGAGCCGCAGCTGGCCGCCGGCCAGGACGTGCTGCTGGAAATCGACTGGCAGGGCGCGCAGCAGGTGCGCCAGCTGGTGCCGGGCACGGTGACGGTGTTCATCCTGCCGCCGTCCAAGCAGGCCCTGCAGGACCGCATGCGCAAGCGTGGCCAGGACAGCGAGGCGGTCATCGCCCAGCGCCTGGGCGCCGCCCGCGATGAAATGCTGCACTTCAACGAGTTCGACTACGTCATCGTCAATGAAGTGTTCGACACCGCCGTGGACGAACTGTGTGCGATCTTCACCGCCAGCCGCCTGCGCCGGGACGCCCAGAAGGTCCGCCATGCCGGCCTGATCCAGGCCCTGCTGACCCCGGATGCGGGTTCAACTGATTGATTCCTAAAGGGTCCGGTGGGGGTTGGCTTGATTTTGTCCAGCCCCTGCCAGTACACTCCGTCCCCTTTCCCTCATTCGACTGAGCGGCCGACCGGTCGCCGGGAGCCCGTATGGCCCGCATTACCGTAGAAGATTGCCTGGAAGTCGTTAACAACCGTTTCGAGCTGGTGATGATGGCCTCCAAGCGCGCCCGTCAGCTCGCCAATGGCGTGCAGGCCACGCTGGACAACAGCGAGACCGAGGACAAGCCGACCGTGCTGGCGCTGCGCGAAATCGCTGCCCGCAAGATCGACAACGCGCTGATCGACGAAGTCGAGAAGGCCGAGCGTGAGCGCGCCGAGCGCGAAGCGCTGGAGTGGGCCGCCGCCGAAGTGGTCGCCGACGAAGACATGTCCAAGAACGACGATTGATCGCATCGATCAACGTCATTGCTGGATACGCCGAACAGCCCGCCCCGTGCGGGCTGTTTCGCATTCAGGGTTTGCCGTAAACGTCGCGCTGGCATAGGCTTTGGCCATGAACCCAGGCCCCACTGCCAAGGTCGCCGCAGTCCCCGCTGCCGCCGTACCCGATTACGTCCTCCAGCTCGAACGCGCCGCCCACTACCTGCCGCCCGAGCAGCTGCCGCTGCTGCGCCGTGCGTGGGAAGTCGGTGCCTCCGCGCACGCTGGGCAGACGCGCAAGTCGGGTGAGCCCTACATCACCCATCCGGTGGCCGTGGCCCAGGTGCTGGCCGAGCTCGGCCTGGACGTGGAAGCGCTGATCGCCGCGATCCTGCACGACACCATCGAAGACACCCCGCTGACCCGCGAGGCCCTGTCGGCCGAGTTCGGCGAAGCCGTGGCCGAACTGGTGGACGGCGTCACCAAGCTGGACAAGCTGAAGTTCCGCGACCGCCAGGAAGCGGCCGCCGAAAGCTTCCGCAAGATGCTGCTGGCGATGTCGCGCGACCTGCGCGTGATCATGATCAAGCTGGCCGACCGCCTGCACAACATGCGCACGCTGGGCGCGCAGAGCCGCGAAGCGCGTGGCCGCATCGCCCGCGAGACGTTGGAGATCTACGCCCCGATCGCGCAGCGGCTGGGCATGAGCCTGGTCAAGAGCGAACTGCAGAACCTTGGCTTCAAGGCGCTGTACCCGTGGCGCCACGCGATCCTGGAAAAGCACATCCGCAGCCAGCCGGTCGTGCGCCGCGAGGCGCTGGCGCAGGTGGAAGTGCAGCTGTCGCAGCGCTTGGCCAAGGAAGGCATCGAGCACCGCCTGGTCAGCCGCATCAAGACCCCGTGGAGCATCTACAACAAGATGCGCGACGAGAACAAATCCTTCGACCAGGTGATGGATGTGTTCGGCTTCCGCCTGGTGGTACGCGGCGTACCGCAGTGCTACCACTCGCTGGGCGCGGTGCATGCCGCGTTCAAGCCGCTCGATGGGCGCTTCCGCGATTTCATCGCCATTCCCAAGGCCAACGGCTACCAGTCGCTGCACACGGTGCTGTTCGGCCCGTATGGTTCGCCGATCGAGGTGCAGATCCGCACCGAGGAAATGGACCTGATCGCCGAGCGCGGCGTGGCTGCGCACTGGACCTACAAGTTCGGCGGTGATTCGCCCAACAGCGCGCAGAGCCGCGCCCACGCCTGGATCGTCGAACTGATCGATTCGCAGCGGGCCGCCGGTTCGTCGCTGGAGTTCCTCGACAACGTCAAGGTCGACCTGTTCCCGGACGAGGTCTACCTGTTCACCCCCAAGGGCAAGATCCTGGCCCTGCCGCGCAATTCCACCGCGCTCGACTTCGCCTACGCCGTGCATACCGACGTCGGCAACATGGCCGTGGCCTCGCGCGTGGACAAGAAACTGGTGCCACTGCGTACCAAGCTGGTGTCCGGGCAGTCGGTGGAGATCATCACCGCGCGCTCGGCCACGCCCAAGCCGCAGTGGCTCGAATTCGTGGTGACCAGCAAGGCGCGCACCGCCATCCGCCACCAGCTCAAGCAGCTGGAGCACGAAGACGCCGTGCAGTTGGGCCACCGCATGCTCGACCGCGCGCTGGAGGCGATGGACAGCTCGCTGGAGCGCCTGCCCAAGGGCCGCCTGGATGCCTTCCTGGCCGAACACCGGTTCCCGCGCCTGGAGGCCCTGCTGGCGGAAGTCGCGCTGGGCAACTGGATGCCGACCCAGGCTGCGCAGGCACTGATGGCCTACGCCGAACTGCGCGGCGGCGCGCATTCGCGCCACAGCTCGCAGGAAAAGATCCTGATCAACGGCAGCGAGCGTGGCGTGGTCACCTTCGCCGGCTGCTGCCAGCCCATTCCGGGCGACGACATCATGGGCTACCACACCGCCGGCAAGGGCATCGTGGTGCACCGCATGGATTGCCCGAACCTGGCCGAACTGCGCAAGTCGCCCGAGCGTTGGGTGCTGATCGGCTGGGATACCACCGTATCCGGCGACTACGACACCTCGCTGGTGGTGGAAGTGGAGAACGGCACCGGCGTGCTCGCACAGCTGGCCGCTGCGATCGCGCAGAGCCACTCCAACATCGAGCGCGTGGATTACCTGGACCGCGATTTCAACGCCGCAGTGCTGGCGTTCAACATCCAGGTGCGCGACCGCAACCATCTGGCCGAAGTGATGCGTCGCCTGCGCCGCCTGTCGGTCGTGCAGGCCGTTCGCCGGCAGTAGATCCTGCGCGTACTCTGGTAGCGCCGGGCCATGCTCGGCGAGCGCGCGGCGCGGCATGAATCAAATGCCGCCGGGCATGGCCCGGCGCTACCGGATCCGCGCTGTTTCCCAACGGGAAGAGGATCCGACCCCAGCCGACATTGCCCCCACCCGGTACAATCACCGCTCTGTTTTCCCCCAACGCACCGGAGCGACCCATGTCCCGCCAGATCATCAACACCGAAAAGGCCCCGGCCGCCATCGGCCCGTACTCGCAGGCCGTGCGCGCCGGCAACACCGTGTATTTCTCCGGCCAGATTCCGCTCGACCCGGCCACCGGCGACATCGTCGGCGTCGGTGACGTCGAAGCGCAGGCCCGTCGTGCCTTCGACAACCTCAAGGCCGTGGCCGAAGCCGCCGGCGGTTCGCTGGACAAGGTCGTGCGCCTGGGCCTGTACCTGACCGACCTGGCCGAATTCGCCAAGGTCAACGCGGTGATGCAGGACTACTTCCAGGCCCCGTTCCCGGCCCGTTCCACCATCGAAGTCTCCGGCCTGCCGAAGGGCGCCAACTTCGAGGTCGACGCGGTGATGGTCATCGACTGACCGCCACGTGGCACGCAAGGCGGCGGTCACCCCGGCACTGGCACCGTCCGGTGAAGCATCGCTTGCGGTGCTCGCCGGCGTCGGGCCGGCCGTGGCCGCCAAGCTGCAGGCGCGTGGCCTGGCCACCCTGCAGGATCTCTGGCTGCACCTGCCGCTGCGCTATGAAGACCGTACCCGGCTGACCCGCATCGAAGACCTGCGCAACGGCATTCCGGCGCAGGTGGAAGTGCGGGTGGTGGCCGTCGAGCGCGGCATGCGCTACCGGCCGATGCTGAAAGTGGCAGTGGAGGATGAAGGGCAGGGCACCCTGGTGCTGCGCTTCTTCCATTTCCGCCAGCAGCAGGTCGGCCAGTTCGCGGTCGGCAACCGCCTGCGCTGCTTTGGTACGCCCAAACCGGGGCACCTCGGGTTGGAGATTGTCCATCCCAGTTACCAGGTGCTGGGCCGCAACGACGATCCCGATCTCGGCGACCGCCTCGACCCGGTGTATCCCACCGTCGAAGGCGTCGGCCCGATGACGATGCGCAAGCTGATCGGCCAGGCGCTTGATCGCCTGCCGGAAGAAAGCACGCTGGAACTGCTGCCGACCGGCTGGCTCGAGGGCCTCGGCCTGCCATCGCTGCGCAGTGCGCTGCTGACCGTGCATCAGCCACCACCGGATGCAGACCTGGCCGCACTTGCCGCCGGTACCCATCCAGCGCAGCGCCGGCTGGCAATGGAAGAACTGCTGGCGCACCACCTCAGCCTGCGTCGCCAGCGCATTGCGCTGCAGGCGCATCACGCGCCGCCGCTGGCCGGTCCCGGCAAGCTGGCCAAGGCGTTGTTGAAGCAGCTGCCGTTCGCGTTGACCGGCGCGCAGGCACGCGTGTTCAAGCAGATCCGCGAAGACCTTGCGCGCCCCAGCCCGATGCTGCGGCTGGTGCAGGGCGATGTCGGCTCGGGCAAGACCGTGGTGGCGGCATTGGCAGCGATGCTGGCGGTGGAGCAGGGCAAGCAGGTCGCACTGGCCGCCCCCACCGAACTGCTGGCCGAACAGCATCTCAACAACCTGCGCGGCTGGCTGGAGCCGTTGGGCGTGCGCATCGCCTGGCTGGCCGGCAAGGTCACCGGCAAGGCGCGCGCGAAGGTGATGGAACAGGTTGCCAACGGCGAAGCGCAGGTGGTGGTGGGTACCCACGCACTGATGCAGGAGGCGGTGGTATTCCACGATCTGGCGCTGGCCATCGTCGATGAGCAGCACCGCTTCGGCGTTCACCAGCGCCTGGCGCTGCGCGACAAGGGCAAGGGCGGCAACAACGTGCCGCACCAGCTGGTGATGACCGCCACGCCGATTCCGCGCACGCTGGCGATGTCCGAATACGCCGACCTGGATGTATCGGCCATCGACGAACTGCCGCCGGGCCGCACGCCGGTGCAGACCGTGGCACTGAACAACGATCGCCGCCCCGAGCTGATCGAGCGCATCGCCCTGGCCCGCCGCGAAGGGCGGCAGGTGTACTGGGTGTGCACGCTCATCGAAGAAAGCGAAGAACTGGATGCCACCCCGGCACAGGCCACCTACGAATCGCTGCAGGCGCTGCTGCCGGGCGTGCGCGTGGGGCTGGTGCATGGCCGGCTGAAAGCGGCCGAGAAGCTGGCGACGATGGTCGCGTTCAAGGCCGGCGACATCGACCTGCTGGTGGCCACCACCGTGATCGAAGTCGGCGTGGACGTGCCCAACGCCTCGCTGATGGTGATCGAGAACGCCGAGCGCTTGGGCCTGGCCCAGCTGCACCAGCTGCGTGGCCGCGTCGGCCGTGGTTCGGCGGTGTCGCGCTGCGTGCTGCTGTACCAGGCACCGCTTTCGCAGATGGCACGCGAACGCCTGCAGACCATGCGCGAAACCAACGACGGTTTCGTCATTGCCGAGAAGGATCTGGAGCTGCGCGGGCCCGGCGAACTGCTGGGCACCCGGCAGACGGGCCTGGCCGGTTTCCGCATTGCCGATCTGGCCCGCGATGCCGGCCTGCTGCCGGGCGTGCATGCGCTGGCCGAACGCCTGCTGGCGCAGCAACCGGCGCTTGCAGATCGCGTGGTGCAGCGCTGGATCGGTACGGCCGTGCGCTACGCCTCGGCGTAAGGATCGGGCAGCCGGCCGGGGTCAGAGCCCTTGTCCTGCGACCAACGGATCCGACCCCTGCATTTCCTACGCTGCCGGCAACTGCGTGCCCATGTATTCGGCCAAACCCCGGCATGCCAGCAGCAACCCGAAGGGATAACGGGACGCGGTCATGTCGGCGGTCCTTGTGCGCAAGGCAGGAGGCCACCCACGCGAAGGCGAGGGTGGCGGGCGGTGAGTGGTTGCAATACCGGTGACGGCCTCAAGAACGCCGGCGGGCGCGAAGCCCCCACGCACCGCCCGCCATAAAACGCACGGACGGATTGCCTGCCGGACGCCACGCAGGAACACGCGCGCAACGCCGGCAGGCAAGCGCAAACAACAAGGCAGTCAAACGGGATTGCAAGCCCGTGCCATCCGTTGTCGATGGCCTCCCATGTTTTCCATGAAGGACTGTGGGCCTCAATGAGAAAAGTTGGAAAGATCGAAAACGCTGCAATTGCAGCGCGGCCCCGCCCGGCACGCCGATTACGTCATCTTTCCCGATCCCGCCGACGTCCATCCACGCATGGCGTGGATCTACCGTGTCGACCAAGGTCGACACCCACCAACAGCAGCAGGGTCGGCACCCACCAAAAGCAGGTCATGCCATTCCGACAGATCGCGGAAATCTGTCGAAGGCGGGGTGGGTCCGGTTGCGGGGGCGTGAGCCGCATGGATGCGGCGACCGAGCTTACATGGACGTACTTGCAGCGTCCCCCGCCACCGGACCCACCCCGCCATCCCACGGAATGCCAGCTTCTGCCGTTGCCGTTGCCGTTGCCGTTGATTCGGCGGGTGCAGGGCGCAGCCCGGCCGAACCCGAACCCCCGTACTTGCAACGGTCATCATCCCGGTCCACACTTCGTTGCCGATCTGAAGACGGCAACGATGACCAAGAAGATCCCGCTGTTGATCGATACCGACCCCGGTGTCGACGACGCACTGGCCCTGCTGATGGCCTTCGCCGATGAACGGCATGACGTGGTCGCCCTGACCATCGCCGCCGGCAACGTAGGCCTGCAGTACACCGTCCGCAACGCCCTCAAGCTCTGCGACATCGTCGGCCGCACCGACGTGCCGGTGTTCGCCGGCAGCCCCGATCCGCTGCTGCATCCATCCGTCGACGCCGCCCACGTGCATGGCCGCGATGGCTATGGCGATGTGGACCTGCCGCCGCCGAGCCGCCAGGCCGACGCCGAGCACGCCGCGCTGGCCATCCTGCGCCTGTCGCACCAGCATGCCGGCGAACTGATGCTGGTGATGCTCGGCCCGCTGACCAACCTGGCACTGGCGCTGAAACTCGATCCGACCCTGCCCCAGCGCATCAAGCGCATCGTGGTGATGGGCGGCGCAGTCACCTGCCACGGCAACATCACCCCCGCCGCCGAATTCAACATCGCCTTCGATCCGGAAGCCGCGCATGTGGTGTTCACCGCGTTCCCGCACTTGCTGGTGTCGGACTGGGAAGCCACCGTTGCCCACGGCCTGCCGTTGGCCGAAGCCGAGCAGTGGCTGGGTGCCGATTCCGATCGCGCGCGCTTCTACGAGCTGATCTCGCGCAAGACCCGTGGCCTGTCCGAAGACAGCAAGGGCGGCCGCTGGTATACCGCCGACGCGCTGGCCATGGCCTGGGCGCTGAACCCGGAAGGGCAGCTGCAGGTTGAATCGCGGCCGCTGAATGTGGAACTGAACGGCACGTTCAGCCGCGGCGCGACCATCGTCGACTGGAACCGCCAGACCGGCCAGGCGGACAACTGCGACCTGCTGATGGCCTACGACCAAGGGCGTTTCGAGGCCCTGGTACGCCAGGCCCTGGGTGCGGACTGAGGTCAGCCCCCTGCACTGGTTGCCCCGGGCGGCAACCAGTGCTTATAATGCCGCTCTTGACCACCAGCCCATTTACGGTGTGAGCCCATGAAGGCCGATATCCATCCGAACTACCGCGACGTCGTCTTCCATGACGTCACCTCCGATTTCAAGATCCTGACCCGCTCGACCATGAGCACGAAGGAAACCATCAAGTGGGAAGACGGCAACGACTACCCGCTGGTGAAGGTTGAAATTTCCTCGGCTTCGCACCCGTTCTACACGGGCAAGCACAAGGTCATCGACACCTCGGGCCGTATCGACAAGTTCCAGAAGCGCTACGCGCGCTGATACGTCGTTCCCGGTTCGAACCGACGGCCGCGCTCTGCGCGGCCGTTTGTTTTTGTCCAGCGCCTACCCAACGGGCGTTTGGATGGACGGAACACTGCGTCCTTGTGACAACGCTTTTGCCGATCCCGGCCGCTCGCTGGCAGGGTGCCGGCTGCCTGTCGTCTACGACTTCTGTCTAGCGCCCGGCAAATGCTGCTGTGCGATAATGACCTGATCCCCGGCACAGGCCGAGGACGTCATTCACGTGCCTGACCAATGCGCTTGGGCAGGCGCCTTCCCATGAAGGAGCGCACACAGTGTCCGATCTTGATCAGGTCACGCTCAACGCCGGCGATAAGTCGGTCGTTCTGCCCGTCATCAAACCCACCCTCGGCAACGACTGCGTCGACATCGCGAAGCTGACCAAGGAAACGGGGTATTTCACCTACGATTCCGGTTTCACCGCGACGGCCAGCTGCAAGTCCGCCATCACCTACATCGACGGCGACAAGGGCGTGCTGCTGTATCGCGGCTACCCGATCGAGCAGCTGTCGGAAAAGTCGAGCTACGTCGAAGTGGCCTACCTGCTGATCAACGGCGAGCGCCCGAGCGCCGAGCAGCTGAAGGCCTTCACCGACGAGCTGGCTGCCGAAGCCAACGTCGATGAGTCGATCAACACCCTGATCGGCAGCTTCGCCAAGGATGCCCATCCGATGGCCATCCTGACCGCCGCCATCGCGCAGCTGTCGGGCATCTACCACGCCTCGCTGGACCTGTCCGACGCCGAACAGCGCCGCCAGGCTGCCGTGCGCCTGATCGCCAAGGTGCCGACCCTGTCGGCGCTGATCTACCGCCACGGCAAGGGCCTGCCGGCCAACAAGCCGGATACCTCGCTGGACTACGTCAGCCGATTCCTGAAGCAGACCTTCGAGTCGGCTGATGGCAAGTACGAGCTGAACCAGGACGTGGTCAAGGCACTGGACCTGCTGTTCATCCTGCACGCCGACCACGAGCAGAACGCGTCGACCTCGACCGTGCGTCTGGTCGGTTCGACCGGTGCCAACCCGTATGCGTCGGTCGCCGCTGGCGTCACCGCGCTGTGGGGTCCGGCCCACGGCGGTGCCAACGAAGCCGTGCTGAAGATGCTGGAAGAGATCGGTTCGGCCGACAACGTCGAATCGGCCGTGCTCAAGGCCAAGGACAAGACCTCCGGCTTCCGCCTGATGGGCTTCGGCCACCGCGTGTACAAGAACTTCGACCCGCGTGCCAAGGTCATCGGCGAGATGACCGGCAAGGTGCTCAAGCAGCTGGGCGTGCAGGATCCGCTGCTGGACGTGGCCGTGAAGCTGGAACAGGCCGCGCTGCAGGACGAGTACTTCGTCGCGCGCAAGCTGTACCCGAACGTCGATTTCTACAGCGGCATCATCTACAAGGCGCTGCAGATCCCGACCGAGATGTTCACCGTCATGTTCGCCTTGGGCCGTACCTCCGGCTGGGTCTCGCATTGGCTGGAACAGCAGGTCGACCCGGAAATGAAGATCGGCCGTCCGCGCCAGGTCTACACCGGCCACGACGTGCGCGACTACCAGGGCTGATCGCCTGCGGTAGGTTGTGCTGAAGACGCCCCGCGATTGCGGGGCGTTTTTTTTGCTTCGCTTTTGGTAGATGCCAACCTTGGTTGGCACGCTTTCGGCGCCCGCGAAACATCATCCACGCATGGCGTGGATCTACTGCGCCCCGGCTCCGGTGGGTGCCAACCTTGGTTGGCACGCTTTCGGCGCCCGCGAAACATCATCCACGCATGGCGTGGATCTACTGCGCTCCGGCTTCGGTGGGTGCCAACCTTGGTTGGCACGATTTGGGTGTCCGCGGAACATCATCCACGCAAGGCGTGGATCTACTGCGCCCCGGCTTCGGTGGGGGCCAACCTTGGTTGGCACGATTTCGGCGCCCGCGAAACATCATCCGCGCATGGCGTGGATCTCCTGCGCTCCGGCTTCGGTGGGTGCCAACCTTGGTTGGCACGATTTGGGTGTCCGCGGAACATCATCCACGCATGGCGTGGATCTACTGCGCTCCGGCTTCGGTGGGTGCCAACCTTGGTTGGCACGATTTGGGTGTCCGCGGAACATCATCCACGCATGGCGTGGATCTACTGCGCCCCGGCTTCGGTAGATGCCAACCTTGGTTGGCACGCTTTCCCATCCACGCGTGGCGTGGATCTCCTGCGCCCGGGCGCTTGGCACGATGTTCGCCGCGGCAAGACCGCGTGATTCAAGGGTCTCACCAGCTTCACAAGCGCTCGCGCAGCCTCAGGACGCCAGCTGCACCTGCAGCACTGATACGGAGCGTCCAACCCATGAGTACCCGTTTCGACCTGCCCGAGCGCGATCCACTCGGTCCTGACATCGCCACCGTGGTGGCCACTCCCGTCGTGCCACCGCCCAGCGAAAGCGCGGTGTCCTGGGGCGCCATTTTCGCCGGCGCCGTTGCGGCTGCCGCACTGTCGCTGATCCTGTTGATCCTGGGCGTTGGCCTCGGCCTGTCCTCGGTTTCGCCCTGGTCGTTCGAAGGGGTGTCCAAGGAAACCTTCGGCTGGACCAGCGTCGCGTGGCTGACCTTCACCGCGCTGGCCGCTTCCGGTCTTGGCGGCTACCTGGCCGGTCGCCTGCGCACCAAGTGGACGCAGCTGCACGGTGATGAAACCTACTTCCGCGACACCGCGCACGGCTTCGTGTCCTGGGCTGTGGCGACCCTGCTCACTGCTGGCCTGTTGACCTCGGCCATCGGTGGCGTGCTGGGCGCCGGCGCAAAGGTTGCCGGCGCGACCGCAGGCGCCGCTGCCACCACTGCCGGTGCTGCCGTGGCCGGAGCTGGCAGCGCTGCTGCAGGCGCACCGGAGAGCGACCTCAACTACTGGGTGGATTCGCTGTTCCGCGGGGCCACCACGGCGGGCCCGGACGCTGCCGGTGCACCTCCGGTTGCGCCGGCAGCGGGCGCAGCGCCGGGTACCAGCCCAATGGACCCTGCCGCACCGCCGCCGCCCCCGGCCGCCGCCAGCGTCGGCCCACGTGACGCCCGCACGGCCCCGCCGCCGCCGCGCCCGATGCCGGGCAATGGCCCGATGGGCGACCGCCGCGAAGTCCGTGCCGAAGTGAACCGCATCATCGTCAACAGTCTGCAGGGGGACGGCCTGGACCCGGCCGATACCCAGTACCTGTCGCAGCTGATCGCGCGCGAGACGGGCATGAGCCCGGCTGAAGCGCAGGCCCGTGTGACCGACGTGCAGACCCGCATGCGTGCTGCGCTGGAGAAGGCCAAGAACACCGCCAAGCAAGCTGCCGACGATGCGCGCAAGGCCACGGCCTATGCCGCACTGTGGCTGTTCATCACCCTGCTGATCGGCGCGTTCTTCGCCAGCCTCAGCGCCACCTGGGGCGGCCGTCGCCGCGACCTGTAACCCGCATCTGATGCAAGGAGACCTGCCATGAAAACGCTTCTGCTCTGGTTCTTGGGCGTGCCGATTCCGCTGTTGATCCTGTACGCGATCTTCTTCTGAGATCGTGTCGTTGAGTGAGATCCATCAGGCCGCCGCGAGGCGGCCTGATGCCATCCAGTCGCGCATGGACATTTACAGCGTCGAGCGACGCTCGACCCACGCGCGCAGCGCGCATGACAACCAAGCATCGGCCGAGTACTACGCTTCTGCGTACCGGCTCGGCGAACATCCCAGCACACGCCGGAAGGCAGCAGAAAACGCGCTCGGGCTTGCATAGCCCAGGTCCAATGCCACACGCGTCACCGCCTGGCCCTGTCCCAGCCGCTCGATGGCCACCAGCAGGCACACCTGCTGCCGCCACTCGGCAAAACCCACCCCGGTATCGGCGCGGAACAGGCGCGTGAACGTGCGCCGGCTCATGCCTGCTTCGGCGGCAACGTCATCGAGGCGGACTGCCAGCGAAGGACTGTCGAGCAATGCGCGGCAGACACGTGCGAGGCGTGCATCGGCGGGCAGCGGTGCATGCAGGGAAAGTGTCGGCATCGATGCGATTTCCGCCACCAGCAGCTGCATCAGTTTGCCTGCGCGCCCGTCCTCGTCGTACAGCGGGGGCAGGTCCACCGCCGCCTCCAGCAGCTGCTGCAACAGCGCAGAGACCGCGTACACCCGGCAGTGCTCCGGCAGCGCCACTGCGTCGGCCGCCTCGGCGGAGAGAAAGGCGTTGAGCATCGTCACTGGCCCGCGCATGGTCATCTCATGCGCCAGGCCTGCAGGCACCCAGCAGGCGCGCCGTGGGGGAACCAGCCATCGCCCCTGCGGCGTGGCCACACTGATGGTGCCGCGCGCGGCGAATGCGAACTGCCCGCGCCGGTGGGCATGGCGGGGAAACGCAAATTCGGCGGCGTAGTCGTTCGAGGTGACCACGACATCGCGTGGCAGGTCTTCGTAGGGATCAAGCAGCGAATTGCGCATGGCCCGGATTCTATAGCGATTGACCCGTCATCGACGGTGGGCCGGATCCGCGCTGCCTAGCATCAATGCTCCCCTCAGCTGTAATGGAACCACATGACCAATACTTTCCATCGCGTGGGACACGGACCCCATGCTGTCCTGGTGCTGCACGGCTGGTTCGGCGACGCGCACGCGTTCGAGCCCATCGAGCCATGGCTGTCGCGCGACGACTTCAGCTACATCTTCATGGACTGCCGGGGCTACGGCGGCATGCGCGGTGCACGCGGGGCCTATACCATCGGCGAGATTGCATCCGATGCATTGGATCTGATGGCCGTCCTGGGCCACGAACGCTTCAGCGTGGCGGGTCATTCGATGGGCGGCATGGCCATTGAATGCATGGCGGTGCTTGCGCCGGATCGGGTACACGGCATGGTGGCCATTGCGCCGGTGCCCTGCGGCGGCATTGCCCACGACGCCGCGACGCGAAGCCTGCTTGAAGCGGCAGCGGGGGACGTAGGCGTGCGTCGGACCATCATCGATCGCAGTACCGGCGGGCGGCTGCCAGCGCAATGGCTCGACTGGAAGGCCGCGTATTCGGCGGCACACGCTTCACCTGCAGCATTTGCTGCCTATCTTCCAGCATGGGCGGATACCGATTTCAGCAATGAGATCGTCGGCAAGCATCGGTTGAAGGTGCTGGTGGGCGGGCACGATCCCACCTTCAACCGCGCACTGATGGAGCGCACCTATCTGCGCCGCTACCGGCAGGCCACGATGGAGGTCCTGCAGGATGCCGGGCACTACCTGATGAACGAGACGCCGCTGGCTCTGGTGGCGGCCATGGAATCGTTCCTGAAAGAGGCGTCGGGTTCGGGATGAATGGTTTCTGACACGGGATGTCGTTTCCACATCTTTCGGATCATCACATCCGCGACCAGCGTGACGACCAGCCTGTGGTGCTGCAAGGCACGCTGGTGGCCAGGATTGGCCACCAGTGTTCAGCACGAGCACCCGTGCGTCGATCATGGCTCGACTCTGCAAAGTGCATGTCTCGCAATGAGGTTTGTTGCAAAGACCGGGTGAGGAAATTTGCATAACCCTCAAACATTGAACGCCTTCAAAGAATTTCCTTAACGTTCAGCTATTTAGGAATGGTTGAATGGCCGTCGCAGGGTAGGCGTACCTACCATTCTCTCCGTCGCCCGCCCCCACGCAGGCGGGTGATGCCTCCGCACTGGAGGCCTCATATCCCACCGTCCGAGAGAGACACCATGAACTCCATCCTGAAGAAGGCCGCGCTCGCTGCAGCGCTGGCTACCGTTTCGCTGTCCGCCAATGCATTCGATGCCGACATCAAGGTCTGGGCCAACGTCGATCCGACCCTGGCCCTGCTCAAGGCCGATGGCACTGCGCTGGATTCGGTGGTCAACATGGTCCACAACCCGGTCAGCGGCCTGGTGCCCTGGTCGCAGCAGGTGCGCATCTACTCCAACGATGAAAGCAAGGACATCGAAGTGCGTGTTGGCAGCACCCCGCAGCTGCTCAACACCGATGGTGGCGGCGCGCCGGTGCCGCTGACCGTCAGCCTCAATGGCAGGGCGCTGACCGTGGCGGCGCAGGACTTCTCCGCAACCGACCTGTTCGACGGCGCACTGCCGGGCGCATCGATCCCGCTGGCGCTGCGTATTGCACAGACCGTCCAGGCGCCGATCGCCCGCGGCGGCAGCTACGAAGGCATCGTCACCATCGCCATGCAGCAGAAGACCACCAGCCCGTAAGGCACCCGCGCCGGCCCGCTTGCCGGGCCGGCTGCTTCCGGTAATCCCCATGAATGCTCCCGCACCCGCCGTCACCCGGCTGGCGGTCGCGCTCGCCCTGTCGCTGGCCACACCCCTGGTCGCGGCGCGCGGCGTTCCCGCCGGTTTCGAGGATCTGGTCGAAGGCCAGACCGAACAACTGGAGATCCGTCTGTTCGGTCGTTCGACCGGGCTGGTGCCGGTGCGCGTGACCCTGGAACACGTGCAGCTGGAAACCCCGGCCGAGGCGCTGCAGGCATTGCAGCTGTCCGCCGAAGCGCAGGCTGCGCTGCTGCCGGCCTTGTCGCAGCCGCTGCCGCGCAACAGCCACCTGGCATGCCGTTACGGCGGTGCCAGTGCCGGTTGCGGGTACATCGATCCTCCCCAGGAGCCCACTGCCGTGCGCGCGCTGTATGACGAAGGCGAGGGCGCAGTGCGCCTGTTTGTCGCCCGCCAATGGATCCCCGGCGAGCCGGCTGCCGAGCGCTACCACCAGGTCAGCGCCAATGCCGAGAACGCCTTCCTGCACCAGCACACCTTCAATGTCAGCGGTGGCCGGGGCTACCAGGCGCTGGCCGCGCAGGGCATGGGTGCACTGGGCGTGTTCCAGCGCGGGCACCTGTCCGCCGACTGGACCTTCAGCCAGCAGCACTACCGCGGCGGTCTTGCCAGCCGCCGTTTCCAGCTAGACAACGCCTACTACCGCCATGACCTGGGCCAGCAGCACTACCTGCAGGCCGGGCGCATGGACCGCCGCAACCTGAGCAGCCCGCAGGGCGGCACCTTCAGTTTCAGCATGCTGCCGATGGATCGCTTCCAGGGCCTGCGGCTGGGCACCACGCAGGCCTACGTGGACTCCGCCGCCGCCGTGCAGGCCACGCCCCTCACCGTGCTGCTGGCGCGCGATGCGCGTGTGGATGCGTTCGATGGCGAGCGCCTGTTGCAGACCTTCTACCTGCAGGCAGGCATCAACCAGCTCGATACGCGCCGGTTCCCCATGGGCAACTACACCGTCAGCCTGCGCATCTACGAAGACGGCGTGCTGGTACGCAACGAGGACGCGCCGTTCGACAAGGGCGGTGACTGGACCGACAGCAGCGTGCAGTGGTTTCTGCAGGGGGGCCGCCGCAACGAGCGCCGCAGCGACCGCTTCGACGACGAACTGGCGGCCATGGGCGGCCTGCGCGTGCCGATGGGGCGCAACGTGGCCATGACCGCTGGCATCGCCGATCTGGGCGGTTTCAGCTACGGCGAACTGCGGGTGGACCTGCGCCATGTGTTTGCGACCCAGGAGGTCCGCGCCACCTTCAGTGGCATGCACGGCAGCGATGGCAGCCGTGGCCAGCAGCATCAGCTTTCCTACCGTCGCCGTGCTTCGTGGAATGTGTACCACCAGCGCATGCGCGGCCGTGCCTGCCAGTTCGAGGATGACGCCCGCGACCGGCTCGGCTGCGCCGATTCGCTCAGCGCCTCGATGGCGCTGCCGGTGGCCGGCGGCAACGCCTACGTGGCCTATACGCGCCGCCAGACCTGGCGTGCAGGCACCGTGCGGCCGGGGCTGGATGATGATCCGCTGGCCGGGCTTGACCCGCTGCTGCCGCCGTGGATGCCACAGCCCACGCGCATACCGCAGCTCAGCCGCACCTGGCAGGCCAGCTACAGCCGCAGCCAGCGCTGGGGCGAGTTCAGTGTCTCCAGCCGCATCGGCGTGTGGCAGCAGACCAGCGGCGGTGGACTGCGCGATGGACGTGACCGCGGCATCTACCTCAATTTCAGCCTCAACCGCCTGCAGCACGATGACCGCGGCAGTTCGCAGCGACGCTATGGCGTGGACGTGCGGCAACCACAGCATGCGCGGCCGGACATCAACTACAGCGCCGGGAAGACGCTGCGCCAGGAATACGAGGATCAGTACCGCGAGGTATCGGGCGAACTGCGCGGCAACAACAACGAGCGCTACAGCGCCACGCTGAGTACCCAGCTGCAGAACCGCATCGGCCAGACCGGTGCCACGGTGTCGCGCTACCAGCACCAGGGTGGCAACGAAGTGGCGTACAGCGCCACGCACAGTTCCGGCCTGGCCATCGGCAAGCGCGGCGTGTACTGGGGCGCTGGCGTTGGCGCCGCCGCGGGGCTGGCAGTGCAGGTGGATGACACCGACGACCTGGACCTGAGCGGTGTTGCCGCCGAGCTGCAGGTGGGCGGGCTGCGTCGACAGCGACTGAAGCTGGGCGAGCGCCGGCTGCTGCCGATTTCCGCCTACCAGTCGCACCGCGCTGAAGTGCAGGACGCCAGCGCCCTGGACAGCATCGCCGCCGTGCGCGTGAGCGGTGTGGGCGGCGCGCGTCCGTTGTTCCTGCCACCAGGCCGGCTGGTGCGCATGCCGGTGCCGATTGAAGTGACCTACACCTTCATCGGCAACGCCCAGGACATCGCCGGCGCACCGCTGCGCGGTGCCCGCATTCTCAACGCGCCGGTGCCCGGCACCGGCAGCAATGGAGGTTTCGTGGCCGACTTCCCACGACGCGAGAAGACCCTGTACCTGCTGCAGGACGACCGGTTGCTGCACTGCCCGCTGCAGGTGCGCGAGCGCCGCAGCGTGGTGATGCTGGTAGGCGCCGTGCAGTGCGAGCCGCTGGCCGTGGCCCAGCTGCCGGCCGACATCCGCCACCAGGCACGGGTGACGCGGCTGCTGCAGGAGCAGGCGCTGATCGCCTCCACGCCACAGACCGCAGCAGCGGGAGGTGCGAAGTGAGCCGTCGGTTGTGGTGGGTGATGGCGGTGTTGTGTGGGCTGGTGGTGTTGGTGCCGCGAGCGATGGCGCAACAGCCGCCGGAGACGCATCCGTCGAGCGAGCACCGCGACATCGTGATGAGTTGGGATCGCTCTGCGATGCCGGGAGATATCGAGTTGTGGCCATCCAAAACTGTATTTGGATACGAGGAGCAGGGCACGCTGGGCTACGGTCATATGTTCATGACGTGCAGCTCGAACTCCAGCTCGGAACGCGGAAAGTGCCCGACTAATGACACCTTGGAGGATAGTAGAGGGGCCGTTAGCACAATCCCACTGAGGTTCACGGAAAGTCGCAGCGGTATGGAGGTGGATGTGGAAGTCACCGCTGCCATCCGTCGTATCGACGCTACGTTCGCCTGCAGCTTTGACTACTGGTCCGGGCCGCTCCGGCCAGTCTGGTCTTCCACCACAGGCTCGTGCGCGGGTATTGATCGCGTGGGCACATCCGTCGAGATGAAGCTGACTTCCGGTCAGTTGAGCCAGCTTGTAGCGGGTCACTGGTCGGCCGTATTGGACCTGACGCTACGAATGCCGCCCCACCAGCACCTTGCGGACTACTCGTTCTCCTTCGACTTCACCATCACCGATCACAACGCGGTCTCCATCTACTTCCCGCTTTTCGACCAGGTCAACCCTCACGTTGGCCTGAACCTGCAGTACGACCCGATCGCGCAGACCATCGGCGGGCGTACCCAGCTCGACATGTGCCTGTACGACGGACTTGGCTCGCAGAGCAGCTACCTCGGCGTCACCGTGCGTGACAGCGGCGCGCAACCTCCCGGGCCCTCGGGCTACTCGGTATGGCACGTCGATGGCGGCAGTGATGCCACCCAGCGCGTGGACTACACCGTCACCCTGGATCACAACGGCAGTGCAGTGCCCATGCGCAACGGCGTCGAGCAGTTGCTGCACGGCATCGATACCGCACGACTGCGGCTGGTGTTGCTGCCCGGCATGACGCAGCCGGTGTTCTGCGTGCCTACACCATTGACGCTGGAAACACCGCGCGTGCCGGTCAGCACCAAGCGCCCCGGCTACTACAGCGGCGATCTCAGGGTGGAACTGCGTGTTCCCACCGTCACGCCCTGAACCCCACATGGAGTCCCCGATGAAACCCCTAGTCCGCTGCCTGCTGCCGCTGTCGCTGCTGATGGCGTTGCCTGCCCATGCCAATCTCACCGTGCACCCCATGCGTACGTCGGTGGACGCGAAGAAAGGCGCACAGATACGCATCTACTCGCAGTCCACCCAACCGCAGTACGTGCAGGCATCTATCAAGCGCATCGTCGACCCGGCGGGGGCAGGTGAACAGGAGGTTGAGGTGGAGCCGAATGAGGCCGCCATCGCCATCACGCCGGGAAAGTTCGCCCTCGCCGGTGGCGGCAACCGGCTGATCCGTGTGATTCCGCTGCAGCCGGTCGAAAAGGAAACGGCATACCGCGTGTACTTCGAGGGCGTGCGCGGCCCCGAACGTGCGGACCCGGCAGGCGAGGGTGAGAAGGCCCAGGCCAATGTCGGCGTCAGCCTGGTCTGGGGCGCGCTGGTCAATGTGCTGCCCGCGCAATCGACGATGGACGTGCAGGTGGAGGGAAGCCAACTGCGCAACACCGGCACGGTACGCGTGGGCATCACCAGCATCGCTGACTGCGATGGCGCGCGCTGCACCGCACATGACGTCTCGCGCAGCCTGTATCCCGGCAGCGCGCTGGAACTGCCATTTGCCCTGCAGCCGGGCCACACGCTGCAGCTGCGCTACCGGCTGACCCGCGATGGCTATCGCGAGCACGTGCACAACGTCGCGCTCTGAGTGCATCTCGCCGCTGTGGCTTGGTGCCACAGCGGTTCCTTCTGTTCCGTTTGTTAAGGAGAATCCCATGAACAAGATCTATCGACGGCTCTGGTCCGCCGCCCGCCAATGCTGGGTGGTTGCAAGCGAACTGGTGGCAGCGCGCGGCACGCGCAGGCACACATCGCGTGGTCCCGGACTGGCGCTGGTGCTGGCCATGCTGCCGGCATCGGTCATGGCAGCCACAGCGGGCCATCTCGAAACAGGCGCTGATGAGTGGATGGAAGACGCCCTGTACGCTGCCTTTGGCCCGTTCAACGCAAGCGCCATGCTTGTGCACGAGGATGCCGCCACCGCTCCCAGCGGGCGAGCGTTCTCCCGCGCGAACGCGCTTCCGCTGGCCTACAGCGACTTCGTCCAGCTCGGTTCGTATGCTGGTGCTCTCAACAGGGCAGTCGCGGTCGGCGTATGGGCACACTCCAACAACTACGGCGTGGCACTTGGCTACCAAGCCAATGCCAACGGGCAACATGCGACTGCGCTGGGGCATCAGGCCGTTGCCTGGGAGATTGGCAGCGTCGCGGTGGGTAACGATGCAAAATCCTACGGCTACAACGCGATTGCGCTGGGGAGCGGCGCGCTCGCGGCCGGGCGCAATTCCATCGTGCTTGGGGCGGATTCCAATGACTATGGTGACAATCAGGTATCGGTCGGAAATGGCGGAACGCGACGCAAGATTGTCTATGTCGCCGATGGTGCGGTCGACGCAAACAGCAGCGAGGTCGTGACCGGCAGGCAGTTGCATGCTACGCAGCAGGCGCTGGCCAGCGTACGCCAGAGTCAGACGTTGCTGGCGACGGGGACTGCGCCATCCAGTGCCAATGCCGCCAAGGCAATCGGCAGCCGTGCGCTTGCGATAGGTGTTGAGGCAACGGCTGACGGTGAAGATACACTCGCATTGGGCGGCGGCGCGCGCACGGCACCCGGGTCCGGAGTAGCGCGTATTGCCATTGGCGCAGGTGCCTTCGCTGGCAGCAGCGGCTGGACGGGTGCCGTCGCCTTGGGCGGCAGTGCCAGTTCCACGCATGATGGGGTTGCCATCGGCTATCAGGCCAAGACAAGCACCAACGGTACGGTGGCCCTTGGTCGCGGGGCAATCGCGACGCATGGGAATTCGGTTGCACTCGGCAGCAACTCGGTCACCTCTGGAGCCAACAGCGTCTCGGTCGGAAGTTCCTCCAACAGGCGGAAGATCCAGTACCTGGCCGATGGCGTGATTGCGGCGGGCAGTACCGACGCGATCACCGGCAACCAGTTGCACGCTACCAACGCATTGGTGGCGACCGCGACGTCCAACGCGACGACCGCCAAAACCATCGCCGAAAATGCTCTGGGCACAGCGACGTCCAGTGGCTATATCACAGCAGTGGGCACGGCCATGTCCAACGCCAACAAGGCAGTTGCCAGTGGCACCGGCGCATTCGCTGCGGGCACACAGGCCAAGGCGCAAGGTACCCACGCCAGCGCGTTTGGATTCTCTGCACAGGCGACGGCCACTCAGGCCACCGCACTGGGACGTGAGTCGGCTGCCAGCGGAACGTATTCCACTGCTGTCGGGAACCTCGCCAAGGCAGGCAGCGCCAGTGCGGTAGCTCTGGGAGATCGCGCCAGTGCCACGCACGCCAATGCCGTAGCCCTGGGGGCCGGTTCGGTAACAGCAGGCGCCAATACCATCTCGGTCGGAAATTCCTCCAACAGGCGAAAGATCCAGTACCTGGCCGATGGCGTGATCGCGGCGGGCAGTACCGACGCGATCACCGGCAACCAGTTGCATGCCACCAATCAGGACCTGGCTGCAGCGCAAGCCGCTGCGCAAGAGGCCTTGCGCAGAGCCCGGGCCACGAACAATCTACTTGCCACAGCGGCTGAGGTGAGCGAGGCGAACAAAGCAACCGCGACCGGAAACCTGGCCATGGCGATGGGTAATGCTGCCAAGGGCAATGGCGTGGCAGCAATCGCTCTGGGCAACACGGCCAATGCCGTAGGCACCAATGCAATCGCTGTAGGCAGCGCTTCCAGTGTGACGGCCCACTATGCTGTCGCCCTCGGTGGAAACGCGAAGGCATTGCACGACAATGCGGTGGCCTTGGGCGAGAAGTCCGTGACGACCGGCACCAGCCAGGTCTCTGTTGGCAACGCGACGCTGAAGCGCAAATTGGTAAACGTGGCGGATGCCGCGTTGAGCAACACCAGCACGGATGCAGTAACGGGCAAGCAGCTGTTTGCCGTTGACGAGAAAGTCACTGCAAATCAGTCCCTGCTGACCAGTCATGCCTCGCAGATTTCTGGGCACCAGACGGGTATCGCCGACAACCGGCGCGATCTGGATGCCCTGCGTACCGAGTTCGACAACTTCGATCCCGATCTGGAGGGTGTGGTCCGCTACGCAGCTGACGGCTCCATTGATCTGGACGGCGGCAAGGTGCGGGGTGTGGCAGCGGGGGATATCAGCTCTGCGTCCAGTACCGATGCGGTGAATGGTGGGCAGTTGTTTGCGGCCAACGAGAGAATCCTGGCGCTTGAGAGCGTGGGAAAGTTCGTATCAATCGGTATAGGTGGCAGCCAACGAGCATCGGCCGCAGGAGTGGGGGCAGTTGCAATCGGTGATTCGGCTGAAGCAACCGTCGGTGGTGAAGGTGGAGTCGCGATAGGGGCATTTTCTCGCGCGGTGGGAAAGAACTCCATCGCCATAGGTCGCGCAGCGTACGTTGCTGGAAGTGCAGAAGGTGGCTTTGCATTGGGCGTTGGCACATCCGTCAACGCGAACCGAGGGGTAGCACTGGGCGCGGAAAGTCAGGTGCAGGCGGGAGCAAACAATAGTGTCGCAGTTGGCTATGGCTCAATTGCATCAGAACCTGACACCGTTTCTTTTGGAAATGACAGCATCCGTCGAAGGTTGACCGGCGTTTCTCGAGGACTCGGCGATGCCGAAGCTGTCGCCATCGTCCAGTTGTCTGAATCCCTCTCCACTTTAGGAGGTGGTGCGAGGTTGAGCAGCCAAGGTGGCGTGATAGCGCCCGTCTACAACGTACAGGGTGGTACGCAGAGCAATGTAGGTGACGCCTTGGCTATTCTCGATGGTGCAGTGCTCAGGGCCGATAGTCGCGTAGATGGCGTCGAAGGCCAGCTGCGCGCGACATTCCAACAGTCGCCGTCAACGAGCGCAGATGGAATCGGCCAACTGAACCTGGCTGGTGCGCAGGGCATGATTCTGTCGAATCTCGTCGATGGGCGTATTGATGCGGATAGTCGTGATGCGGTGACTGGCAGTCAGCTGTACGCAGCCAAGCAGGAAATCGCTAGGAACGGAGATGAGATCGAGCGTATGAAGGGCATGTCAGATAAAGGCGTGAGGTATGTTCTTCAGCAAGCACTTGATGAACGAGGAGGGCCGATTGATTTCGCTGGATCGCGATTGACTGGGATTGATTCGGGGGATATCTCATCTGCCTTCAGTACTGATGCAGTTAACGGCAGTCAGCTGTATGTGACTAATCAGCGAATCGCGAGCGTTGAATCGACTCATCGATTCTTCAAAATCGGTCGGGACGATTTGAGTGAGGACGCCAAGGCTGGATCGTTTGGTGTTGCGATTGGTGAATCCGCGCAAGCCACACCTAAGGATGGAGGTGAGGGTGGAACAGCCGTTGGCGCTTTTGCGATTGCTTTGGGCAAGAATTCCGTTGCTCTGGGGAGAGGGGCCTTGGTCGAACAGGGAGCAGATAGCGCATTCGCTCTCGGTGTAGGGTCACGTACGGCTGGTTCTGATAGCGTGGCGCTAGGCGCAGTCACTAGAACAGAAGTCGGTGCGGTCAGGTCCGCCGCCATTGGCATGGGATCCGTTGCCACAGAGGCAGACACGGCATCCTTCGGAAATAGCAGATACCAGCGCCGCCTCGTCAACGTAGCCAACGGCCGCAACGCCAACGACGCCGCCACCATCGGCCAGCTCCGTGGCGCACTGTCTGCCCTCGGCGGCAACATAGACGCCAACGGCAACGTCACAAGCCCCGGCTTCAACGTCCAGGGCCAGCAGCAGAACACCATCAATGAAGCCCTCGCCACGCTCGACTCGGCCGTAGTCACCACCGGGTCTCGTGTCGACCACGTGGAAACCCAGCTCCGCTCGGTGTTCCAGGAATCTCCGTCCGTCCGCAGCGACGGCACCGCCCAGCTCACCCTGGCGGGTGCCAACGGCATGGTCATCTCCAACGTCGCCAACGGCTTGATCGCCGCCGGCAGCCGCGAGGCGGTCAACGGTGGCCAGTTGCATGCCGCGCAGCAGCAGCTCAACGGTCGCATCGATGGCCTGGAGCAGCGCGTGGACGGCCAGCCGCAGGCGCGTGCAATGGCCACGGCATCGGCGGCGCCGACCGAAGAGATCATGCCAAGCCCGGAAGCCAGCGGTTCGCCGCAGGTCGCTTCGGCAGGCGAGGGCGCTTCGCCTGCATCGCAGCCGAAGGCGAAAAAGGATGACTCGCCCGCGCCCACGCCGCAGGTTGATACCGCCGAGCTGGAAAAGATGCTGGCCCGCGCCAACGAGTACACCGATGGTGCGATCAGCAACTTCGAGCGCCGCCTGGACAAGATGGACAAGCGCTTCAACCGCATGGCGGCGATGAGCAGTGCGCAGACGGCCATGGCCATGAACACCGCTGGCCTGGCCACCTACAACCGCCTTGGCGCGGGTGTGGGCTACGCCGAGGGCGAGTCGGCCATGGCGGTGGGTTACCAGCGCGTGCTCAACGACAAGGGCTCAGCCACCTTCAGCCTCAATGGTGCCTTCACCAACAGCGGTGAACGCAGCATGGGCGTGGGTGTGGGCATCGGCTGGTAAGCCATGGCGCCCCGGTGTGGTGCGCGTAACGAGCCCCGCCGCGCCGGGGCCATTGCAGAGGAGGTTGCAATGTATCGCTTCATGAGCCGCTTCATGACCTATCGGCGCTACTACCTGTGGCGCGCCCGCATCCGCTACTTCACCCACGACATGGATACGTGGACGCTGGCCTGCCTGGTGCTGATGGTCTGCATGGGGTTGATGGTGTGGGGGTTCTGGCGCGTGGTGAACGTGCCGCAGCCGCGCATCCATCCGGAGGCCGCAGCCGTGCGGGTGGAGGTGCTGACCGACGAAGCGATCCACCGCATCGTGCTGGTGCGCCACGGCGGCACCACGCCGGGTGATCCCTTCTACAGTGCTGCGGAGATCCGCGGCAGCACCCAGCGAACGCTGCGGGTCCGGCAGACCCTGCAGGATCCGGTGGCGATGAAGCTGCAGGCGGACATGTACGCCGACATCGCCGACTACATCAACGCTACCGGTGCCTGCATGCCGTTTCCTTGCCGCCGCGTGAGTTTCCGCATCGAACAGCTGCAGCGGTCGGGGCACGAGAGTGCGGTACGCAACAAGGCGCTCGCCGAGATCCTGCAGGTGCCGTGGTACCTGGTGCCGAACCTTGATGGCGAACGCACGCGCGTGCGCAGTGGTTGGGCGGATGACTTCCAGGATGTGTATTCGCATGCCTGGAACCTGCATGACCTGCAGAAGATGCATGCGCGCATGATGGCCGAGTACCCGTACCGTGCGGCGGTGCCGTGGCTGGCACGATTGGCAACCCCTGCCCAGGAACAGCTGATCTTCCAGTAGCGCCGGGCCATGCTCGGCTGCTCTTGGCGCAGAGCCGGGCACAGGCCCGGCTCTACCAGGATCAACCGCCGATGTAGGCGGTGATTTCCATCTCGGCCAGCAGCTGCCGCAACTGCGTGGCCGAGGCCCGCCGCATGGGTTTCTCGTCCACCGGCGACAGCGGGGCCTGGCGCAACGCATCGTAGGGCAGGACGGCCAGGTCGAAGGTCAGGTCTTCGGCACTGAACACCCACACCGGCACATCCAGGTTGCGCTCACGGTCCATCCGCAGGCGCCGCGTACGCGATTCGGCGGGGATGCGATGTTCGTCCAGGAAGCGATGCACGGCCTCCGGGTCGTCACTGTGCAGGTGCAATTGCACGGGGCTGTTGGCATCGGCGGTGCCGTCCAGCACCGGTCCGGCCAGGCGCGGCGAAAACCCGTGCAGGAACTCCAGCGCCCGCAACGCGGACTCGCGCCGCCGCTGTAGTTCGCTGCCGTGCTGCGGGCCGGAGAACAGCCGCTGGTACTCGCGCAGGGCCTGTTCGATCTCGACGTTGCGGGGCAGGGAAGCATCGTCGTGGATGCCAAGGCGGCTGGCAGCCTTGAGTTTGGCCTGGTGGAAGTCGCGGATTCCGCCTTCGGCCATCAGCCGGGCGGCTTCGTGGGCGAGGCGATGACGCCGTTCGCGGGTCTGGCTGGCAGCATGCTGGTGAGCGCGGTGCATGCGATGACTCCCTGTTGCGACCTGGCCACAGACTAGCGCAGGCGTGTGACATCTGCGTGGGTATTTCGCACAGGTGCCGCTACGCTCGCCGGGCATGGCCCGGCGCTACCGGGAGAGGGCGCCCGACGGGTGCGGCATGGTAGCGCCGGGCCATGCCCGGCGGATGCATCGGCGCCAACCAAGGTTGGCATCTAGCGGGGTAGCGCCGGGCCATGCCCGGCGAATGCATCGGCGCCAACCAAGGTTGGCGACTACCAAGGCAACGTCGGGCCATGGTGCCAACCAACGGTTGGCACCCACCCCGCCTGGCTTCAGAAGATATCGAACGCGGCCGCGTCAGCCTGCGGGGTGCTCTGCAGGTTGAGGTCGTAGTCGGTCAGGCGATCCATGTCTTCCACCTTCACCCACTCCACCGCACCGTTGAGGGTGGCCTGGACCATGCCGCTCGGCGGTTCGTTCTGTGCGATCGGGGTGTCCTTCAGCGCGGTGCGCATGTAGTCGATCCAGATCGGCAGGGCGGCCTTGCCACCGTATTCGCGGTAGCCCAGCGAGCGGAAGTCGTCGCGGCCCACCCACACGGTGGTCACGTACGGGCCGCCGAAGCCGGAGAACCAGGCGTCACGGTGATCATTGGTGGAGCCGGTCTTGCCGCCCACGTCTTCGCGGCCAAGTACCTTGGCCTGCGCGCCGGTGCCGCGCTGGACCACGTCGCGCATCATCGACACCAGCTGGTAGGCGGTGCGGGCGTCGATCGCACGCGGTGCGGTACGCGCGTCCGGGTTGGCGGGTGCGGCCGGCGTTTCGGTCTTGGCTTCCGGCTTGGCAGCGGCGGTGGCATCGACCTTGGGTGCCGGGGCGCCGAAGTTGAAGCCGTCCACGACCTGGTTCACCGGCTGGTCGCTGCTGCCGGCGCAGTCGCGGCAGGCCATCGCCGGGTTTTCCTTGAACACCAGGTTGCCATCGCGGTCGTTGACCTGGTCGATCAGCCAGGTGTCCACGCGTGAGCCGCCGTTGGCGAACACGGCGTAGCCGCGGGCCACCGACAGCGGGGTCAGCGAGGCGGTACCCAGCGACATCGACAGGTTCGGCGGCAGCTCGGATTCGGCAAAGCCGAACTGGCTGATGTACTTGCGCGCGTAGTCCACGCCCATGCCATCAAGCAGGCGCACCGAGACCAGGTTGCGTGACTGCACCAGCGCTTCACGCAGGCGCATCGGGCCGCGGAAGCCGCCGCCGTCGTTCTGCGGTGCCCAGGTCTTGCCGCGGCGGTCGCGGAACACGACCGGGGCGTCGAGCACGATCGAGGCCGGGTTGTAGCCCTTGTCGAAGGCGGCCGCGTAGACGAACGGCTTGAAGCTCGAGCCGGGCTGGCGACGGGCCTGGGTGGCACGGTTGAACTTGTTGCCGGAGAAGCTGAAGCCACCGACCAGCGCCTTCAGGGCGCCGCTGTGGGCGTCCAGCGAAACCAGGGCGGACTGGCCGCGCGGGAGCTGGTCGAGCAGCCATTCGCCCTCCTTGGCACCAGCGCGCACGCGCACGATGTCGCCGCGCTGCACCAGCTTGGCCGGGCTCTTGTTGGTCCACTTGGCGGCACCGGCCGGCAGCACGATCTCGCTGCGGTTGGCCAGCACCACGGTGGCACTGCCGTCGGCGCCGGTGCTGGCGACGATCGCCGGCAGCAGGCCGGCCTGGCCGAACATGCCGCGCAGGTGCTCGGCCAGGGCCGCGGCGTCGTCGCCGGCGCCCAGCTGTACCTGCTTCTCCACGCCGTGCCAGCCGTGGCGATGGTCGTACAGCAGCAGGCCGTCGCGCACCGACAGGTTGGCGGCGGTCTGCAGGGTCGAATCGATGGTGGTGGTGACGTGGTAGCCCTTGTTGACCACGTCGCCGCCAAAGCGGGCGATTATTTCCTGGCGCACCAGCTCGGCCACGTACGGGGCATCGACCTGCACCGGCGGCTCGTGGGCGGTGGCGTGCATCGGCACGGCCTTGGCCGCATCGGCCTCGGCCTGGCTGACGAACTTCAGGTCGGCCATGCGCTGCAGCACATAGTTGTCACGACGCTGGCGGGCGCGCTCCGGGTTGGAGATCGGGTTGCCCGAGGACGGGAACTTGGGGATGCCGGCCAGCGAGGCCATCTCGTCCAGGTCCAGCTCGCCCAGCTTCTTGCCGTAGTAGAACTCGGCGGCGGCGGCCACGCCGTAGGCGCGGTTGCCGAAGAAACTCTTGTTCAGGTACAGCTCGAAGATCTCGTCCTTGCTCAGCTCGGACTCGATCTTGCGCGCCAGCAGGATCTCGGCCAGCTTGCGGGTATAGCTGTACTCGGAGCTGAGGAAGAACTGGCGGGCCACCTGCTGGGTGATGGTGGAGCCACCGGGCACGCGCTTGTCGTTGGTGGTGGCCAGCAGCCACACCGCGCGACCGATGCCCTTGTAGTCCACGCCGCCGTGCTCGTAGAAACGGGCATCCTCGGTGGCCAGGAACGCCTGTTTCAGCTTCTCCGGCACGTCCTTCATGGTGATGGGGGTACGCCGGGTCTCACCGAATACCGCCATCAGCTTGCCGTCGGCAGCGTAGACGTACATCGGCTCCTGCATTTCCACGTCGCGCAGGGTCTGCACGTCGGGAAGCTTGGAAGAAACGGCGTAGTACAGGCCGCCAACGGCGGCCGCTCCGACCAGCGCCAGGACCAGGACAACAAGAAAGATCCAGCGCAGCCAGCGGCGGAGACGGGTCATCGGTGTCAGATTCCGATTGCGAATTTCGTGGTCGCAGAGTATAGATTACGCAAGGTGGCGGCTGGGGCCGGCACTGGGGAGTGCAAGGGGACGCCAGGGGCTGCGTGTTCATCCTGTGAGGGATGTCACAGCAGGGCGGTTGCCATTTGCTAAGAATACGTTATTAATGCGCGGACGCAGCTCTTGCGTCCAAGTGCCCGTCGGCAGGGGAGAAACCGTGGGGCTCATCCCAAAAAGTCAGTCGCCGCTCATTGGCGTCGACATCAGTTCGACTGCGGTAAAGCTGTTGCAGCTTTCCCGCAGCGGCAACCGTTTCCGTGTGGAACATTATGCCGTGGAACCGCTGCCGCCGAATGCGGTGGTGGAGAAGAACATCGTCGAAGTGGAGGCCGTGGGAGAGGCCATCCGCCGGGCGATGAACCGTTCCGGCAGCAAGGCCAAGCTGGCCGCTGCGGCCGTGGCCGGTTCGGCGGTGATCACCAAGGTGATCCCGATGCCGGCCGACCTGGACGAGAACGACATGGAAGCCCAGATCGAGCTGGAAGCGGTCAACTACATTCCGTACCCGATCGAGGAAGTGAACCTGGACTTCGAGGTGATCGGGGCGATCCCGAACAACCCGGAAATGGTCCAGGTGCTGCTGGCGGCCTCGCGTTCGGAAAACGTCGAGCTGCGCCAGTCCGCACTGGAACTGGGCGGCCTGCAGGCCAAGGTGATGGACGTGGAGGCCTTCGCGGTCGAGAACGCCTTCGCCCTGGTGGCCAGCGAGCTGCCGGTGTCGGCCGAGGGCGTGGTTGCGCTGGTCGATATCGGCGCCACCATGACCACCCTCAACGTGCTGCGTGGTGGCCGTAGCCTGTACAGCCGCGAACAGGTGTTCGGCGGCAAGCAGCTGACCGACGAGATCATGCGCCGCTATGGCCTGAGCTACGAGGAAGCCGGTCTGGCCAAGCGCCAGGGCGGGCTGCCGGAAAGCTACGAGATGGAAGTGCTGGAACCGTTCAAGGAAGCCACGGTCCAGCAGATCAGCCGCCTGCTGCAGTTCTTCTACGCCGGCAGCGAGTTCAACCGCGTCGATCACATCGTGTTGGCTGGCGGCTGTGCTGCCCTTGCAGGCCTGCCGGAGATGGTCGAGGAACAGCTGGGCGTACCGACCGTGGTCGCCAACCCGCTGGCACAGATGACCCTGGGGCCGAAGGTGCAGGCGCACGCGCTGGCCCAGGATGCCCCCGCGCTGATGATCGCGACCGGTCTGGCGCTGAGGAGCTTTGACTGATGGCACGCATCAATCTATTGCCCTGGCGCGCCGAACGGCGCAAGCAGCGCCAGCGCGAGTTCGGCATCATGCTGGGCATGGCCGCCCTGGGTGGCCTGCTGCTGTCGCTGTTGATCTGGTTCTACTACGACATGCAGGTCAGCGGGCAGAATGACCGCAATGCTTACCTGCAGACCGAGATCGACAAGGTCAAGGAGCAGAACAAGGAAATCGACCGCCTCGACGAGCAGAAGAATCGACTGCTGGCCCGCAAGGCGGTGATCGAACAGCTGCAGGCCAAGCGTTCGCAGATGGTCCACCTGTTCGATGCGCTGGTCCGCACCATCCCCGATGGCGTGGTGCTCACCGCTCTGCAGCAGGAAGGCGACGTGCTGACCCTGGAGGGCCGCACCCAGTCCAACGCCCGTGTCTCGGCGTACATGCGCAATCTCGAAGTTTCCGGCTGGATGACCAATCCGGAGCTGGCGATCATCGAGGCGCGTGAGCCGGACAAGGACAAGGACGGGCGCGCGACCGGCCCGGTGGCTGACATCAAGGCATTGCCGTACGTGTTCAAGGTCAAGGTCAAGCTGCCTGCGCAGAGCGAGGAAGCAGGCGCCACGCCGGGCCTGAACCCGGATGGCAGTGTGGCCGGCACCACGCCGGCGGCACCGACGGTCGCACCGCTCAGCGCCGGGCCGGACGCCGCCGCACCGGCTGCTGCCGCACCGGCGTCGGGATCGACTCCGGCACCGGCAGCCGCGCCTGCAACTGCTCCGGCACAGGCCCCAGCACCGGCGGCAACGCCTGCGCCGGCCGCACCCGCACCCAAGCCTGAGGGCAGCCGCCTGGCGCAGCCTCCGCAGGCCTTCCACGCCCCGATGCAGGGGGATCGCGCATGAGCAAGAAAGTCGACATCAAGAACCTGGACTTCAACGACATCGGCAATTGGCCGAGGAACGCGAAGATCGTGTTCTGCTCGCTGATCGCTCTGGTGATCATGTTCGTGCTCTGGATGCTGCTGATCAGCGGCAAGCGCGAGGAGCTGGCGGGCCTGGAATCGCGGGAAACCGAGCTGCGTGCCGAGTTCACCAAGGAACAGGAACGCGCGGTCAATCTGGAGCCGTTGAAGCAGCAGCTGGCACAGATGGAGCAGGTGCTGCAGCAGATGCTGCGGCAGCTGCCCAGCAAGACCGAAATGCCGGACCTGATCATCGACATCTCGCAGACCGCGTTGTCCAGCGGCCTGGCCAACGAGCTGTTCGAGCCCGAACAGGAGCAGATCAAGGAGTTCTACGCCGAGAAGCCGATCAAGCTGCGGATGGTGGGCAGTTACCATCAGTTCGGCGCCTTCGTCAGCGGCGTGGCCTCGTTGCCGCGGGTGGTGATCCTGACCATGCACGACATCAACCTCAAGCCGAAGGACAAGACCGGCGGCAACATCCGCGCCGGTGCGCTGGAACTGTCAGGCACGGTCAAGACCTACCGTTACCTGGATGAGGCCGAGGTTGCCGAACAGCAGAAGGCTGAAGCGGGCAAGGAGGAAAAGAAGTGATCGGTTCCTTCATTGCACGTGGCGGGATGGTGCTGACGGTGCTGCTGCTGGCCGCCTGCGGCCGCGGCGTAAGCAGCACGCCGGGTGATGCACCCAATCTGGAAAAGTGGGTCGAGAGCGAGCGTGCGCGACCGGCGCAGCCGCTGGAGCCGCTGCCGGTGATGCAGCAGTTCGAGACCTTCGAATACTCCGCGCAGGGCATGCGCGATCCGTTTACCGATGCCTGGACCAACCCGCAGCAGGGGAATGGGGGACTGCGGCCAGATCCGAACCGGCGCAAGGAGCCGATGGAAGGCTTCCCGCTGGACGCGCTGGACATGGTCGGCACCATCGGAACAGGCGCCGGCACTGTGGCGCTGGTGATGGGGCCGGACAAGGTGACCTATCGGGTGCGTCCCGGTGGTTACCTGGGGCAGAGCGACGGGCGGGTCACCGCGGTCTTTGAAGACCGCGTGGAGCTGATCGAACTGGTGCCGGATGGCGCGGGTGGCTGGCTGGAACGTCCAGCAACGCTCGCGCTGGAAGATCAATGATCGTTTACTGGGGATAGCACGATGACCTTTCACCAAGCCAAGGGGCTGCGTCCCATCCGGCGCTCTACCTTGAACCGCATCAGCGCGCTGGGAGTCGCGTTGATGCTGGCCTGCGCTCCGGCGCTGGCCGCCGCACCGTCGGAAAAGCCGACCGGCACGGCGCTGGCCGCCACGCCGGCCGCTGCACCGGCAGGCCTGTCGGTCGCACGCATCGATTTCAAGCGTGGCGATGACGGCGCTGGCCGCCTGATCCTGCAGTTCGACGGCCAGGGCGCCATGCCCGACCTGCGCAGCCAGGGCAACAGCGTGGTTGTCGATGTCGGCAACGCACGCCTGCCGGCCAACCTGCAGAAGCCGATGAACGTCACCGACTTCGCCACCCCGGTGCAGCGCATCGACGCCAAGCCGTCCGGGGCCGGCACCCAGCTGGTGCTGAGCACGGGCGGTCCGGTCGAGTCGCTGGCCTACCAGAGTGGCAACGAGTATGTGGTGGAGATCAGCCCGCGGCAGGCCCAGGCCGCCGTTGGCGCAGTCACTGCCGGCAGCGTGACCCAGGCCGCCAAGGGCGTGCCGCAGCGCGGCTACGCCGGCAAGCCGGTGACCTTCAACTTCCAGGACGTGCCGGTGCGCACCGTGCTGCAGTTGATTRCCGAAGAGTCGAATCTGAACGTGGTGGCCTCCGACTCGGTGCAGGGCAATGTGACCCTGCGTCTGGTCAACGTGCCGTGGGACCAGGCGCTGGATATCGTGCTGCGTGCCAAGGGCCTGGACAAGCGTCGTGACGGCAGCGTGGTGTGGGTTGCGCCGCAGTCCGAGCTGGCCAAGTTCGAGCAGGAGAAGGAAGACGCGCGCATCGCGATCGAGAACCGCGAAGACCTGGTGACCGACTACGTCCAGATCAACTACCACAGCGCCACGCAGATCTTCAAAGCGCTGACCGAAGCCAAGGGAATCGGCGGTGGTGGTGGTGGTGGTGGCGGTGGCGGTGGCGGTGGTGGCAGTTCGCAGGAAGAAAGTGGCTTCCTCTCGGGACGCGGTCGCATCGTCGCCGACGAGCGCACCAACACGCTGATGATCAGCGACATTCCGAAGAAGATCGCGCGCATGCGCGAGTTGATCAGTGTCATCGACCGCCCGGTCGACCAGGTATTGATCGAAGCACGCATCGTCATCGCCACCGACACGTTCGCGCGCGAACTGGGTGCCAAGTTCGGCATCAGTGGCAGCCGTGACAACGTGTACTTCAGCGGCGACCTTGAGGCCAATCGGAAGACCCGCGAATCGCAGGTGGACACCGCCAGCACCAACGCCAAGGCTGAGCGCGATTGGATCGCCGGTGGCCGCGTGGGCCCGCCGCCGGTGTCGGTCGGTTCGGCCATCACCCGCGGCCTGAACTGGAACCTGCCGGTGGCAACGGCCAGCAATCCTGGTTCGCTGGCGCTGTCGATCCTCAATGCCGGCTATCTGCTTGACGTGGAATTGTCCGCCATGCAGGAAGAGTCGCGTGGTGAAGTGATTTCCAACCCGCGGGTGGTGACCACCAATCAGCGCGAAGCGCTGATCAAACAGGGCAAGGAAATCGGCTATGTCACCATCAGTGGCGGCGGCGCTGGCGGTGTAGCCACCCCGAACGTCCAGTTCAAGGAAGTGGTGCTGGAACTGAAGGTCACCCCGACCATCACCAACGACAACCGCGTGTTCCTCAACATGGCGGTGAAGAAGGACGAGGTCGATCAGCTGATCCAGCTGCAGGGCTACGGTACCGTGCCGTCCATCAACCGTCGCGAGGTCAATACCGCCGTGCTGGTGGAAGATGGCCAGACCGTGGTGATCGGTGGCGTGTATGAATTCACCGACCGCAACAGTGTCAGCAAGGTGCCGTTCCTGGGCGATGTGCCGTTCCTGGGCAATCTGTTCAAGAAGCGTGGTCGCAACAAGGACAAGGCCGAACTGCTGGTGTTCGTGACCCCGAAGGTCCTGCGCGTGGCCCGCCAGAACTGAGGCATCACATCTGTTGTATCCGACCGGGGCCGCCACGTGCGGCCCCGCGTCGTTTGCGCGGGAGGCCCGGTTGATCGGTCATGCGTGGAGGCTGTTCAGCCGTTCTTGATGCCAGCAGCCGGACGGCCTGCGATGATGTGGGGAACCCGAGCCATCCCGCGCCGGTCAAAGGCCCCCATGAACCTGCCTCCGCCGATGCCCGAATCCATTTCTCCGCCGCCTGCCCCCGTCACCTCGCGCCTGCATGCGGCCTTCAGCGATCTGCGCGATGCACTGTCGGCCGAGATCGTCGGCCAGGCGGCGCTGGTCGAACGCCTGCTCATTGCCTTGCTGGCCGATGGCCACCTGCTGGTGGAAGGTGCCCCGGGCCTGGCCAAGACCACGGCCATCCGGGCCTTGGCGGCGCGGCTGGAAGCAGACTTCGCGCGTGTGCAGTTCACCCCGGACCTGCTGCCTTCGGACCTGACCGGTACCGAGATCTGGCGCCCACAGGAAGGCCGTTTCGAATTCGTGCCGGGGCCGATCTTCCACCCGATCCTGCTGGCCGATGAAATCAACCGTGCGCCGGCCAAAGTGCAGTCCGCGCTGCTGGAAGCGATGGGCGAGCGCCAGGTCACCGTCGGTCGCCACACCTATGCGCTGCCGTCGCTGTTCCTGGTGATGGCCACGCAGAATCCGATCGAGCAGGAAGGCACCTTCCCGCTGCCGGAAGCGCAGCTGGATCGTTTCCTGATGCACGTACGCATTGGTTATCCGGACCAGGCGGCCGAGTCGGAGATTCTGCGGCTGGCCCGCGAGCGCGCCCGCGGCGCGCTTGGCGAGGCCGCAGCGACGCCGGAAAAACTGCCGATGCAGGATGTCTTCGATGCGCGCCGCGAGGTGCTGGAGCTCCACATGGCCCCCGCGCTGGAGCGCTATCTGATCGAGCTGGTACTGGCATCGCGTGATCCCTCGCGCTACGACGCCTCGTTGGCGCGCCGCATCGCGTGGGGCGCCAGCCCGCGTGGCTCCATCGCACTGGAGCGGTGCGCACGGGCGCGGGCGTGGTTGGCCGGGCGTGATTTCGTCACTCCCGACGACGTGCGTGCCGTGGCGGCCGATGTGCTGCGCCACCGGGTACTGCCCAGCTATGAAGCCATCGCCGAAGGCTGGGATGGTGAGCGCCTGGTGCAGGAACTGCTGGCCCGGGTACCGGCGCCCTGAGCGCGCGCATGACCGGCACGACCAACGGACCTGCTCCGGTTACCAGCGAAGGCGATGGCCTGCGACCGCAACTGGCCGAGCTGGTGGCATTGCGCCGCCTGGCACAGCGTCCGCCGCCGCCTCGTCGTGGGCGCGCGGGCAGCGCCGGGCAAGCGCCTTCGCCGCTGCGCGGACGCGGCATGGAATATGCAGAATCGCGCGAATACGTGGCGGGCGACGACGCGCGCCACATCGACTGGCGCGTCACCGCGCGCACCGGGCGCACGCACACCAAATTGTTCCAGGCAGAACGCGAACGGGTCACCCTGATCGTTGCCGATACTTCACCTGCGCTGTACTTCGGTACCCGCGTGCGCTTCAAGTCGGTGCAGGCAGCACGCGCTGGCGCGGTTGCGGCATGGTCCGCACAGCGCCGCGGCGACCGCATCGGTGCATTGCGCGGTAGTGATCGCGAGGCGCCGATCGCGCCGGCCGGCGGTGCCCGCGGCGTACTGCGCGTACTCGATGCACTCACGCGCTGGTACGCGCAGCCACCTGCCGATGACCTTGGCCTGGAACGCGCGCTGGACCATGCCGGTCGGGTGCTGCGCCCCGGCGCCCGGATGCTGGTACTGGCCGATCCGCAGCAGGCGATCCGGATTCCGCCGGCGCGCTGGAGCGCGTTGGCCCAGCACCATGACCTGAGTCTGCTGCTGCTGGTCGATCCGCTTGAGTTGCAGCCGCCAACGGCGCCCCTGCAGTTTCTCGCCGCGCAGAAGCGCATCGGCCTGGACCTGCGCCGCAGCGACGTGCAGGCGCACTGGCAGGCGCATTTCGTTGAACCCCTGCAGCAGCTGCGCAGCCAGCTTGCCGCGCGTCGCGTCGATGTGCAGGTGCTGTCCACCGATGCGGCAAGCGATGCCTGGCTGGCGCCGGCACCGACGGAGGTGCCGGCATGAGTGCCTCCCTGCCACTGCGCGACGTGCAGTTGCCGCCCTCGCCAGCGTGGTGGCCCCCCGCACCTGGCTGGCTGATGCTGATCGCATTGGTTCTGCTGTTGCTGGCCATCGTTGCTGCGGTGGCATGGCGTCGTCGTCGCCGCCGCCAGCAGTGGATGCGCGTGTTCGATAGGGAGATTGCGGCAGTGAACGGCGCGCCGTCGGAACTGGCAGCCATCGCCAGCCTGCTGCGGCGTGCGGCGCGTCAGGCACGCCCCGGTAGCGAAGCCCTGCGCGATGACGCGTGGTGGCAGTACGTCGATCCCAAGGACACCCTGTCGCTCGCGCAGCGCAACCTGCTGGCCGAGGGGGCGTATCGTCCAAGCGTGGATGCCGCTGCCGTGGCCGACGTGCGCGCGTGGGCGCGGGCACGCTACCTGGCGTTGCTGCAGGAGCGCCGCCGATGAGCGCGCTTGCAGCTTACTGGCCGTGGCCGGATCTGCAGCTGGCCTGGCCGCTGGCACTGCTGGCACTGCCGTTGCCGATCCTGATGCTGGCATGGAAGCGGCGGGCCGATCCGGGCGCTGCGTTGCGCGTGCCCTACGCCGCTGCCGAACTGGAAGCACTGGCTGGCGGCGGTCGTGTCGGCGTTTCCTGGCTGCGCAGCGGCTTGCTGTGGCTGGGCTGGCTGGCGCTGTGCCTGGCGATGGCGCGACCACAGCAACTGGGTGAGGCGATCACCCCGCCGCAGGAGGGCCGGCAGATGATGCTGGCGATGGACGTGTCCGGCAGCATGAGCGAGCCGGACATGGTGCTCGGTGCGCAGGCGGTGGAGCGCTTGACCGCAGCCAAGGCGGTGCTGGCCGATTTCCTGGACCGTCGTGCCGGCGATCGCGTCGGCCTGCTGGTGTTCGGTGATCGTGCCTACACACTTACACCGTTGACTGCGGATCTGTCCAGCGTGCGCGATCAACTGCGCGACAGCGTGGTTGGCCTTGCCGGGCGCGAGACGGCCATTGGTGACGCCATCGCGCTGGCGGTCAAACGCCTGCGCAATCAGCCCGAAGGGCAGCGTGTACTGATCCTGCTGACCGACGGCGTCAGCAACGCCGGTGTGCTGGAACCCCTGCGCGCAGCCGAGCTGGCACGTGCCGAAGGGGTGCGCGTGCACACCGTGGCGTTTGGCAGCGACGGTAGTGCGCGGTTCTTCGGCATTCCCGTGGCCGCCGACCGCGATCCGGTGGATGAGGCAACGCTGCGCAGGATCGCCGAGATGACCGGCGGCCGCTTCTTCCGTGCGCGTGACACCGACCAGCTGGCTGGCATCTATGCCGAACTGGACAGGCTGGAGCCAATCGCAGCGAAGGGACCGGCACTGCGTCCGCGCAACGAGCGCTATGCATGGCCACTGGCCGTCGCCTTGCTGCTGGGCGCATTGGCGTGGGCCTGGCCGGAACGTCGCCGATGAACGCCACTTTCCTGAAGATGCCCGACTGGAGCGCGTTCGAGTGGAGCACGTTCGATTGGAGCGCGCTGCATTTCCTGCGCCCGGATTGGTTGTGGATGCTGGCGGCACTGCCGTTGATCGTCGCGGTGGCCATCTACCGGCAACGGCGCAGCGACGCGTGGCGGCAGGCGGTCGACGCCCATCTGCTGTCGCAGCTCCTGGCGGGCGAGGGCAAGCGACGCACGCGCCTGCCATGGGCATTGCTGCTGGGCTGGACCCTGGCGGCACTGGCGATGGCTGGCCCCAGCTGGAGGCAGCAGGCGCAGCCGATCTATCAGGCCAGTGCGCCGTTGGTGGTGGTGCTGGATCTCTCCAGCCGTATCACCGCGACCGACCTGCCACCCTCGCGCCTGCTGCAGGCGCGGGCAAAGATCGGTGCTCTGCTGCGCGCCCGTCAAGGCGGACAGGTGGGTCTGGTGGTGTATGCCGAAGATGCCTATACCGTGGCGCCGTTGACCGACGACGCTGCCAACGTGGCGCTGTACCTGGACGCGCTGTCGCCGGAGGTGATGCCGCGTGATGGACAGCGCGCCGACCGTGGCATCGACTGGGCGGTCAGGTTGCTGCGGCAGACCGGTGCCCTGCGCGGCCAGATCCTCCTGGTCAGCGACCAGGCTGACAGCGAAGCGGCGCTTGCCGCAGCGCAGGCGCGTGGCCTCGGCCTGCAGGTGTCGGTGCTGGGCCTGGGCACACCATCCGGCGCCGCTTATCGCGATGGTCAAGGCCAGATCGCACAGGCCGCGCTGGATGAAACCAGCCTGCGCGCCGTCGCCACCGCAGGTGGCGGGCGTTACCAGCGCATCGCCAGCGATGATCGCGACCTGAAGGCATTGGACGTACTTGATGCCAGCGACGGCGGTGCGTTGCAGCGGCCCGGGCAGGCCCGGCAGTGGCAGGACGAAGGCTATTGGTTGTTGCCGCCGGTGATGCTGCTGGCACTGCTGGCGTTCCGTCGCCGCGCGGTGCTGGCGGCGGTGCTGGCCGTGGGTCTTCTGCCCTTGAGCGGGCAGTTGCAGGCACAGCCGCGCGCGCCCATGGCTGCGCCGACAGCGGGCACGATGTGGGAACGAGCCGACCAGCGTGAGCATGCACGCCTGGCCGAGGGTGTGCAGGCGTACCGTCAAGGTGATTTCGCCACTGCCCGCAAGCAGTTCGAAGGCATCGACAGCGATGCGGGCTGGTACAACCTCGGCAACGTGCTTGCCCGCCAGGGCGACTACGACGGTGCCATCGCCGCCTACGACAAGGCCTTGGCGCGCCACCCGCAGATGGCCGACGCCGTCGCCAACCGTGCGGTGGTCGACGCCGCGCGCAAGCGCAAGTCGTCGTCGAACAACAGCCAGGGGCAGGGTAAGGGGCAGCAGAAGCCGCAGCAGGGACAGCAGCAGAACCAGCAGGGCCAGCAAGGCCAACAAGGCCAACAAGGTCAGCAAGGTCAGCAGAATCAGCAGCAGGGCCAGCAAGGCCAGCAAGGTCAGCAGAATCAGCAGAATCAGCAGAATCAGCAGAATCAGCAGAATCAGCAGAATCAGCAGAATCAGCAGAATCAGCAGCAGGGCCAGCAAGGCCAACAAGGCCAGCAGGAACCGCAGGGCCAGAAGGGCCAGCAGAACCCGGCATCTGCAGGTTCCGGCCAGCAGGGGGCGAAGCAGGAGCCGCAGGCAGCCGACGCGCAGGCCCAGGCGCAGGCCGATGCCCAGCAGCGCCAGCGCATGCAGCAGGCCCTGCAGCAGGCGCGCGCCGGCGAAGCCGGCAAGGCAGCAGTGCGCGGCGATGGCGGTACACCGCAACAGCGCGAGGAGCAGCAGGCCGTGGAGGCGTGGATGCGGCGTGTGCCGGATGATCCGGGGGCACTGCTGCGGGCCAAGTTCCAGTTGGAAAACGAACGTAGAAAGAGGGAAGGGCGATGACAGGCATGGCGAGCAGGCAAATCCGGTGGCCTCTGCCTGTGCTGGCGATGCTGCTGCTGTGGCTGCCGATGGTGGCCATGGCGCAGACGCGCGCCTGGCTGGAGCAGGACAGCATCGCCGCCGGTGATGCGGTCACCCTGCACATCGAGACCGACCAGGGCGCGCCAGACTATGCACCGTTGAATGCCGATTTCGTGCTCAGTGCGCAGAGCAGCAACCGCCAGGTGCAGTGGAGCAATGGCGGCGTCCAGCAGCGCAACCTCTATACGGTTGCGTTGACGCCGCGCCGCACCGGTACGCTGCAGGTGCCTTCATTACAGGTAGGCGCAGCACGCACGGTGCCCTTGGTGCTGCAGGTAAGTGATGCCGTGGTGGCCACCCCGCAGAGCAATGCCACCGCCTTCATCGAAACCGAGGTGGATGACCCGACGCCCTACGTGCAGCAGAGCGTGGGCGTGGTGGTCAGGCTGTACTTCGCCTCGCAGCTGGCGTCGGGCGAACTGGTGCTCGACACACCCAGTGGCGCTTCGCTGCAGCGGGTGGGGGAGGATCGCAGCGACGTGCGCCAGGTCAACGGCCGTCGCTACAACGTGGTCGAACGTCGCTTCCTGCTGATCCCCGAGCGCAGCGGGGCGTTGCGCCTGCCGGGCGCGCGCTTCACCGGCCGCAGTGCAGGTGGATTCTTCGATGACTTCTTCGGGAGCGGTGGCGATGGCCGCATGAATGCCGTCGGTGCCGAACGCACGCTGCAGGTGCAGGCGCAACCGGCTCAGGCCGTGCAGCCGTGGCTGCCCCTGCACAGCCTGCAATTGCGCTACACCGCTGCACCCAGCAGTGCGCGCACGGGCGAAGCGGCCACCGTGATGGTCGAAGCGATCGCCAACGGCGCTACCCGGGCCCAGTTCACCGATCTGCCCGTGCCCGACCTCGGCGACGCCGCACAGGTGTTCGCCGAACCTGCCCAGTACGAGGAGACCTTCAACGGCAGCACGCCACGCCTGAAGATCACCCGTCGCTACTCGATCGTGCCGCGGCAGGTTGGATCCCTGCGCGTGCCGGGGCCGCGCGTGGCCTGGTGGAACGTGGACAGTGGCAGTGCCCAGCAGGCCAGCCTGCCGGATCTGGAACTGGCCGTGGCCGCAGGCCGGGCCGGCGCGCCGGCGGCACAACCGATCGATACCGATGCCGCGTTGCCGGGAGACGCCGCACCCGCCGCTGCATCCTCTCTTGCACCCACCGCAGCAGGTCCCCGGCCGTGGCCGTGGATGGCGGCCGCCGCAGGCCTGGCGCTGCTATGGCTGTTGACCCTGGCATGGGGATGGCGACGTGGCCGCCGTGCCGTCGTCCACACCCGTCCGGTTCCCCGGCCAGGAGCCAGTGCCCCTGCAACGTCCTCGCGTGCCAGCGTGGCCGAGTTGCGCCGGGCGATCGATGGCGAGGGCTTTGACCAGGTAGAGGCGCTGCTGTGTTCGATGGCCGGCGTGGAACGCCTGGAACAGGTGATCGAGCGCCTGGCCGATCCGGCCCAGCGGCAGACTCTGCAGGCGTTGCAGCAGGCGCGCTGGGGTGGGATGGGGGATGTCAGCGCGTTGCGGGCCCGCCTGCGCGAAAGCTTCCGTGACGGACCGCACTGGTCGGCCGCCGCCGGCGCCGTCGACACTGGGCTGCCGCCGCTGTATCCACCGCGGCAACCCTGAACCGGCGCGGCTTGCGCGCTTTGTTAGAGTAGATTCATTTTTCGAGGAATCCCGCGCATGACAGCAGCTGCTGCCGACAAGAAGAAGTTGCCCCTGCATTGGAAGATGGGCATCGGCTTTGCGATCGGCCTGGTCCTGGGACTGATCGTGCATGCCCTGGGCGGCAGCGTCGACGGCCTGCAGACCGGTGCCAAGTGGGTAATGGACTACGTCACCACCCCGGCGTCGGGCCTGTTCCTCAACCTGATCTTCATGCTGATCGTGCCGCTGATCTTCTCGGCGCTGATCATGGGCGTGTCGGAGATGGGCGACATCCGCGCCCTTGGCCGCATCGGCTGGAAGACGCTGGCCTACACCGTGCTGCTGTCCGGCATCGCGGTGGGTATCGGCCTGGTGCTGGTCAACCTGCTCAAGCCCGGTGCCGGCGTCGACCCGCAGGTGGCCGCGCTGATGCTGTCGGAGAATGCCGAGCGCAGCAAGGAAATCGTTGCTGGCATCCATGGCACGCCGAAGGGCATGGACATGCTGCTGTCGATCGTGCCGAGCAACGTGCTGCAGGCCGCCTCCGACAATGGCGCGATCCTGTCGCTGATGTTCTTCGCGCTGATGTTCGGCATCGGCATGGTGCTGACCGACGAGGCCAAAGTCGCCCCGCTGCGTCGCGCCATCGAAGGCGTGTTTGAGATCTCGATGACCCTGATCAACCTGGTCATCCGCCTGGCGCCGTATGCAGTGGCCTGCTTCATGTTCAACCTGGCCGCGCTGTTCGGTTTCGATCTGATCATCCGCCTGGGTGCGTATGTGGGCGTGGTGGTGCTGGCGTTGGGCCTGCACATGGTGGTGACCTACGGCACCGCGGTATGGCTGTCGGGCCGTTCACCGCTGGCGTTCTTCCGCCAGACCCAGGAGGCCACGGTGATGGCCTTCTCCACCGCCTCCAGCAACGCCACCCTGCCGACCGCGCTGCGCGTGGCCGACCAGATGGGCCTGCCGCAGCGCGTGTCGCGCTTCGTGCTGACCGTGGGCGCCACCGCCAACCAGAACGGCACGGCGCTGTTCGAGGGCGTGACGGTGATCTTCCTGGCCCAGTTCTTCGGTGTCGACCTGAGCATCGGCCAGCAGGTCATGGTGATGGCGGTCTGCATCCTTGGTGGTATCGGTACGGCCGGTGTGCCGTCCGGCTCGCTGCCGGTGGTGGCGATGATCTGTGCGATGGTCGGCGTCAATCCGCTGGGCATCGGCCTGATCCTGGGCGTGAACCACTTCCTGGACATGTGCCGCACCGCGCTGAACGTGACCGGCGACCTGGCCCTGACCACGCTGGTGGCGAAGGGCGAAGCGCCGGACACTCCGGCCGAGGCCGCTGCCGCCGCGGCCCGTCTGGACAACTGACCCAGTCAATGCCTGATCGGGGTCGGATCCCTTTCCGCAGGAAGGGGCTCCGACCCCTCTTCATATGCGGAATCCAGCGCAGATCACGACGTTGCCGGCCAACGGCCGGCACTAATGCCCTGGTCAACCTGACCCTGCCGGGCGTCTGTGGGACAATAGGCCGCCCGCAGTTCCGCGGCCGCCTCCCGATTCCGACAGAACCATGACGCAGCCTACCCGTCGCCAGTTGGCCAACGCCATCCGCTTCCTCGCCGCCGATGCGGTTGAAACCGCAAAGTCCGGCCATCCCGGCATGCCCATGGGCATGGCCGACATCGCCGAAGTCCTCTGGAACGACTACCACCGTCACAACCCGAACAACCCGCAGTGGTTCAACCGCGACCGCTTCGTGCTGTCCAACGGCCACGGCTCGATGCTGCAGTACGCGCTGTTGCACCTGAGCGGGTATGACCTGCCGATCGAGCAGCTGAAGGCATTCCGCCAGCTGGGCAGCCACACCGCTGGCCATCCGGAGCGTCACGAGACCCCGGGCGTGGAGACCACCACCGGTCCGCTGGGCCAGGGTTTCGCCAACGCCGTCGGTTTTGCCTTGGCCGAGAAGCTGCTGGCACAGCGCTTCAACCGCCCGGAGCTGGAAATCGTCGACCACCGCACCTGGGTGTTCATGGGCGATGGCTGCCTGATGGAAGGCATTTCCCACGAAGCCGCCTCGCTGGCCGGCACCTGGGGCCTGCACAAGCTGGTCTGCTTCTGGGATGACAACCACATCTCCATCGACGGCAACACCGAAGGCTGGTTCACCGACAACACCCCGGAGCGTTTCGAGGCCTATGGCTGGAACGTGGTCCGTGGCGTCGATGGCCATGATCCGGAGAGCATCAAGGCCGGTATCGAAGCGGCCCTGTCGCAGGACGGCAAGCCGACCCTGATCTGCTGCCGCACCACCATTGGTTTCGGCTCGCCGAACAAGTCCGGCAAGGAATCCAGCCACGGCGCACCGCTGGGCAAGGACGAACTGGAAGCCACCCGCAAGGCGCTGGACTGGAACTACGGTCCGTTCGAGATTCCCGAAGAGATCTACGCCGGCTGGCGTGCCGGCGGTACCGGCACCCTGCGTCAGGCCGAGTGGGAGCAGCAGTTCGACAAGTACGCTGCGCAGTACCCGGCCGAAGCCGCTGAACTGACCCGTCGCTCACATGGCGATCTGCCGGCCGACTTCATCGCAAAGGCCGACGCCTACATCGCCCAGGTTGCCGCCGAAGGCCAGACCATTGCCTCGCGCAAGGCGTCGCAGCTGGCCATCGAGGCGTTCGCGCCGCTGCTGCCGGAAATCGTGGGCGGTTCGGCTGACCTGGCGCACTCGAACCTGACCCTGTGGAAGGGCAGCAAGTCCGTCGCCACCGACGATGCCAATGCCAACTACGTGTACTACGGTGTGCGTGAGTTCGGCATGACCGCGATCGCCAATGGCCTGGCCCTGCACGGTGGTTTCATCCCGTTCGACGCCACCTTCCTGGTGTTCAGCGATTACGCCCGCAATGCCGTGCGCATGAGCGCGCTGATCCCGGCCCACGCCATCCACGTCTACACCCACGACTCGATCGGCCTGGGCGAAGACGGCCCGACCCACCAGCCGGTGGAGCATCTGGCCTCGCTGCGCTACATCCCGAACAATGACGTGTGGCGCCCGTGCGATGCCGTCGAGTCGGCCGTGAGCTGGAAGACTGCGATCACCCGTCAGGACGGCCCGAGCTGCCTGGTGTTCAGCCGCCAGAACCTGCCGCACCAGCCGCGCGACGCTGAGCAGATCGCACAGATCGAGCGCGGTGGTTACGTGCTGGCCGATGCTGCCGGCACTCCGGACGTGATCCTGATCGCCACCGGTTCGGAAGTCTCGCTGGCGACCGAAGCGAAGGCGCAGCTGGATGCGGCCGGCCTGAAGACCCGCGTGGTCTCGATGCCGTCCACCGATGTGTTCCTGCGCCAGGATGCGGCCTACCGCGAATCGGTGCTGCCGAACGCCGTGCGCAAGCGCGTGGCCATCGAAGCTGGCGTCACCGGCTTCTGGCGCCAGTTCGTCGGCCTGGATGGTGCAGTGATCGGTATCGACACCTTCGGTGCCTCGGCCCCGGCCGACAAGCTGTACCAGCACTTCGGCATCACCACCGCGCATGTGGTGGAAGCAGCCAAGGCGCTGTAAGTCCCGCTGCAATGGAAATAGGGAAAAGGCCGGCGAAAGCCGGCCTTTTCCTTGCCGGTCGATCCGTTTCGCCCGCCGTGCCCGTAGATCCACGCCACGCGTGGATGCGCGTTACATCGTGTCCCGCACTTCCATCAGCGCAAACCCCAGCAGATTCAATCCGCGCCACCGCGCCGGGTTGTGCGCATCGGCGTGATCCTTGGCCAGGCCGATTCCCCAGATAAAATCCACCGGACTGGCTTCCACCAGAACCTGGTCTGCCGTGGCGCGCAGAAAATCACCCAGCGCCGCATTCTGCGAGAACTTGGCCCGATTGCCTTCGACCACCAGGGCGTAGCGCGCCTGCGCCCAGAGAGCCTCGTCGAAGCCGTCGATCTTCCGGCCCAGCGCTTTCACCTTGTCAGGCGTGCGGCTGGCGAGAACCTGTTCGAGGATGTCGGTGGCACCAAACAGTCGCGCTTTGCCGGCCATCATGAAGTGCTCGGCAGTGGGGTAGTGCACGCCGTCGATGTTGAAACCTGCGTCGTACCACTGGCTGAAACACGACGCCGCCACGCCCATGCGCGGCGGCTGGTGGCCCCAGAAGCACAGATAACGCAGGTGCTCGCCATCGGCTTGGCGGCGTTGCAGGTCATGCAGGAAACGGGAATCGTCGTTCATCGGTACAGGATAGCGCGCCGCGCCAATGCGGTAGGTGCCAACCTTGGTTGGCACTGATCGTTGTCCGCCGGGCATGGCCCGGCGCTACCCTCCGCGCGATCACGCGGTGCGCGCCAGGGCCAGCCTCAACAAGCGTGCATTGAGCCGTTCGCCGAAGTCCTTGGGCGACTGCAGTTCCATCCGCTGCAGATACACCGCGTCACCATCACCTGCAGGCTGCCACAGCGCGTCCCACACGGTACGCAGCTTGCTGCCGCGCGTCTGTGTATTGGCCTTCAGCCAGCCCAGTGCCTTCACCAGTACCTGTTCGATCTCGGTGAAGTCGCTGCCCAACGGGTAATCGGGCAGGGTGCCATCGTTGCGGAACGGCACCAGCGCCGCCGCCAGCGCCTGGGGTGTGTTGCGCTGCTGCCGCTGCGCATCAGGTTGCGCCGTGGCGGCCAGCTTGCGTGCCGAAAAGGCCTGCTGCAGCAGGGCGCCCTGGAACGGTGCTTCGGTGATGGCCGTCATCGCGTGCACGCAGTCGTCGTCGGTCAGGCCACGCACGTCGGCGATGCCGTACTCGTTGAGATAGATGTCACGCAGGTGGCGCGGAATGGTCGTGTGCCCGTAGTTCCAGCGCACATTGGATTCGCGCTGGCCGCGGTCATCACGGGCAGCGCGGAACATCAGCACACTGCGCGCTTCCGGCAGGGCGTGCGCCATCGCCACGAAGTTGTACTGGCCACCCACGCCGGAAACCACACGGCCATCCTCCAGCGCGTCGGATACCGCCGCGCCCAGCGCGGTGGCCATCATGCAGGAATTGAAGAAGCGGGCGTGACGGCGCTGCAGGCGCTCCAGCGTTTCGTTGCCACCGTACAGCTGGTTGATCTCGCTGATGCGGCGCATGCCGATCGCCCGGCATTCGTCCTCGGGCAGGGTGCGCAGCCATTCGTAGAATTCGGATGAGCCCAGGTAGAACGCGCCGTGCAGGTATTCGCCCTCGGCCTCCAGCGTGGCATGGTCGATGGACAGCGTGCTGCCGTTCTCGATGCGCTGCATCAGTGCCAGATCGTCATGCACCTTGCGCTTGATCACACCGGTCTGCACCAGCCGGCGGAAGCCCTCGTTGAGCATTTCGCTGCAGCCGTACAGGCCGATCTCGAACGGGTCCAGTCCGCCGATCTCCTGTACCAGCGGATGGCTGGCCAGTTGCGGATCCAGCGCGTTCAACACGCGGCGGTAGCGTGCGTTGTCGGTGTGGCGCAGTACCAATGCGTGGCTGAGTGCATCGGCCAGGGTGCCGATGCCGATCTGCAGGGTGCCACCGTCGCGCACCAGGGTGCTGGCATACAGGCCGATGGCGTAGTCGGCGTCGGCCACCGGTTGCCGTGGCAGGCCGAACAACGCCGGATACGGCGCTGGCGGGGTGATGACCAGATCGAAGAAGGACACGTCCACCGTGGCCGTGCCGCCCAGATAGGGCAGCTGCGGATCGATCTCGGCGACCAGCAGCGGGCGCGGCAGGCCGCGTGCGGTCATCGCGTCCAGCGTGTCCTGGGTGATGTCGTTGTTGCAGGACAGCGAAAGGCGTCGGTCGTCCGGGCGCATCGCCACTTTCTGCACGATCACCTGCGGCGCGCGCTGCGCTACCGCGTCGGCAGCGTGGGTGTAGTTGAGGCTGGTGTAGCTGGATTGCGCCTGTCGCGAACCGAGCAGGGCACCGGACTGCATGTAGAACTCTTCCACCCGCACGTGTGCCGGCAGCGCGTCGCGGGCGATTGCATCGGCGTAGGCCAGGCGCGGGAAGTCTTCACCGAAATGGCGGGCCGCGAACGGCGCCAGGAAACGCGCTTCCAGGCCGTTGCCCTTTGCCTGCGGCGGGTTCAGTGACAGTGCGGTATACAGCTGCAGCGGCCGCGACGGGTCCTGTTCGACGCGCGCATACAGGGCGTTGAGCAGGCGGTGTGGTTTACCCAGCGCCAGCGGCGCACCGATCCGCAGCGGCCCATCCACGCGCGCAAACAGCCAGTCAACGGCGGCGTCGAGGTCGGTGAGGTGTTCGGTCATCCGGGGCGGTCCTGCTTGGGGGAGTGCTGGCATTACAGCATGTCGGGCTTGAACCGCCGTCGACGCGAGACTTCGGCGCCGGACACCATGAATTGCCCATCACCCCGGTAATGCACCGTGCGCGGCAGCTTTGGGCGAGGCGCAACATGGGCGCGCACGATTTCCCAGATGAACAGGTTGCTCGATTCGACCTGACTGTCGTCATGCAGGCGGCACTCGAAGCTGGAATGGCACTGGCCCACCAGCGGTGCCCCCACCTCCCGCGCAGGCATCGCATCCAGGCCGAACCGTTCGAACTTGTCCACGTCACGGCCGCTGCAGTTGCCGATATCGACCACCGTGTCCAGCAGCTCCACGCCCGGGATGTTGATCACGCATTCGCCGCTGCTGCGGGCCAGGCTGAAGCTATGGTTCTCGTTCCACAGGTAGGTGGCCACCAGCGAGGGCGAGAAGCCCATCACCATGTGCCAGCCCATCGTCATCAGGTTGCGCTGGCCTTGCCAGGCGGTGCTGACCAGCACGATCGGACCGGGTTCGAGGAAGCGCCGGGCCTGCTCAACCGGGAAGTCACGTTTGCGCAAGGGCTTCATGCCGATACCTGCGGTGGAGGCCCCCATGCTGGCGCAGGCGTGATGAATTACCGGTCGAGGGGTTGACAGTCGATTCGATTACGCGCGTAATCGAATCGTCGATTACGGATGTAAACCATGACCCCTATCAGCGAAGCTGAAGCCGTTGTGATGGAGGTGCTGTGGCAGCAGGCACCGCGCAGCGCCGACGAGGTGGTGGCCGCACTGGCGCACCGCGACTGGGCTGAGCCGACCATCAAGACCCTGCTCAACCGCCTGCTGACCAAGAGCGCGATCGCCGCCGAGCGCGATGGCCGGCGCTACCTGTACCGGCCGCTGCTGCAGCGCCAGGCCTGGGTGGAGGCGCAGAGCCAGGACTTCATCGGCCGTGTCTTCGAAGGGCGCGTGGCACCGCTGGTCGCGCACTTCAGCGAACGCGGCCAGCTCAGCGCACAGGACATCGCCGAACTGAAGAAGCTGATCCAGGAGCTGGACCATGAATGAGCTGCTCGACGGACTGTGGCAGGCCAGCTTGTGGCTGGCGGTGGGCGTGGTCCTGCTGGCGGTGACGCGGGCGTTGCTGGTGCGATTGGGCGGCGCCGGGCTGGCCTACCGCAGCTGGTGGCTGCTGCCCCTGCTGTTGGCCACGCTGTTGATTCCCCTGCCACAGGTCGCGCTGTTGCAGCATGTGCCGACCTTGCCGCTGAAGGTCGTGCCGGAAGCAGTGGAGGGCCTGCCTGCGTCATCTCTGCAATGGCCCTCGCTGCTGTTGGTGGTGTGGGCGCTGGGCGCGGGCGTCTGCCTGTTGCGCGACCTGCGCGCACAGCGCCGCTTCGAACGCGGCATGGGCGCCCTGCAGGCACGCGCCGATGGCAGCTGGCAGGCCAGTGGCGATCCCGGGCTGCCGGCGCTGGTGGGCCTGTGGCGGCCGCGCATCGTGGTCGGCCCCGATTTCGACCAGCAGTTCACTGCACAGGAGCAGGCGCTGATCCTGCAGCACGAGCACAGCCATCGTCGCAATGGCGATCACTGGGCCAACGGCGTATTGCTGCTGATGCGCGCGGTGTTCTGGTTCCATCCGCTGCTGCCATGGGCCGCACGCCGCTTCCTGCGTGACCAGGAACTGGCCTGCGACGCCCGCACCATTGCCCCGCAGCCTGCGCTGCGCGGCCTCTACGCCAGCACGCTGCTGAAGGCGCAGCTGGTCCATCCGGTTGCGCCGGCGGTATGCCACTGGCGCAGCCAGCCTGTGTTGAAGGAGCGTATCGCCATGTTGAAGCTGTCCAAGCGGAAGGCATTGCCGTGGGTGTCGGGGCAGGTGCTGGTGGTCGGGTTGTGCCTGGGGATGGGGGCGGTGGCGTGGGCCAGCCAGTGTGGAGCAATGGCGGCCGGCCCAACCGTGGCCGTCATGGATCGCGAGATCCGGGTCGACAGGATGCCACCACCGAGCTACCCGAAGAGCGCGTTCGAGCAGAGCCAGACAGGCGTGGTGGTGCTCCGCGTCGACGTTGATGCGCAGGGTGCTGTCAGCGATGTGCGTGTAGTGAGCGCCACCAATCCGGGCGTGTTCGAAGCGGTATCGATTGCAGCAGCGCGAAGCTGGACCTATCGCCCGGCGCTGAAGAACGGCAAGCCGGTGGCGGGCGCTGTACGCATTCCGATCACCTTCGCCATGGATGAGAGCGACGAAGTGACGGAGACCGCCAGGTGATGCGCATCGCGCTGCTGTTGGCAGTGGGGATGCTGGCAGGCTGCGCCACCCAGGAACGGTTGACCACCGTCGATACCCGCAATGAGAGTGTCGGCCATCAGCGCCTGCATGCGGAAGGGAAAGGCGGCAGCGGCCAGGTGCAGGCGTACACGCTGGGAGCGACCGAAGGCTATCGGATGCCGCAGCTGTATGCGGCGCCGGATCCGCAGATCGGTGATCGTGACCCGCGCACCGAGCTGGCGCCGACCACGATCTGCCTGCAGGTGGTGATCGATGCCGAAGGCGCTGTCGAGCGAAGCCTGGCGCTGGTCGACCGCAGCGAATGCGCGGCAGGCGCGGCGAGCGAGAATGCGCCGCTGTTGCAGGCTGCGCAGGAGGCGGTGGCGATGTGGAAGTATTCGCCCGCCGCGGTCTGCCACTTCGCCCCCGGCAAGGTGCCGAGCGACCGTGGCGACTGCCAAGGCGCCGAGCGCGTCGAACCGGTGCCGGTGAGCCTGCTGTATGCCTTCACCTTCGAGATCGTGAAGGGCCAGCATGTGGTGCGCACGCAGGGTAAATGACGCGGTGTCATTGCTGGCGCGATGAGGCGACCGTGCGGGCCCTACGCGCCGCCCTGGATGTTGGCCTTCACCGCTGGCTGCATCAGCTGCGGTTCTGCCAGGGTCGCATCACGCGCCTGGCGCACGCTGACGAACTTCGCCTCGGCCACGCCCTCATGCACGTGGATGTTGTGCGCGCGCTGTTCACCAATGGTGGTTTCGTTGGCGAAATCGCGTCCGCCCGGGCCGTAGTCGTGGCAGACGAATACGCGGGTGGCATCGGGCAGGGCCAGCAGGCGCTGGATCGAGCGGTACAGCTGCGCAGCATCGCCGCCGGGGAAATCGCAGCGTGCGGTGCCGCCATCGGGCATGAACAACGAATCGCCGGTGAACAGCGCATCGTCGATCAGATAGGCGATGCTGTCGCTGGTGTGGCCGGGTACGGCGATGATGCGCCCCTGCAGTTCACCCAGTGCGAAGGTCTCGCCATCAGCGAACAGGTGATCGAAGACGGCATGTTCCTCGGGCAGCTGCAGGCCATAGCGCGGTGCAAACGTGGCCTGCACCGCACGGATGCCTTCGCCGATGGCCAGCGTCGCATGCGGGAACCGTTGCTTGAGCCGACGTCCTGCCGACACGTGGTCGGCATGGGCGTGGGTTTCCAGCAGCCAGCGCACGTGCAGCTGCTGTTGCGCGATGGCATCGAGCATCGCCCGCACCGGCGATTCGCTGCTGGCGTCGGTATCCGGGTCGTAATCCAGTACCGGGTCGATCAGCGCGGCCTCGCTGCTGGCCGGGTCGCTGACCAGGTAGCTGAAGGTGTTGCTGTCACGGTGGAAGAACGATTGCACCTGGACCGACATCGGGCACTCCTCAGCGTGTGGCGAGCACGCGGTTCAGCAACTGCGCCAGGTTTTCACCGGCCAGTCGCAGCTGCGCTTCGGCCACCGGCCGGTAGCGCGTGGTGTAGTCGTCGCCGATCTTACGCGAGGCAGGGTAAACGCCAGGTTGCACCGAAATGCGGCAGCTGGCTTCAGCCCAGCTGACCGGATCGCGCTGCGGGTTGGACTGGCGTGCCAGCTTCGGCGCCGGCAGTGCGCGCAGCACCGGCAGGTAACCGGCATCGTCGACCTTGCGGGTATTGAGCATGCCGCTGTCCCACAGCGAGTGAAGGTTGGTACCGCGGTTGCCGAACTGCAGCTGGAAATCGTTGCCGCCCTTGTCGTGGCCGTAGCCGGCGTGCATCGGCTGGTGGATGTCACCGACCAGATGCACGACGAATTTCAGCGCCTGCAGGCGCTCGCCATCGGTCAGGCTGCGGTCGCCGAGGATCGCGCTCTGCGCCTTCAGCGCTTCGACGATGCAGTTGCCGCTCTTGCAGTGCTTCGGCGCCTCGTAGTGGCAGCCATCTTCGGCGATGTTGACGTAGTGCCAACCGGCCGAGCGACGGCCCAGGCCCGGGTCCTTGGCGCGCAGCTGGTCGGCCCAGGGCGCGATGCTGGCAAGGGTGGCGCCGGGTTCGGTGGCCAGCAGGCGGTGGACTTCAGCGCGCGTGGTCGGGTTGAGGCGGCTGTCGGCGACTTCGGCGACCAGGCGGTGGCCTTGCGCGCCCCAGGCATGGGCGGGTGCGGACAGGGTCAGCAGGGCCGGCGCGAGTGCGGCGGCGAGGAACAGGGAGTGCAGTGCTTTCATCCGCTCATTCTAGCCAGCGGGGGAGATGGGTGGTTGATGGAAAGCGGCGCGTTCATTGTCGTCGGTGTGTGTGCGGCCGGGGCAGGCAGTGCGGGACACGCCGTAAACCCATCCTTGGGGGCTCGATGGCGCCATCCATGGCGCCAACGGTCCCGCTCTACCTGCCCCGACCGCACACCTCCAACATGGCCGCGGTGGCGGATGCAAACGTCAGAAGCAGAATCAGAGTCAAATGCTGGGTCGCATCCGGCCGATGTCAACTGGGTCATGCGGGTGCCGGCTTCTGCTTGCGCCTGCGCGCGCGGAAAAATGGAAGGGGTGGGGCAAGTGGGTTGCTCAGGACCGTTCGCCGCATGGATGCGGCGATCGAGCCTACATGGACGTATTTACGGCGTGTCCTGAGCAACTCACTTGCCCCACCCAAACGCAGATCCGCGCTTTGCACCAACAAAAAAGCCCCGGCACACACATACCGGGGCAACATGCTGCGAGGGTTTTGCCTGTAGCGGGGGAGCGGGGGCGCAGCCCCCGCCAATCAACCCCTTAGAACTTGAAGACGTAGGACGCGCCGTAGACCAGCGGATCGATGTTGACCGTGCCGATCTTCTCGCCATCCAGCTTCACCTTGCTGTCGATGTCGATCCAGCGCATGTCCACGCGCAGGGCGCCCTTCTCGCCAATCGCAAAGTCGATGCCCGCATGCGCGGCCAGGCCCCACGAATCCTGCAGCTTCAGCTTGCTGCCCGCCAGCGCACCGGTGGTGTCTTCGCTGAAGAAGGTCGTGTAGTTCAGGCCGGCGCCCACGAACGGCGACACCTTGCCCTTGCTGTTGAAGTGGTACTGCAGGGTGACCACCGGCGGCAGCTGCTTGGTGCTGCCCACGCGGCCCAGGCCGTTGATGTTGATGTCGTGCTTGAACGGCAGCGCCGCCAGTACTTCGATGCCCAGGTTGTCGGCGATGAAGTACTCACCGGTGATGGTCGGCTTGACGTCGTTGTCGACGTCGACCTTCAGGGTGCCGCCGGCCAGCCAGCCGTTGTTCGACTTCGGGGCGACCTGGTGCACGCCAGCGGAAAGGGTCCAGTCGCCCTTGGACTGGGCCATGGCCGGGGCAGCGGCCAACGACAGGGCGGCGGCCAGGCTGGCCACGATCATGGGGGAGGTCTTGCGCATGGGGGGGATCTCGTTGCTGGGTGGATGTGGCCAGTCTCGGCCTCACACCGCGCTAACGCTTTGATCCGGATCAAATCCTGTCCGGCCCCCGTCCCGGCGGCGGGCTTGGCCGGCGGTGGTCAAGGCCGGCCTGCTAGACTTGTGGGCCCTATCCACCCCGCCGCACCTGTCGCGGCTGCAGGAGCTTGAGAACATGGCAATCAAGGTTGGTATCAACGGTTTCGGTCGCATCGGGCGTAACGTCCTGCGCTCGGCGGTGCTGAACTTCGGCGACGACATCGAAATCGTGGCCATCAACGATCTGCTGGAGCCGGATTACCTGGCCTACATGCTCAAGTACGACTCCGTGCACGGCCGTTTCAAGGCCGACGTAGCCGTCGATGGCAAGGATCTGCTGGTCAACGGCAAGAAGATCCGCCTGACCCAGGAACGCGATCCGTCCAACCTGAAGTGGGACGAAGTCGGCGTTGACGTCGTGCTCGAAGCCACCGGCCTGTTCCTGGACAAGGTCAGTGCGCAGAAGCACATCGATGCCGGCGCCAAGAAGGTCATCCTGTCGGCACCGTCGAAGGACGACACGCCGATGTTCGTGTTCGGCGTGAACGACAAGACCTACGCTGGCCAGGCGATCATCTCCAACGCCTCGTGCACCACCAACTGCCTGGCGCCGCTGGCCAAGGTCATCAATGACAAGTGGGGCATCAAGCGCGGCCTGATGACCACCGTGCATGCGGCCACCGCCACGCAGAAGACCGTCGATGGCCCGTCCAACAAGGACTGGCGCGGCGGCCGCGGCATCCTGGAGAACATCATTCCGTCCTCCACCGGTGCGGCCAAGGCCGTCGGCGTGGTCATCCCGGAACTGAACAAGAAGCTGACCGGCATGAGCTTCCGCGTCCCGACCTCGGACGTGTCGGTGGTCGACCTGACGGTCGAGCTGGAAAAGGAAGCCACCTACGCCGAGATCTGCGCCGAAGTGAAGGCACAGAGCGAAGGCGCGCTGAAGGGCATCCTGGGCTACACCGAAGACAAGGTAGTGGCCACCGATTTCCGCGGTGAAACCCACACCTCGGTGTTCGATGCAGACGCCGGCATCGCGCTGGACGGCACCTTCGTCAAGCTCGTGTCGTGGTACGACAACGAGTGGGGCTATTCCAACAAGTGCCTGGAAATGGCCAAGGTCGTCGCAGCCAAGTAAGGCCTGCGAAGATCGTCGCGCGAACCCCGGCCTGGCCGGGGTTCGTCGTTTAAGGGGCCCGGCCTGACGTAGCATGGGCCCGTCGACCGCCGCCATCGTGGCGCGGGATCGCATTGGAAGGCGAGGAATGGAAGCACTCTTGGTCCTGGCAGTACTGGTCCTGCTGGCGATACCGCTGCTGCTGGTGGTGGCGCTGGTGATGATTGCCGGCCTGCGCCGGCGGGTCGCCGCGCTGGAGGCCGCACAGAGCGTGCAGGCCGCGCCCACTTCGGCAGAGACGCTTGGCCGTGCGCCCACGGCAGTGGCCGCGCCGCCGCGCGCGCCTGCGGCAACACGTGAACCCGGCAGCGAGCCCTCGTTCCTGCGGCCCACGGCGGCCACGGCCCCGCCTCCGGTTGCCGCCCGCGAGGAGCTGCCGCCACCGGCCCAACCCGCGCGTCCGTCGCCGCCACCGCCGTTGCCACCTGAGCCCACATTGCCGCCCTTGCCAGCGGAACCAGCCCTGCCGAACCTGGTCGAGCGCGCGATCGGTGCGGTCAAACACTGGTTCACCCAGGGCAATGTGCCGGTGAAGATTGGCATGCTGGTGCTGTTGGCCGGCGTTGCTGCGCTGCTCAAGTACGTCAGCGACCAGGGCTGGCTGGTGGTGCCGGTCGAGCTGCGGCTGGCGGGCATCACCGTCGGTGCGCTGGGCCTGCTGGCCTTCGGCTGGCACCAGCGCGAACGCCGGCGGATGTTCGCGCTGGCCCTGCAGGGGGGCGCCATCGGCGTACTGCTGCTGACCATCTTCGCTGCCTTCAAGCGTTTCGATCTGCTCGCGCCCGGCTTCGCCTTTGCCAGCTCGATCGCGCTGGTGGCGGGGCTGTGCGTGCTGGCGGTCGTGCAGAACTCGCGCACGTTGGCAGTGCTGGGCATCCTGGCCGGCTTCATGGCGCCGCTGTGGCTGTCCACCGGCAGTGGCAACCACGTCGGGCTGTTCAGCTACTACGCCGTGCTCAACGCGGGCATTTTCGCCATTGCCTGGTATCGCCCGTGGCGTGTGCTGAACCTGCTGGGTTTCGCGTTCACCTTCGGCATCGGCACCTTCTGGGGCGTGCTGCAGTACGACGCGGCCAAGTTCGCCAGTACCGAACCGTTCCTGCTGCTGTTCTTCGCCTTCTATCTGCTGATTCCGTTGTTGTATGCGCGCCGGCAGCCGGCCGGGCGTCGCGATCTGGTCGACGGCAGCCTGGTGTTCGGCACGCCGCTGATCGCCTTCTCGTTGCAGGCCGGCATGCTGCACGAACAACCGATGACGCTGGCCCTGTGCGCGCTGGGCCTGGCAGCGATCTATGCGCTGCTGGCACGGGCCCTGATCGCACGCGCGTCGTATACGGTGCTGGCGCAGTCGCATGCAGTACTGGCGGTGGGCTTTGCGACGCTGGCGGTGCCGCTGGCATTGTCGGCGCGGGCCACCGGTGCGGTGTTCGCGCTGGAAGGTGCCGGCCTGGCGTGGCTGGGGTTGCGCCAGAAGCGCTGGTTGCCGCAGGTGACCGGTGCGCTGCTGCAGCTCGCCGCCGCATTCGCGTTCGTGGTGGGGGCCGACCATTGGCACCAGGACCAGCGTTTCCTGCTCAACCCGACCGCGATCGGCGCACTGCTGCTGGCCGTGGCGGGTTTCGCGGCGGCGTGGAGCTATCAGCGCAGGCAGCGCCATGACATCGCCCTGGCGTACTACCTGTGGGGCCTGCTGTGGTGGTTGGGCGGTCTGGTGCATGAAATCGGCCGCTTTTTCCAGCATTCGGCGCAGGCCGACGCGGTGTTGGTGCTGGCCGCCGTTACCGCCTGGCTGGCCTCGGAGGTGCAACGCCGCATGCCGGCACGTGCGCTGGGCGTGACCGCGTTGGCGATGCTGGCCGCCGGCTTCCCGCTGGCCCTGCTGCAGAGCGATGCCCACCAGCAGCCGTTTGCCGGCTATGGCGCATTGGCATGGGCAGTGTTCGCCGTGCTTGGCGTGCGCAGCCTGCTGTGCCTGCGCCAGGGCAGCGGCGGCGTGGCCCGTATCGCGCAGTTCCTGTGGTGGCTGCTGTGGCCGTCGCTGCTTTCGCTGCTGGCCCTGTGGGGTGGCGGCGACGCGCGCCTGGCGCAGGGTTGGACGGCATTGCTGGTCACGTTGCCGTGGCTGCTGCTGGCGGCGCTGTCGCTGTGGCGCTGGAACGTGCTGCGCTGGCCGCTGGGTGCTGCGTTTGACCCGGTGCGCCTGCCGCTGCAGTGTGTGATTTTCGCGCTGCTGGCGCTGGCCTGGTTGTTCGGCCTGACCCTGGCGGGCGACGCCACGCCGTTGCCGTGGTTGCCGCTGCTCAATCCTGCCGAACTGGCACAGTGGGTCAGCCTGCTGCTGATCGCGCGCTGGCTGTATGACCCGCAGGGACCAGCGCAGCTGCAGCGGTTGCGTGTGCCGGTGCTGGCCGTGGCCGGTTTCATCGCGTTGACCAGCACCGTGCTGCATGGCGTGCATCATTGGGGCGGTGTGGTCTGGGATCCGACGATGGCCCGCTTCAGCCTGGCCCAGACCAGCCTGACCGTGTTGTGGAGCGTACTCGGCGTGATCGCCTGGGTGTGGGGCTCGCGTCGCGGCCAGCGTGTGCTGTGGATGGTTGGTGCCGTGTTGATGGCCGTGGTGCTGGCCAAGCTGGTGCTGATCGACCGCCAGCATCTGGGCAACCTGCTGGGAATCGCATCGTTCATCGCCTACGGCCTGCTGTGCACCGTGGTGGGCTACCTGGCGCCCGCGCCGCCGAGCGCGCCGCCAACCGTGGAGGAAAACCAATGAGGAAGTGGAGCCGAGCGTTGCTGCCGGTCTTGTTCGGCGTGGCCGGTGCGGTTGCCGCGCAGGCCACGGACTACCGCGCGCAGTACGCCGAACAGTGGCCGCTGAGCCTGTCCAGCGCGCAGTCCGGTGCCTATCGTGTGGTGCTGGAGCCGGCGATCTACCGCCGCGCAGGCGCCGCTGATCTGGGCGATCTGCAGGTGTTCAACGCTGCCGGCCAGGCATTGCCATCGGCGCTGCTGGCGCCGGACCAGCCGTTGGCGCAGCCGCCGGTGCAGCGCGAACTGCCGTGGTTCGCGCTGCCACCACTGGCCGAGGCCCAGCGCAACGACCTGCAGCTGCTGACCGAGCGCGATACCGACGGCCGTGTGCGCCGGGTCGAGGCCAGGCTTGGTGGTGGTGCGGTGGCGAACGGGCAGGGCGGCTGGTTGATCGATGCCAGCGTGCTCGGCCAGCAGCCGCTGGCAGCGCTGGTGCTGGACTGGGCCGAAAGTGGCCAGCCGCTGCAGGCGCAGGTACAGCTTGACGCCAGCGATGATCTGCAGCGCTGGCAGTCGATCGCCCGTGATGTCCCCCTGGTGGACCTGCAGCGTGCGGGCAAGCGCCTGCTGCAGCGACGCCTGCAGGTCGACAGCAATGTGCGCTACCTGCGGATCCTGCCGCAGGGCGAGGCGCGCCTGCCAGAGCTGCGCAGTGTATTGGCCGAACTGCCGCCGGCACCGGCAACGGTGCCCTGGGAGTGGCTGTCGCTGACACCGACCGCGCAGGGCAAGGGGGAATTCACCTTTGAACTGGATGGTCGATTCCCGGTGACCCGCGCCGACGTGGCCAGCACCGACAACAGCCTGGTGCAGTGGACCCTGTTCAGCCGCGACGACGAAAGCGCCGAATGGCAGCGCCGCAGCGCGCCCTGGATCGCCTATCAGCTGCAGCAGGGGGCACCGGGCCAGCGCCAGCAATCGGCGGCACAGCCGTTGGGCGGCATGTACCGCGACCGTTACTGGAAGCTGGTCGCGAGCCCGGTGGAGACCACCAGCGCCCCGACCCTGCGCCTGGGCTATCAACCGGAGGTGATGGTGTTCCTCAGCCAGGGCGCAGCGCCCTACGCGCTGGCCGTGGGCAGTACGACCGCGCGCCGCGCGGAGGCGCCGATCACGGTGCTGATCGAGGAACTGCGGCAGCGCAATGATCCGTCGTGGCAGCCGACGCTGGCACGCTTGGAGGGCAGTCCGGAGACGCTCGCCGGTGACGCAGCGCTGAAGCCGCAGCACGACTGGAAGGCGTGGTTGCTGTGGGCGTTGCTGGGGCTGGGCGTGCTGGTTGTGGGTGGACTGGCGTTGAGCCTGCTGAAGCAGAAGCCGTCGCCTTCGGCGTAGTTTGCAGCGAACGGCGCAGCCCCTCGTGGGTGGCCGGTTTGTGAATCATGGGTTGGGCCGGGCGGGTGGGCTGGGCAGGGGACGCCGTGAATCCGTCCCTGGAGGCTTGGCAGCCGCATCCATGCGGCTGACACCCCTGCCCAGCCCACCCGCCCGGCCCCTGACAGTTTCCGTGTGCGTCCACCCACGGAAGAGAAAAAAGAAGAGCAGGAGCCAAAGCGGGTCGCTTCGCTCCACGGCCATCGGGGTCGGAGCCTTTTTCCGCAGGAAAACGGCTCCGACCTGTTCTTTCTTCACCCGACACCAGAAACCGTCTTTGCTTTCGCCTTTGCCATCCGCTCCGCCTCATGAACCTGTCGTGGCCGGGGTGGTGGGGTCGCGGGGGCGTAAGCGCCAAGGATGGCGCGCCCGAGCCTCCAGGGATTGATTCACGGCGTCCCCCGCGGGCCCACACCGCCCCGGCCCACCCACAGCACCACGAAGCGCCAGTGCTTCGGCCGTTGCCGTTGCTGTTGCCGTTGCTTCGAAGCCTGCCGCAGGCAGCGGCGCGGCCGCCAGCCGCACCCGATACAATGACCGTCTGCCGCACGCCGGCATCCCATCTCCAGAGCCAAAGAGTTGCCCATGTCCATCGTCCGCATGACCGACCTCGACCTCTCCGGCAAGCGCGTGCTGATCCGCCAGGATCTGAACGTGCCGATCGAGAATGGCCGCATCACCTCCGAACAGCGCATCACCGCTTCCCTGCCGACGCTCAAGCGCGCGCTGGAGCAGGGCGCGGCGGTGATGGTCACCTCGCACCTGGGCCGCCCCAAGGAAGGCGTGTGGAGCGAGGCCGATTCGCTGGCGCCGGTGGCCGAGCGCCTGTCGGTGCTGCTGGGCCGCGAGGTGCCGCTGGTGCGTGACTGGGTCGACGGCGTCGACGTGCAGCCGGGCCAGCTGGTGCTGCTGGAAAACTGCCGCATGAACGTTGGCGAAGGCAAGGACGATGAAGCCCTGTCGAAGAAGTACGCCGCTCTCTGCGATGTGTTCGTGATGGATGCGTTCGGTACCGCGCACCGTGCGCAGGCGTCCACCCATGGCGTGATCCGTTTCGCCCCGGTCGCTGCCGGTGGCCCGCTGCTGATGGCCGAGCTGGATGCGCTGGCACTGGCGCTGGATGCGCCGGCCAAGCCGCTGCTGGCCATCGTCGCCGGCAGCAAGGTCAGCACCAAGCTGGAGCTGCTGGCCAACCTGGTCGGCAAGGTCGACCAGCTGATCGTCGGTGGCGGCATCGCCAACACCTTCATCGCGGCGGCCGGCTACAAGGTCGGCAAGTCGCTGTACGAGCCGGACCTGCTGGATACCGCCCGGAAGATCGTGGCCGACGCCAAGGCGCGGGGTGCGGACATCCCGCTGCCGGTGGACGTGGTCACCGCCAAGCAGTTCCTGCCCGACGCGGCTGCAGAAGTGAAGGCCGTCGATGCGGTGGCCGAGGATGACCTGATCCTGGACATCGGCCCGCAGACGGCCGCGCAGTACGCACAGCTGATCGCCAAGGCCGGCACCGTGGTCTGGAACGGCCCGGTCGGCGTGTTCGAGTTCGAAGCCTTCAGCAAGGGCACCGAAGCGCTGGCCCGCGCCATCGCCAGCTCGCCGGCGTTCTCCATCGCCGGTGGTGGCGACACCCTGGCCGCGGTCGACAAGTTCGATATCGCCCAGCAGGTCAGCTACATCTCCACCGGTGGCGGCGCGTTCCTGGAATTCCTGGAAGGCAAGACGCTGCCGGCGGTAGCCGCCCTGGCCGCGCGCGGCGCATGAGCGTCGATCCGCGGGTGGACGGAGAAGAGCGTGCAACGCTCTTCTTCGACATGGACGGCACGCTGATCGATTCGGAAGTGGGCATCACCACCTGCATCGCCTATGCGCTGCAGAAGATGGATCACCCGGTGCCGCCGCAGGAAACGTTGCTGGGCTGGATCGGCCCATCGCTGCGTACCACGTTCGCGCCGCTGTTCGGTGATGCCGAACGGGTGGAGCAGGCCGTGGCCTTCTATCGCGAGCGTTTCGACGTGGAAGGCTGGCGCGAGCATACGATCTACCCGGACATCGAAGCGGTGGTACGCGCGCTGCACGCACGCGGCCATCGCCTTGCGGTGGTCACCGCCAAGAACGAGCCGCATGCCCGCCGCATCGTCGAGCATCTGCCGTTCGGTGGCCTGTTCGAGGACGTGATCGGTTCAACCCCGGATGGCTCGCGCAGCAGCAAGCAGCAGCTGGTGGGCGAGGCGCTGCATCGCCTGCAGCTGGCGCCGGAACGCTGCTGGATGATCGGCGACCGCCGCATGGACATCGAGGGCGCCCGTCACCACGGGCTGCGCAGTGTGGGCGTGCTGTGGGGCTTTGGTGGCGAGCAGGAGCTGACCGAGGCCGGTGCCGGGCAGCTGGCCCGTGATCCGGCGCAGCTGCTGGCCTTGCTCGCCTGAGTTGGACGATGCCGCGCGCCGGGCCTTGCCCGGCGGCGTTTCCGCTGCCATAGACCAGCGTATGTCCGGAACATGTCCATGCGATGTCCCGCAGAGTCAGGCAGCACAAGGCTGTAACCGTATACATGGGACGTGAAGGATGTGCTAATTTCCGTCCTTTAACGGGAGAGGCCCATCCATCATGTTCGAGCGTCAGCGTCGCACCAAGATCCTTGCCACCCTCGGTCCGGCTACCGATCCGCCGGGCGTGCTGGAGGATCTGTTCCGCGCCGGCGTCAACGTGGTGCGCCTCAACTTCAGCCACGGTGACCCGTCCGGCCAGGCCAAGCGTGCCGCCGATGTGCGCGCCGCCGCGCAGCGTGTGGGTGTGGAAGTGGGCATCCTGGCAGACCTGCCGGGCCCGAAGATCCGCATCGAGCGCTTCGCCGAGGGCAAGGTGCATCTCAAGGCCGGTGACCGCTTCGACCTGATCGCCAGCACCGATGCCGGCCCCGGCGATGCCACCCAGGTGGGCGTGAGCTACCTCGGCCTGCCGCAGGACGTGACCGCCGGTGACGTGCTGCTGCTCGACGACGGCCTGATGCAGCTGCAGGTGGTGGAAGTGCAGGGCGAGCGCATCATCAACACCGTGCTCAACGATGGTCCGTTGTCCGATCGCAAGGGCCTGAACAAGCAGGGCGGTGGCCTGTCGCTGGGCGCGCTGACCGAGCGCGACAAGGAACTGATCGGCATCGTCGCCAAGATCGGCGTGGATTTCATCGCCGTATCGTTCTGCCGCAATGCGCAGGACATGAACGATGCGCGCGAGATCGCCGAATCGCACGGCTGCTACGCCGCGCTGGTGTCCAAGATCGAGCGCACCGAGGCCATCGAGAACCTGGAAGAGATCGTCGACGCCAGTGACGTGGTGATGGTGGCGCGTGGCGACCTGGGCGTGGAAATCGGCGATGCCGAACTGCCGGGCCTGCAGAAGAAGATCATCAAGGCCTCGCTGGCGCAGAACAAGGTGGTGATCACCGCCACCCAGATGCTGCAGTCGATGGTCGAAAGCCCGATCCCGACCCGTGCCGAAGTGCTGGACGTGGCCAACTCGGTCATCGACGGTACCGATGCGGTGATGCTGTCGGCCGAAACCGCCGCCGGTGCGTATCCGGTCAAGGCGGTCGAAGCGATGGCGCGCATCTGCCTGGGTGCCGAGCGCCAGTTCCAGACCGAGACCGACTTCGGCGCTTCGCCGCGCAACCTGGAACGTGCCGACCAGGCCATTGCCATGGCCACCATGTTCCTGTCCCAGCACGTGGGCGTGCGCGCGATCGTGGCGATGACCGAATCCGGTGGCACCGCGCGCTACCTGTCGCGATTCCGTGCCTCGGCACCGGTGTTCGCGGTCACCCGCCACGACGGCGCCCGCCGGCAGATGGCGCTGATGCGCGATGTGTTCCCGATCAACTTCGACAGCCGGGGCTTCACTCCGCGCGAAGCCGCACGCGGCAGCATCCGACTGCTGGTGGAGGGCGGCATGCTGCAGGCCGGCGACCGTGTGGTGTTCACCAGCGGTGAGCACATGGAAACCCACGGCGCGACCAATACCCTGCGCCTGCTGGAAGTGGGCGAAGACGGCCGCGCCAGCGGTCTGGGCGACCTGTAAGAGGTGGCCACATCGGGTCGGAGCCGCGGGCGCGGATCCGACCCGGGGTCAGATCCCCGAAAGGGGCTCTGACCCGATCCGGCAGGACATTTCCTGTCCCGCACAGACAGTGGAACCGGTTCCATCCGAGCCTCCACGTCGGGGCAACGGATAGCGGGGCTATACTTACGTTTTTCCCGCACCCGCCACAGGAAGTACATGAGCATCGAACAGCTGGCTGAAACCGCCCAGGCCATGGTTGCCCCGGGCAAGGGCATCATCGCGATCGACGAATCCACCGGTACCATCGCCAAGCGCTTTGCCAGCGTCGGCATCGAGAACACCGAAGAGAACCGTCGCGCCTACCGCGAACTGCTGCTGACCACGCCGAAGCTCAACGAGCACATTTCCGGCGCCATCCTGTACGACGAGACCATCCGCCAGTCGACCAAGGACGGCGTGCCGTTCGCCAAGTACATGTCCGACCACGGCATGATCCCGGGCATCAAGGTGGACAAGGGTGCGCACCCGCTGGCCGGCTGCCCGGGCGAGCTGGTCACCGAGGGCCTGGACGGCCTGCGCGAGCGCCTGCAGGAGTACTACAAGCTGGGCGCGCGCTTTGCCAAGTGGCGTGCGGTCATCAACATCGGCGAGAGCATTCCGTCGGGCACCTGCATCGAGTCCAACGCGCATGCGCTGGCCCGCTACGCCGCGCTGTGCCAGGAATGCGGCCTGGTGCCGATGGTCGAGCCGGAAGTGATCATGGACGGCGAGCACGACATCGAGACCTGCTACGAAGTCACCGAAGCCACCCTGCGTTCGCTGTTCGACGCGCTGTACCAGCAGAACGTGCTGCTGGAAGGCACCATCCTGAAGGCTTCGATGGTCATCTCCGGCAAGGGCTGCGACGAGCAGGCCGATGTCGAGGAAGTGGCCGAATCGACCGTGATGTGCCTGAAGAGCACCGTGCCGGCGATCCTGCCGGGCGTGGTGTTCCTGTCCGGTGGCCAGAGCGATGAGCAGTCCACCGCCCACCTCAACGCCATGAACCAGATGGGCAACCTGCCGTGGCCGCTGAGCTTCTCTTATGGCCGTGCCATGCAGCAGGCGGCACTGAAGCTGTGGGCCAAGGACATGAAGGGCAACTACGCCGCAGCACAGAAGACCGTCTACGAGCGCGCCAAGGAGAACGGCCAGGCCGCGCTGGGCAAGTGGAACGGCTGATCCGCCGTTGCGCAGCATGAACTGAACACGGCAGCGCCGGCATCATGCCGGCGTTTGCTTTTGCCGGTATCGTTGCCGCCTCCCGCACGCCAGGCCAGTGCGGGGGGCATACATGGAAGGCCAAGGAGAAGGAACATGCGTATCACCGCAATCACGCTGGCCGTGGCCACGGTGCTGGCTGTCGGCGGCTGCAACCGGATGGGTGGCAGCACGGACATGGGCAAGGCTCCCTCGCTGGAGTTCGACAAGCCGGTCTCCGGCGAAATCACCTCGCGCAGCGGCGTCAATTTCAACGATGGCAGCCACCATCAGCTGTACCAGCTGAAGCTGGAAGACAAGCAACTGGCCGGCATCACGTTGACCGGTGCGCTTCGCGGCTCGATCGCCGTGTTCAACAATGGCGTGCTGGTGGCCAGCAGCAACTCGGACTACGAGCGCGGCAACGACGTTTCGCTGGCGTTCCGCGCCAACGGCACTGGCAGCTACCAGGTGGCCATCAATGCCGACGGCCCCTCAGCCTTCGGTCCGTACCGCCTGCGCGCCGAGAAACTGGTGCCGTATGACGGCAAGCCGATGGTGGCCGAAGGTGAGATCGCCGACCTGCTGGTCTCCAAGTCGCAGGATTACACCCTGCAGGTGGACAAGGCGGGCATGTACGAAATCCGCCTGGAATCGAAGGCGTTCGATACGGTGCTGAAGCTGGATGGCAACGGCGTCCAGTCGGAGAACGACGATGGCGGTGATGACACCAATTCGCGCATTGGCATGCCGCTGGAACCGGGCAAGTACACCCTGCGCGTGCGCAGCCTGGATGAAGCCAGTACCGGCGCTTTCAAACTGACGGCCAAGCGCACCGAGCTGCCGGCCAACATGGTCATGCGTGATGGCACCTCCCTGCCGAACACCGGCAGTGTGTTTGCCATGCTCGATGGCGAAGGCCGCCGCCGCTTCCTGCTGAGCCTGCCGCGTGCGGCCGATGTGCGCCTGGACGCCATTTCCAGCCAGGTGGATACGGTACTGCGCGTGGTCGGCGGCGACGTGGAGCTGGTCAATGACGATGGTGGCAACGGCACCAACGCACGCGTGGAAGAATCGCTGCCGGCCGGCCACTACACCGTGGACGTGTCCAGCCTGAGCGATGAAGCGGGCATGGTGGAAGTGCGCGTGCAGATCGACGGCGCCGCGTCGGCCGCGGCATCAGCTGCTGCTACGGCGGCCGCCGACGCTGCCGCTGAAGCGACGGACTGACGCCGCCACGAGGACGCAAACGAAAAGGCCGGGCAATGCCCGGCCTTTTTTTTTTCCACGTCCGTCGTTGTTTCAATGCGCCGGCACGAAGCCGGTATCGCCCAAGGGCGACAGCAGCGAACCGCGCCCGCTGTCGGCGACCTGGCCTGCGGCCGACAGTGCCTGCTGGTAGGCCTTGGCGGTCGCCGTGTTGAACGCCACCAGCACGATCCGCATCGGCTGGGCGTGGCTGCGCTGCCAGGCGAGTGTTTCGGTGACCGCGATCTGTGCGGCCTGGTACAGCGGATAGCCATACACACCGCAGCTGATGGCCGGGAACGCGATCGACTGCAGGTTCAGTGATTCGGCCAGCTGCAGCGACTTCCAGTAGCAGTTCGCCAGCAATGCCGGTTCGTCGCGCTGGCCGTCGTGCCAGACCGGACCGACCGTATGCAGTACGTGCCGTGCCGGAAGCGCATAGGCATCGGTTGCGCGCACCTCACCGGTCGGGCAGCGCACACCGGGGCGCAGCTCCGGCAGACGCTCGCACTCGGCCAGCAGGCCAGGGCCGGCCGCACGATGGATGGCGCCGTCGACACCGCCGCCACCGAGCAGTGATTCATTGGCCGCGTTGACGATCGCATCCACCGCCAGGGCCGTGATGTCGCCCTGCCACACTTCGATCTTCATGCGTCCGTCTCCTGCCTGTAGTTGTTGCGCGCCGTGCCCACGCTGGCTGCACCCGCATCTTGCGGGACAGGGCATCGATGCTGCGTCATGACCGTCTCATGCACTGCGATCCGCGCTGTTCATGCACGATGGCCGGCGGCGCCTTCACGCAGGCTGAAGCGAGCGCCGCACGCGGCAAAACGAAAGTTTTCGGGGTGAATCTCTTATGATTTCTGGGGAAAGCTGTCCGCTTCCGTCGGCAATACCCAGACAGGATCACCCAAATAGCAAACGCCCACCGCGAGGGTGGGCGTCATCCTGCTGTCATCGACAACGCGGCGATCAGGGCAGACCGGCCAACCAGTCGTCGTCCGAACCTTCATTGACGTCGGCGAACAGCGGCGTGGAGAAGTAGCGTTCACCGGTGTCCGGCAACATCGCCAGGATCACCGCGCCCGGTTCGGCGCGATCTGCCACGTCCAGTGCGCTCGCAACCGTGGCACCGGCGGAGATGCCGACGAAGATGCCTTCCTCCGCCGCCAGCCGGCGGGCGGTGGCGATCGCGCGGTCATCTTCCACCGTCACCAGTTCGTCCACCACATTGCGGTTGAGTACATCGGGCACGAAGTCCGGGGTCCAGCCCTGGATCTTGTGCGGCTTCCAGTCATCGCCCTTCAGCAAGGCGGCGCCGGCCGGCTCGGTGGCGATGATGCGGGTGTCCGGGCGGGCGACCTTCAGTACTTCGCCGACGCCGGTCAAGGTGCCGCCGGTTCCCCAGCCACTCACGAAGTAGTCCAGCCGCTTGCCGGCGAAATCACGCAGGATCTCCGCGGCGGTGGTGTTGCGGTGGTAGGCCGGGTTGGCCGGGTTGGCGAACTGGCTGGCCAGGAACCAACCGTGTTCCTCGGCCAGCTCGCGCGCCCTGCGCACCATGCCGCTGCCGCGCTCGGCGGCCGGGGTCAGGATGACCTTCGCGCCGTAGGCCCGCATCAACTTGCGGCGTTCCACCGAGAAGGTCTCGACCATGGTCGCCACGAACTTGTAGCCGCGTGCGGCCGCCACCATCGCCAAGGCGACGCCGGTGTTGCCCGAGGTGGCTTCGACGATGGTGTCGCCCGGCTTGAGCAGGCCACGCTGTTCGGCATCGAGGATGATCGCCAGCGCCAGGCGATCCTTCACCGAGCCGCCCGGATTGAAGGACTCGACCTTGGCGTACAGGGTCACGCCCTGCGGCGCCAGTCGCTGCAGCTTGACGATGGGGGTGTTGCCGATGGTGTCGAGGATGGAGTCGTACAGGGCCATGGGAGCGCTCCAGGAACAGGCCGCGCCGGGCTCGGCGGGCGGAAAGGAAGTGGGCTGGCTGTTCAGGCCAGCGGCTGCCGGCTGACCGTAGCGCCGGCATATGACGCCCGGAAATGACCAGATACCTTTCTTAAACAACCTTTGGTTATAAGCTGGTGACGGCAATTGACCCTAGAGTGGACCTCCGCCCCCACATCGCCCGCCTGCCATGACGCTGACCCAGCTGCGCTACCTGGTTGCCATCGCCGACGCCGAGCTGAACATCACGCTCGCCGCCTCGCGCGTGCATGCCACCCAGCCTGGGCTGTCCAAGCAGCTCAAGCAGCTGGAGGACGAACTGGGCTTCCTGCTGTTCGTACGCAAGGGGCGCAGCCTGGAGTCGGTCACCCCGGCCGGCACCGAAGTGATCAGCCGCGCCCGCGCGGTGCTGTCCGAGGCCAACAACATCCGCACCTACGCGGCCAACCAGCGTCGCGAGAGCCAGGGCCAGCTGATCCTGACCACCACCCACACCCAGGCGCGTTTCGTGCTGCCGCCGGCGGTGGCGCGCATCAAGCAGGCCTATCCGCAGGTCAGCGTGCACCTGCAGCAGGCCGGTGAGGCCGATGCGCTGGACCGGCTGAACCAGGGCGATGCCGATATCGCGATCATCAGTACCGCCGGCAGTGAACCCAGCGATGGCATCGCCGTGCCGCTGTTCCGCTGGCGGCGGCTGGTGGTGGTGCCCAAGGGCCATCCGCTGGATCGCGCCGGGCGCGCACCGGACCTGGCGGCATTGGCGCGACAGCCGTTGATCAGCTACGAATCCTCGACCCGTCCCAACTCCTCGTTGCAGCGCGCCTTTGCCGCGCAGAGCCTGGTACCCGATCTGGCGCTGACGGCGCTGGATGCGGACCTGATCAAGACTTATGTGCGTACGGGTCTGGGGGTAGGTCTGCTGGCCGAGATGGCGATCAGCGCCAACGACGAGGATCTGCGGGTATGGCCAGCGCCGGCGCCGATCACCGAGTGCGTCGCCTGGGCGGTGCTGCCGCGCGACCGGGTGCTGCGCGACTACGCGCTGGAGCTGGTGCATGTGCTGGCCCCGCAGATTGATCCGCGCGACCTGCGGCGGGTGCTGGATGGCAACCAGGCCGCGTCCTGGCCGGTGCCGCCGACCTGGGAATCGCTGACCCAGACCATCACGGTGTGAGGTTGGTCGAGCAGGGCTGCGCCCTGCACCTGCTACGACATTCAAGCAACAGCAACGGCAACAGCAACGGCAACAGCGGGCATTCCGTGGGATGGCGGGGCGGTGTGGGTAGGCAGGACACGCCGTAAACCCGTCCATGGGGGCTCGATGGCGCCATCCATGGCGCCAACGGTCCTGCCTACCCACTCCGCCCCGCCTCTGACAGATTCCGGCGGCCGTTGATAGGTGTCGACCTTGGTCGACACGGTAAAATCCACGCGATGCGTGGATGAATCTCCATGGAAATCGAATGTTTCGACAATTGATCGAAGAGCATCCACGCATGGCGTGGATCTACCGCAGATCGCGGAAAACTGTCGAAGGCGGGGTGGGTACGGTTGCGGGGGCGTGAGCCGCATGGATGCGGCGACCGAGCTTACATGGACGTACTTGCAGCGGCCCCCGCAACCGGACCCACCCCGCCTACCCACAGGAAGCCAGCTTTTGATGTTGCTTCGGCTCTTGCCGTGGACGTGGCCTCTGCGGGTGCAGGGCGCAGCCCTGCCGATAAACCCCCTCCTGCGACGGTTCGTCGCACGGTGCCTTCTGGAGGCACCTCTACACTAGCGCGGTGATCCGTACCGGCTGCCTGCGTCGAACCCTGCTCCAGCTCGCCTTCATCGCGACGCTGTTGATGGTGCTTGCGCCGCTGGTCAGCCGTGCGCTGCAGGCGCCGCAGGGTCAGATCCCTTCACCACAGGGAAGGGCTCTGACCCCATCCACAATGCATGGCGGCATGGACCATGCCCACATGCATCACGGCGACATGGCTGAGGGTCAGAGCCCTTTGCCGGGGCAAAGGGATCCGACCCCACCCGCCGATCCCCACGCCATGCACGGGGAGGCCTGCGAGTACTGCGTGCTGGCCATGCGCCTGCTGCCGTGGCTGGCCGTGCTGGTGCTGCTGCTGCCCTTGCTGTGGCGGCCGAAGCCGATGTTCCCATGGTCGCAGCCGCGACTGCCGCTGCTGCATTGGCCGGCACATGCCGCGCGTGGCCCGCCGCTGATCTCCACCGTCCGCTGATTTCCCTATCGAATCCGCCGCACGAGGCCTGCAAGGGCGTCGTGCGCGCGTGCGTACCTTGGAGCTGTTTCCATGAAAATGACTTTCCCCGCTGCGGGCGCCCGTGCGCGCCTGCCGTTTGCGCTTGGCGCTGCCCTGGCTGCTCCCTTCGCCCATGCCGCGCCCGCTGAAGAAGCGCGGACGCTGGATACGCTGGTGGTCACCGCCGCCGCGCCGTCCTCGCCGCTGCATTGGGTGACCGATCCGCGCCTGCCGCGGCAGCCTGTGCCAGCCAGCGATGGCGCCGATTACCTGAAGACCGTTCCCGGCTTCTCCGCCATCCGCAACGGCGGCACCAACGGCGACCCGGTGCTGCGTGGCATGTTCGGTTCGCGCCTGAACATCCTCAGCAACGATGGCAATCTGATTGGCGCGTGTCCCTCGCGCATGGACAACCCGCTGTCCTACATATCGCCGGAGAGCTTTGACCGGCTGACCATCATCAAGGGCCCGCAGAGCGTGCGCTGGGGCGCGGGTGCCTCTGCGGGCACCGTGCGCTTCGAGCGTGATACCCCGCGTTTCGATGCGCCCGGGCTGCGTGCCGATGCCAGTGCACTGGTCGGCTCACGCAACCGCAACGACCAGGTGCTGGACCTGACCCTGGGCAATCCAACGGGCTACGTGCGTGCCAGCGGCAATCGCTCCGAAGCCGATGACTACAAGGACGGCAACGGCGATGTGGTTCCGTCGAAATGGCGCAAGTGGAATGGCGACGTAGCGGTGGGCTGGACGCCTGACGCCGATACCCTGTTGGAGGTCTCCGCCGGTGCCGGCGATGCGATCGCGCGCTACGCGGGGCGCGGCATGGATGGGGCCGCGTTCGAACGCACCAGTTACGCCGCACGCTTCGAGAAGCGCAATCTGCCCGGGGCGTGGAACACGCTGCAGGCGAACGTGTACTACAACGAAGCCGACCACGTGATGGACAACTACACGCTGCGTACGCCGAACCCACACAGCATGATGCCGATGCCGATGGCGTCGAACGTGGATCGCCGCACGCAGGGCGGGCGCATCAGCGCCGAATGGCGCTGGCAGGACGTGCAGCTGGTGGCCGGCATCGACGGCGAAGACAGCCGGCATCGCGGCCGCATGGGCATGGGGCGCGATACCTACAAGCAGGCGGACTGGAACACCGACGCCGATTTCCGCCGCTACGGTGCATTCACCGAACTGACCTTCGGCGTGGACACCGGGCAGCGTTGGATCGGCGGGCTGCGCATCGATCGTGCCAGCGTGCGCGATGCGCGTGCCGACATCGGCGGCATGATGATGGCCATGCCCAATCCCACCGCCGGCCAGCGCCGCAGGGAATGGCTGGGCAGTGGTTTCCTGCGCTACGAACAGGACCTTGCCGACGGCCTGACCTGGTATGCCGGGCTGGGCCACAGCCAGCGCATGCCCGACTACTGGGAACTGTTCTCGCCCGATCAGGGGCCGGCAGGTGCGGTGAACGCGTTCGCTGGCATCCAGCACGAGCGCACCACCCAGCTCGACGTCGGCCTGCAATACAAGGGCCCGCGCGTGCAGGCCTGGGTCTCGGCCTATGCGGGGCAGATCCAGGACTACATCCTGTTCACCTATCGCGGCAGCGGCATGATGGGCATGAGCCGGGCTGACAATGTGCAGGCGCGCATCGCCGGTGCCGAGGCCGGCCTGCAGCTGCGGCTGGACGAGCAATGGAAGCTGGGGGGCACCCTGGCCTATGCCTGGGGCGAGAACCGCGATCAGCATCGACCGTTGCCGCAGATGCCGCCGCTGGAAGCACGCTTGAGCGCTGACTGGGAAGGCCAGCGCTGGAGTGGCGGTGCGCTGGTGCGCGCGGTCACCCATCAGCATCGGGTCGCGGACGGGCAGGGCAACGTGGTCGCGCAGGACCTCGGGCCGAGCAGCGGCTTTGCCACGCTGGCGCTCAACGCGGCCTATCGTTTCAGTTCGCAGCTGCAGCTCAGCGCCGGTGTCGACAACCTGTTCGACCGTGCCTACAGCGAGCATCTGAACCTGGCCGGCAGCGCCGACTTCGGCTTCCCCGCTGACCCTGTGCGCATCAACGAGCCCGGCCGCAGCCTGTGGATGAAGGTGAACTACCGGTATTGATCCGCCGGGCATGGCCCGGCGCTACCGGTGCGCCGCGCACAGAAGGCCTGCGTCCAAAGAAAACGGGGTCGGATCCCCGCCAGGTTCCGACCCCGCCCGGCGCCCTCGGCCAGGCCCCTCGACTGTACGACGGCATCGCCCCTGGCGGGATGGCCTGATACATCCCGACATACGCCGACACTGCGTCGGTGCCCCCTGCATGGAATGGGCACACGGCGCTATCGCAGCCCCCGTTCCACGCCGGTAAACGCTTGGCACATACCGCTTTTGCGGGGCCTTGCCTACACTCGGCGGCCGTGTACCACTCAGGACGCTTCATGTTGGCTCGTATCGCTTCGACCCTGGCCCTTGGCCTCAGCCTGGCCGTGCTGGCCGGGTGCGCAGGCAAACAGGAGGCCGCCGCGCGTCGGCAGGGCGAAGCCGTGCCGGTCACCGCGCAGGTCGTGCAGGCGGTGCAGTGGAACGACACGCTGCAGGCGCTGGGCACGGCCAAGGCGCGCGAGTCGATCAGCGTGACCGCCAAGGTGAGCGAGATCGTCGAGCGCGTGCACTTTGAAAGTGGCCAGCAGGTCGCCGCCGGTGCGCCCCTCGTGACACTGCGCGGGCAGGCCCAGGAGGCCGCATTGGTGCAGGCGCAGGCGACCTTCCGCGAAGCCGACCAGCTGTACAAGCGCCAGCGCGAACTGGCGGCGCAGCGGTTGGTATCCAGTGCCACCCTGGACACGCAGAAGTCGATCCGCGACGCCGCCGAAGCGCGGGTGGCACAGATGCAGTCGGACATCGGCGACCGTCGCGTGCGCGCGCCGTTCGCCGGCGTACTTGGCATTCGCCAGATCAGCCCGGGCACGCTGCTGACGCCGACCACGGTGATCGCCACCCTCGACGACGTCGAGCGCATGCACGTCGATTTCCAGGTGCCGGAAGTGGAACTGGCGTCGCTGACCACTGGCGACAAGGTGCAGGCCACCAGCGTGGCCTGGCCGGGCCGCACCTTCGAGGGCGAGGTCAGCACGATCGATGCACGCATCGACCCGGCCACTCGTGCGGTGACCGTGCGTGCCGACTTCGCCAATGGCGACCATGCGCTGCGGCCGGGCATGCTGCTCGACGTGCGCCTGTTCCATCCTGATCGACCGGCCCTGGTGGTGCCGGAAATCGCGGTGGTGCAGGTCGGTCGCGACAGCTTCATGTACCGCATCAAGGCCGATGACACCGTCGAACGCGTGGACGTGGTCACCGGTGCACGCCGCGCCGGCGTGGTCGAGATCAAGCAGGGCCTGCAGGCAGGCCAGCGCATCGTGGTGGACGGCACCGGCAAGCTGCGGGCGGGCCTGAAGGTGGCAGCCTCCGACGCCGCGCCCGCCAGCGGCGCGCAGCCGGCGACGGTTGAAGCACCTGCAGCCGCCGAGGGTCACGGCGGATGAAGCTGTCCGACATCTCCATCCAGCGGCCGGTGTTTGCCGTGGTGATGAGCCTGTTGCTGCTGGTGCTGGGCGTGATGTCCTTCACCCGGTTGACGCTGCGCGAACTGCCGGCCATCGACCCACCGATCGTTTCGGTCTCGGTGGATTACACCGGCGCCTCGGCAGCGGTCATCGAGAGCCGCATCACCCAGGTGCTGGAAGACGCGCTGGCCGGCATCGAAGGCATCGATACGATCAACGCGCGCAGCACCAACGGCCGCTCGCAGGTCAGCATCGAATTCACCTCCAACCGTGACATCGAAGCGGCGGCCAACGACGTGCGCGACGCGGTCAGCCGCGTGGCCGACCGCATGCCCGAGGAGGCACGGCCACCGGAGATCGCCAAGGTCGAGAGCGATGCCGACCCGATCATCTGGTTCAACATGGTCTCCTCGACCATGGATACGCTGGAACTGAGCGACTACGCCGACCGCTACGTGGTCGACCGCTTCTCCAGCCTCGATGGCGTGGCCCAGGTCCGCATCGGTGGCCGCCAGCGCTATGCGATGCGCATCTGGCTGGACCGCGACCAGCTGGCCGCACGTGGGCTGACCACCGGCGATGTGGAAACCGCGCTGCGCAACGAGAACGTGGAACTGCCGGCCGGCCGCATCGAATCCACCGACCGCGATTTCACCCTGCGCGTGGAGCGCAACTACATCAAGCCGGAAGACTTCGCGACCATCCCGCTGGGCAAGGGCAGTGATGGCTATGTGGTGCGCATGGGCGATGTGGCGAAGATCGAGCTGGCCTCGGCCGAGCGTCGCGCCTACTACCGCAGCAACGGCGAGCCCGGCATCGGCCTGGGCATCGTCAAGACCTCCACTGCCAACTCGCTGGATGTGGCGCGCACCGCGCGCGCCGAGGCCGAACGTGTCGCGCTGACCCTGCCCAAGGGCACGCAGATCTTCGTTGCCTTCGACAACACCACCTTCATCGAGGCTGCCGTCGACCGCGTGTACGCCACCCTGGTGGAGGCGATGATCCTGGTGCTGGCGGTCATCTGGCTGTTCCTCGGCAGCTTCCGCGCGGCGTTGATTCCTGCGGTCACCGTGCCGGTATGCCTGGTGGCGGCGTTCATCGCGCTGTACGCGTTCGACTTCTCGATCAACCTGCTGACCCTGCTCGCGCTGGTGCTGTGCATCGGCCTGGTGGTGGATGACGCGATCGTGGTGGTGGAAAACGTGCAGCGCCGCATCGACCTGGGCGAACCGCCGCTGGTGGCGTCCAAGCGGGGTACCGCGCAGGTGGCGTTCGCGGTGATCGCCACCACCGCCGTGCTGGTGGCGGTATTCCTGCCGGTCGGCTTCCTGGAAGGCAATACCGGGCGCCTGTTCCGTGAACTGGCGGTAGCCCTGGCCGCCGCTGTCGCGCTGTCGGCGTTCGTCGCGCTGACGCTGACGCCGATGATGGCCTCCAAGCTGCTCAAGCCGCATACCGGGCAGGCACCGCGCGGGCTGCACGGCTTCATCAACCGCAATCTGGAACGCCTGGCCGGCGCCTACGGCCGCGTGCTCGATCATCATGTCGATCGCACGTGGATCTACCTGCTGGTGATGGCCGCTGCGTTGGCGGCCAGCTGGCTGCTGATCAAAGTGCTGCCTTCGGAACTGGCCCCCGCCGAAGACCGTGGTTCGTTCCAGATCATGATCGACGGCCCGGAAGGCGCCGGCTACGACTACACCGTGCAGCAGGTGCAGCAGGTCGAAGCGCTGCTGGCACCGCATGTCGGCGCGGACAAGCCGATCGTGCGCGCCAACCCGCGCGTGCCCGGCGGCTTCGGCGCCAGCGAGGAAATGCACACTGGCCGCGTCAGCGTGTTCCTGCAGCCGTGGCGTCAGCGCAGCGAAGGCACGCCGGAAGTCGCCAACGAACTGCAGAAGGAACTGGACACCATCCGTGGCGTGCGCGTACGTACCCAGGTCGGTGGCGGCCTGGTGCGCAGTGGCGGGCAGCCGTTCCAGATCGTGCTGGGTGGCCCGGAATACGCCGAGATCGCGCAGTGGCGCGACCGCATCCTGCTGCGCATGGCCGACAACCCCGGCCTGGTCGGCCCGGACTCGGACTACAAGGAAACCCGTCCGCAGATGCGGGTGAACATTGACCGCCAGCGTGCGGCCGACCTCGGCGTGCCGGTCACCGCGATCGGTTCGGCGCTGGAAACGATGATGGGCTCGCGCCGCGTCACCACCTTCGTCGACAACGGCGAGGAGTACGACGTGCTGGTGCAGGCCGGCCGTGATGGCCGCGCCAGCCCCGCCGATCTGGCCGCTATCCGCGTGCGTGCGACCTCTGGCGAGCTGGTGCCATTGTCCAACCTGGTCACGCTGAGCGAAGTGGCCGAGGCCGGAACCCTGAACCGCTTCAACCGCCTGCGCTCGATCACCATCAGTGCCGGCCTGGCACCGGGTTATCCGCTGGGCGAGGCCATCGCCTGGGCCCAGCAGGTGACCGGCGAAGAGCTGCCGCAGTACGCGCAGGTGAACTGGAAGGGCGAATCGCGTGAGTACCAGAGTGCGGGCGGCGCGGTGCTGCTGACCTTCGCCATGGCCCTGCTGGTGGTGTATCTGGTGCTGGCCGCGCAGTTCGAGAGCTTCATCCACCCGCTGACGATCATGCTGACCGTGCCGCTGGGCGTGCTCGGCGCGCTGGTTGGCCTGTGGCTGAGTGGCGGCACGGTGAACCTGTTCAGCCAGATCGGCATCGTCATGCTGGTCGGCCTGGCGGCCAAGAACGGCATCCTGATCGTCGAATTCGCCAACCAGCTGCGCGACGATGGCCGCAGCGTGCGCGAAGCGATCATCGAATCGGCGATGGTGCGCCTGCGTCCGATTCTGATGACTTCGATCGCCACCGTGGTCGGCGCCATCCCGCTGGTGGTGGCCGGTGGCCCGGGCTCGGCCAGCCGTGGCACCATCGGCATCGTGATCATCTTCGGCGTCACCCTGTCCACCTTCCTGTCGCTGTTCGTGGTGCCGGCGTTCTACGCGCGGCTGGCCCCGTACACCCGCTCGCCGGAGGCGGTGAAGCGCGAGCTGGAGAAGCAGGAGGCCGACTCGCCGTCGGTGGGTGGTCATGCCTGAGCCGGCGCGGATCCTGCACGGCGCAGGCTTCCTGCTGCGCCCCTGGCGCAGTGATGACCTGCAGTCGCTGCTGCATCACGCCAACGACGCGGACGTCTCGCGTGGGCTGCGTGACCGCTTCCCGTATCCGTACACCCGCGAGGATGGCGAAGCCTTCCTGGGCGGGCGCGTACTGGCCCCAGGCACGCTGAACCTGGCCATCGAGATAGAGGGCCAGGCCTGTGGCAGCGTTGGCGCCCAGCAGGGCGTGGCCGAGCGCGGGCATACCGCGGAACTGGGCTACTGGCTCGGCCAGGCTCATTGGGGGCAGGGCCTGATGACCGCTGTGGTCGGCCTGTTCGCGCCCTGGGTGATGGATGAGCTTGGCCTGTTCAGGCTGCAGGCCACGGTGGTCGACTTCAACCTGGGCTCGGCCCGGGTACTGGAAAAGAACGGTTTCCAGGAGGAGGGCGTGGAGCGCTGCGCCGTCTACAAGCGCGGCGTCCTGCATGACCTGCGCCGCTTCGCCCGGGTACGCAGGCAGCTGCCCTGATAGGCCGCCGGGCATGGCCCGGTGCTACCGTGGGGGCACGGTCATTGCCGGTCGCCGGGCATGGCCCGGCGCTACCCGTGGTGCGGCGGCATACCCGGTAGCGCCGGGCCATGCCCGGCGGAGAACACGCCCCCACATCCGGCGCTATCGCAGCGACCTTCGATCAGGGAGAATCGACCGGTCCCTTCCAGCCGACGGGACGTCCTCACAACCCGCCGACTGGAGAGAGCGCGCGTGGAAGCTACCGTACATTTCATCAACAGCATCATCTGGAGCAAGGCGCTGATCTTCATGTGCCTGGCCGCCGGCCTGTTCTTCAGCCTGCGCACCCGCTTCATGCAGATCCGTGGTTTCGTCGAGATGTGCCGCCTCACCGTGTCCGGTGAGAAGTCCGACGCCGGCGTGTCCTCGTTCCAGGCCCTGGCCATGTCGATGGCCGGCCGCATGGGCATCGGCAACATCGCCGGCGTGGCCACCGCCATCGCCTTCGGCGGCCCCGGCGCGATCTTCTGGATGTGGGTGATGGGCTTCCTCGGCGCCTCCACCTCGTATGTGGAATGCACCCTGGCGCAGATCTACAAGACCAAGGATGCCGAAGGCCGCTACCGCGGTGGCCCGGCCTACTACATCGAAAAAGCGATGGGCCTGAAGTGGTATGCCATGGCTTTCGCCATCGCCACGATCATCGCCGCCGGTTTCCTGATGCCCGGCGTGCAGGCCAACGCGATCGCCGACAGCGTCATCAACGCCTGCCGCGGTACCGCGCTGTGCGGTCCGCTCGATGGCCAGGCCTTCGGCATGGAATCGGCGCAGGCGCTGAAGCTGGGCATCGGCATCGTCGTCGCCCTGCTGCTGGGCGTGGTGATCTTCGGTGGCGTCAAGCGCATCGCCAACTTCGCCGAAGTGGTGGTGCCGTTCATGGCCGCCGGCTTCATCCTGATGGCCATCGTCATCATGATCATCAACTACGACCGCGTGCCGGAAATGTTCGGCATCATCTTCAAGAGCGCGTTCGGCACCCATGCCGCGTTCGGCGCGATGATGGGCCTGGCGGTGGAGTGGGGCATCAAGCGCGGCATCTACGCCAACGAGGCCGGCCAAGGCTCGGGTCCGCACGCTGCGGCGGCCTCGGAGGTCTCGCACCCGGCCAAGCAGGGTTACGTGCAGGCGTTCGCCATCTACTTCGACACCATGATGGTGTGCACCGCTACCGCCTTCCTGATCCTGGCCAGCGGCACCTACAACGTGTATTCACCGGTCGCCGGCGCCGCGCCGATCTTCCAGGGCTTGGCCGGCATCCCCGAAGGTGCGGGCTACGCGCAGGCGGGTGTGGAAGCGGTGCTGCCGGGCTGGGGCTCGGCCTTCGTGTCGGTGGCGATCTTCTTCTTCGCCTTCACCACGATCATGGCCTATTACTACATGGCCGAAACCAACCTGACCTACGTCAACCACAACAAGCGCCGGCCGCTCACCGTGCTGCTGCTGCGCCTGGGCATCATCGGCATGGTGGTGTTCGGTGCCTTCCACAACGCCACCCTGGCCTGGGCGCTGGGTGATATCGGCGTGGGCCTGATGGCCTGGCTGAACATCATCGCCATCCTCATCGTGCAGAAGCCGGCCATGCTGGCCCTGCGCGATTACGAACGACAGAAGAAGCTCGGTCTCGACCCGATCTTCGACCCCGATGCCCTGGGCATCAAGAACGCCGATTTCTGGCGTCAACGCAAGCTGGAGTTGTCCCGTAGTGAATGATCCCTGGAAGAATGCCCGCCGCCCGTCGTCGCGACCGCCGCGGGCCACCCCGCTGCCACCGCGTGAGGGCGGCACCCCGCCACCGCCGGGGCGGGGCAACGACGAACTTCGCCTGTACGGATGGAACGCGGTGCAGGCGCTGTTCGCCAAGCGTCCGCAGGCGCTGCGCAAGCTGTACCTGGTGGAATCGCTGATTCCGCGCATGCAGCCGGTGCTGAAGTGGTGCGTGGCCAACCGCGTGGGCTATCGCGTGGTGGAGGAGGGCGACCTCAACAAGCTGGCTGCCACCACCCACCATGAAGGCCTGGTGGCCGACGTGCTGCGCGCGCCGGTGTTGCCGCTCGCGCAGTGGCTGGCCGAACTGGGCGAAGGCCCGGCGCTGGCACTGTGGCTGGATGGCGTCGGTAATCCGCACAACTTCGGTGCGATCCTGCGCTCTGCCGCGCATTTCGGCGCCAAGGCGCTGCTGCTGCCGGCCAGCAGTACGCTGGCGTTGTCCGGCGCGGCCGCACGCGTGGCCGAGGGCGGCGCAGAGTCGGTGCCGCTGGTGCAGTTGCCTGAGGATGCAGAAGCGATGGCGCAGCTGCGCGCGGCCGGTTTCGGCCTCGCCGCGACCCTGGTCGAGGGTGGCGATGACGTGTTCCGCGCGTCGTTGCCGGCCCGCCTGGTCTACGTGATGGGCGCGGAAAGCGAAGGCATGGATCGCGGCCTGGCCAGCCAGTGTGACCAGCAGCTGTCGATTCCCGGCAGTGGCGCGGTTGAAAGCCTGAATGTCGCTTCCGCCACGGCCGTGTTGCTGGCGCAGTGGGTCAGCCAGCGCGGCTGATGGGCGTGTCTGCGGGCACCGCAAACCGGTGCCCGCACAGCGCAGTTCCATGTCGAACGGGACTTCCCGGCAGCCGGGCAACGTCTGGCGGTTTTCCTGGCAGTGCCATGCGCAAAGCATGCATGACGAATTGAAAGTTTCCTTATTGGTGTGCCGTTCCCGGCGACGCAGGGTGGAAGTCCATCCAACGTCGTACAGGAGCGGTTCCCATGCATCATCCTCCTCGCAGTGCGGTGCGTGTCTGCCTGGTACTGGCACTCAGTGCGCTTGCCGTCGTTTCCGCGCAGGCCAACGAGCGCACGCTCGACGGCGTCAACTTCACCGGCCCGCTGATCACGCCCAATCCTGCCGGCATGCCAGCGGGTCACTGGTACGTCGAACCCTATCTGGTGCGGGTCGACAGTTCCTCGTCCTTCGACCACAACGGCGACCGCCAGCGCAGCAGCGAACGCAGCGGCGCGTGGGCGATGGTGGTGCCCATCGCATACGGCTTCAGCGAACGGGTGACCGGCCAGGTCAACCTGAGTGCATCACGCGCCGAATCCGGCAACGCACGCAGCCGAGGCTTCCGCGCCGGTGATACCACCGCACGCCTGCAATACCTGTTGCAGGCCCCCAGCGCCGATGGCACCACGCCGGCGGTGTCGATTGCCCTGGTACAGCGCTTCAGCACCGGCAGCCACGACCGCATCACCGGCAATCCGCTGGATGCGCAGGGTGATGGCGTGCAGCGCACCGTCGCCGCGTTGGCCGTGCAGCAGGTGCTGTGGCTGGGCAACGATCGGCCGCTGCGCTGGCGGGCGCAGTTCAGCGCGGGGCCGGCGCCATCGCGAACGGCCATCTCCGGCACCAGCGTGTACGGCACCGAGGACGGCTTCCAGGGCCATATCGCGCGGGGCTCGGTACTGGGTCTTTCCGTGGGCGCCGAATACAGCTTCAACGAACGCTGGGTCGGCGTGATGGAAGTTGCCGCCAGCCGCGAGACCGGCCAGCGCCTGACCGGTTTCGCGCCCGACGCTGCAGGTGGCGTCCGGCCCATCAACGAACACCGCCCGGCCAGTCGCAACCTGACCTTCGCGCCCGCTGTCGAGTACCACTTCAGCCCGTCGCTGGGGCTGATCGCCGGCGTCGAATTCACCGTTGCCGGCCGCAATACCGGCCGCATCATCAGTCCCCAGGTCGCCCTGGGGATGTTCTTCTGATGGGGGCCCTGCGATGAATGTCGAATCGATCGTCAATGCCGTGCTTGCCGTTGTCTGGAGCCCGTATCTGGTGGTGCTGTGCCTGGCAACGGGCCTGTACTTCAGCGTGCGTACCCGCTTCGTGCAGTTGCGCGCGCTGCCGGACATGCTGCGCCTGATGTTCCGTCACGAGCGCTCCGATGCCGGTGTCTCGCCATTCCAGGCGTTGTCACTGTCGCTGTCCAGCCGGGTGGGCGTGGGCAACATCGCCGGTGTCGCCATGGCCATTGCCTTCGGCGGTCCGGGCGCGATCTTCTGGATGTGGATCGTCGCCTTCCTCGGTGCTTCCAGCGCGTTCATCGAGTCCACCCTGGCGCAGATCTACAAGGATCGCGACGCCAAGGGGCAGTATCGCGGTGGCCCGGCGTACTACATCGAGAAGGGGCTGGGCCAGCGCTGGTACGCCGTGCTGTTCGCGCTGGTCACGGTGCTGGCGGGGGCGATGCTGGCGGGCACGCAGTCCAACGCCATCACCAGTGCGGTGAACGAAGCGTGGGACGTTCCGGTGATGGTCACCACCGGTGTGCTGCTGGTGGTGTTGGCGGCGATCCTGCTCGGCGGCGTGCGTCGCATCGCGCGGGTCGCCGAATGGGTGGTGCCGGTGATGGCCGTGGCCTATCTGCTGGTCACTGCGGTGGTGATGGTACTCAACGTCGAGCGCGTGCCTGAGGTCATCGCCCTGGTGCTGCGCAGCGCCTTCGGTGTTGACGCCGCATTCGGCGCGATGATCGGGACCGCGATCCAATGGGGGGTACGTCGTGGCGTGTTGTCCAATGAAGCTGGCATGGGCAGTGGCGCGCATCCTGCCGCTGCAGCAGAAGTGTCGCACCCGGTGAAGCAGGGGCTGGTGCAGTCGTTCTCGGTGTACATCGACACCATGGTCGTGTGCAGCGCGACGGCCTTCCTGATTCTCTCCACCGGGCTCTACAACGTCTACGACCCGGCGGTGAACGGTGTACCGGACGAGGCGCGCCTGCTGCTGGGCAACCTTCCCGGCGTGGAAGCAGGGCCACGCTTCGTACAGCACGCGGTGGAGTCGGCCTTGCCCGGCTTCGGCAAGTCGTTCGTCGCGCTGGCGATCCTGCCATTCGCGTTCACCACCATCCTGGCCCTGTACTACATGGCCGAAACCAACGTCAGTTACCTCTGCCGCGATCGTCCCCGAGGGTGGGTGATGGGCACCTTCCAGCTGTTGTTCCTGGCCGCTACGGGCTACTCGGCGATGAACAGTGCGACAGTGGCGTGGGCGCTGGGCGACATCGGCGTAGGCATGATGAGCTGGCTGAACATCATCGCCATCCTGCTGCTGCAGAGGCCCGCGTTGGCCGCGCTGCGCGACTACGAAGATCACCGGCGTCACGGGCGTGACCCGTTGTTCAACCCGAAGCTGCTGGGGGTTCGCAATACCAGCGTGTGGGCGCAGTAAGCGCCCAGGCGGGTAGCGCCGGGCATGGCCCGGCGCTACCCGGTCATGAGTCACTCCACGCACAGCGTGGAAGTGGACTCACTCGTTGGGCGGCGTGGTTGCCTTGGCTTCGCTACCGAAGTTGCCATCGGCCTCGGCCGCCAGGTAGGCAAACACGGTATAGGCCGCCACGTTCTGCGCCAGCGCCTTCGGATCGATCTTGTCGAGGGTGTCGTCGGCGGTGTGGTGCAGGTGGAAGTAATCCGAGCCATCCTGCGCCAGCCAAGCCCATGCGCCACCCTTGGCGGCCAGCGGACCGACATCCGGCCCCGGGCCACCCTTGTCGGCGGCGTACTCGATGCCCAGCGGCTTCATCACCTCGGCAATCTGCCTGGTTGCCTCGCGCGAGCCTTCCGGGTTCGGCGAACCGGTGTTGAAGGCGTAGATGCGGCCAGCACCGAAATCGCTCTCGGCGGCCAGCTGGTGCAGGGCTACGTCCTTGGCATGCGCCTCGGCGTAGGCCTTGCCGCCATACAGGCCCTGTTCTTCGTTGGCGAAGGCGACCACGCGGATGGTGCGCTTCGGCGCCTGCTTCAGCTGGCCGATCAGATGACCGGCGGCCATGGTGATGCCCACGCCTGCGCCGTCATCGACCGCGCCGGTGCCCAGGTCCCACGAGTCCAGGTGTCCACCGATCACCACCACTTCCTTCGGCAGCGTGCGGCCGGTGATCTCACCGATCACGTTGTACGAGGTCGCCGTGCCATCCCAACCGCAGTCCAGTGCGACCGTCACCGTGGTTGCGCCACGGGCAAGCAGGCGCGCCAGCTGGTCGGCGTCGGGCACCGACAGCGCCGCCGACGGCACCGGGGTCAGGCCGTCATCGAAGCGGGTGATGCCGGTGTGCGGCACGCGGTGCGAATCGGTACCGGCCGAGCGCATCAGGAAACCGATCGCGCCCTTGCGGATGGCCTCGGACGGGCCCTTGCTGCGGATCGCGCCGCCACGGCCATAGTCGCGGCCATCGCGGAACGGCAGCATCTGGTAATCGACGAAGGCGATCTTGCCCTTCAGCGAACCCGCCGGTGCGGCCTGCAGCGCGGCCAGATCGGCAAACCGCACCACCTCGGCTTCGACCGTACCGCCCGGGCTGCCACCCAGCGCGGTGATCTGCAGCGGTTGCGGGTTCCTGCCGGTCACGGCGGCGTGTTCACTGCGGCGCTCCCATTTCGGGAAGGTCACCGGTTCCTTCCACACCTTGTCAAAACCCAGTGCCTTGAACTTGGCTTCGGCCCAGGCCACGGCACGGGCGTCGGCCTCGCTGCCGGCGATGCGAGGGCCGATCTCGGTGGTCAACGATTCGACCACCTTCCAGCCGGTGTCATCGGCCAGCGCCTGGTCGCGCAGCTGCGCGGCGGTGGCCAGCGAAGCCGGCGGCAGGGTGGTGGCACGCGGCGCCGCGAAGGCCGGCGCGGCCAGCAGGGCGAGGGAGGATGCGATGGCAAGGACGCGGCGACGCATGGACAGCTCCGGGAAGGGTGTAAGCCTTGGAGCTTAACAGTCGTTCAGCGCCGCGCATGGGCGGGAGGTCATGGCCGGCGCGGATGCTGTTTTCCGCCAGATGCAGCAAAGCGAAAGCCCCGCCGGAGCGGGGCTTTCGCAGGCCTCTGCGGTAGCGCCGGGCATGCCCGGCGAGCGCAGCGGCAAGATGGCGTTCCGCCAGGCATGGCCCGGCGCCACCAACCTTATTTCTTCAGGCTGTCGCGGATCTCGCGCAGCAGCACCACTTCCTCGGCCGGCGCTGCCGGTGCCGCTTCCTTCTTGCGCGACAGGCGGTTGATCACCTTGATCACCAGGAAGATGGCGAACGCCACGATCACGAACTGGATCAGCGTGTTGATGAAATCACCGTAGCCGATCACCACGGCCGGGATTTCCTTGCCATCAGGCCCGATGCTGGCCGGCGACAGTGTCCACGCAAGCTGGGAGAAATCGACCTTGCCGATCAGCATGCCCAGCGGCGGCATGATGATCTTCTCCACCAGCGCGGTGACGATCTTGCCGAAGGCAGCGCCAATCACCACGCCGACGGCGAGGTCGATGACGTTGCCGCGCATCGCGAATTCCTTGAACTCGGTGAGCATTCCCATTGTTGTTTTTCTCCTGAGGGCGAGGGGGGACAGCGCGAAGGGTAGCGCAGGTGATGTCAGCCGGCGATCACGCCGTGGCGTTCGGCCACGTTCTCAAGGCGTGCACTGAAACGGTCGCCGGGCTTCAGTGCGGCCACGCCGGACGGCGTGCCCATGAACACCAGATCGCCGGCGCGCAGCTGCCACAGCTTGGACAGCTCGTGCAGGATCTCCGGCACGTTCCAGATCATCTGGTCGAGCAGGGACTGCTGGCGGACTTCGCCATTGATCTCCAGCGACAGATTGAGGGCGGCCAGATCGCCGACTTCACCGGCGTGCACGATCTCGCTGATCGGTGCAGAGGCATCGAAACCCTTGGCCGAATCCCACGGGTGGCCCTTCTCCTTGGCGGCCGCCTGCAGGTCGCGGCGGGTCAGGTCCAGGCCCACGGCATAGCCATAGACCAGGGCCTCGGCGTCGGCCACGGCCAACTCGCCGGTGGGCGCGTCACGGCCGATCGCCACCACCAGTTCCACCTCGTGATGCAGGTTGCTGGTGGCAGGCGGGTAGGGGATCACATCGTCGTGGCCGACCACGATGGCGTCGGCCGGCTTGGTGAAGAACATCGGGCGGCCGCGATCATCTGCTGCGGGCACGGCAGCACCCATCTCACGCGCGTGGTCGGCGAAGTTGCGGCCGACGCAGTAGATGCGGTGCACGGGAAAGCTGCCGCCACCAACCACCGGTACACGCGGCGTGGCTGCAGCAGGGATCACATCGGAGACATCGGACATGCGGGCATCCAGGAAGGGAGTGCCCGCAGTCTAGAACGCAGCAAGGCCCGCCGTCAGCGGGCAGCGTCGATCAGCGCGAGGACGGCAGCGCCGACTTGCGCACCACGTGGTACTCGCCCTCGACCACGTTCGGGTCGACCGGGCGGCTCGGGCCGGGCTTGCGCGAAGCCAGCAGCTTCCACGCCAGGCCCACCAGGATCATGGCTGCACCGACGAATACGCCGATGAACACCATCGCGGCCAGGATCGCCAGGCCGAGCAGGCCCACGGCAACGCGCACCAGCGGATGGCGCGGCTTGCGCGGGGCAAACAGGGTGCGGAACTGGTGGAAGGCGAAATCGCGATTGAACATGGTGGCTCGATAGGCTGGAAATCAGCGAGCCATGAGTATCGGCAGGTGCCACTGTCATTGAGTGAAAAACTCGTTAAATATAGCCTTGGCTTATTACGGATCAATGACTTGTGTTCATGTCGCAGCTAGTCACATGACCAGGCGTGCGACAATGCGCGATTCCGTCCGAGCCTTCGCCATGACTGCCGCTGTTGCCCTCATCACCCTGGATGCCATTGCCGATGGTGCGTTTGCCGAGGTTGAAGCGGTGGTCGATGGCGATGCCGAGTCGCTGCTGCTGTACCGCGACGGTGAGCAGGTGCGGGCGTTCCTGAACATCTGCCCGCACGCGGGCCGCCGCCTGGATTGGGCGCCCGGCCAGTTCCTTAAGAGCCGCGAAGGCCATCTGGTCTGCGCCGCCCACGGCGCCTCGTTCGCGCTGGACAGTGGCGACTGCATCGCCGGCCCCTGCAAGGGCGACCGCCTGCGCGCAGTGCCGGTGGATGTGCGGGATGGACAGGTCTACCTGGCCTGAGGCATCGGTGTGCGGACCAACGGTCCGCACCCACCGAGTTCAGAACCCACCACATCAGCGAAACATCCAGGAATCCATCCACGCATGGCGTGGATCTACCGTGTCGACCAAGGTCGACACCCACCCACAGCATCACAGAATGCCGTTCCGACAGCGCGCGGAAATCTGTCGAAGGCGGGGTGGGTCCGGTTGCGGGGGTGTCCGCGGCATGGATGCCGCGGCCAAGCCCCCAAGGGTGAGGGCGCTTTGCTTGCGAAGCACTGCTTCGCAAGCGCCCGAACGCACAGCCGCCAGCGGCTGGGCCGGTCTGGGGG
>NZ_JBFTIX010000012.1:0-150318 GCF_056395105.1 Stenotrophomonas sp. 10L48 | reverse complement strand
GTTGCGGGGGACGCCGTAAACCCGTCCATGGGGGCTTGGCCGCGGCATCCATGCCGCGGACACCCCCGCAACCGGACCCACCCCGCCTTCGACAGCTTCCCGCGGCTGTCGGAACGACATCCTGCTTTGGTAGGTGTCGACCTTGGTCGACACGGCGGACATCATGAACGTCTGAAGTATCGGCTTTTGATTTTGTTTTTCTGATCTTTCCCGTGGTGGATCGGCGGCAGAAATGTGTCTGGGGGCCGGGCGGGTGGGGGTGGCGGGGTATCCGCGCCATGGATGGCGCGGCTAAGCCTCCAAGGATGGATTCACGGCGTCCCCGCCAGCCCCACCCGCCCGGCCCGCACCCGGGAGTCGGGGCTTTCCGCGACCAACCAACCCCACCACGGAGGGGCTCCGCCGTTGGCCGACCCGGCCGAAGGCCCGCTCTGCGCGCGATACAATAAGCACCATGAACACCCCACAGGATTCCAGCCTCGGTCGCGAGGTCAGTTACCCGTCGCAGTACGATCCCGGCCTGCTGTTTCCCATCCCGCGCGTCGGCGCCCGTGCCGAGATCGGCCTCGACGAGGCCGCGCTGCCTTTCGTCGGCCATGACCGCTGGCACGCCTTCGAGCTGAGCTGGCTTGACCCGCGTGGCAAACCGCAGGTCGCCGTCGCCACCGTGCAGGTGCCGTGCACCTCGCCGCGGTTGATCGAATCGAAGTCGTTCAAGCTGTACCTGAACTCCCTCAACAGCACCCGCATCGACAGTGCCGAAGCCCTGCGCGAGCGCCTCGTCGCCGACCTGTCGGCCTGCGCCGGCGCCCCGGTCCAGGTCACGTTCGGCCTGCCGGCGTTGCGCGAATCACCGCTGGGCGAGTCGATCGACGGCCTTGAGGTGGACATCGACTGCTATGGCCCGCCGCAGGCGGACTACCTGTCGGCCAACGCCGATGCGCTGGTGGAGGAGACCCTGGTCTCGGCCCTGCTGAAGTCCAACTGCCCGGTCACCGGGCAGCCGGACTGGGCCACTGTCAGCCTGCGCTACCGCGGCCCGCAGATTGATCGTGCCGGCCTGCTGCGCTACCTGGTCAGCTACCGCGAGCACGCCGAGTTCCATGAGCAGTGCGTCGAGCGCATCTTCAGTGAAGTGTCCGCGCGCTGCCGGCCGCAGTGGCTGGAAGTCGAAGGCCGCTATACCCGTCGCGGTGGCCTGGACATCAACCCGTGGCGCGCCAGCCCTGGCATTGCCGCCCCGGCCGCGACCTACCGCGAACTGCGGCAGTAACCGCCGCAGGCGGTTACAGGTAGCGCCGGGCCATGCCCGGCGAGCGCAGCGGCCCCATACGGAGCCGCCCGGCATGGCCCGGCGCTACCGGTTGGGCCCCGATTGTTCAGCCGCCCCGGGGGGCGGCTTCACATCGGCACCATCCCCATTTAACAACCTCTATGACACCGTGCCAGCCATGTAGTCATACAGACGGGAGTGTGTGGATGAGTACCGAGAAGAAAGCCGATTTCTCCGGCGTCAGTGGCAGCGTCGACAGTACCGCCCAGCAGGTCCCCAAGGCGGACTTTTCCGGCGTCAGTGCTTCGGTGGACAGTACCGCCGAGGTGGTCAGCGGTGGCACCTACACCGTGCAGAAGGGTGATTCGCTGTCGAAGATCGCCAAGCAGCACCTGGGCGATGCCAACGCCTGGAAGAAGATCTTCGAAGCCAACCGCGATGTGCTCGACGACCCGGACAAGATCTTCCCGGGCCAGACCCTGAAACTGCCGCCGAAGTAATACCGGCGATCCAATCGCCGTCCGAACAATCCTTGGAGGAACCCCGAATGATCAAGACGACCCCGCTTCAGAATGCCCTGCTGGCCGCGTTGCTGGGCAGCGTCGCCCTGGTGGGCTGCAAGAAGAAGGAAGAAACCGCAGACAACAACGCAGCTCCGGCGGCAACCACGCCGGCCGAGGCGCCCGCGCCGATGACCGGCGCGCCGCCGCCGATGGCTGCATCGGCCGTAGCGGTATCGGCGGTCACTGTCGGCAAGACCGCCGCAGCTGACAAGTCGGTCACCACGGCCGCCCTGTTCGCGCCGAAGGACGATGTCATCGTCTCGGTGAAGACCGATGGCGCGGCCAACAATGTCACCGTCGGCGCCAAGCTGACCTTCCAGGATGGCCAGGTGGCCGGTGAGCAGAACGCAACCCTGAACACCAGCGGTGCAGAGACCACCAACATCACCTTCAAGAATGCCAATGGCTGGCCGGCCGGCAAGTACCGCGCCGAAGTCATGGTTGATGGTAAGGCGGCCGGAACGCCGCAGGAGTTTGAGGTCAAGTAAGTCCCGCCGACTCTCTCCCGGTTGGACTCACGATGGACGCAGCCGCGAGGCTGCGTCCTTTTTTGTTGGTGGTGTTGCGGGAAGGCCTCATCCACGCATGGCGTGGATCTACGGGTGCAGACACCTGGCCGTTCCTCGCGCGGCGATGTTTCCGCAGACCCACGCCATGCGTGGATGGATCACAGCGTTGCCGGCGTGCAGTACCGCCGCGTATGGCACGGCTTTGCCCCGCGCGGCTGAAAACGCGACAATGCAGGGGTTTCCCCGGCGCGCGCCCACCCTGACGGCGGCGGGGAAAGTGACACGGTTGCACGTGGCCCGGCGCTGGCGCCGGCCTTCCCCTGAGCACTGCTACAGAGTCCAAGTCCCCCATGTCCAAGATCCTCTACACGCTGACCGACGAAGCACCGTTCCTGGCCACCCAGTCGCTGCTGCCGATCGTCGACGCCTATACCTCCACCGCGGGCATCGCAGTGGAAACCCGTGACATCTCGTTGTCCGGCCGCATCCTGTCGCTGTTCCCGGAACTGCTGAGCGATGCGCAGAAGGTCAACGATGACCTGGCCGAGCTGGGCCAGCTGGCGACCACCCCCGACGCCAACATCATCAAGCTGCCGAACATCTCCGCCTCGGTGCCGCAGCTGAAGGCCGCCATCAAGGAATTGCAGGACCAGGGCTATCCGCTGCCGGATTACCCGGAAACCCCGGCCGACGACCAGCAGCGCGACTACAAGGCGCGCTACGACAAGGTCAAGGGCAGCGCAGTCAATCCGGTGCTGCGCGAAGGCAACTCCGACCGGCGCGCGCCGCTGTCGGTGAAGAACTACGCCCGCAAGCACCCGCACCGCATGGGCGCCTGGGCGTCCGATTCGAAGTCGCACGTTGCGCACATGGACGCGGGTGATTTCTACGGCAGCGAGAAGTCGGCCACCCTGGCCAACGCCGGCGCGCTGAAGATCACCCTGCACGGCAAGGACGGCAGCACCGTCGTGCTGAAGGAAAAGACCGCGGTCAAGGCCGGTGAGATCGTCGACGCGGCAGTGATGAGCCGCAAGGCGCTGGCCGCCTTCATCGATGCGCAGATCGAAGACGCCAAGTCGCAGGGCGTGCTGTTCTCGCTGCACCTGAAGGCGACCATGATGAAGGTCTCCGACCCGATCATGTTCGGCGTGGTCGTCAACGAGTTCTACAAGGACGTGCTCGCCAAGCACGCCGACACGCTCAAGCAGGCCGGTTTCGATGCCAACAACGGCATCGGTGATCTGGTCGCGCGCCTGCCGTCGCTGCCCGAAGCCACCCGTGCCGCCATCGAAGCCGACCTGCAGGCCGAGTACGCTCAGCGTCCGGGCCTGGCCATGGTCAACTCGGACAAGGGCATCACCAACCTGCACGTGCCGAGCGACGTGATCGTCGACGCCTCGATGCCGGCGATGATCCGCGACTCCGGCAAGATGTGGAATGCCGAAGGCAAGCTGCAGGACACCAAGGCGGTCATTCCGGACCGCTGCTATGCCGGCGTGTACCAGGCTGTCATCGACGACTGCCGCAGCAACGGTGCCTTCAACCCGGCAACCATGGGCTCGGTGCCCAACGTCGGCCTGATGGCGCAGAAGGCTGAAGAGTATGGCTCGCACGACAAGACCTTCCAGATCGCTGCCGACGGCGTGGTCAAGGTCACCGACGAGGCCGGCAACGTGGTGTTCGAACACGCCGTGGAAGCCGGTGACATCTGGCGCATGTGCCAGACCAAGGACGCGCCGATCCAGGACTGGGTCAAGCTGGCCGTCGAACGCGCGCGCCTGAGCAGCACCCCGGCCGTGTTCTGGCTGGACGCCGCCCGCGCCCACGACGCGCAGGTCATCGCCAAGGTCGAGACGTACCTGAAGGACCACGACACCACCGGCCTGGATATCCGCATCCTGCCGCCGGTGGAAGCGACCACCTTCTCGCTGGCCCGCATCCGCAAGGGCGAGGACACCATTTCGGTGACCGGCAACGTGCTGCGCGATTACCTCACCGATCTGTTCCCGATCATGGAGCTGGGCACCAGCGCCAAGATGCTGTCGATCGTGCCGCTGATGGCCGGTGGCGGCCTGTTCGAGACCGGTGCTGGCGGTTCGGCACCGAAGCACGTGCAGCAGTTCGTCGAAGAGGACTACCTGCGCTGGGATTCGCTGGGTGAGTTCCTGGCCCTGGCCGCGTCGCTGGAGCATCTGGGCAACCGCTACGACAACGCTGCCGCCCGCGTGCTGGCCAAGGCACTGGACGAGGCCAACGGCCAGTTCCTGGACAACGACAAGTCGCCGTCGCGCAAGCTCGGTGGCATCGACAACCGTGGCAGCCACTTCTACATCGCCCTGTACTGGGCGCAGGCCCTGGCAGCGCAGAACGAAGATGCCGCACTGCAGGCACGCTTCGCTCCGCTGGCCAAGGCGCTGGCCGACAACGAGCAGAAGATCGTTGACGAGCTGATCGCGGTGCAGGGCAAGGCCGTGGACATCGGCGGCTACTACCGTCCGGATGTGGCCAAGGCCGCTGCCGCGATGCGTCCGAGCGCGACCTTCAATGCCGCGCTGGAGCAGCTGCGCGGCTGATTCATCGCCGCCCGGTTGAGACCTGGAAAGAAACCCGCGCCTCGGCGCGGGTTTCTTTTTGCCCGCATGCCGTTGGTGCCTGTCCACGCGCGGACGGGAGCTGCACAAAACCGTGAAATCCGTCATCTGTCGGAACGCCGTCAACACGGCATGAAACTTGCCCGCGATGGCCGTCGCAGAACGGACGCATGCATGTTCACCACTGCCACCAATATGAGCAGTCGATCACGACGATGGCGGCAAGCCATGGCCTAGCCTTGGCGATGCGAGACCGCCGGGGAGGTGGTCGCACGGGGAACACGGATGGCACGCGTGCTCGTAGTGGGAACCGACATCCAGGGCGAACAGGCCCTGCTGCAGAGGCTGCGGATGGCCTCGGCGCTGCCGGACGGACAGATCCGCCGCAGCCAGGACCTGGACGACTGCGATCTGCTGGTGATTCGCGATACGCCTGCGCTGCGCAACGCGGCACTGCGCATGCGCCAGCAGCGCCCGCGCCTGCACTGCTGGATCGAGGACCTCGGCGGCCAGTTGCGCGAGGGCGATGGCGGCCAGGACGTACTGGATGATGGCGCGATAGGACGGGCGCTGCGCGGCATGCAGACCGGCACCGATGCGACACCGATCCGCTTGGCTGACGGCGCGCATGCGATCACCCGCCTGCTGCGCGAGCGGCTGCCATCGCGGCAGGGCCAGGCGCTGCTGGGCGAGGGTGGAGAGCCGCTGCTGCTGCTGGATCTGGAACAGGACCAGGCGGTGCTGCTGCACGAGCCGGCTACCGTGCTGGTGGAACGGCTGGCACACGGCTTCGAGCACCTGTATCTGGATGCGCTGCTGCCGGCGCAGCTGCAGGCACTGGCGGGTGACCGCACGCGACTGCCGTTGCGTCCGTTGCTGTGGCAATGGGCGCAGCGCAGCCGTCACTGGCAGGCGTTGGATGAGCGCCTGCGCGGGGCGTCGGTGAAGCTGCTGCGCTGGCCGGACTTCCGCGTGCTCGGCCACGATCACGATGGCTTCCGTCTATGTTCGCTGCTGCTCAAGCGTGCCTGCACGGTGGACGAATGCGCGATGCTGCTGGATCTTCCCGCCGCCGCCGTGCGCGATTTCATCCACGCCGCCTACCTGTGCGGTTATGCGCAGCTGCAGGTCGCACCTGCAGTACCGCTGGTGGGTGCGCGTGCCAGCACTGCCGACAACGGCCTGCTCGCACGCCTGTGGCGCACGCTGCGCGGGAGTGACCGCGATGCGTGAGCACAAGGTGGTGGTGCTCGGTGGCATGGGCAGCGGCAAGTCGACATTGGTACGCAGCATCGCCGCCGGAGCGGTGGTCGACACCGACGTAGCCAACAGCGACCGCGCGGGTGCCGACAAGGCTTCGACCACGGTGGCGCTGGACTACGCCGATATCGACCTGCCCAACGGCGAGAGGCTGCGCCTGTATGGCACGCCTGGCCAGCAGCGCTTTGATTTCCTGTGGCCGATCCTGCTGCAGGGTGCGCGCGGTGCGGTGTTGCTGCTGGACGCGCGCCGTGCCGGGGTGGCCGCTGAGCTGGACGCCTACCTGCAGGTGCTGCGCCCGTTCGGTCCGGCATTGGCCCTGGTGGTGGCGGTGACCCATCTTGACCAGGTGCCGGCAGCGGCACTGGATGACTGGGCCGAGCGCGCCCGGCTCGATGGCCAGCCGCTGCCGTTGCTGGCGGTGGATGCCCGTGATCGTGAACAAGGACTGCTGCTGATGGACGTACTGATGAGCGAAATGGAAGCGCATGCACTGGTGGCCGCACATGGCTGATGGACAAGGCGCGCCGTTGCCGGACGCGCAGCAGCGCGAGCGCCTGCAGCCGCTGCTGCAGGACCTGCAGCAGCGGGTGGAAGGGGTGCGGACCGTGGTGCTGGCCAGCGTCGATGGCTTTGCCCTGGTCAGTGCTGGTGCGGAGGGGCGTGGCGAACGCCTGGCGGCGATGACCAGCGCGATGCTGGCCCTGGCTGCAGCAGTGGGGCGCGAACTGGCACTGGGCGATCTGCAGACGCTGATGCTGGAGGCCGCCGGTGGCAAGGTGCTGATGCTGGCCATCCAGGCCGAGGGGCGAGCGCCGTTGCTGCTGATGGCGGCCTGCGACCAGCGCAGCGTGATCGGCCAGGTGCTGTGGCAGAGCAGGGAATGTGGCCAGGCGATCCTGGCCGAACTCAGCGGATCGTGAGCCCGGCCGCAGGGGAACGAGGGGCTCGAACCAACATTGAGAGGGGTGCAACGTGGCTGGATTGAATGATTCGTTGACTGCACTGATGGGTATCGATGGCGCGCAGGCCGTGGCGCTGGTCGACTACGAAAGCGGCATGCTGCTGGGCGAGGCCGGTTCGGGCATGGACATGGAAGTGGCGGCGGCCGGCAACACCGAAGTGATCCGCGCGAAGATGAAAACCGCCGCCTCGCTCAACCTCAACGATGGCATCGAGGACATCCTGATCTCGCTGGGCAAGGCGTATCACATCATGCGCCCGGTGGCGAAGAAGAAGGGCCTGTTCTTCTACATCGTGCTGGACCGGACCAAGTCCAACCTCGCCCTGGCGCGGCGCAAGGTGCAGGACGTGGAGGCCGAACTGGCGATCTGAGCCGGCCCGGTGGGACCGATCCCTGGTGCTGCACGGCAGCCCAGGGATCGGTCCGCTGTGACGTCATGTCGAAGGCAGCAGAAGCGTGCGTACGAAGGTCAGCGCCTGCCTGTCGCGCGCAGCAAAGTATCTGGGCGCATGCAGTGGGAGCCAGGTTTCGTTGAAGTGCCGGCGAAAGTCTTCGTAGAGCTCGTTCGGATAGAGCTTTGCCTGCACGTTGCGGCCGTCTGGATAGCTGTGCTCATAGGTGTCGAAGGTGTTGGGATCGATGCCCTTGTGATCGCGCAGCCACTTGCAGAACAGCCGGCCCTCGGAGATGTCCGGCACCAGCTCCTGCGGCAGCGTATAGCCCGCCTGCTCCAGTGGCGCGATCAGGTTCAGGGTCAGCTCGTTCAACATCGAGAAATGCGTGTAGGGCACTTTCGAGCGGTTCTGCATGTAGCGCTCGATGTGGGCGGGCATGACGGCGTTCGCCCGGCCCTGCTGCCATTCCACCACCCATTGCGACACCTTCACCGCGAATTTGCGTGACAACCATTGGCCGAGATTGATGGCAAGGTAAGGGTGGATCCAGGTGCCCTGCATCGCCGCATTGCCCCCGGACACCACATGGATGAGCTGGTCCTCCGGGAGGCCGGTCTGCAGGGTCAGCTCCTCGATGAACTCACCGGTGGATTTCAGCGACCGATAGTCCGACCAGCGCTTGCCCACTGACTGGCAGAGCGCCGTCGCGCTGATGTAGCCGTCGCGTACCCGTTGCGGGATTACGTTGCCTTCCTCCATGCGTGGGATCAGGGTCATTTGCTGCATGCGTCGCCTCATGCCGTTATGGGCCTGAAAGAGTAGGCAATGCAGTCGCACGGGGTCTGTAGGAATGGTTGCGTTTGTCTGGTTCTCTGAGGCAGCAGCAGCCGAGCGTGGCTCGGCTCTACACAAGCTACCCCACGCCAGCGTATGGTTAGGTCGGTTTCCCCGGATACGTCGTGCATGTCCGATCCTGTCACTGCAACCGAACTGGCACCGCGCATCGCCGAGGCCATCCGCGATGGTTTCGAGCAGTATCACGCCCGCTTTGCCGCGATCACGGCGCGTGCCCGGCTGCGTTTCCAGCAGCGCGACTGGGCGGCGGCGCGCCACGATGCGGTGGAGCGCATCGCCCTGTACGACCAGTGCATCGCCGAGCAGATGGATGCGCTGCGGCGGCTGGCCGGTGACGCCATCAGCGAACGCGCGCTGTGGCTGCAGGTGCACGCGCACTTCAGTGCCCTGCTGCAGGGCCTGATCGACGCCGAGCTCTACAAGACCTTCTACAACACGTTGTCGCGACGGCTGTTCGCCATCCGCGGTGTGGACCCGGAAGTGGAGTTCATCGCCTTCGATGTCGAGCCCTCCGATGCGATCACCCATCCGGTGGCGCGCCACACCTACGCGGTCTCGCCGACGCGGCCGGTAGAGGCGCTGCAACGGGTGCTGGCCGACTACCGCTTCGATGTTCCGTATGCGCACCAGTTGCGCTGTGCCGCCGCCATCGCCGTGCGCCTGCAGGACGATCTGGCGCACTGGGGCGACACGCCGGTACGCAGCATCGAACTGCTCGATACCGTGTTCTACCGCGAGCGTCGCGCCTATCTGGTCGGGCGCGTGTTCGGTGAACACCGTTTCTCGCCGTGCGTGATCGCGCTGGTCAACGACGACCAGGGCCTGCGCGCCGATGCCGTGCTGACCCGGCGTCGCGATGTGGCCCATCTGTTCGGCGTGTCGCGCAGCTATTTCCAGGCTGACCTGGGTACGGTTGGCGATGCGGTGGTGTTCCTGCGCAGCCTGCTGCCGGGCAAGCCGATCGACGAGATCTATACCGTGCTCGGACGCGCCAAACAGGGCAAGACCGAGCGCTACCGGACGTTCTTCCGCCACTTCAATGAACACCCGAACGAGCGTCTGGCGCATGCCGAAGGCACGCCGGGCATGGTCATGGCGGTGTTCACCCTGCCCAGCTACCCGCTGGTGTTCAAGCTGATCCGTGATCGTTTCGCTTGGCCCAAGACGATGTCGCGGCAGCAGGTGGAGGAGAAGTACGCCCTGGTGTTCAACCTCGACCGTGTCGGTCGCCTGCTTGACGCACAGCCCTACCGGCATCTGCGTTTCCCGCGCGAACGCTTCGCCCCGGTGCTGCTGGACGAGCTGCTGCAGCAGTGCGCGCAGAGCGTGCGCGTGGATGGCGACGAGGTGGAGATCGCGTTGTGCTACGTGCAGCGTCGCTTCCGGCCATTGAATCTCTATCTGCGCGAACAGGCTGGCGAGGCCGTGCGCGCAGCGGTACTCGACTACGCGCAGGCGATCACCGACATGGCGCGCAACAACATCTTCCCCGGTGACATGCTGCCGAAGAACTTCGGCGTGTCGCGCCACGGCCGTGCCGTGTTCTACGACTACGACGAGTTGTGCCTGGTCAGCGACTGCGTATTCCGGGCCTGGCCCAAGCCAGGCTCTCCGGAAGAAGCGATGGCCGATGAGCCCTGGTTCCATGTCGGTCCGCGCGATGTTTTCCCCGAGCGGTTCGGGCCGTTCATGGGCTTGCCGGCGCAGGAACTGGCAGCGGTGCGCGAGCACTATCGTCATCTGTTCGATCCTGCCTGGTGGCAGGGGCTACAGGCGCGCTTTGCGGCGGGCGATTATCCGGACACGCCACCGTATTCGGCTGCGCAGCGGTTGGCGTGATTGGCCGCGCCGACTGCGAGGAACTCGGGTAATCTCGGCACTTTCATCACCAAGGATCGGCAATGATGCGTTCTCCCCTGTTTCTCGCCTTCGCGCTTGCGATCGGCTCGGCTGGCGCCCTGCTCAGCACCGATGCGGCAGCGCAGAGCACACGCGCGGTGCGTGCCACCGCCGAAGCCAGCATGGTCTTGACCGGCAACATCGATGTCGCTGCAGATGGTGCGGTCAGTGGCCTTGTGCTGGACCAGCAGGTGTCGATCGCACCGGCCATCGCCGCGTTCGTGGATGGCACGATCCGCAGGTGGCAGTTTGAACCTACCCTGGTGGACGGAAAGCCGGTGGCGAAACATGCACCGTTGCGTGTACGTCTGCTTGGCAGGCCCGGCGTCGATGGCAGCACGGAAGTGCGCATGACCAGCGTGGATTTCAGCGAGTATGACGACAAGGCCACCGACGCAGTGACCGGAAACCAGATGAGGCCTCCGCGCTATCCGGAGGCGGCATTCCGCGTCGGCGCACAGGGCGAGGTGATGCTGCTGGTCAAGGTCGAGCGTGATGGTGTGGTTGCCGACGTCATCGCCGAACAGGTGAACATGGGCGTGGTGGCACCCGAGCACGCGATGCAGAAGATGCGCGACATGCTGGCCAAGGCCAGCATCAGCGAGGCCCGCAAGTGGACGTTCACTCCGCCGACCTCCGGCGGGGACAAAGGCCTGGCGTTCTGGACCGTGCGCGTGCCGGTCACCTTCGCGCTGAACGACAAGGGCAGCAGGCAACCCCCCACTCCTTACGGCCGCTGGCAGGCCTACATTCCCGGCCCCCGCCAGCAGGCCCCGTGGCGCACCACCGACGATGCCGCGCAGGTCGGTACCGATCTGTTGCCGGCCGGTGGCGTCTACATGGTCGATAGCGCTACCCGCGGGCTGCGTCTGTTGACTCCGCTTGCCGAGCAATGATGCCGGTCAACCGCCCCCACGTTTCATCGGCCCCTGCCCGGGGGTCAGACTTCATCATCTTCATGCACAAGGAGTGGCTGTGATGCGTTCTTCTCTTTTCCTGGCACTGGCCCTTGCGGTGTCTGGCGGTGCCGCCCTGATCGATACCGCCGATGCGCAGACCGCGCGCGAGGTACGCAGGCAGGCCGAGGCCAGCATGACCCTTGGTGGCGTCATCGACATCGGCCGCGAAGGCCAGGTTGAAGGGTTCCAGCTCGATCGTCGCGAGAAGATCGACGCGGGTATTGCCGATTTCGTGGACAAGGCCGTGCAGGGCTGGCGTTTCGACCCGGTGCTGGTCAATGGCGCGCCCGTGCAGGCACGCACTGCGGTGCGCCTGCGGCTGATGGCCGACAATGCTGCCGAGGGCACCATGCGGGTCCGCCTGGTCGATGCCAATTTCAGCAAGGTGGATGGCGAGCGTGAGGTCGGCACCGACAGGGTGACCAGCAATGCACTGCGGGGACCGGATTACCCACCGCAGGCGGTGACCATGCAGGGGGAGGGCACGGTCATGCTGATGGTCAAGGTCGGCCGCGATGGCAGGGTGGCTGATGTGATTGCCGAGCAGACCAATCTGACCGTGATTGGTACCGCGCGCGCGATGAACCAGCTGCGCGATATCCTGGCCAAGGCCAGCGTCAATAGCGCCAAGCGTTGGACGTTCAACCCGCCCACAACCGGCGAGGACAAGGATCGCGAGTTCTGGACCGTGCGCGTACCGGTGCGCTTCGCCTTCCAGGATTCGCGTGAGCGTTACGGCCGCTGGACCGCGTACATTCCCGGCCCGCGCCAGCAGGCGCCGTGGAAGACCGGTGAGGAAACCCTGGCCGCCGGAAGCGATCTGCTGCCCGAAGGCGGTGTGTACATGGTCGGTCGTGCGCAGGAAGGCCCGCGCCTGCTCACCCCGCTGGGCTGATGCGTCATTGCGGGATGCGCCGGGCCTGCCCCGGTGCATCCCGCTTGAATCGATGTGCTCAATCGGCGTGCGGGTACACCACCACCCGGTTGCGGCCCTGTTCCTTGGCCAGGTACAGGGCCTTGTCGGCCAAGCGCAGTGCCTGTTCCGGATCGGTATGGAAACTGGGGAAGTGGGCCACTCCCAGTGACACGGTGATGGTGCCCACCGGAGCGAACGGTTCGTCGGCGATGGCCTGGCGCAGGCGCTCGCCGGTGTGCCGGGCCGCTTCGATGCCAACGCCCGGCAGCAGCACCAGGAACTCCTCGCCACCGGCGCGGCACAGCACGTCGGTCTCGCGCGAATGGCGGCGCATCTGTTCGGCGATATGGACGATGGCCGCATCACCGACGTCGTGACCGTGGCTGTCGTTGATCGACTTGAAGCGGTCGATATCCAGCGTCAGGATCGCAAACGGCAGGCCCTGCGCCTGCAGCGCGTCGAGCGCCTGCTGCAGCCCGCGACGGTTGAGCAGGCCGGTCAGCGGATCGGTACGGCTGGCGCGGTTGAGCGTGCCGATCCGGTCCTGCAGCGCATTGAAGCTGTACAGCACAGCCTGTTTCAGCTGCGCCACTTCGAAGTACCAGGCACGGATGCCATTGACGTGGCTGATCGCATTGCCGGTGTCCTCGCCGTCCTGCACGTTGCGCGCCAGCTGCCACAGCGGCAGCGAAATGCGGCGGGCGAACCACCAGGTGATCAGCAGCGACAGCACGCCCAGCGGAATGGCATTCCAGATCACCGCCGACATCAGGCGTGACAGCGGCTGCAGCGTCGCCTCGGTCGGGCGCTGCGCGACGATGCCCCAGCCGGTTGCCGCCACGGGCGCGTAACCGGCCAGCATCGCCACCTGGTGGTTGTTGCGCACCTGCTGCGCACCGCGCTGGCCACGCATCACTTCTTTCACCGCCGGGTTGTTCAACGCGTAGGTGCCCACTTCCTTGGGGTTGTTGTGATAGATCAGGCGGCCATGGCGGTCCACCACGTACAGGTAGGAACCATCGCGGTAGTAGTGCGTACCCAGCAGGGTGTTGAGTGCACTGCGCTGGCGCAGGTACAGGGTGCCGCTCACATAGCCCCGGTACTGGCCGCTGCGGTCGAATACCGGGTGCGAGATCGAAATCAGCAGCTTGCCGGTGGCCGACTGGTAGGGATCGCTGATCATCGGCTGGCGCCGTTCCAACGCTGCCTTGTTGCCAGCGCTGCGCAGGATCTCGCCCTGCAGCTGCAGGCTCTGCGGCGAGGTCGCGATCACCCGCCCGTCGTTGGCCACCACCAGCGAGGAGTTGAAGCTGCTGGACTGCAGCTGCAGGCGACGGGCCTCATCCTGCGCCTGGGCCGGATCCATGTCGTTGTCGCCAAGCCGGGTGGCGGCATAGGCCAGCTGCTGCTGCGCGGCCAGCAGGAAGTTCTGCGTGGTCTCGGCCAGCTTGGTGGCGTACACGCGGTTGGCTTCCAGGGTGTTGCCCACCAGCTGGTCGCGCTGTACGCGATAGCTGGCAAGCAGCGTGTTGGCCAGGGCGATGACGGCGCTGAGCAGGGCCAGGGCAAGGATCAGCTTGCCCAGGTTGAGGCGGGGGGACAGCGTGCGCATGCGGTTGAAGAATCGTGCAGGGCTGGACCCGCCGGATCCTCCGGATGGGGCAACAGCGGAAATCGGCGGCCCGGCCAGCGCGGCCGGGGCGGAGAGTCAGGCATTTGTCCCGCAGATTATCGCCAATTCACAGGGCCGCGAAGTGAAGCCGTTCGTCCTGCCGCCACCCAAAGAAAAAGCCCCGCACTGCGGGGCCTTTCCATATTCCATCAATGCCGCGCGATCAGCGCTTCATCGAACCGAAGAACTCGTCGTTGGACTTGGTGTTCTTCATCTTGTCCAGCAGGAATTCCATCGCCGTCATTTCGTCCATCGGATGCAGCAGCTTGCGCAGGATCCAGATCTTCTGCAGCAGCTCCGGCTCGATCAGCAGGTCTTCGCGACGGGTGCCCGAACGGTTGATGTCGATGGCCGGGAACACGCGCTTTTCAGCGATGCGACGGCTCAGGTGCACTTCGCTGTTGCCGGTGCCCTTGAACTCTTCGTAGATCACCTCGTCCATCTTCGAGCCGGTATCGACCAGCGCGGTGGCGATGATGGTCAGGCTGCCACCTTCTTCCACGTTGCGCGCGGCACCGAAGAAGCGCTTGGGGCGATGCAGGGCGTTGGCGTCCACACCACCGGTCAGCACCTTGCCCGAGCTCGGCACGACGTTGTTGTAGGCACGCGCCAGGCGGGTGATCGAGTCGAGCAGGATCACCACGTCCTTCTTGTGTTCGACCAGGCGCTTGGCACGCTCGATGACCATTTCGGCCACCTGCACGTGGCGCGCGGCCGGTTCGTCGAAGGTCGAGCTGATGACCTCGCCGCGCACGGTGCGCTGCATTTCGGTCACTTCTTCCGGGCGCTCGTCGATCAGCAGCACGATCAGGTGCACGTCCGGATGGTTGGTGGTGATGGCCGTGGCCACCTGCTGCATCATCATCGTCTTGCCGGCCTTCGGCTGGGACACGATGAGCGAGCGCTGGCCCTTGCCCTGCGGCGCCATCAGGTCGAGGATGCGGCCGGTGATGTCTTCCGACGAACCATTGCCGCGCTCCAGGGTGAAACGGCGACGCGGGAACAGGGGGGTCAGGTTCTCGAACAGCACCTTGTTCTTCGACGCTTCCAGCGGCTCACCGTTGATGGTGTCCACGATCGACAGCGCGAAGTAGCGCTCGCCGTCCTTCGGGAAGCGGATGCGGCCGGACAGGTGGTCGCCGGTACGCAGGTTGAAGCGGCGGATCTGGCTGGGCGAAATGTAGGTGTCGTCCGGGCCGGCCAGGTAGCTGGCCTCGGCCGCGCGCAGGAAGCCGAAGCCGTCCGGCAGGATTTCCAGCACGCCGTCGGCGGCAACGCCGTCGCCGTGGCGGGTCAGCACCTTCAGCAGCGCGAAGATCACGTCCTGCTTGCGGGCACGGGCCACGCCTTCGGAAATCTGCAGCTGCTCGGCGATCTCCAGCAGCTTCTGGGCCGGCATGCGCTTGAGGTCGCTCAGCGAATAGACCGGGAAGCCTTCGGGGACGTTGGCGTGCGGACGCGGTACGAACGGCTGCTGTTCGCCGTTGTCGTTGGGCATGCCGTCGTCGCGGAAGCGACCGCCGTTGCCACCACCGCCACCACCACCGCCACCATTGCGATCACGGTCGCGGCGGTTGCGGAAACGGTCACGGCGGTTGCCTTGGCCTTGCTGGCCCTGCTGGCCGCCCTGGTTGTAGGGGCTCTGGTTCTGGCCACCGCCCTGGTTGTTCTGCTGCGACTGCCGCGGCTGGCCGGATTCGCGGCCCTCGCCACCTTCGCCGCCGCCACTGCTGGCAGGGGCCTCGGCGGCGGGTGCGCTCGGCGCGGAAGGCGCTGCGGCCGGTGCCGGCGCCTCGGGCGCGGCTGCCAGCGGCAGGGCAGGCTGCGCAGGGGCGGCGCTGGTTTCGGCGGCGGCCGGAGCGGCAGCCTTGGTTACGCGGGCTTTGCGCACGCGCTTTTCGGCGGGCGCATCAGCGCTACCGGTTTCGGGAGTGTTATCGGACAAGAGCGTTATTCCTCGCTTGAAGGTGCGAGCGCCCGGCTGGGGCGGCGAACATTGGGAATGGGTCTGGAAGAAACTGCGTCCAGAAGATGCGGCACGCGAACGCGGCCGGATGTGCCGACACTATCATCGGCCCGCGGCGCCACGCAAGGGTCGCCGGATACGGTATTCAGTCAGGCGCCGGGGCGCCTGCCCGGCAGCCGTCGAAAACGGCTGCCGGAAAGCGCGGGATCAGGCCAGGGCCTTGTCCAGCAGGCCGGCCAGCTGGGCCTTGCCAACGGCACCGATCTGCTCGCCCACCTTCTCGCCGTCCTTGAAGACGACCAGGTAGGGAATCGAACGCACGTGGTACTTGGCGGCCAGGGCGCGGTTGTTGTCCACGTTGACCTTGGCGATCTTGGCGCGGCCCTGGTAGGCATCGGCCAGTTCATCCAGCGCCGGGGCGATCATCTTGCACGGGCCACACCACTCGGCCCAGAAATCGACCAGCACCGGTTCCTTGGAATTCAGTACGGCGCTATCAAAGTCGGCATCGCCGACGTGTACAACCTTGTCGCTCATCTTGGTTTCTCGTCTTGGATTGCACCCGGCCAGGCCGGAGGTGGGTGAACTGGGCCATGCCCGGTGGCGTGACCCTCGTCGTTGCCTCGCGGCGGACTGCCACGGTGCGTTCGGCGGGATGCCTGGACGCTCACGGCCGGCAGTGTACCCCTATCGCAGGGCAGGGACAGATGCTGGCTGGAACCCAGCGTATCGTGATCGATGCTGAGCCCGGTATGTGTCCGATGTCACTGTCCATGGCTGAAATGGGGGTGCTGGCGCGGTAGGCCATGGGAGCCCGCGCCGCTGTTCAAGCGCGGTACTGCGGGGTGAAGAGGTGCGTCTCCGTAAGCGGTGAGACGCCCGATTCCGGTTTGCTGGCCCGAGTGCGGTAAACTGGGGCATTGTGCGGCGCGCGGACCCGAGGGGTCCCGGCCAGCCCGACCCGCCGCAGGGGCCGCAGTTTGCGACGGAGCCCCAGACAGATTTCAGTGCCGCCGCCCGCAGGCGCGTGGCCATACCAAGACGGACACATGAGCGACAAACCGCTGACCGATTTGACTTTTTCCTCCTTTGATCTGCATCCGGCCCTGCAGGCCGGTCTTGAAGGAGCCGGATTCACCCGCTGCACGCCCATCCAGGCGCTGACCCTGCCGGTCGCGCTGCCCGGTGGCGACGTCGCCGGCCAGGCCCAGACGGGCACCGGCAAGACGCTGGCCTTCCTGGTCGCTGTCGTGAACCGCCTGCTGACCCGCCCGGCACTGGCCGATCGCAAGCCGGAAGACCCGCGCGCGCTGATCCTGGCCCCCACCCGCGAACTGGCCATCCAGATCCACAAGGATGCGGTCAAGTTCGGTTCGGACCTGGGTTTGCGTTTCGCGCTGGTCTACGGCGGCGTTGACTACGACAAGCAGCGCGAGATCCTGCAGCAGGGCGTGGACGTGATCATCGCCACCCCGGGCCGCCTGATCGACTACGTCAAGCAGCACAAGGTGGTGTCGCTGCACGCCTGCGAGATCTGCGTGCTGGACGAAGCCGACCGCATGTTCGACCTGGGCTTCATCAAGGACATCCGCTTCCTGCTGCGCCGCATGCCCGAGCGCTCCACCCGGCAGACCCTGCTGTTCAGCGCCACCCTGAGCCACCGCGTGCTCGAGCTGGCCTATGAGCACATGAACGAGCCGCAGAAGCTGGTGGTCGAAGCCGAGACCATCACCGCCGCGCGCGTGCGCCAGCGCATCTACTTCCCGGCCGACGAAGAGAAGATCCCGTTGCTGCTGGGCCTGCTGTCGCGCAGCGAAGGCGCGCGCACCATGGTCTTCGTCAACACCAAGGTGTTCGTCGAGCGCGTGGCCCGTTCGCTGGAGCGTTCCGGCTACCGCGTCGGCGTGCTGTCCGGTGACGTGCCGCAGAAGAAGCGCGAGAGCCTGCTCAACCGCTTCCAGAAGGGCCAGCTGGAAATCCTGGTGGCCACCGACGTGGCCGCCCGCGGCCTGCATATCGACGGCATCAAGTACGTCTACAACTACGACCTGCCGTTCGACGCCGAAGACTACGTGCACCGCATCGGCCGTACCGCCCGCCTGGGCGAGGAAGGCGATGCCATCAGCTTCGCCTGCGAGCGCTATGCGATGGGCCTGCCGGATATCGAGGCCTACATCGAACAGAAGATCCCGGTCGAAGCGGTCACCAGCGAGATCCTGACGTCGCTGCCGCGCCCTGAGCGTGCCGCCCCGGCACCGGGCGAGGAAGGCGACGAGAACGAAAGCGTCGGCCAGATCTTCCGCGAAGCACGCGAAGCGCGCGCCGCCGAGGAAGAGCGTCGTGGCGGCGGCCGTAGTGGCGGTCGTTCCGGCAGTGGTGCTGGCGCTGGGCGTGGTGGCCGCGATGGCGAGCGCAGCGGCGAACGCCGTCCGCGTGGCCCGCGCAAGCCGCGTGTGGAAGGTGAGCAGGTTGCTGCCGCCGCAGTCGAGGGTGCAGTGACCGCTGAAGCTGCTGCCGTGCAGGCCCCGCGTCCGCCGCGCGCTGAAGCTGCGCCGGAAGTTGCGGTGGACGGCGAGCGCAAGCCGCGCAAGCGCCGTCGTCGTCGCCACGGCCGTCCGGTCGAGGGCGCCGAAGGTGTGGCAAGCAACGCCGGCAACGGCGCCAGCCCGGTTACCCCGGTGCAGGTGGTGGCCAAGCCGGTGCGTACCAGCGCCGATGCCGGCGACTCGTTCCTGACCCGTATCGGCCGCAAGATCCGCCGGATGCTGTCCGGCAATTAAGCCGGAAGCGCCGGGCCATGCCCGGCGAGCGCAGCGGCCTCCGTCCGGGGCCGCGATGCCGGAAGGTTTTCGCCGGGCATGGCCCGGCGCTACCGATCTGTCGCGCCGGTCCTGCATAATCGGGGCATGAGTGTCCTGCGCTTCGACAATGTCAGCAAACAGTACGCCGGTGGCCACGAAGCCCTGACCGATGTCAGCTTCGAGGTCGCGCCGGGCGAAATGCTGTTCGTCACCGGTCACTCCGGGGCGGGCAAGAGCACCCTGCTCAAGTTGATCCACCTCGACGAGCGGCCCAGCCGCGGCGCGGTGATGTTCGACGAGCGCAACCTGCTGAAGGTGCGCGGCGGTGATGTGCCGCGGCATCGACGCGCGGTTGGCGCGGTCTACCAGGACCACCGCCTGCTGATGGACCGCTCCATCGCCGAGAACGTGGCCCTGCCGCTGATCCTGCGCGGTACCCGCCGTGGCGACATCAACAAGCGCGTGCGTTCGGTGCTCGAGCGCATGGGCCTTGGCCACCGCGAAAAGGCGCTGCCCTCGCAGCTGTCGGCCGGTGAGCAGCAGCGCGTCGGCATCGCCCGGGCCATCGTCGGCGAGCCCAAGCTGCTGGTGGCCGACGAGCCGACCGGCAACCTCGATCCCACCCTGGCGGCCGAGATCATGTCCCTGTTCGCCGAGCTGCCTGCGCGCGGCACCAGCGTGCTGGTGGTCAGCCATGACCTGCCGCTGCTGCGCCACATGCGCAAGCGCGTGCTGATCCTCGACCACGGCCGGCTGGTGGACGACATCTCGCCGCAGGATCTGGCGGAGTAACCATGGCCAAGAACGAAAACACCGAAGCTGCTGCGCCGTCGCGCCTGGGCGTGTGGTTCCAGCACCACGTGCACAGCGTGGTGTTCAGCCTCGGCCGTGCCTGCCGCAAGCCGTGGGCGACGCTGCTGACCGTGATGGTCATGGCGCTGGCCCTGGCGCTGCCGCTGGGCCTGTCGATCGCGCTGGACAACCTCAAGCAGTTTGCCGGCAGCGTGCAGCAGTCGCGCGACATCAATGTCTTCCTGAAGGCGGACGTCGACGGCCCGGGTGCGCTGCGCCTGGCCGGGGAGCTGCGCGACCGGCCGGACGTGGCCAGTGTCACCGTGCGCACGCCGGAGCAGGGCCTGGAGGAACTGCGCCAGGCCGGCCTCGGCGAAGCCATCGACGCACTCAACGACAACCCGTTGCCCTCGTTGCTGGTGGTCACCCCCGGCCAGGGCCAGGACGATGCACGACTGGCACGCGCGCTGGAAAGCCTGCCCGGTGCCGACCTGGTGCAGCACGACGCCCTGTGGCGGCAGCGCCTGGATGCCTGGCTCGCGTTTGGTGCGCGGCTGGTGCAGGTGCTGTCGGTGCTGCTCGGCGCCGGTGCCGCGCTGGTGGTCGGCAACACCGTGCGCCTGGACATCCAGGCCCGCCGCGAGGAAATCGGCGTGCTGCAGCTGCTCGGCGCCAGCGATGGTTTCATCCGCCGCCCGTTCCTGTACCTGGGCGCCTGGTATGGCCTGGGCGCCGGTGCGGTCGCGCTGGGCCTGATCGGCATTGCCGGTGCCGCCCTGCGCGCGCCGCTGGCCGAGCTGTCGCGCAGCTACGGCAGCCCGTTCGTGCTGCATGGCCTGGACCTGCTGCATGGCAGCCTGGTGCTGCTTGGCACCTTGTTGCTGGGCTGGCTGGGTGCATGGCTGGTGACCGGCCATTTCCTCCGCCAGACCCGCCCGACCGACACCTGAGACCGGCATGCAACCGCAAGCGCTGAAGCACCTTGAAGGGCCCGCGACGCGGGTGATGGTGGTTGACGGCTCCAAGCTGGTGCGCAAGCTGATCGCCGACGTCCTGCAGCGCGATCTGCCGGGCGTGGAGGTGATCGGCTGCGACAGCATCGAAGACGCACAGCATGCGCTGGCGCAGGGGCCGGTCGATCTGGTCACCACCTCGTTGACCCTGCGCGATGGCGACGGCCTGGCGCTGGCGCGGATGGTGCGCGAAGCGGCAGGGCAGGCCTATGTGCCGGTGATCGTGGTCTCCGGCGACGCCCAGCAGCACCTGGAGCAGCGCCGCTTCACCGAGTACGTCACCGACTACTTCGACAAATCGCTGGGCCACGAAGCCCTGGCGACCTTCGTGCGCGGCTACGTGCAGCCGCAGACCATTCCCGGCGCGACCATTCTCTACATCGAGGACAGCCGGGTGGTGGCCGAGGCGACCAAGCGCATGCTCGAGCGCCAGCAGCTCAACGTGATGCATGTGGTCAGCGCCGAAGAAGCGTTTACCCTGCTCACCGCCGAATCGCTCGGGCGCAGCCGCCATCGCATCGATCTGGTGCTGACCGATGTGACCCTGAAGGGAGAGCTGAGCGGCCGCGACGTGGTGCAGCGCGTGCGCGTGGACTTCGGCTACGGCAAGCGCCGCCTGCCGGTGCTGGTGATGACCGGCGATGGCAATCCGCACAACCAGACCGGCCTGCTCCAGGCCGGCGCCAACGATCTGGTGCTGAAGCCGATCGAAGAGCGCCTGCTGATCACCAAGGTGCTGTTCCAGCTGCGGCTGGCCCGGTTGAATGATGGACCCCTGTTGCGATGACGTGTTGCGATGATCGATGAAGTAGTGGACACCCCGGCGATCCAGCTGGAACCGAGCTGGAAACAGCGTGTGGGCGATTACCTGCTGCAGCCGCAGATGCGCGAGCTGTCCAGCTTCCTGCGGCAGCGCAAGGCCAGCGGTGCGGCGGTGTTCCCGCCTGGACCGCAGATCTTCGCCGCCTTTGATGCGACCCCGTTCGATCAGGTGAAAGTGGTCATCCTCGGCCAGGACCCGTACCACGGCCGTGGACAGGCCCATGGCCTGAGTTTCTCGGTGCAGCCGGGCGTGCCGGTGCCGCCGTCGTTGTTGAACATCTACAAGGAAATCGAGGGTGACCTCGGTATTGCCCGCCCGGACCACGGCTGCCTGATCCCGTGGGCGCAGCGCGGCGTGCTGCTGCTCAACGCGGTGCTGACGGTGGAAGAGGGCAAGGCCGGTGCGCACCAGGGGCGCGGGTGGGAAGGCTTCACCGACCATGTGGTGGACGTGTTGAACCGCGAGCGCGAGGGCCTGGTGTTCATGCTCTGGGGTGCCTACGCGCAGCAGAAGGGCAAGGTGATCGATACCGGCCGCCACCGCGTGCTGAAAGCCCCGCATCCCTCGCCGCTGTCGGCCCACCGCGGCTTCCTCGGCTGCCGTCATTTCTCGATGGCCAACGAGTACCTGCAGCGCCGCGGCCAGGCGCCGATCGACTGGTCGCTGCCGCCGCGGGCGATGCTGGCGCCATCGGGCTGAACGGCGAACAACGCTGCCCCCTGTTGAATGGGCGAAACCGCCACCCGTTCAGCTGCCTTTGACCCGGAATAGCCGCGCTTTCCGGGCTAGTGGGTTGAATTCCAAGGGATTGTGTATCCCGAAAAGCGCGCTCGCCACTGTCATCAAATCGCGTTACGGTAGGGTTCTGTTTGGGACCAGTGTTTCATCAGTGGAATGCTGGAACTTTTTCCTCCTTTAGCAGTCCAAATCCCAGACTGCTAAGATGGGTGCCTATGAGCCAGAACACCTCTACTGCCCTTGTGGCAAACAATCTGCCGATTCCCAGTGCGCTCGGTTCGCTGGACGCCTATATCGGTGCCGTGCACCAGATTCCGGTGCTGTCGGTCGATAACGAACAGGACCTGGCCCGTCGCTTCCGCGACGGCAACGATCTGGACGCTGCCCGTGAGCTGGTGCATTCGCACCTGCGCTTCGTGGTGCACGTGGCCCGCGGTTACAACGGCTACGGCCTTGCGCTGGGCGACCTGATCCAGGAAGGCAACATCGGCCTGATGAAGGCGGTCAAGCGCTTCGACCCCGACATGGGCGTGCGTCTGGTGTCCTTCGCCGTGCATTGGATCCGTGCCGAGATGCACGAGTTCATCCTGAAGAACTGGCGCATCGTGAAGGTCGCCACGACCAAGGCGCAGCGCAAGCTGTTCTTCAACCTGCGCAAGTCGAAGAAGCGCCTGGGCTGGATGAACGCGGCCGAAGTCAGTGCGGTGGCCAAGGACCTGAACGTGTCCGAGCGCGAGGTGCTGGAAATGGAATCGCGCCTGTCCGGCCGCGATATCGGTTTCGATGCCCCCACCGATGAAGACAACGACCACGCGCCGCCGTCGCCGGCTGCGTATCTGGTGGCCAATGACGAAGATCCGTCGATGGCCTACGAGCGCGAGGACAGCGAAGACAACCAGATGCAGCTGCTGCGCGAAGGCCTGGCGGAACTGGATGCGCGTTCGCGCGACATCATCCGCCGCCGTTGGCTGGATGCGGACAGCAAGGTGACGCTGCAGGAGCTGGCGGACGAGTACGGCGTATCGGCCGAGCGTATCCGCCAGGTTGAAGCGAACGCGCTGAAGAAGATGAAGGCGCTGTTCACCGCATAAGGCGGCGAAGCGTTTGAGTAATGGAAAGGCCCGGCATTGCCGGGCCTTTTTTTTCCTGCTGGATCCACGCATGGCGTGGATCTACTTCGCGATCCAGTAGATCCACGCCACGCGTGGATCAGCGCGGTCTCAGATTTCCCGCGCGATCGCCCGCCAGCCGATGTCGGTGCGGTGGAACTCGTTGTCCCAGGTCACCTTCGCCACGCCCGCGTACGCGTTCGCCTGCGCGTCGCGCACGCTGTCACCCAGTGCTGCCACGCACAGCACGCGGCCACCTGCGCTGAGCACCTGGCCCTGCGCATCCAGCGTCGTTCCTGCATGGAACACCTTGGCCGTTGCCGGCACATCATCCAGGCCGGAGATCACCTCGCCGGTGATCGGCGATTCCGGATACGGCCTGGCGGCCAGCACCACGCCGAGCGACGGGCGCGGATCCCACTGCGCGTCCACCTCGTCCAAGCGGCCATCGATCGCCGCGTCCACCAGGTCGACCAGGTCCGACTGCAGGCGCAGCATCACCGGCTGGGTTTCCGGGTCGCCGAAACGCACGTTGAACTCGATCACCTTCGGCGCGCCGCTGGCATCGATCATCAGGCCCGCGTAGAGGAAGCCGGTGAATGGGATGCCGTCGGCGATCATGCCCTGCACGGTCGGGTTCACCACCTCGCGCATCACCCGTGCATGCACTTCAGGTGTCACCACCGGAGCCGGCGAGTACGCACCCATGCCGCCGGTGTTCGGACCGGTGTCGCCGTCGCCGACGCGCTTGTGATCCTGCGAGGTGGCCATCGGCAGTGCATGCACGCCATCGACCATCGAAATGAAGCTGGCCTCCTCGCCGTCGAGGAATTCCTCGATCACCACGCGCGCGCCGGCATCGCCGAAGGCGTTGCCCGAAAGCATGTCGCGCACCGCATCTTCGGCTTCGGCGAGGGTCATCGCCACGATCACGCCCTTGCCGGCGGCCAGGCCGTCGGCCTTGACCACGATCGGCGCGCCCTTCTCGCGCAGGTAGGCCAGTGCCGCGTCCACGTCGGTGTGCACCGAATAGAACGCGGTGGGGATGTTGTGGCGTGCCAGGAAATCCTTGGCGTAGGCCTTGCTGCCTTCCAGCTGTGCGGCCGCCGCCGTCGGCCCGAAGATGCGCAGGCCGGCGGCGCGGAAGCGGTCGACCACGCCGGCCACCAGCGGCACTTCCGGGCCGACCACGGTCAGCGCCACGCCTTCGGCCTGGGCCAGGGCGAGCAGGCCATCGATGTCGGTGACCTTCACCGCCACGTTGCGGCACTTGTCTTCGTTGGCGGTGCCGGCATTGCCGGGCGCCACGAGCACTTCAGTGACACGGGAGGACTGGGCCAGCTTCCATGCCAGGGCGTGTTCGCGGCCGCCAGAGCCGATGACAAGTACGTTCATCACGAGATTCCAGATTGCGTGGGAAGGGAAGTTCCAGGTCCCCGGCGGCGCGTGTGCGTCATTCGCAGCCTTCGCGTCGCAGCGATTCGGGGAAGGAGTAGGTCCAGGACCTCGGGTCCAGGGTGAAGCGGTGCTCCTGACGCACCCGCTTGCCGCCGCAGGTGTTGCCGGATTCCTCGATCAGCAGTGGCCAGATGCGCGCACTGCGGTCGCTGTCGTCGAAACGCAGTGCGAAATCGATGCTGAAGCGGCGGGTGCGGCAGTCTTCGGCGGTATCGGGGTCGGCGGCCGCGTCGACGTTCTCGCATTCGTACTGGGCGTCGTTGTCGATGTGGCTGCGCACGTTGCCGGTGCTGGTCAGGCCTTTCGGGCCCGGCAGGACCAGGGTCTGCGAGAGCAGCGAGAAGCCCTGGCCGAACCAGCCATCCTCGACGCGGAAGCCGTAGAAATCGCTGCCGGCGCGGATGATGCTGGCGGTGCCGGGCTGGCCACCACTGCCGAAGCGCTCGCCGGTCAGTTCGCTGGTTACCCCGAAGCCATCGCCCTTGGGCTGCAGCACGAAGAACTCGATCGTTCCCGGGTCGATATGCGCGCCATCGACCAGCGCACCGCACACCGCCAGTAGTTGTTGCCAGCTGTCACCGGTCACCACCGGTTGCTCGGCGCAGACCTGCCAGTCGATCGCGCGCGTTTCATCGTCCTGGGTCCAGCTGCCGCGCCATTGGCCGGAAAGCTTGGCGTCCTTGCCGTAACGCCCGGTCAGGAAGGCCTGCAGCCGCGCGGTGCGACTGACATGCGCTGCCGGTTCGCTGGCGGCGGGCTTTGCCGCATCTGCCTGGGGGGCAGATGCGGGCTCGGCGGCCGGCTTGCAGCCGGCCAGCAGGGCCGTGCCAGCGAAGGCGAGCACGGCAAGCGGTTTCAAAGAGACTGCAGACATCCGTGTCGCTCCAGGTATCAGTGGCGGAAGTGGCGAACGCCGGTGAACACCATGGCCAGGCCATGTTCATCGGCGGCAGCGATGACTTCAGCATCGCGCATCGAACCGCCCGGCTGGATCACCGCCTTGATGCCGGCGGCGGCAGCGGCGTCGATGCCGTCGCGGAACGGGAAGAACGCATCGGAGGCCATCACCGACCCTTCGACCACCAGGTTCGCGTCGGCGGCCTTGATGCCGGCGATGCGCGCCGAGTAGACGCGGCTCATCTGGCCGGCACCCACGCCGATGGTGCTGTTGTCCTTGGCGTAGACGATCGCATTGGACTTCACGAACTTGGCGACCTTCCAGGCGAACAGCAGGTCGGTGAACTGCTTGTCGGTCGGTGCCAGCTTGCTGACCACCTTCAGTTCGTCGCGGGTCATGCCGCGGTTGTCCGACGACTGCAGCAGCAGGCCGGAGCCCACGCGCTTGTTGTCGAAGTTGTTCAGGCCGTCGCCGTGCGGGATGCGCAGCACGCGCACGTTGGCCTTCTTCTGCGCGTATTCCAGCGCGGCCGGTTCGTAGTCCGGCGCAATCAGGACTTCAACGAACTGGCGGTCCAGGATGACCTGCGCGGTGGCTGCATCGAGCGGCTTGTTGAAGGCGATGATGCCGCCGAAGGCGCTGGTCGGGTCGGTGGCGTAGGCCAGCTCGTAGGCATCGCCGTTGCCGGCGCCAACGGCCACGCCGCACGGGTTGGCATGCTTGACGATGACACAGGCCGGCGCGTCGAACTGGCGCACGCATTCCCAGGCTGCATCGGCATCGGCCAGGTTGTTGTAGCTCAGCTCCTTGCCCTGCAGCTGCTGGAAGGTGGCCAGCGTGCCCGGCACCGGATGCAGGTCGCGATAGAACGCGCCGCTCTGGTGCGGGTTTTCGCCGTAGCGCAGGTCCATCACCTTCACGAAGGTGGAATTCATCTGCGCCGGGTATTCGGCGCGCACCGGCACGGCGGCGTCGGTGGCGGTGACGGCCGACAGGTAGTTGCTGATCGCCGCGTCGTACTGGGCAACGCGGTTGAATGCGGCCACCGAGAAGGCGAAACGGGTGCCGGCCGACAGCTGGCCGTCGTTGGCATCCAGCGAGGCCAGCAGTTCGGCGTACTGCGACGGGTCGGTGGCCACCGCCACGCGGGCGAAGTTCTTGGCCGCCGAGCGCAGCATCGCCGGGCCGCCGATGTCGATGTTCTCCACCGCGTCGGCCAGGGTGCAGTCGGCCTTGGCAGTGACCGATTCGAACGGGTACAGGTTCAGCACCAGCAGGTCGATGGCACCGATGCCGTGTTCGGCCATCACCGCGTCGTCCAGGCCGGAGCGGCCCAGCAGGCCGCCATGCACCATGGGATGCAGGGTCTTGACCCGGCCATCCATCATTTCCGGGAAGCCGGTGACCTCGGCGACATCCTTCACGGCCAGGCCCGCATCGCGGATCGCCTTGGCGGTACCGCCGGTGGACAGCAGCTCCACGCCGCGTGCAGCCAGCGCGGTGGCCAGCTCGACCAGGCCGGTCTTGTCGGAAACGGAGAGGAGGGCCCGGCGGACGGGCAACAGATCAGCAGTCATGGGGACAGGGCAATCGGCAGCGGAGCGGGGCCGATATTGTAGGCGGTGGGGGCCGGTGGCGGGCGCTGGTGGGGGAAATTGGCCGGTGCAGACTCCCTTCCTGATTCGCTCGACAGCACCTGCATGGGCCGGCATTGGGCGCAATTCGATACGTGGCGCTGTCGCAATCAGGTAGGCTGTGCCCGCACTGCCAAGGATTAGCGGGTTCAGATCGTGTCGATCTATGCATTGAAAGGACGTTTCCAGGACCTGCTGCGTCCGGCCGTACACGGCCTGTACCGCATGGGGATCACCGCCAACACGGTGACCGTGGCTGCGGCCGTGGTCTCGCTGCTGGTGGCCGCTGCGGTGTGGTGCTGCGCTCCCACCCAGCCGCTGCTGTATCTGGCCCTGCCGCTGTGGATGCTGCTGCGCATGGCCCTCAACGCCGTCGACGGCATGCTGGCCCGCGAATTCGGCCAGCAATCGCGGCTGGGCGCCTATCTGAACGAGTTGTGCGATGTGATCGCCGACGCGGCGCTGTACCTGAGCCTGCTCAGCGTACCGGGCGTGCGCCCCGAGGCACTGTGGCTGCTGGCCTGGGCCGCCGCGCTGAGCGAGTACGCCGGCGTGCTGGGCCTGATGGTCGGCGCCAGCCGCCGCTATGACGGCCCGATGGGCAAGAGCGACCGTGCGTTCGTGATCGGCGTGCTGGGCCTGCTGCTGGCGTTTGGCTGGGCAGGCGCGACCGTGGTCAGCGCGGTCGCCGCACTGGCCGCACTGCTGTGTGGGGTGACGGTGGTCCGTCGCGTACGCCAGGGATTGAAGGAAGCCGCGGCGATATCGCCGCGGTAAGCACAACACGATTACACGCCCTATCCATACGGAGATTGCATGCGTCAGGCGCAGGAACGGGAATTCCACAGCTTCGACCAGGTACCGCTGTTCTACCGGTACTGGCCGAGCACCACGGCAACCACGCCGGCCAAGGCCATCGTGCTGCTGCATCGCGGCCATGAACACTCCGGCCGGGTCACCCATCTGGTCGACGAGCTGGACCTGCCCGACACCGCGTTCTTCGCGTGGGATGCGCGCGGCAATGGTCGCTCGCCCGGCACGCGCGGCGACGCACCGGGCTTCCCGGCGCTGGTGCGCGACCTGGACAGCTTCATCGCCCACATCAGTGCCGAGCATGGCATCGCGGTGGAGGACATCGTGGTGATCGCGCAGAGCGTGGGCGCGGTGGTTGCCGCCACCTGGGTGCATGACTATGCGCCGCGGCTGCGCGCGCTGGTGATGGCTTCGCCGGCATTCAAGGTGAAGCTGTACGTGCCGTTCGCACGCGCTGGACTGGCGCTGATGCAGAAACTGCGCGGCAACTTCTTCGTCAACAGCTACGTCAAGCCGCAGTGGCTGACCCACGACCCGGCACGGGTGGAAAGCTACCGCACCGATCCGCTGATCACCCGGCCGATCTCGGTGCGCGTGCTGCTGGGCCTGTACGAAGCGGCCGACCGCATCGTGGCCGACGCGCAGGCGATCAGCGTGCCGGTACAGTTGCTGGTATCGGGCTCGGACTTCGTGGTGCATCGCGGCCCGCAGGACCGCTTCTACGAACGCCTGTCCAGCCCGATCAAGGAGCGCGTGCACCTGCCGGGCTTCTTCCACGACACCCTCGGCGAGCGTGACCGTGCACCGGCGCTGGCGCGTATCCGCAGCTTCATCCAGGCACGCTTTGCCGAACCGCTGCAGGAGCTGTCGCGGCGCGATGCGCATCGGCATGGCCCGACCTTCGAGGAATCGGAGATCCTGTCGTGGCCACCGGAGCGCAACAGCCTGGCCGACCTGCGTTGGCGCGTGGTGCGCGGTGGCCTGCGTTTCGGCGGCACGCTGTCGGAGGGCATCGCGCTGGGCCTGCAGACCGGTTTCGACTCGGGCAGCACGCTGGACTACATCTACCGTGATGAGGCGCGGGGCAAGGGCCCGCTGGGCCGGATGGTCGACCGCAACTATCTGGATGCGATCGGTTGGCGCGGCATCCGCGTGCGCGGCAAGCACCTGCAGGAACTGCTGCGCGATGCCGCCCAGCGACTGCGCGGGCAGGGCGCGCCGGTGCGCGTGCTGGACGTGGCGGCCGGCCATGGCCGTTACGTGCTGGAAGCACTCGGCCAGGGCGAACAGCGTGCCGACCGCATCGTGCTGCGCGATTTCAGCGAGCTGAACGTAACGCAGGGCAAGACCTTGATCGAGCGCCTCGGCGCGGCCGACATCGCCCGCTTCGAACAGGGCGATGCGTTCGATCCGGCGCAGCTGGCAGCGGTGGAACCGGCGCCGACGCTGGCGGTGGTGTCCGGCCTGTACGAACTGTTCCCGGACAACGATGCGGTGCTGCGTTCGCTGCAGGGCATCGCTGCGACGGTGCCGGTGGGCGGTTACCTGGCCTATACCGGGCAGCCGTGGCATCCGCAGCTGGAGTTCATCGCGCGTGCGTTGACCAGCCATCGTGGTGGCGCGGCGTGGGTGATGCGCCGCCGTACCCAGCACGAGATGGACGAACTGGTGCGCCTGGCCGGCTTCCAGAAGGTGGCCCAGCGCATCGATGACTTCGGCATCTTCACCGTATCGCTGGCACGACGGATCGCGTGATGGCGACGCTGGCGGCAACCGCATCATCCAGCGAGGCGCGCCCCTGGCGGCGCGCCCTGCTGTGGCTGGCCCTGCTCGGTCCGTTCTTCTTCGCCAGCTATGGCTTCGCCAACTGGATGGCCGGCCGCCATGCCCAGCTGCCGGTGATGGCATTTGCCTGGGAGGCGCGGATTCCGTTCGTGCCGTGGACGATAGTGCCGTACTGGTCGATCGACCTGTTCTATGCGATCTCGTTCTTCCTGTGCCGGCGCCGGCTGGAGCTGGACCGGCACGCGCTGCGCCTGCTCAGCGCGCAGGTGATCGCGGTGGCGTGCTTCCTGTTGTGGCCGTTGCGCTTCAGCTTCGAACGGCCGGAAATCGGCGGTGTGTTCGGCTGGTTGTTCGACGTGCTGCTGGGCTTCGACAAGCCATTCAACCAGGCGCCGTCGCTGCATATCGTGCTGCTGATCGTGCTGTGGGTGAAGTTCGCGCAGTACCTGCACGGGGTCTGGCGGCTGGTGCTGCATGTGTGGGCGCTGCTGATCGGCATTTCGGTGCTGACCACGTTCCAGCATCACTTCATCGACATTCCCACCGGGCTGCTGGCCGGCTGGTTGTGCGTGTGGCTGTGGCCAGAGCAGGGCACGCCGCCGTTGCGTGCCTGGCAGGCTGCAGGTGACCCGAAGCGTTGGCGGCTGGCCGCGTTGTATGTGTTGGGTGCCGGCCTGCTGCTGGTGCCGGTGGTGATGCTGCGCGGCACCGCATTGTGGCTGCTGTGGCCCGTGGTGTCGTTGCTGCTGGTGTCGCTGGCCTATGCCGGGCTGGGCACGGCGGTGTTCCAGAAGCGCGCCGATGGCCGGTTGACGATGGCCGCGCGCTGGCTGCTGGCACCGTACCTGGGTGCGGCGTGGATCAACTCGCGGTTGTGGACGCGCCGCGCGCCGCAGCCGGTGCCGGTCGTCGACGCTGTCTGGCTGGGGCGCCTGCCAGGTACCGCACTGCCGGCACCGCTGGTGGGCGTGGTCGACACCTGTGCGGAGCTGTCCTGCCGCGCGCCGGGAGCAGCGTACGCCAGCGTGCCGATGCTGGACCTGGTGGTGCCTTCAGCGGCGCAGCTGCGCGCCGCGGCAGATGCCATTGAACGCCTGCGCGGGCATGGCCCCGTCCTGGTCTGCTGTGCGCTGGGGTACTCACGTAGCGCGGCCAGCGTGGCGACCTGGTTGCTGCGCACCGGCCGTGCGCGCGATGTGGCCGACGCGGTGTCGATCGTGCGTGGCGCGCGGCCGTCGATCGTGCTGCACGACGTTCATCTACAGGTGATCGCGGCCGCTGCCGCGCAGGAGACCATTGCATGAGCGCCGTGCCCGATCTGCCGATGATGCATCTGCTGCTGCGGCGGGGGCGATTGCCTGCCGCGTTGTCGCTGGGCCTGCTGCTGGTGGCCCTGTTGTTGCTGGGCATCGAGCCTGGGCTGGCGATGTTCGCCGCTGGCCTGCTGCTGCTGAGCCTGGTTGCAGGTGTTGTGCAGGCGTACTACGCGGTGCGGGTGCAGTTGGACGCCAGCCTGCTGCAGCTGCTGCAGCAGGAGGGCCTGCAGGGTGAAGACGCAGCACAACGCGTGGACCAGGCGCTGCACACCGCTGGCCTGCGCAGGCTGGACGCAGCGGCGCCGACGCGTGGCTGGGATGCGCGCTGGACCGGCATGCGGCGTCTGCTGATGCGCCAGTACGCCGCCACGCTGCTGCAGTTCGCTGCCCTGCTGCTGGCCGTGCTGTGGCCGCAGACCTGACCGGAGGTGCCGATGTTTGCTGAACTGATCGCCCGCGCCTGCAGCGCGGCCATCCATGTAGTGACCGGCGCACGCGCGCTGTGGGTTGGCTGCGCGCCGTCCAGCGAGCACCGCGTCTACTACGGCAACCATGCCAGTCATGGTGATTTCGTGCTGATCTGGTCGTCGATGCCGCCGGCGCTGCGGCGCCAGGTGCGGCCGGTCGCCGCCGCCGAGTACTGGCAGCGCGACGGTCTGCGTCGTTATCTGATCGACGCGGTATTCAATGGCGTGCTGGTGGAGCGCGAGGCCGGCAACCGCCATCAGGATCCGCTGCAGGTGCTGCGTGATGCGGTGGATGAGGGCTGTTCGTTGATCCTGTTTCCGGAAGGCACGCGCAACATCGGTGATGAGCCGCTGCTGCCGTTCAAGAGCGGCATCTACCACCTGGCCCGGCAACGCCCGGAGCTGGAGTTCGTGCCGGTGTGGATCGACAACCTCAAGCGTGTGATGCCGAAAGGGCGTTTCCTGCCGCTGCCGTTGCTGTGCACGGCAACCTTCGGTACGCCGCTGCGGCTGCAGGCCGATGAGGACAAGGCCGCGTTCCTGGCACGCAGCCGGCAGGCGCTGCTGGCCCTTGCCCCGAACGGAGGCCGTGCATGAGCTTCATGATCGATGTGTCCGGTGATCTTGCCGCACGCAGCGTGGGCCAGCAGACAGGGCTGCTGTTCGCGGGCGTAGGCGCCGTGCTGGTGCTGGCCACGCTGGTGTCCGAAACCCTGCGCTGGCGCCAGCGTGGACAGCCCAGCGCGGTGATCGCCAACCTGGTCTCGCGCATCCGCGCGTGGTGGGTGATGGCCATCGTGGTCGGGCTGGCGCTGTTCTTCGGGCGCGCCGGAGTGATCGTGCTGTTCGCCATCATCTCGCTGTTCGCACTGCGCGAATTCATCACCCTGGCGCCAACACGATCAGGTGACTACTACGCGTTGCTGGCCGCGTTCTACATCGTGCTGCCGTGGCAGTACTACCTGGTGTGGATCGACTGGTATGGCATGTACACGCTGTTGATCCCGGTGTACGCGTTCCTGTTCCTGCCGATCCTGGCCACCATCGGTGGTGACACCACCCACTACCTGGAGCGCACGTCGAAGGTGCAGTGGGGCTTGATGATCTGCGTGTTCTGCATCTCGCACGTGCCGCTGCTGCTGAACCTGCGCGTGCCGGGCTACGATCCGGCGCGCAACGTGCTGCTGTTCGCCTTCCTGGTGATCGTGGTGCAGTCGTCGGACGTGCTGCAGTACATCTGGGGCAAGCTGCTGGGCAAGCACCTGATCGCGCCGAAGCTGTCGCCGTCGAAGACGGTGGAAGGCTTCGTCGGCGGCGTGCTCTGTGCCAGCGCGTTGGGCGCCGCGCTCTGGTGGATCACCCCGTTCACGCCGCTGCAGGCGTTCGGCCTGTCGCTGCTGATCAACCTGATGGGGTTCTGGGGCGGCCTGGTGATGTCGGCGATCAAGCGCGACCGCGGCATCAAGGACTGGGGCAACATGATCGAGGGCCATGGCGGCATGCTCGATCGGCTGGATTCAGTGTGCTTCGCCGCCCCGGTGTTCTTCCACGTGGTGCGTTACTACTGGAAGGCGGGAGGTGGCGGTTGAGCTGCGGGGGAGATTCATCCACGCATGGCGTGGATCTACCGGAGCCGGTAGTGCCGGCCGCTGGCCGGCAACCCCATGAATGATGACAGTGTGTTGCGGTTGCCGGCCAGCGGCCGGCACTACCCATGCTGCGCTTACGCGCTGATGCCGTATTCCTTCAGCTTCTTGCGCAGGGTGGCGCGGTGGATGCCCAGCATCGCGGCCGCGCGGCTCTGGTTGCCTTCGCAGTGGTTGAGCACTTCCACGAACAGTGGAATCTCCATCTCGCGCAGTACGATCTCGTAGACATCGTCCGCATCGCAGCCATCGAGGTCGCGCAGGTAACGGCGCACGGACTGGGCCACATGTTCGCGCAGCGGTGGCCGGGCAGCGCCACGACTGTTGTCAGGACGAGAAAGGACAGCGTTCAAGGGGGTTCCCGATCTGGTTGGTCCATGCACGCGGGGCGCCGGACCGGATGAGGTGATGGCGGTCAGTCTAGCGCGAGCGTGCCCGACCTGCCACGGCCGGACGGTCAGGCCCAGGTCAAAGGAACTCGAAGGTGAATGCGACCGTGGATGCGGCAGGCTCCTGCACGCGGAAGGCGATGCGTGCGCTTTGGCCCGGTTCCAGAGGGGCCGCCCCCGGGTTTTCGCCGAGGTACTGCGCTGGTGCGAACACGCCGGTGCCGATCACACGACCATCGGCATCGGACAGCGACAGGCGCAGGTCCGGCCATGCCTGCGGCCAGCGCGCGTCGTTGCGGATGCTGGCCTGGATCTGCAGCACGCCGGGCTGGGCCGGCAACGGGCGGATTTCACGGCTGGTCATGGTCAATGCAGTGGGCTCGCGCCAGGCGGGCAGCTCGCAGCGCAGCACGCTGCACAGCGCACCGATCCACGGCCGGGTACCGGCATCGGCGGCCAGCCGTGCACGATCGGCAAGCACGCTCTGCAGCAACAGCAGCAGCGCCAGCGCGGCCACCAGCAGCCAATGCCAGCGCGGGGTGGGCAGCGCCCGCGGGCGTACGCCGAGGAAGCTGGGCGCATCGGCGGCGGTGGCAACGATGCCGGGTTTGGCGGTGAAGTCGGGCTCGATGATTGGATCAGCGGCGGCCAGCGGTTCTGTTTCGGTTGCCGCCACGATGTCCGTTGCCGGGTCGATGTCCTCGATCACCGGCGTTGCATCGGTCGGCACCGGTCCGCGCGGTTCGGTGGCTTCAGGCGTGGCATCGCGTCCCGGCGCGGCGCGCAGGAACGTGGCCAGGGGACGGCGCGGTGGGTTCGGCTCGGACATGCTCAGGGCGCGGGCTCGGATCCAGCGGTCATTCAACCACGATCAGGCGCGGCGTACGCCGGTGATGCGCATCCAGTCGCCATCCTGGGTGGCCTGCAGGTCGTCGAACCAGGCCGCATAGCGTTGCAGCAGTTCGTCTTCCTGGCCATGCAGGATGCCCGACAGGGCGATGCGACCACCGCTGGCGACACGGGCGGCCAGCAGTTCGGCCAGTGCATCCAGCGCGGAGGCCAGGATGTTGGCGACCACGATCGGGTAGGTGGCGACCGGTTCGTCCTGCGGCAGGTACACCTGCATGCGTGCCTGTTCGCCGTTGCGCTCGGCATTGTCGGCGGTGGCGATCAACGCCTGCGGGTCGTTGTCCACGCCAATGGCCTGGGCGGCACCGAGCTTCAGTGCGGCCAGGGCGAGGATGCCCGAGCCACAGCCGAAGTCGAGCACGCGCTGGCCCTGCAGCTGGCCATCAATGGCCAGCTGGTCCAGCCAGCGCAGGCACAGCGCGGTGGTCGGGTGGGTGCCCGAGCCGAAGGCCAGGCCCGGGTCGAGGCGCACGATGGCGGCGTCGGCGGCCTGCGCGGCTTCCGGCAGCTCGTGGTTCCACGGCACGATCCAGGTACGGCTGCCGAAGTCCATCGGCTGGAACTGGTCCAGCCACGCGCGCTCCCAGTCTTCGTCTTCCACGGCGCGGAAGCTGCCGTTGCTCCAGTCCAGCTCCGGGTCGAAGGCTTCCAGCGCGGCCAGCAGCAGCAAGGCATTGCTGTCGGCCGGGAACAGCGCGCTGAGCACCAGGGTGTCCCACAGCGGGGTCTCGCCCACGCCGGGTTCGAGGATGGCCTGTTCGTTGCTGGTGTCGGCTTCGGCATCAAGCAGGGTCACCGCCAGCGCGCCCACATCCTCCAGCGCATTCTCATAACGGGGCTGGGTGGCTTCGGTACAACGCAGGGTCAGTTCCAGGAACGGCATGGCGGTGAGGGCAATCGCGGGAAAGGGGGCCATGCTAGACCATCAGGGCGTCTCCGTATGCCTTGAGATGAACGAAGCCGATTCAGACAGGCCTCACGGGCCTTGCTAAACTCGGCGCTTTCCTGTGCGCCGTACCACCGAACGTTGCCGATGGCTTTCGCCCCGACCCTGAAAACCTGGTTGCTCGTCCTGCCGGCCGTGGCCGTGCTGGGCGTGGCCGGTTATCGGGCCAATGGGCACAGCCGGGACATGGACGCGCGCGTCGACGCGCCGCTGGCTGCCCCGGCCGGCGATGTGCAGGGGGCGTTGGCACCGGTGATGCCGGAAGCCCTGGCACGCCGCCTCGCTGCGTTCGAACCCGGCACCGCGCTGCCTTCGGGCCTGCCGCTGGATATCCGCGCCGACATCGAAAGTGCCACCGATCTGTACGCCTACGCGCAGCGCCTGCGCGTGCAGGCCGACCGGGGCAACCATGAGGCGCGCTGGATGCTCAGCCGGGTCTATGACTACTGCGCGCAGTACGCCGTTGATCCGGGTGGCTACCGCCTGGACAACAACGTGCTGTCCGGCCTTGGCCTGAGTGCTGCACCGGAGATGGTGGAGGCGCGCGAACGGGTGGCGCAGCGCTGCGGTGGCTTCGTGCCCGGCGACAAGCTGGGGCCGGCACTGGTGCTCGGTGAGCGTCGTCGTGCGGCCCAGCAGGGCAACCTCGCTGCCGAAGCGGCGCTGTTTGCCGAAGGTGAGCCACTGCAGGACAGCGAGCAGTACCGCCGCGACCTGGTTGAACGCGTACGTACCTCGCGCGATCCGGAGGCCTATATGGCCATCGCGCCGGGCATGGGGTTGCGCGCGGCCGGCGACAAGGCGCTCGTCGGCATGGTCGCCGGTGAACAGCTCAGTGAACTGGCATGGCGGGTTGCGGCCTGCGAACTCGGTCTTCCCTGTGGAGCCGACAGCGTGCTGGTCAACAGTTTTTGTGCGAATGGAGGGATCTGTTCGCCGGATGGAACGCAGGACTTCCGTGAATTTGTGTATGACGCCGCGGTTTCGCGGCAAGGTGCGGGGAAAATGAAGGAATGGATCAAGCGATTGATTGGAACGAGGGACGGGCGATGAACTACCGTCGATTCCTGCATGGGGCCAAGTTCTGGTTCTGGGTGGTGTTGTTCGTGGCCTATTCGGCCGGTGCGGTAGGCCTGCTGATGATCGACACCTACGAGGACCGCTACCGGCGTCTATCGAAGGTGGAGCTGACCTCGGTGAAGACACAGGAAGACGTGCGTCGTGCCGGTGCCAGCCAGGTTGCCGCCGTTTACCGTGCGCAGAGCGGCGTGCCGTTCTCGTCGTTGCCGGCCGGCAGCACCTTCCAGGTGGTGTGGCCCGATGGGTCCAGCGAGACCATGGTGATCGTCGATCCGACCTCGCCGAACGGCGTGCGTCCTCTGGCGAACTCGCAGATTCCGGCGACCGCGGCCGACGCGCGCTGACGCCACGCCGGTAGCGCCGGGCCATGCCCGGCGGGTGGGCGGTGGCGATGGAAGGCCGCCGGGCATGGCCCGGCGCTACCGTAAAAACGCAAAAAGGGCGGGGAAATCCCCGCCCTTTTCGTGTCCGGCGATGGCACTCTGCCGATCAGGTCAACGCGATCGGCTTGCTCTTGCGCTCGGCAAGGCGCTTTTCCAGATAGTGGATGTTCTGCCCACCGGCCTGGAAGCCCTTGTCACGCATGATCCGCTGCTGCAGGGCAATGTTGGTCTTGATGCCATCGACCACCATCTCGCTCAGCGCCACCCGCATGCGGGCAATGGCGGTCTCGCGGTCCGGACCGTGCACGATCAGCTTGCCGATCATCGAGTCGTAGTTCGACGGCACGCGGTAGCCACTGTAGATGTGGGTATCGACGCGCACTCCGGGACCACCCGGTGCGTGGAAGCCGGTGATGGTGCCCGGGCTCGGCACGAAGGTTTCGGCGTCTTCGGCATTGATGCGGCACTCGATCGCGTGACCGGTCAGCACCACATCGCTCTGCTTGATCGACAGCTTCTGGCCGGCAGCGATCTTCAGCTGTTCGGCGACCAGGTCGATGCCGGTGACCATCTCGGTGACCGGATGCTCCACCTGGATGCGGGTGTTCATTTCGATGAAGTAGAAGCGGCCGTCTTCGTACAGGAACTCGAAGGTGCCGGCGCCGCGGTAGCCGATGCGGATGCAGGCTTCCACGCACACCTTGCCGATCTGCTCGCGCTGCTCGGCGGTGATGCCCGGTGCCGGTGCTTCCTCGACCACCTTCTGGTGACGACGCTGCATCGAGCAGTCGCGCTCGCCGAGGTGGATGGCGTTGCCCTGGCCGTCGGCCAGCACCTGGATCTCCACGTGGCGCGGGTTCTCCAGGAACTTCTCCATGTAGACCTCGCCATTGCCGAACGCGGCCTTGGCCTCGCTCTTGGTGGTTTCGATGGAGGTTTTCAGGGAAGCTTCGGCGTGCACCACGCGCATGCCGCGGCCACCGCCGCCGCCGGCCGCCTTGATGATGACCGGGTAGCCGATCTCACGGGCGATCTTGGTGTTGGCGACGATGTCGTCGCCCAGCGGGCCGCCCGAACCGGGCACGCACGGCACACCGGCCGACTTCATGGCACGGATCGCTTCGACCTTGTCGCCCATCAGGCGGATGGTGTCTGCCTTCGGGCCGATGAAGATGAAGCCGGACTCTTCCACGCGCTCGGCGAAGTTGGCGTTCTCGGACAGGAAGCCATAACCCGGGTGGATGGCCTGGGCGTCGGTGACCTCGGCCGCGGCGATCAACGCCGGGATGTTGAGGTAGCTTTCCGCCGACGGCGCCGGACCGATGCAGACCGATTCATCGGCCATGGCCACGTGCTTGAGATTGCGGTCGACCGTGGAGTGCACGGCCACCGTGCGGATGCCCAGGGTGTTGCACGCGCGCAGGATGCGCAGCGCGATTTCCCCTCGGTTGGCGATGACGACTTTGTCGAGCATGGCAGCCGCCCCTTAGCCGATCACGAACAGCGGCTGGTCGAATTCCACCGGCTGGCCGTTCTCGCCGAGGATGGCGACGATGGTGCCCGACGCATCGGCTTCGATCGGGTTGAACATCTTCATCGCTTCGATGATGGCCAGGGTCTCGCCGGCCTTGACCTGCTGGCCGATGCTGACGAACGCCGGCTTGTCCGGTGCGGACGAGGCATAGAAGGTGCCGACCATCGGCGAGCGCAGCACGTGGCCTTCCGGCAGCGCGTTGCCCGGCTTGGCGGTGCCGCCGGTGGAGGCTTCGGTCGGCGATTGCATCGGCATCGCCGGGGTGGCCGGCTGGGCAGCGGCCGGAGCGGCCATCATCATCTGCGGCGGGGCCTGCATCATGCCGTAGCCGGACACCGGAGCGCGCGACAGGCGCACCGACTCTTCGCCTTCCTTGATTTCGATTTCAGCCAGGTTCGACTCTTCCAGCAGGTCGATCAGCTTCTTGATTTTGCGGAGATCCATGGTGGCCTCTTTGCTCTTTGATGTCAGTGTGGTGGGAAGCGCGTTGCGCTCGGGTCAAAGCAGTTCGTAGAAGTCGCGCAGCTGCCGGGTACGGTCGCGCGCGAGGGTGATCAGGCAGCGCATCTGTGCGCCATTGCGCGCGGTGCCGTCGGAATTGAGGGCGTACACCGCTTGGCAGTCGTGGTCGCGCAGCTGCATCCATGCGCGCTGGGCCAGCACCAGTTCCTGTTCGGCGTTGCCGCAGTAGCTGCAGGTGCCGCCGTTGGCCGGCGTGCGCAGCTGCCTGCGTGCCTGGGCGTAGACGGTGTTGAGTTCAACGTCGGCGGCCGCTGCCACGTCCGAGGCGCACAGGTCGCTCTCCATCGTGGTGGTCGGATGCGCGCAGTCGATGCCCTCGTCCTTGCGGTCGAACGCGCTGGCAGCGCCGCACAGGCCGGCCCACAGCACTACGCTGGCGAGGACGCGCGACAGGCTCATGATGCGGCGGCGGCCTGCACGCGTGCCAATGCCGCGTCCATCGCATAGCGGTAACTGTCGGCACCGAAGCCACACACCACGCCCACCGCCTTGTCGCTGAAATAGCTGTGCTGGCGGAAGGGCTCGCGGGTATGCGGGTTGGACAGGTGGATCTCGATGAACGGCACCGCCACCGCCGCCAGCGCATCGCGCAGGGCAACCGAGGTATGGGTGAAGGCGGCCGGGTTGATCAGGATGAAGGCCGTTCCGTCGGTGCGTGCGGCCTGTACACGATCCACCAGGACGTGCTCGGCGTTGGACTGCAGGCTCTCCAGCGCATGACCTGCGGCAGCGGCCTGGGCGGCCAGCGCCTGGTCGATGTCGGCCAGCGTGGTGTGGCCGTAGACCTCCGGCTCGCGGCTGCCGAGCAGGTTGAGGTTGGGGCCATGCAGGACCAGCAGCTTCGCCATGGGATCCGATTGACGGGAAAGGGCGGCAGTCTGGCGGAAGCTGAGGATGCTGTCCAGTTCGGCGAAATTAGTGGTGTTTAAAGCGATCGTTTGAAAAGGCCGTGCGCCGCATGTCTGCTCACTATAGACAGTGGAAACTGCGCGTGCCGACCATCCCTCAGCCCCGGAGACTGCAGCCGGACCGCATTACGTTCGACACTGCGGAGGTTGCCAGGGTGTTCCTACACTGGGTCAACCCGCCATGTCGGCGCTCCTGGATGCTCGCGCCGTGCCCACCCCCATGCGATTGCCTGCAGTGCTGCTGGCGCTGCTGCCCTTGAATGCGCTGGCTGCCGAACAATGGATCGTTGCCACCGACCTGTGGGGCAGCAGGAACTACCAGACCCTGCAGGTGGACGTGCAGGACGGGCGTATCGCCGGCCGTCTGGACGCCGACCCGGTCACCGGCACCCTGGGTGCCGGGCAGATGGTATTCACCGCAACCGACAGCCAGGGCCAGCGCTACCAGTTCGACGGGCGCATTGACGGGGCGCGGATGCAGGGACAGAGCGATCAGCCGGATACCAACAACCGCGAGGCGCGTGCCGTCCACGCCTTCAGCGCCTGGAAAGTACCGGCGCGGGTTTCGACCGCACCTCAGCGCCATGTGTTCACGCCGACCGACTACTCCAATACGTTCAGCGCCGACCGGGCGCCGGTGCTGGTGATCTGGCCGGGGGACTCGGTGCAGACCCGTACGCTGGACTCCGGCGGCGTGGACGAGAAGGGCGTCACCCGCGCGCTGTTCGGCAATCCACAGGTCGGGCCGTTTTTCGTGGTCGGCGCCGAACCCGGCGACACGCTGGCGATCACGCTCACCTCGTTGAAGCTCAACCGTGACTACGCCGACAGCCTGGATGGCCTGGTGGGACGCTTGAAGACGCCGCGGGTGGCTGCCGAAGCCACTGGGCTGGGCAAGCGGGTGCGCTGGCAGCTGGACCGCAGCAGGGGCGTCGCCCGTCCGCAGGGCGCAAGTGGTGGCCTGCGGCATTTCGAAGTGCCGGTGAAGCCGATGCTCGGCGGCCTGGCGCTGGCGCCGGGCTTCGGCTACCCGCCGCTTTCAACCGGCGATACCAGTGACTTCGGCGGCAACATGGACTTCAACGCCGTGGTCGAAGGCAATACGGTCTACCTGCCCGTGCAGCAGCCTGGTGCCCTGATGTACCTGGGTGATGGCCACGCGCTCCAGGGTGATGGCGAAACCACGCAGTGGGCGCTGGAAACGTCGCTGGATGTGGTGGTGAAGGTCGAGCTGCTGAAGCAGCATGCGATCGCAACGCCACGGGTGGAATCGGCAACGCAGATCATGACCCTGGGCCAGGGGGGCTCCAGCGATGATGCGCTGCGCATCGCCACCTCGGGCATGCTGCAGTGGCTGCGCCAGGCCTATGGGTTGACGCTGTCCGAGGCGACCCAGGTGCTGGGCGTGGCGGTGCAGTACCAGGTGGCCAACCTGGCCGGGCGCAGTGTGGGCGTGGCGGCAAAGCTGGATAAGGCACTGTTGCAGGGGCTGCAGTTGCAGACGACAGTGGAACCGGGCCGCGCCGCCGTGAAGCCTGCTGCCAGGTGACCACTGCGCGGGCAGCAGCCGGGGAAGAAGTATCCAGCAGGAGTCCGTGATGAGTGCCGACGCCATCCGAAACCGCCGCGCTGCCTTCAGGGCGCTTCATGCCTCCGGTTGCTTCCTGCTGCCCAATCCATGGGACGTGGGCAGTGCGGTGGCGCTGGCGCGGCTGGGTGCCCAGGCACTGGCTACCACCAGTTCCGGCCATGCCTGGGCCCACGGGCAGCCTGACGGGGCGATGGGCCGCAGCGAGATCCTCGCTCATCTGCAGGCGATGGTGGCGGCGACCGATCTACCGGTGAACGCCGACTTCGAAGATGGTTTTGGCCCCAGCCCGGAGGCGGTGCACGAGAGCGTGTCGATGGCGATCGCTACCGGTGTGGCTGGCCTGTCGATCGAAGATTCCAGCGGCGATGCGGACCATCCGCTGCGCAGCATCGAAGACAGCGTGGCCCGGCTGCAGGCCGCGCGCCGTGCCATTGATGAAAGCGGGCACGACGTGATGCTGGTGGGGCGCGCGGAGAACTTCTTCGTCGGGCGACCCGATCTGGACGATACATTGGCTCGCATCCGCGCCTATGCGCAGGCGGGTGCCGACTGTCTGTATGCGCCCGGCATCCGGACCGCAGAGCAGATCCGCGCCGTGGTGGAGGCCGCCGGTGGCAAACCGGTCAACCTGCTGATCGGTGCGCCCGGCGTGATGACGCTGCAGCAGGCCGCCAGTCTGGGCGTGCGCCGGGTCAGTGTCGGCGGTGCGCTGGCCCGCAGCGCGTGGTCGGGCTTTCTCGACGCCTCCCGGCAGATGCTTGCCAGTGGATCATTCGATGCGCTGCCGGCCACCCCGTCCGGTGCCGAGCTCAACGGGTTGTTCAAGCCGTAGGTGCGTGCAGGCTAGTGCGGCGGCGTCGGCGGGGCGGCCGTCCTGCCGAGCGCTTCTCGCACCGCGCGCTGCAGGCCCTGCACATGGAACGGTTTGGCCAGGAAGGGCGCGCGCCGATGCCGGACCGGCACCAGCTGGTCGTATACCGCTGAAGCGAAAAGATAGGGGATGCCCAGTTCGAGCAGCCGATCGGCCACAGGGAATACCACGCCATCACGAAGTTCCACGTCCAGCACGGCGCCATCGAAGTGGCCACTGTCGAGCATGCCCAATGCCTCGAAGACGCTGTTGGCGTGGGCGATTTCGTTGCCTTCGTCGGTCAGGGCCTGTTCCATCAGATCTGCCAGATCGAGCTGGTCTTCCACAAGGAGCAGGCGGGGTAGCGGTGCGGGTCGTTCGTTGTTGCTCTGCATGGTGTGTTGTCGTGCGAATGCTGCGTTGGTCCGGCAAGCATCCGCTTACCGGCATCAAGGCCGTGGCAGCCCGGTGTGGCTGTGATGTGCACAACAGCGACAGCAGCGCGCAACAGCATTCCACCGATGGTGCTGGTGCTGGCTGCAATCGTAGTTACCATTGGTAACTAGTGAACAGCAGAGCCCCATCATGCATACCCATATTGTCGTGGCACATCCTGACCCGGCCTCGCTCACCCACGCGGTCGCCGCGCGGATCGGTGAGGCCATCGCCAACGCCGATGCCGGCAATACGGTCACCTCGGTGGATCTGATGGCCGAAGGCTTCGATCCACGTTTCAACGCCCAGGACCACGCGTTCTTCCGCAGGACCACGACGCTGCCGGCCGATGTCGCCGCCGAGCACGCCCGGCTGGATGCGGCCGATGCGCTGGTGCTGGTCTACCCGCTCTACTGGTGGTCGTTCCCGGCGCTGCTGAAGGGATGGATCGACCGCGTCTTCACCCAGGGCTGGGCCTATGACGAAGGTGCCGACGGCAAGGTGGAAAAAAAGCTGCAGCGTCTGCAGGTGCATCTGGTCGGGCTGGGCGGCGCGGGCCAGCAGATGATCGACCGGCGTGGCTATGGCGCGGCGATGAAGACCCAGATCGACCAGGGCATCTTCGACTACTGCGGGGCGCCGGTGCTGTCCTCCACGCTGCTGCTGGACGCCGACAGCGGCATGGCCGAAGCGCATCTGCAGACGGCAGTGGACATCGGACGTAAGATCGGAACCCCCGCGCCCTGACGATCTCCCTTGCCTTCCAGACCTGCCGCGCCCGAGCCCCGTCGCCGCCTGACCCGTGAACAGCGCGCCCGGCAGCTGCTGGACGTGGCGTGGGCGCTGGTTGGCGAAGAGGGCACCGATGCGCTGACCCTGGCCCGCCTGGCCGAGGCGGCCGGTGTCACCAAGCCGCTGGCCTACGACCACTTCGAAACCCGCAACGGCCTGCTGGCCGCGCTGTATGCCGACTATGACCACAAGCAGACCGTGGTCTTCGACGACCGCATCGGCAGTGCGAAGGCGCGGCTGAAGGATCGCGCGCATGCCATCGCCTCGGGCTACATCGATTGTGTGCTGTCGCAGGGCAGCGAGATCCAGGACATTCTCGCCGCGTTGGCCGGGTCACCGGAACTGCGTGCGGTACGCCGTTGCTATCAGCAGGATTTCATCGACAAGTGCGCGCGGTGGCTGGGCCCGTTCGCAGTAGGCGAGGCCGTGCCGGCTACCGGGCTGTGGGCCATTCTCGGTGCCGCCGAAACCCTGTCTGAAGCGGTTGCGGCCGGTGCGGTGGAACACACGGCTGCCGAGGCCGAGCTGGAGCGCGTGATCGTCGCCATCGTCAAGCGTGGCAGCTGAATCGTGTGGGCGAAGCGGCCTAGAGTTGCTCGACGCTGACTGATGGCAGTGGCACGTCACGCGGCAGGTCCGGCAACAGCTGTCGCAGCAGCTCCGGCATTGCCTGCATGGCGGCACCATCGATGTAGCGCCACTGCGTACCACCGACCTGCCGGATGGCGACCATGAAGGTGAGGCTTTTCACTGTCTGTGCGTCGGTGGTGAATACCGTGGTCCGCGGCACGAAGCAGACTTCTTCGTCGCCGGCAGCGTAGGTGCGGGTCGGTTCGCCGACATCATCGCTGATGACCTTCAGGCCCATGTCGCCGAGTGCCTTCATCGCATCGCGCGCGGCTTTCGCATACGCCGCGTCGCCGCCAGCGAAGCGCTTCACGCTGGGATGGCTGCGCTCGATCATGGCATCGGTATCGCCACGCGCGAAGGTGGAGAGCAGAGAACGCACATCCTGCTGCAGCGCGTCGGTCTCGGCAGGGCTGAGTTCGCCGGCATGGGTGATTGCAGCGGCGAACATGCAGGACAGCGCAAGCATCCAGCACAACAGTCGTCGATCCATCGGTGGGGGTACTCCTTCGGGCGCTGGACTATAGAGCGCATTGCCCGTGGTGTCTGCCCAGCCTGCCGGTCACGCGCGTTGGGCGTCGGCCATTCCGGCGCTGGCGAAGCCTGCATCAAGCTGCGCACGTACCTGCTCATCGCGCGACGCACGGGAATCAGCACCCAGCACCACGGTGATCAGGCGCAGTGGCAGCGCGTGCCCAGCGCACCTGCGACGGGCGGTGGCTGCCAGGCAGAAGCCTGCAGCCTGTGTGTAACCGGTCTTCAAACCATCCACGCCGTCTTCGCCCAGCAGCGCATTCTGGTTGGCCTTGTGCAGGGTGCGGTGCACGAAGCTGCGCTGTGCGGTGATCGCCAGCAGATCGGGGTAGCGGCCAAGCACCTGCGCGGCCAATATCGCCATGTCGCGTGCGGTCGACAGATGCCCCGGGGTAGTGATGCCGGACACGGAAATGAAGTGCGTATCGTGCAGGCCCAGCGCTCGCGCGTGATCGTTCATGTGCTGCGCGAACGCCGCGTGCGATCCGGCCAGGTGACGGGCCAGGGCGAGCGCGGCATCGTTGCCGGAGACCACCATCAGGCCCTCCAGCAGTCTGCCGAGGACGATGCTTTCGCCGGGCACCAGGCCCATCCGTGTTTCATCGTCGGCCACCTCGTGCACGTCGCGCGGATCGATGGTGATCATGTCCGACCACGAACCGCCCGACTGCGCGAGCAGGTCGTAGGCGGTGTAGGCGGTCATCAGCTTGGTCAGCGAGGCCGGTGGTCGTCGCAGATCCGCGTGCTGCTGCTGCAGGATGTCGAGCGAGACGGCATCGATCGTGATCGATGACACGGGCGGGCGAGGGGCGTGCGATGAAGGCATGGTCGCGCAAGCGTAGCCGGAACTACGCATGCCGTGGGCATTGCCTGCACATCCTGCGAATACCCGCCACGCGATCCTGTGGAAATGGATTCCGACATCCGCATCGATGGCCGCGTGTTCGCCTACGTCTTTCCCTGTGCCTGGGAGGACTACGCGAAGATCGGCTTCTCGCGCGATCCGCTGGGCCGGATCAGTGCGCTGCATCGGCGCTGGTTCGAGTTCTTCGATCTGGAAGCAGGCGCGCTGGTCGAGGCGGAATCAGAGCGGGATGCGCGTGACCTGGAACTGCACTTGCGCCGGCCCTTCAAGCTGCATCGTGCGCCGGCACCGATGACGGTGCAGGACAAGGCCGGTGGGCACACCGAGTGGGTGCGCGGGGCCAACGCTGCATTGGCCGAGGCTGTGCAAGCGCTGGCGCAGCAGGGCTATCACACCTATCCGCTGCGGCTGTGGCTGCGGGCTGCAATGGTCCAGCGCCTGGACCGGTTGCATGACTGGGCTGCAGTGCAGGTGCCGGAAGAGGAAAGCCTGCGTTCGCCCGTCGGCGTGGCCGCACTGCGCGACGCCATCGATGCGTATCGCGCGCTCGCTATCGATCCGCAGCCGTTGTTGCCCGATCACCTGCAGCGCGGGTGGTGACACTGCCCGGGGCGGCCGGGGTGTTGCCCGGACGGGGTGCCCGGCGTGCATCGGGCGCTGCGGGAACGGGGCTGGCCAGGCGCTGGGCCAGGGCAACGTTGGTCACATGACCCTGCAGGAACAACAGACCGCTGAAGATGTTCATGATCGTGCCTCCACTTGAGTGGAATGCACGATACGGGCAGCATGGCGGTGCAAAAAGCGACATTTCCGCAAGGTCGACTTGAGAGGAATTCAAGGCTTATGTCCCGCCCACCGCTGCATGCCCTGCAGGGCTTCGTCGCTGCCGCACGCCTGGGCAACCTGTCCCGCGCCGCCGCGTCGATGAACCTGACGGTCAGTGCGCTCAGCCATCAGATGCGCCAGCTCGAGGAACGCCTGGGCCAGCCGCTGCTGATACGGCAGGCACGCGGTGTTGCCTTGACCCTGGAAGGGCAGCGCCTGCTGGATCAGATCGGCCCCCACCTGGATGCGATCAACGAAGCCTTCCAGCCCTACGCCGCGCGACCGGAGCATGTGCTCACCCTCAGCGCCGTGCCGTCGATGGCCAGCGCCTGGCTGGTGCCACGCCTGGGCAACTTCGTGGCCGCGCATCCGCAGATCGAAATCAATCTGCAGTCGAGCGAGCGACTGATCGACTTCGACCGGCAACTGCAGTTCGACGCAGCACTGCGGCTGGGCAGCGGACAATGGCCGGGGCTGGTGGTGGAACCGTTGTTCGACGAATGGCTGCTGCCCATGGCCAGCCCGGCACTGATCGAGCGCATGGGCGGCATCGGCCACCTGCCGTTGGCACAGTGGCCGCTGCTGGGAGACCCCGACGGCGCGTGGGGTGCATGGTTCGCGCTGACCGGGCAGCGCCCGCCGGCGCGGTACGTGGCGGTGCTGGATGATTCCGAAGCCCACCATCGCGCCGCACTGGACGGCGTCGGTGTTGCCCTGGGACGGGTGACGCGGGCGCGGCTGCTGCTGGATTCCGGCCAGTTGGTTGCGTTGTCGGACCGGCGCCTGAAAACCGCATGGCCGCATTGGCTGGTGTATCCGCAGCGCTCGGTGCGGCACCGTGGTTTCCTGGCCTTCCGCGAATGGTTGCACGCCCAGGCGGCCGAGCATGTGCGGCACATGCAGGCCGCAGACGCGGGGTAGCGCCACGCGGGCAGGCGCGACGCCATGGAGTGTGCGTCACCGCAACAGCGTGACTGCCTGCCCGGCACGCGCGAAGGCCTCGCCCAGCAGCGGCCCGGCCTTGATCGCCTGCACTTCCGCGAACAGCGCCTGCAACGCCGCTGCGGGTCGTGCGACGGGCGCGGCAACCGCTTGCTGGATGACGGTGAAGCGATCGGCCAGCACGCGATGGCCGGGATGTGCCTGCGCCCAGGCCAGAAGGGGCTGGCGTACGCCGGCCGCTGCATCCAGCCGCTGCTGGTCGAACAGGGTGATGGCCGCGGCCGAGGTGTCGGCACGTTCAATCGCCGCGTGCCGCAGCTCACGGCTGAGGAACAGATCGTAGGCGGCGCCGCGTCCCACCGCGATGCGCAGCCCGTTGCGATCAAGGTCTGCAACCCGGTGCGCTGGACTGTCATCGCGCACCAGATAGGTGCCTTCGATCTCCACATACGGCGCGCTGAAGGCAATGCGGTCGGCACGTGCCGGGTCCACCGCCAGGAAGGCCAGATCCCATGCATCGTCGCTCGCCGCTGCAACCACCGATGCGGCCGCGTCGTGGCAACTGAAGCGTGCCTGCACACCCAGCCGCTGTGCCAGCGCGGTGGCCAGTTCCACCGACGGCCCACGCGGTGAATTGGCGTCGCCCTGGGCCAGCACCGGGTTGCCCAGGTTGATGGCAACGCGCAGGTGGCCCAACGGGGCCAGGGCATGACGGTGATCGGCCAGGGACATGGGCGCTTCCAGTACGATGGCAGGCTGTCCAGCATGCCAGTCGGGGCCGTATCGTGCAGTGCACAGGGCTGCGATGCTGCCTTTCATCAACCTGCACGCCGAGCACGATCACCATGAATCCCATCCTGCATGTTGAAGTTCCGGTCGCCGATCTCGAACGCGCCGTGATGTTCTACGAGCACTGGCTGCAGGTACGCATCGAAGCGCCGATCGACCTGCATGACTGCCGGATGGCCTACCTGTCGTTCAACGACGACGCCGCAGGTGCCAGCATGGCGCTGGTGCACGGCACCGACTACGTGCCGTCGGAGCAGGGCCCGCGCATCTACCTGGGCGTGGACGATGTGGATCGGAGCCTGCAGCGTGCCCTGCAGGCCGGCGCGGTGCTGTGCTTTGGCCCGGCCGTGGCGGGTGGCTGGCGGGTAGCCGAGATCCGCGACAGCGAGGGCAACCGGATTGCTCTGCAGGCACCCGTCAACCCATAGCCGCAAGCACAGCAGCCGAGCATTGCGCGGCGCTACACGGATGTGGCCTGTGATCGCTGCAGCCAGTCGGCGATGGCCGGATCCAACCGCGGATCGTCGGGGAGGCGCATGCCGAAGCCCTGCTGCAGCACCTCACGCACGTCCTGCACATCCCGCAGCGGGCGCTTGGCCGGCGCCTGGCCCGGGCGGTATTCGGTGTAGTTGCCGCTGCCGATGGTGCGTCGCCAATCCGGCCCGGTCAGTGATGCACGCAGCTGGCCGGGAAAGCTCGACTGCGGATGCGTGCACACGTACCAGTTGCCTACCTCGTTGTCGATCGGCGCCGGTGGCTGCAGGTCGAAGCGGTACAGCGCCCGCCAGTCATCCCCCGCCTCGGCGGCGAGCATGAAGTCGCCATCATCCAGCGTCTGCACGCGGTAACGCTCGTGCGGTGTGTCCTGCACTGCGGTCTCGTGCAGGCGCAGCGGTACGGTCGGGGTCAGGCTGCCGAAGCCGGTATCGACCAGCCAATCCTCTTCCTGCAGACGCACCCGCAGGAGCAGATGCGTACACGCAGTCAGCTCGCCCTCGGTGGCCGACAGCAGCACGCGTGCACTCAGTGGCTGCGCATCGAAGCCCAAGGCCTGCAGCAGCGCCAGGAACGCGCCATTGAGTTCGAAGCAGTAACCGCCGCGCTGCGCGTGCAGCAGCTTGTGCTGGACGCTGTCCAGGTCGATTGCCACCGCGTCGCGCAGCAGGCTGGTCAGGGTCTCGAACGGCAGCAGGGCGTTGTGGCGCTGCTGCAGCAGGGTCAGCCCGGCCAGGGTGAGCGGGGGCGGGGCATCCAGCTGCAGGCGCTGCAGGTAGCGGGGGACGTCGATGGGCATGGCAGGCATCACGGGCGGGGGGCTCCACTGTGATACCGCAACCGGGGTTGAGGTCAAGCGCATCCCGCCGGTGTCATCCCCCGGTCGTCTGCGGCCGGTACAACAGCGACAACTGCCCGCCGCTCGTAGCAGGAATCAATCCGGGGCTAAAGTTCTGCTGCAACCAGTCGATAAAGGTGCGTCCTTCCGCCTGGAGTCTGTCATGTCGGCCGTCGTTCCCCACCTTCGGTCCCTGCGTAGCCGCGTTGCCGGCTTGCGTTCCCGTTTCCCTGGCCTGCTGCGCTGGTTGCAGCCCCATCGGCTGAGCGTCGCCGACAAGCTCAAGGCGACCCTGCTGGTCTGCAGCCTGGGCCTGGTGGCCATTGCCGCCGTCCATGCCTGGACCAGCCATGCGAGCAAGCAGGCGGCGCGCGATCAGGCCAGCTACCAGCACGGCAGTGACCGCGTCGCTTCGCTGGCAGCGCGGGTGGCCGAGGCCCGGCGCCTGCAGACCCAGTATGCGCGAAGTTTCGACGATGCCGACCGCAGCCAGTTGCTGGCCACGCAACGGATGTTGAAGCAGGATCTGCAGGCGTTGCGTGCAATGCCGATGGATGCGGGTCGGCGCAAGGTGCTGCAGGCGATGACTGAAGCCGTCGACGCATTCTCACAGGGCATCGCCGCGTTGTTCGAGCGGGTGGATGAGATGGGGCGCGGCGACGCAGGCCTGGCCGCGCAGCTGCAGCAGTCCGCCGACGCACTGCAGGCACAGGTGGACGCGCTGGAGCGCCCTGCGCTTTCCCTGCATGTGCAGCGGATGCGGCGGCAGGAAGCGCTGCTGCTGCTCGATGGCGATTCCACCCACGCCGATCGTGCCAGCGAAGAAAAGCTGCCCTTCGATCTGGCATTGGCGGGCCTGCCAGCCGAGGTGCAGGAGCAGGTGCGCATGGGCATGGAGGCCTACCAGGCCGCGCTGCTGGGCTATACCGCCGCGCGTGTCGGCCTGGACGTGGAAGCACAGTCGCTGCTCGAGACGGCGGCAGCCGTGGGCCCGGCACTGGCCGCATTCCAGCAGGCGCAAAGTGTGGCCCTGGCCCAGGCGCAGCTTCGTCAGCAGTCGGGTGCACGGATGGCCAGCGTGCTGTTTGTGGCCACTCTGCTGCTGGTGGCCGGTGTGCTGATCACCAGCCTGGTGCTGGTCGTCCGCGCGGTGCGTCGACCGATCCAGGACACCCTGCGTTTCGCTGGCGATATCGCCGATGATCGGCTCGACACCACGCTGCGCGTGCACAACGCCAACGATGAGATCGGTCAGCTTGCGCAGTGCCTGGTCGACATGCAGCAACGCCTGCGTGCGCGGATCGAAACCGAGCGCGCGGTTGCGCGCGGCAATACGCGCGTGCGGCAGGCGCTGGACAGCGCGCAGACCGGCTTGATGGTGGTCGACGCGGAAGGGCAGGTGGCCTACGCCAATCCAGCGCTGCTGCAGCTGCTGGATCTTCCCGCAGAGACGTTGCTTGGCAGCGACGCGGTCCGCCTGCACCCGGTACTGGCGGGGCTGATTGGTGTCCGTCAGCGCGAAGAGCGCGAGATCGGCCACGCCGGCACCCGCTACCAGCTGATCGCCAACGCCATCGTCGAGGACGACCACTTCCTCGGCGTGGCAGTGGAATGGCGCAGCCGCGCGCTGGAGACACTGCTGGAAACCGAAGTGGCGGCACTGGTCGACGCGGCGGCGCATGGCGAGCTGCAGGGGCGCATCGTACTGGAGGGCAAGCAGGGCTTCGTGCGCACGCTGTCGACCAGCATCAATCGCCTGCTGTCCACCTTCGAGGCCAACCTCGGCGATCTGCAGGCGCTGCTGGCCGCACTGGCACGCGGCGACCTGAGCGTGCGCCTGGAGGGCGACCTGCAGGGCGTGTTCGCCCGCATGCGTGACGATGCCAACGCCACCGTCGCGCAGCTGGGCCACATCGTCACCCGCATCCAGCAGGCCACCGTCCGCCTGGATGTGGGGGTGGGTGAAATCGTTGCCGGCCATCACGATCTTTCCCAGCGCACGGAACAGCAGGCCGCCAACCTGGAAGAAACCGCTGCATCGATGCATGAACTGACCGATACCGTCGGCCGCAACGCCGATGCGACGGAGCGCGCCGATGGACTGGTACGTGAGGCCGCCCGGGTTGCCGAGCGCGGCGGCACCGCGGTCGGCCAGGTGGTGGCCACCATGCAGGGCATCAGCAACGCATCGCGGCGCATCGGCGACATCATCCAGCTGATCGATGGCATCGCTTTCCAGACCAATATCCTTGCCCTCAACGCGGCAGTGGAGGCCGCGCGTGCAGGCGAGCAGGGCCGAAGCTTCGCGGTGGTGGCGGCCGAAGTGCGCTTGCTGGCCCAGCGCAGTGCTGATGCCGCCAAGCAGATCAAGGGGCTGATCGAGGATTCGGTGACGCGGGTCGACCAGGGCAGTACGCAGGCCGAGCAGGCGGGTACGACGATGGACGAGATCGTCAGCAGCGTGCAGCAGTTGGCCGGCCTGCTGGCCGGTATCCGCAGTGCCTCGCACGACCAGCATGCGGGCATTGCCCAGGTAAACCAGACCGTCGTACAGATGGAGGCCAGCACGCAGCGCAATGCGAGCCTGGTGGAAGAGGCCGGCGCGTCGACTGCGCAGATGCAGACCCAGGTGCGTGCGCTGGCCGAAGCGGTGGCCGCGTTCCGGCTGCAGCCCGAGCGCCGGTCACGGGCGGCGGCGTGATGGCCTGATCGCCTTCGCCAGGCATGGCCCGGCGCTACCGTTGAAACCCATGACGGGTAGCGCCGGGCCATGCCCGGCGAACGGATTCAATACACGTCGCGCCGGTAGCGCCCGTTCTCCAGCAGCAGTTCCACCCTTTCATCGCCCAGTGCCTCGCGCAGCACCTGGTCCACGCCTTCGGCCATGCCGTGCAGCGATCCACACACATGGATCACTGCACCCCGTGCCAACCACGCCTGCAGTTCATCTGTCGCAGCGCGCAATCGATGCTGTACGTAGCTGCCATCGTCCACATCACGCGAATAGGCCTGATCCAAGCGCAGCAGGTGCCCGTCAGCCTGCCACTGGATGATCTCGTCGGCGAACAGGAAATCGTGCGCGCGCTGACGCTCGCCGAACAGCAGCCAGTGACCGTGCTCGCCCCGGTGCGCGGCTTCGCGCAGCAGGCTGCGCAGGCCGGCGATGCCCGTGCCGTTGCCGATCAGCAGCATCGGCGCGCCCGGCTGCCGATGGAAGCCCGGGTTGCGATGCACGCGGGCGGCTATCGCACCGTCCAGCGGCGCATGCAGGGCCAGCCAGCCCGAGCCCAGTCCTGCGCGACCTGCTGCGTCGTGGACCAACCGCACCACCAGCTCCACTTCGCCATCGGCGGCGCATGAGGCGATGGAGTACTCACGCCCAGGCAGTGACGGCAGGCCCGACAACCACAGGCCTGCATCCTGCACCTGCAACGCACGGCCGGGTTCGGGCAGCACGCGTTCGCTGGCCAGTTCCAGCAGGGTCTTCGCAACGCCATCGATCAGCTGTGGCTGCTGGGGATCCAGGCCATGCGCGCGCAGTACCGCGCTGGCATGCATCGCGTCGTGGCGGGGCGCGATGTGCAGGATGTCGCCGGCCTGCCAATCGACATCGGCCGGCGGTGCCAGGCGGATCTTCCAGATCTGGCCGCCGACGCTGCCAGCGTTGAGCAGGGTGCGGCCGAGCAGGCGCCAGCCGTGCATCACTGTGGCGGCCGGCAACACGCTGTCGTCGGTGTCGATGCCAGTCAGTGCGGTCAGCTGCAGCTGCCACTGGCGCAGCGCCACCACCGAAGCAGCATCGACGTCGATGCGGGCGAACAAGGGTTGCGCGCCCGAGCGCGTCAACCAGTCGTCGATCTGCACGCCGAACCCGCAGAACTGCGCGTACTGGTGATCACCCAGCGCGAGCATGCCGTAACGCAGCCCGGAAAGGTCCGGACGCTGTGCCAGCAACTGGCGCGTGCTGCGCCGTGCGTTGTCCGGTGGTTCGCCATCACCGAAGGTGCTGAGCACGAACAGCGCTTGCGTGGTGGCCTGCAGCTGCGCGGCAGCCACGCGCGCAAGCGGCAGTACCTGCACCGCGTGGCCGGCCGCCTGCAGCTGTGCCGCCGCACGCCAGGCCAACTGTTCGGCCAGGCCGCTCTGGCTGGCATGCACCACCAGCCACGGCGTGCCCGCGGCATGGGGTGCTGCTGCCGGCACGGTCTGCCGCAGCGCGCGGGCGGCACGCTGGCCGCGGCGGCGGTCCAGGTACAACAGCCAGCCGGTAACGAAGAACAGGCACATGCCCAGGCTGCTGAGCATCACCACGATGCGCCCGGGCATGCCGAAGAAGCTGCCCGAGTGCAGGGCGAACATGCTGGTGGTGAGCTGGCCGCCGGCACCCTGGCGCGCGTAGGGGCGCGCGTCGAGGACCGCGCCGGTGGCCGGGTCGAGCTGCAGCAGGTCATGCGCGCGGTCGTGATGGCCGCCCCGTTGTGCGGGATCCGCCGACATCACCCGTACGTTGAGCGCTTGACCGGGCTTCTCCGGCAGGCGCAGGTCGATGAAGCCCTGGCGCACGCCGGGCAGTGCATACAGCGTGGCCTCGACCTTGTGCAGATCCAGGGGCAGATCCGTGGCGACCTTGTGCTTGGCGGGGGGCGCGACACCCAGCAGCTGGGTCAGCCCGTTGCGATACCAGTCGAACGACCACCACAACCCGGTCAGTGCGCTCATCAGGTAGATCAGCAGCACCCAGGTGCCGATCACCGAATGCAGGCTCCACAGGAAGCCCCGGCCCTTGCGCGACCATTCCACCGCCAGCCAGCTGCGCCAGTGCCACCAGCGGCGTGGCCAGCGCAGGTACAGCCCGGACAGGGTGAAGAACAACAGTGCGATCGCACAGCTGCCGGTGATCCACGAGCCGCGTTCACCGGCGACCATGTGGCGGTGCAGGTCCTCGACGAAATCGAAGAAGGCCTGTCCACGCAGCGCGCTGAAGCGTTCGCCGCTGTAGGGGTCGAAATAGACCCAGTGGTCCTTGCCGCCGGCAAAGCGTGCCACCGATGGCCGCTGGCCGCTGGCATCCACCCGCAGGCGCTGCAGCGGCCGCTCGCTGCCTGCCTGCAGCAACGGCACCAGCTCGCTCAGGGCGAGCGGCTGCTGGTTGTCGGCATGGTGCTCGGCGATCTCGGCGAAGCCGGGATTGGCGGCGCGCAGCAGTTCATCCTCGAACGACAGGACTGCACCGCTCAGGCCCATCACGGCCAGGATGGCACCCGCGCTGATGCCCAGCAGCCAGTGCAGTTGGAAGAGGACGTTCTTGAACATCGGGATCGAGGGCCGTCGAGGCTGCCGCCCGCATCCTGCGCAACAGCAAATGAGAATTAATCTCGTAATTCTCCGGGTCGCGGGCCGCTGCGGTCAAGGAGGGTTTGCCGGCAGGGCTGCGCCCTGCACCCGCCGTAGTGCCGGTCCGGTTGCGGGGGACGCCGTAAACCCATCCATGGGGGCTTGGCCGCGGCATCCATGCCGCGGACACCCCCGCAACCGGACCCACCCCGCCTTCGACAGTTTTCCGCGATCTGCCGGAATGGCGTTCTGCGATGCTCTTGGTAGGTGTCGACCTTGGTCGACACGTAGATCCACGCCACGCGTGGATGCTCTTCGTTCAATTGTCCAACTATTCGATTCCGATGAAGATTCATCGCCCCGCCTTCGACAATTCCCCGCCGCTGTTGGTAGGTGTCGACCTTGGTCGACACGTAGATCCACGCCACGCGTGGATGCTCTTCGTTCAATTGTCGACATATTCGATTCCGATGAAGATTCATCCACGCACGAGGTAGATCCATCAGACACCGGAAATCTGTCAGAGGCGGGGCGGTGTCGGAGTGCGGGGTGTCAGCCGCATGGGCCCGAGGCATGCCTCGGGCGGGCTGGGCAGGACGCCCAACCCCGGTCTTGCCGTGTGCGCAGGACAGCGCACACGAGCTACAAGGACGTACTTGCGGCGTCCCCGCACTCCGACACCGCCCCGCCATCCCACGCAATGCCGCTTTGGCCGTTGCTTCGGCTGTTGCTGTTGCTGTTGCCTGAAAGCATCCGCAGGTGCAGGGCGCAGCCCTGCCGACCTACTTCGCCCAGCCTTCGATTTCGCCGTGCGCGAACGGTCCGAGCTTGGCCTTCACCATCCGTCCCTGTGCGTCGAACAGCACGCTGTAGGGCAGCAGACCCTGCGCGTTGCCCAACTGCACGCTGGCATCGCGTGGGCCGGGGGTATCGAGCACGATGGGATAGTCCACCGGCACTCGCTGCAGGAAATCACGCACGCCGTCCGGCGTATCCAGTGCCAGGCCCAACACCTGCACGCCGTGTGCGCCCTGGCCCTCGGCAAAGCGGGCCAGTTCGGGCATCTCTTCCACGCAGGGGCCGCACCAGCTGGCCCACACATTGACCAGCAATGGGCGGCCCTTGAAGCGTTCGTGGATATCCAGCGCGTGACCTTCAGCATCGGCAAGCACCAGCGCCGGCAGCGGATCACCGGGCCGCAGCATCGGCAGCGCCGGCGGCGATACCGCAACAGGCGCTGCAGCTTCCGTCGCCGGCTCCGGCGCCAGCCGGTTGCCGGCCCATAGGCCAAGACCGGCAGCCAGCACTGCTGTCCACAGCAGCGCTGGCCGTTGCCACTTCATCGCGCGGTGCGCAGCAGTGCTTCTTCCACCAGCGCCTGCGTCAGCAGGGTCGGCAGCACCGTCGGCGGGGCGCCGGGGCCGTACACCACGTACAGCGGCACGCCCACGGCCTTGTGCTCATCCAGGAACGCGGTGATCTGCGGGTCGACATTGGTGTAGTCGCCACGCATGTACACCGCGTTGGTACGCTTGAGCAGTTCCTTGAACTCCGGGCGCGACAGCACCGCGCGCTCGTTGGCCTTGCAGCTCACGCACCAGTCGGCGGTCATGTTGACGAACACCACGCGGTTGTCGGCGCGCAGGCGGTCCAGCATCTGCGGCGAATAATCCACCACGTTCTCGCTGCTCGCCTGCGCGGCACGCGCCGGCGGTGCCAGCTGGGTCACCGCCCACACCGGCACCAGCGCGGCGATCACCAGCAGCACGCCCAGCAGCCCGGCCGCGCGCTGGCTGCGCCAGCGGCTGCGCTCGAACAGCCACAGGCCGCCGGTGAGCAGCAGCAGGCCACCCAGCGCCAGCGCCATGCCATCCACGCCGCGCTGCTTGCCCAGCACCCAAAGCAGCCACAACGCGGCGGCGTACATCGGGAAGGCCAGCACGTGCTTGAGGGTTTCCATCCACTGGCCCGGCTTGGGCAGGCGACGGGCCAGCGCCGGCACGAAGCCGATCAGCAGGAACGGCAGGGCCAGGCCCAGGCCGAGGAACAGGAACACCAGCATCGCCGCCACCGGCGGTGCAACGAAGGCATAGGCCACCGCCGGGCCGAAGAACGGTCCCACGCAGGCACTGCCGACCACGCAGGCCAGCACGCCGGTGAAGAAGTCGCCGGCCGGGCCACTGCGTCGCGCCAGCGACTGGCCGAAGTTGCCGATGCCGCCGCCCATGGTGAACACGCCGGACAGGCTCAGGCCCACCGCGAACATGATGTAGGCCAACGCCGCGACCACGCCGGGATGCTGCAGCTGGAAACCGATGCCGACCGCATTGCCGAGCATGCGCAGGCCGACCATCAGCGCGCCGATCACCGCAAAGGCGACCAGCACGCCCAGCGTGTACCACATGGCATGGCTGCGGGCGCGCTCGGCGCTTTCACCGCTCTGCGCCAGGCTCAGCACTTTCAGCGACAGGATCGGCAGCACGCAGGGCATCAGATTCAGCACCAGGCCACCGCCCAGTGCCAGCAGCAGTACCCACAGCAGCGAGCTGTCGGTTTTCGGTACGCGGCTCGGAGCCTTGGTACGCAGCGCATTGTCCTGCTGCGCGTCGGCGGCGAAGGCATCGCGCGAGCCGTTGCTGGCGTCGGCACCACCCGTGGCGGCCGGCGCGTCGTTGGGCACGGTCGGAAGCAGGCGCAGCGGTGTGCCGTTGGCGCCCTCGCGGGTGCCGGCAGTGGCCGAAGCCGGCAGCGAACGAATCACTTCGTCGCGTGCGGCAGGTGCATCACTGGTGGTGTTGGCCTTGCCGGCGGGGATCGACAACTTCACCCGGCGGGTCATCGGCGGGTAGCAGATGCCATCGGTCTGGCAACCCTGGAAGGTCACCACCAGCGTGCTGTCGACCGCCTCGGCGCGGCTGCGGCGCAGCGGCACCGGCACTTCCACCTGGTTGAAATAGACCGCCACATCACCGAAGTGCTCGTCGCGGTGCGACTGCGCCGCCGGCCAACGCGGCTTGTCGGCCAGTACCCCGGCGCTGCCTTCCAGCTTCAGCGAGGTGCGGTCGCGATACAGGTAATAGCCCGGTGCCGGGCTGAAGCGCAGCAGCAGGGTATTGCCATCGCTGGCGATGGCATCGAAGCCGAATGCCTGATCCGACGGCAGCGGCAGTGCCTGGCTGTTGCTGGTGCCCGGCAGCCGCAGGCCACCGCCACTGCCGGCGCCGGCCAGCGGGTTGTTGAATGCACTGGCGCCGGTGGCGCGTGCGGTCGGCAGCGTGGCCGCCGCACCGCCTGCACCGGGCAGGGTCACCTGCACCACGCGCTTCTGCGGCGGGTAGCACACACCAGCATCGGCGCAGCCCTGGTAACGCACTTCCAGGCTGATGGTGCCGGCGGCATCGGTGGGCGCGCCGGGCAGGGTGGCCTGCAGGCGCTCGCGGTAGGTCTCCACCTCACCGAAGAAATCGTCGTGGTGCTTCTTGCCTGCGGGCATCTGCAGCGCAGCGGCGTTGAACGCCGGATCGGCCTTCACCGTGGTGCGGTGGCGATACAGGTAGTAGCCCGGGGCGATCTTGAACTGCAGTTGGATCTGGCCACGCTCGGGCGCGCTGGCGGTCAGCGCGAACGCCTGGTCCACCGGCAGCAGATCCTTCTCATCCAGCGCGAAGGCCGGCAATGAAAGCCACAACAGAGCGCACAAGGCGGCGCCACGCGCAAACAGAGTCTTCAATCAATGTCCTCCCGGGTCTGTGCCCGGATCCAGTCCAGATACGCCGGCAGGCCGGCCCGGGTTTCGACCGCGATGCACTCCGGGAGTTCATACGGATGCAGTTCGACGATCCGGGCGATGGCTTCATCGACACGGCTTGCGGTGGTCTTCACCAGCAGCTGCAGCTCGGCGTCGGTGGTGACCTCACCCTGCCAGCGGTAAGTCGACTGAGCGCCGTCCAGGCGGGTCACGCAGGCAGCCAGATGCTCGGCGACCAGCGCGTGCGCGATGCGCTCGGCACTGGCCCGGTCCGGGCAGGTGGTCAACAGCAGCAGGACGGGATCGACGGTCGACATGACCGTCGAGTATAGGGCCGTCGCCGGGGCAGGGCCCGGCGACGGCAGTGGACCGCAGCGTTGCGCGGTCAGTTGGCCAGCTGGCAGGTGGCCGGCTTGGCCGAGGTGAACAGGCCCGGGGTGGCCCACTCGGGGTGGTCGATGAAGGGGTTGCGGTTGCCCTGGAACGAGTAGATCACGTCATTACGCGCCTGCTCGGCGGCATCCGGCGGATCGGACAGGTGCCAGTCGATCAGGGTCGACAGCAGGCCCATGTAGGCCGGCGAGCTGCTGGTCTTGACGATCTTGCTGCGGTCGTCGGTCAGTTCCAGGTCCGGTTCGGACTGGCCGGTGGCCGCATCCTTGCCACCTTCATAGCGGATGGCCATGTACATCACCGCGCGTGCCATGTCGCCCTTGCGATGGCCCCACACCTCGAAGGTACCGGCATTGCCATCCGGTGTACGCACCCAGTTCGAATTGCCCGGGTAGCCACCGCTGCCACCGCCGTGGCCGTTGTTGGCTTCGGTGGCACGCTCGCCGCAGTTGGCATCGCACTTGCCGAACGGCTTGTTGCCGCGGTCGGCATTCCACTGTGCGTCGGTCAGGTACAGCATGTGGGTATCGGTGTAGGGCGCGTACGGCAGGCCCTTGTCGCCGGTGGTGCTGGCAAAGCCCAGCGAGTTCGGCCAGGTGTGCTCGCGGTTGTACTTCAGGCCGCTGCCACTGCCTGCACGGTCGGTCACCTTGGCGAAGCTGTGGTTGCGGTAGGCATCGAGGATCCGGCCGCTGTTGTTCGGATCTTCGTCGGCGATTTCCAGGATGGTCCAGGTGCTGGTGCCCGAGCCACTGTACGGATACGCGGTGTGGCCCTTGATGGTAGCGTGCAGCGAGCAGCGCAGCTGGCTGGGGCTGCTGGTGTTGACCTTCGAGTAGTAACCGGCCGGTCCGCCGGGATTGCCCGGGTCCGGATTGCCGGTGGTGGTGGCCACGGTGAAGGCGATGCGGCTGTCGGTCGCCGGGCGGGCACCCTGCGCATCGGTGATGCGTGCGGCACGGATGTCGAAGCGGCAGGCTTCACCGGCGACCAGCGCGGTGTTGGTCGACAGCTTCACGCTCTTGCCGCTGGCCGGCCAGGTCAGCGGCACGCTGCCCGAAGTGCCGCAGGTCAGTGCGAAGGCGCCGCTGGCGAGGTTGACCGTCTCGCTGAACACCACTTCCAGGTCGGCGGCGGCAGGGAAGGTGCTGCTGCCCTGTGCCGGCGTGGTGGTGGACACCGACGGCGGCGTGTTCGGGCCCGGGGTGCCGCCGCCACTGAAGGTCTGGTTGTTGTTGCAGCTGCCGAAGGTCTGCCTGGCCGATTCGGCCCAGGTGAAGTGCGCGTACTGGCTGCCGCTGCCGGTCAGCTGCAGCGAGGTGCCCGCCGCGGTGCTGTTGGTTTCGGCAACCGGAATGTTCTGGCTGGTCATGCCGGCGGCGGGGCCACCGGAAGCGGTGATCGCGCCCTCGTAGCTGAGGAACTGGACCACCTTGCCGCTGGCGTCGACCAGGGCGATGCCGTCGTTGGCACCGTTCTGCAGGCCGTTGCTGGGGTAGGTGACCACCGCCAGGGTGGCGCTGCCGCAGCTCGCCGCGGTTCCGGCCGGCACCGCGTTGTTGGCGTAGACCGTGGCGGCCGACGGGTTGCTGCCGTTGTAGAGGTACAGGCGGTAGCCGGACAGGTCTTCGCCGGCGGTGGCGACCACTTCGATGGCTTCGCCGACGTCACCGGCAGCGGTGCTGTCGTCGTAGTGCAGTTCGTTGATGAAGACCTCGGCCTGGGCCGGCGCGGCAGCCAGGGCCAGCAGGCAGGCGGCGGCGAGCGGGGACAGCAATCGCATCGACTACTCCTTGTGATTGGGAATGCCGGGCCACCCTAAAGCCGATCCGGTGACACTTTGTCGTAAATGAACGCCAGATATCTGACAGTGCGACGGCGGTCACCAAATGGTGGCCAACTCCCCCTTGGCTTGCCGCGACGCATCCCTATAAAGGCGTCCGCGCGGGGATGGAGTGCCGCCGGGCCGCCGGGAAAAATTTCGGGGGCGGGCCTTGAAAGGCCTCCGGAGGTCTCCATCTCTGTCGTGCTCCCGACCTGTCGGGCTTTTTCACGCGCGTTGCTGGCAGTCGCTTGGTGCGAGTGCTAACATCGCCGGACTTTTTCAGATCAATCAATAACTTAAGAGGTCCCACATGAGCATCAAGCCGCTGCACGACCGCGTTGTGGTCAAGCCGATCGAAGCCGACGAAGTTTCCGCCGGTGGCATCCTGATCCCGGACTCCGCCAAGGAAAAGTCCACCAAGGGTGAAGTCGTGGCCGTGGGCCCGGGCAAGCCGCTGGACAACGGCAACGTGCGCGCTCCGTCGCTGAAGGTCGGTGACAAGGTCATCTACGGCCAGTACGCCGGCAGCTCGTACAAGAGCGAAGGCGTCGAGTACAAGGTCCTGCGCGAAGACGACGTGCTCGCCGTCATCGGCTGAGCGTCGGCGCGACCTGCTTCATCCCCTGATTCCAACACCCAGCCGCCGGGCATGGCCCGGCGCTACCAATGAGGTAAACGCAATGGCTGCCAAGGATATTCGTTTCGGTGAAGACGCCCGTTCGCGCATGGTGCGCGGCGTCAACGTTCTCGCCAATGCCGTCAAGGCCACCCTGGGCCCGAAGGGCCGCAACGTCGTGCTCGAGAAGAGCTTCGGCGCCCCGACCATCACCAAGGACGGCGTGTCCGTCGCCAAGGAAATCGAACTGGCTGACAAGTTCGAGAACATGGGCGCGCAGATGGTGAAGGAAGTCGCCTCCCGTACCAACGACGACGCCGGCGACGGCACCACCACCGCCACCGTGCTGGCCCAGGCCCTGATCCGCGAAGGCGCCAAGGCCGTTGCTGCCGGCATGAACCCGATGGACCTCAAGCGCGGTATCGACAAGGCCGTCGTGGCTGCCGTCGCCGAGCTGAAGAACATCTCCAAGCCGACCGCTGACGACAAGGCCATTGCCCAGGTCGGCACGATCTCGGCCAACTCGGACGAGTCGATCGGCCAGATCATCGCCAACGCGATGAAGGAAGTCGGCAAGGAAGGCGTGATCACCGTTGAAGAAGGCTCGGGCCTGGACAACGAGCTGGACGTGGTCAAGGGCATGCAGTTCGACCGCGGCTACCTGTCCCCGTACTTCATCAACAACCAGCAGTCGCAGACCGCTGACCTGGATGACCCGTACATCCTGCTGCACGACAAGAAGATCTCCAACGTCCGTGACCTGCTGCCGGTGCTGGAAGGCGTCGCCAAGGCTGGCAAGCCGCTGCTGATCGTTGCCGAGGAAGTCGAAGGCGAAGCGCTGGCGACCCTGGTGGTCAACACCATCCGCGGCATCGTCAAGGTCGTGGCCGTCAAGGCTCCGGGCTTCGGCGACCGTCGCAAGGCGATGCTGGAAGACATGGCCGTGCTGACCGGCGGCACCGTGATCTCCGAGGAAGTCGGCCTGTCGCTGGAAAAGGCCACCATCAAGGACCTGGGCCGCGCCAAGAAGGTGCAGGTCTCCAAGGAAAACACCACCATCATCGATGGCGTGGGTGACAAGGCTGCGGTCGATTCGCGCGTTGCGCAGATCAAGACCCAGATCGAAGACACCTCCTCGGACTACGACCGCGAGAAGCTGCAGGAGCGCGTGGCCAAGCTGGCCGGTGGCGTTGCAGTGATCAAGGTCGGCGCTTCGACCGAAATCGAAATGAAGGAAAAGAAGGATCGCGTCGACGACGCCCTGCACGCGACCCGTGCGGCCGTTGAAGAAGGCGTGGTTCCGGGCGGCGGCGTTGCCCTGGTCCGTGCGGTCTCCGCACTGGCTGGCCTGAAGGGTGCCAACGAAGACCAGAACCACGGCATCCAGATCGCCCTGCGCGCGATGGAAGCCCCGCTGCGCGAAATCGTTGCCAACGCCGGTGAAGAGCCGTCGGTCATCGTCAACAAGGTCAAGGAAGGCACCGGCAGCTTCGGCTACAACGCCGCTACGGGCGAGTTCGGCGACATGCTGCAGTTCGGCATCCTAGACCCGACCAAGGTGACCCGTTCGGCGCTGCAGAACGCAGCCTCGATCGCTGGCCTGATGATCACCACCGAAGCCATGGTTGCCGACGCTCCGAAGAAGGACGAGCCGGCCATGGGTGGCGCTGGTGGCATGGGCGGCATGGGTGGCATGGGCGGCATGGACTTCTAAGTCCCGCTGCACTGCTGCAATGAAAAACCCCGCCGCAAGGCGGGGTTTTTTTGTGGGTGGCGTGTTGCCGCCAATGGGTTCACAGCAATGGGTCCATGCCAATGAATCCATGCCCATCGGTCCATGCCAGTAGATCCACGCCATGCGTGGATGGCGTCAGCGCACGAGCACCTTCTCCGCGCCGTACTCCCAGTCCCACGGCACTCCGGTATCGCCAAGCACGAACGCCACCAGCGCCGGAAACGCCGCCTCGGCGCGGACATCGTTGCCCAGCATCACCACGCAGCGCTGGCCCTGCTCGATGCACACCAGGGTGTTGCCCACCGCGTCATCGTGGCCGCCCTTGTAGAAGCCGGGCCCCTGCGGTCCGCGGAAGGTGACCACGCCCAGGCCGGCTGCCAGGTCCCTGCGCCGCTCCGCTACCGGCAGTTCCGCCTGCAGGGTCGGAAACTGGCTGGCCGTGGTGATCGGCAGCTGCGGACGTACCAGCTCCTGCCGCATCGCCGCTGAAAGGCCTTCGCCGCGCACATAGCCCGCTGCGAAGTTGGCCATGTCGGCGATGGTGGTATCCATCGAGCCGGCGGCCCGCACCCGGCTGCGCTCGTCATGCGGCTCGGGCGTGCCATCGGCGGTCCAGCCGTCGGCCAGGTTGGTGGCGAAATCCTCGCGCCACATCATGCTGGTGCGGGGCATGCCGAAGCGGTCGAACACGCGACGCTGCATCAGCGCGCCGATGTCCTGGCCAAGGCGCCCCCGTTCGAGCACGAACTGCAGCAGGATCAAGCCTTCGCCGGAATAGCCGTAGCGGCTGCCCGGATCGAAATGGAATTGCAGCCTGCCATCCGGTTCCAGAAACGCGAAGTTGGCAAAGCCGCTGCCATGATTGAGCAGCAGGCGCGGGGTGAGCCGGCGCCAGCGTTCGTCGCCGGCCAATACGCTGTAATCGGCGTAGTGCTTCGTATCGACGGGGTAGTCCGGCAATGGCTTGTCCAGATACGTGGCAATGCCGGCGTCCAGCGCGATCACCTGGTCCTGTGCCAGCTGCGCGACCAGGTGGCCGAAGGCCATCTTGGTCAGCGAAGCGGCGTACATCACGGTGTCGGTACGCAGCGGTTCGCCGGCGGCGTTGCGCTCGCCATAGGCGGCCACGTGCACCACCTTGCCGGCGTCGATCACCGCCAGCGCCATGCCACGTGCGTGTGCGGCCTGCATCAGCCGGTGCGCCTGGGCATCAATGCGGGCTGGCGATGGCAGCGGTGGTGGCGCAGCGACTACGGCCATCGGCAACAGCGTCAGCAACAACAGGACGACACGGCACATGCGTGGAACTCCTGGCGGGACGTGGCGCGATGCTACCGCAGCTTTGGCTGCTGGCGCCGGTCGACCCCATCCAGGCCCCGGGGCGGCGCCGCGTCATGCCCTGCGGCAGCCCGGTCCGGACTTGCGCCCTGCGGGATCGAAAATATAATAAGGCACCTAATCATCACGGATATGATGGATGCTTGAAGCAAAACACACGGCTCTCATCCAGGAGGCTGGCCGTCGCGGCGATCCCCACCTGGCCCAGCTGCGCCTGTGCTTCCAGCTGCTGGCCTTGTCCAGCGCGATCGACCGTGACTGCGCTTCACGCCTGGCGCCGCACGGCCTCAGCGAGGGCCGTTTCATTGTGCTGTTCCTGCTGCACGGTGCTGGTGGCACGTTGCCTCCGCACGCGTTGGCCGAGCGCGCTGGCGTCACCCGCGCCACCATCAGCGGGTTGCTCGATGGCCTGCAGCGTGACGGCCTGCTGCAGCGACGCAACGATGCCGAGGATGGCCGCCGTCTGCAGATCGTGCTGACCGCGCGCGGCAAGCGCCTGGCTGACGATCTGTTCGACCAGCACACCCATTGGATCGGTGGACTGTTCAACGGCCTTGATTCCGGTGAACAGGTGCAGTTGTCGCTGCTGCTGGAAAAAGTCTGGCGACACACCGACGCAGGCCAGGAAACAGGCACATGAGCGGCACCATCGGCACGGCACGCCTGCAGGCACTCAATGCGGGCAGCGTATCCAGCACGCACCTGGCCGAGTGCCTCGCAGTGGATTTCGCCACACTGCTGCAGGCGGTGGCACCAACCTTGCCCCAGGCATCCATGCAGCGCATGCGCGCCGCTGCAGGCAAGGGAATCACCCAGCGCATGGCATTGGCCGCAGCGGTACTGCGCGAGGCAGGGCAGGGTGACGTGCACTGCTGGCAGGCGCATCCCTCGGACACCGTGCGCGGATGGGCCTGCTATCTGATCGGCGGCGACGCGCAGGCGGCATTGGCCGACAAGCTGCAGGCCATGCGTTCACTGGCAGATGATCCGCACTTCGGTGTGCGCGAATGGGCATGGTTGGCCTTGCGCAGCGATATCGTCGCCGAGCCGCTGGAAGCGCTTGCCCTGCTGCAACCCTGGACGCAGCAGCGCTCGCCGCATCAGCGCCGCTTCGCCTGTGAGGCGCTTCGCCCCCGCGGTGTATGGGCCACGCACATTGCGCTGTTCAAGCAGCAACCCGAGCACGCGTTGCCCCTGCTGGAGGCCCTCGCTGACGATCCCGAGCGCTATGTGCAGGACTCGGTCGGCAACTGGCTGAACGACGCAGGCAAGAGCCAGCCCGGATGGGTGCGCGATGTATGCACGCGGTGGCAGTCAACGCACGACAGCGCAGCCAATACATACATCCGCAAGCGCGCGCTGCGCTCGCTGTAGCGCCGTACCGTTCACCCGCGTTTCCCGGTAGTGCCGGCCGCTGGCCGGCAACCCCATGACCTTCAAGGGAGACCCCATGCGCCATCGCCTCATCGGACGGCATTCCAGCACCCTCGTGGCACATGCGCGTGTCATCCATTCCGGGTAAAGATGGCGCTCGGCCGTGTCCACCCGCAGGGAAGTCGAGCATGCAGAGCAAGATCCAGGTGACGTTGTACGGAGCGCTGGGCAGCAGTCCAGCGCTGCAGGTGCCCGGCCTGGAAGGGCCGGTGGTGGCCATCCAGGAAGCCACGCTGCGGCAGCTGGTGTCCGATCTGTATACGGCCAGGTCCATGCTCAACCCCGAACAGCTTGATGAGGCCAGGCAGGAACTGGACCGCGTGGTGGAGCGTTGGGTCGACATCCACGAGACGCTGCTGCTGGATGTGGAAGTGCATGGCGGCCGATAGTCCGCTGAACCGCGCCCGCAGTTGCGGATGAAACAGTTGGCACCCGCCAAAACCCTGTGTTATCAATAGATCCCATGAACGCAGCCCACGCCAGCTTTTATTGGTATTACTTTCCGAAGCCCCCGGCGGAGGAAGGATTGCGCTCACCCTGAAGAAAGCTTCAGACGCATTCCCGAAAGCCGCCAGCGAACCTGGCGGCTTTTTTCATGTCGCCACGCTGCGGACCCCCAACGTTCCGTAGAGACCCCTCACCATGCCCCCGCACACCGACGACCTGCGTATCCGCACCATCGAACCGCTGACACCGCCTGCCCAGCTGCTGGCGATGCTGCCCTGCGATGACGAAGCCTCCGACACCGTCAGCGCTTCGCGCGCCGCCCTGCACCAGATCCTGCATGGCCGCGACGACCGCCTGGCGGTGGTGGTCGGGCCGTGCTCGATCCACGATCCGAAAGCCGCCATCGAGTACGCACAGCGCCTGAAGCCGCTGCGCGATGCGCTGGCCGGCGAGCTGGAAATCGTCATGCGCGTGTACTTCGAGAAGCCACGCACCACGGTGGGCTGGAAGGGCCTGATCAACGATCCGGACCTGGACGGCAGCTTCAAGATCGACAAGGGCCTGCGCATCGCCCGTGGCCTGCTGCGCGACATCAACAAGCTCGGCCTGCCGGCCGGCGTCGAGTTCCTCGACGTGATCTCGCCGCAGTACATCGCCGACCTGGTGGCATGGGGCGCGATCGGCGCACGCACCACCGAAAGCCAGGTGCATCGTGAACTTGCGTCGGGGCTGTCGTGCCCGGTCGGCTTCAAGAACGGCACCGACGGCAACGTCAAGATCGCCGCCGATGCCGTGGGCGCGGCCTCCAATCCGCATCACTTCCTGTCGGTCACCAAGCAGGGCGGCACCGCCATCGTCTCCACCACCGGCAACCCCGACTGCCATGTGATCCTGCGTGGTGGCAAGCAGCCGAACTACGATGCGGCCAGCGTGGCCGATGCCTGCCAGGCGCTGGCCAAGGCCAAGCTGCCGACGCGCCTGATGATCGATGCCAGCCACGCCAACAGCCTGAAGAACCACGAAAACCAGCCGAAGGTGATCGAAGACATCGCCATCCAGCTGGAAGATGGCGAGCAGCGCATCGTCGGTGTGATGGTCGAAAGCCATCTGGTCGGCGGTCGCCAGGAACTGGTGGAAGGCCAGCCGCTGGTCTACGGCCAGAGCATCACCGATGGCTGCATTGATTGGGACACCACCGTGCAGGTGCTGGAGCGGCTTGCCGCTGCCGTGCGCGCCCGCCGTGAGATGAAGGTGTCCGAAGCCGCTTGAGTGCGGCACGTGTGTGGATGGCGGCCAGTGCCTGCGGGGGTGCGGCCGCGATCAGGGCCGGTCGGAGTTGGAGACCGGCCCGTCTGCACCGGCGATGCGCCTGGCGCTGCGTATGTGCGACAGCGCCAGGTACATCGCCGGGGGGGCGTGAGACCCGAACCGTCGATGGCCGCAGTAGACCCACGCCATGCGTGGATGAAGCCGCCTCGCTCACCGCCCCGCCCGTACTCGCGCCAACGCCAGATACATCGCCGGCGTGGTGTACAGCGTCAACCACTGGCTGACCAGCAACCCGCCGACGATGGCGATGCCCAGCGGCTGCCGCAGCTCCCAACCTTCACCGTTGGCCAGCATCAGCGGCAACGTACCCAGCAGTGCCGCCAGCGAGGTCATCAGGATCGGCCGCAGGCGCAATCGTGCCGCTTCCATCACTGCATCCTGCGCACTCAGCCCGCGGCGTTCGCCGGCCAGGGCGAAGTCGACCAGCAGGATCGTGTTCTTCATCACCACGCCCACCAGCAGGAACAGGCCGAGCAGGGCGATCAGGTTCAGTTCGTTGCCGAACAGCCACAGCGCCAGCAACGCCCCGATGCCGGCCGACGGCAGCGTGGACAGGATCACCAATGGCTGCAGGAAACTCTCGTAGAGGATGCCCAGCACCAGGTACACCGCCAGCGTCGCACCCAGTACCAGCCACAACTGGCGCGAACGCAGCTGCTCCAGGCCATCGGCCTCGCCGGAAAGCCTGGCCTGCACCGAGCGCGGCAGCATCAGTTTGGCCATCGCCGCATCAATGGCCAGGGTGGCCTGTTCCAGGCCCACGCCCGGCGCCAGTGCGAACTCGATCCAGATCGAGGCGAACTGCTCGCTGTGATACACGCGGTCCGGCGCCATGCCATAGCGCCAGCTGGCGATGCTCGACAGGGGAATGCGCTGGCCGCTGCCATCGATCACCTGCAGCCGTGCCAGCGTGCCCGGGTCCTGGGTGTGCTTCGGGTCCAGCTCCATCACCACCCGGTACTGGTTGAGGCTGTCGTACAACGTGGCGACCTGGCGCTGGCTGAAGGCGTTGTTGAGCATGTTGGCCACAATGCGCAGGTCCACGCCGTGGCGCGCCGCTGCCTCGCGGTCGATGTCCAGCATCACCTGGCGCATGCCGGCCTCGCCCTGCGCTTCCACGTCCACCAGTTCCGGCAGGCCACGCAGCGCAGCAGCGACCTTCGGTGCCCATTGGCGCAAGGGTGCGGTGTCCGCTGACAGCAGCTGGAATTCGTATTTGCCGCTGCTGCCGGCGCCTTCCAAGCGGATGTCCTGGTCCACCCACAGGTACAGATTGCCGCCGGGCAGCTTGGGCAGGCGCGCGCGCAGGCGATCGATCACCTGCTGGCTGGAGACACCGCGCTCGGCCAGCGGCTTCATCTTGATCATGATGAAGGCGTTGTTGACCCCGTTGCTGCCACCGATATACCCGATGATGTCCTCGATGGCCGGGTCGGACAGCAGCAGTCTGCGGTAGGCATCGATCTTCGGCTGCATCGCCTGGAAGGACAGGCCGTCATCGCCACGCGCGAAGCCGCGCAGCTGTGCGGTGTCCTGCTGCGGAACGATGCCCTTGGGTACCTGCTGGAACAGCCAGGCGTTGAGTGCGATCACTGCCACGAAGGCCAGCAAGGGCCAGCGCAGGTGACGCAGGCTTGCCTGCAGGGTGCGCAGATAGGTGCCACGCACGCGCTCGAACAGCGCATTGCTGCCGCGTTGCCAGCGCGAGGGTTGTTGTGTGTCATCGACGAACAGGCGCGCGCACAGCATCGGCACCAGGCTGAGTGCCACCAGTACCGATACCGTCATCGCCGCTACCAGGGTCAGCGAGAATTCGCGGAACAGGCGCTCGACGAAATCGTCCAGGAACAGGATCGAGACGAACACCACCGCCAGCGCCAGGTTCATCGACAGCAGGGTGGCGCCTACTTCGGACGCACCGCGCACCGCCGCCTGCCAGCGGTCGGCGCCCAGCTCGCGATGGCGCGCGATGTTCTCCAGCACCACGATGGCGTCGTCCACCACCAGTACCGCCGCCACGATCAGGGCCATCAGCGAGAGCGTATTGAGCGAGAAGCCCATCAGCGCGATCAACGCCAGCGTGCCGAACAGCACCACCGGAATCGCCACGCTGGGTACCAGTGCTGCGCGCCAGTGGCCGAGGAAGCCGAGCACCACCAGTACCACCAGCGCGATCGCCAGCAGCAGGGTCACTTCTGCTTCGTGCAGGGTGGCGCGGATCACCGGCGAGCGGTCCATCACCAGGCGCATGTCCACCGTGCTGGGCAGCAGGGCGTGCAGCTGCGGCAACTGCGCCTGGATGGCATCGACGGTGGCGATGATGTTGGCGCCGGGCTGGCGGCTGACGATCAGCAGCACGGCGGGGCGTTCGTTGTGGAAGCCACTGGCATAGCGATCCTCCACGCCATCGACGACGGCAGCGACATCGCCCAGCCGCAGCAGGCGGTCATCGCTGGCCTTCAGCGCCAGCTGGCGATACTGCGTTGCCTGGCGCAGTTGCAGCGGCGCTTCCAGTTGCCAGTGCTGCTGCGCGCCTGCGACCGCACCCAGTGGGCGCACTGCATTGGCGCGGCTGATTGCCTGTGCCACGTCTTCCAGTGCCAGGCCTGCGTGATTGAGAGCATTGGGGTCCAGCGACACGCGAACCGCCGGCAGCGCGCTGCCGCCCACCTGCACTTCGCCCACGCCCGGCACCTGCGACAGCTTCTGCGCCAGCACGGTCGAACCCAGGTCGTACAGCTGTCCCGGCGAGAGCGTATCGGAGGTCAGCGCCAGCGCCAGGATCGGCGCCTGCGACGGATTGACCTTGCGGTACTGCGGCATGCCCGGCATGCCGCTGGGCAGCTGGCCGCGGGCGAGGTTGATCGCGGCCTGCACTTCGCGCGCGGCCTCGTCGATGTCGCGGCCGAGCACGAACTTCAGTTCGATCTCGGTCTTCCCCTGGGTGCTGGCCGAATCGATGCGCGAGATGCCGGGCAGGCTGCCCAGCGCACGCTCCAGCGGCGTGGCGACGGTGGCCGCCATCGATTCGGGCGAGGCGCCGGGCAGGCTGGCACTGACTTCAATGGCGGGATAGTCGACCTGGGGCAGCGGTGCCACCGGCAGCAGGCGCAGCGCCAGCAGGCCGGCCAGTACCAGCGCCACCGCCAAGAGGATGGTCGCCACCGGACGCTGCACGCAGGCCTGTGCCAGGCGTGCTACAGGGGTCATGCGCCGGCCTCGCCAGCGGTTGCCGGTGCTGTCGCGCGGCGACGCTGCAGACGGTCGAAGGCCAGGTAGATCACCGGCGTGGTGAACAGCGTCAACACCTGGCTGACCATCAGGCCACCCACCATCACCCAGCCCAGCGGCTGCCGCAGCTCTGCGCCCGAGCCACTGGCCAGCATCAGCGGTACCGCGCCGAACAGCGCGGCCAGGGTGGTCATCAGGATCGGCCGGAAGCGCAGCAGCGCCGCCTGGTGGATCGCCTCACGCGGGCTCATGCCGCGCGTGCGCTGCGCGTCCAGCGCGAAGTCGATCATCATGATCGCGTTCTTCTTCACCAGGCCGATCAGCAGCACGATGCCGATCACTGCGATCAGGTCCAGGCTGCGTCCGCTCACCCACAACGCGGCCAGGGCGCCCACGGTCGCCGAGGGCGGGGTGGAGAGAATGGTGATGGGGTGGATGAAGCTCTCGTAGAGCACGCCCAGCACGATGTACATCACCACCACCGCCGCCAGGATCAGCCACAGCGTGCTCGACAGCGAACTGCTGAAGGCCGCCGCCGCGCCCTGCAGGCGCAGCTCGATGCTCTGCGGCAATGCCACCTGTGCCTGCGCGGCATGCACGGCATCCACCGCTTCGCCCAGCGATGCGCCGGGCGCAAGGTTGAACGACAGCGTGGCCGCCGGGAACTGACCGACATGGTTGCGCAGCAGCGCCGTTGGCCCCTGCTCGACGCGCGCCACCGCGCCCAGCGGCACGGTCTGGCCGTTGCTGCTGCGCACGCGCAGGCCGCTGATCGCCTCCGGCCCCGGTTGCCGCGCCGGATCGGCCTCAAGCACCACCCGGTACTGGCTGGCTTGGGTGAATATGGTCGAGATCTGCCGTTGCCCATAGGCGTCGTACAGTGCGTCGGCCACCGCTTCCACACTCACGCCAAGGCGTGCGGCGGCATCGCGGTCGATGCTCACCCTGGCCTGCCGGCCCTGCATCTGCAGGTCACTGGCCACATCACGCAGCGCCGACGATTGGCGAAGCGCGTGCAACAGCTTTGGGGTCCAGGTTTCCAGCGTCTGCAGGTCCGGCGTGGTCAGGGTGAACTGGTACTGGTTGCGGCTGATGCGGTCTTCGATGCCCAGCTCCTGCACCGGTTGCAGGTACAGGGTGATGCCGGGAATCCTCGCCACGCGTTGCTGCAGCCGCGCCATCACCACATCGGCGCCCTCGCGCTCGCCATGTGGCTTCAGTTCGATCAGCAGGCGGCCGGTGTTGAGGGCGGCATTGTTGCCGTCCACGCCGATGTAGGAAGACAGGCTGGCCACGGCCGGGTCCTGTTCAATGGCCGTGGCCAAGGCAAGCTGGCGCTCGCGCATGGCCTGGAACGAGATCGCCTGCGGGGCTTCGCTGATGCCCTGCACCAGGCCGGCATCCTGCACCGGGAAGAAGCCCTTCGGCACGGCGAAATACAGCGCCACCGTCAGCGCAAGCGTGGCCACGGTCGCCAGCAGCATCAGTGGCTGGCGCTGCAGTACCCAGCGCAGCTGTCGGTCGTAGAGGGCAATGATGCGATCGAACACGTCGCGCTTCGGGGTCGGAGCCCTGACCGGATCCGACCCGGGCGGGGTCAGATTCCCGTGGGGCGCTGACCCTTTGGCATGTGGTTTCAGGAAGCGCGCACACAGCATCGGCGTCAAGGTCAGCGACACCAGCAGCGAAATGCCGATGGCCACCGCCAGCGTCACTGCGAACTCATGGAACAGCGCGCCCACCAGGTCGGCCATGAACAGCAGCGGGATCAGCACGGCGATCAACGAGACCGTCAGCGACACCAGGGTGAAGCCAATCTCGCTGGCACCTTTCAGCGCTGCCTCGCGCGGGCTTTCGCCGTCTTCCAAGTGGCGGGCGATGTTCTCCAGCATCACGATCGCATCGTCCACCACGAAGCCGGTGGCGATGGTCAACGCCATCAGCGTGAGGTTGTTGAGCGAATAGCCGGCCAGCAGCATCACCGCGAACGTACCGATCAGCGACAGCGGCACCGCCACGCTGGGAATCAGCGTAGCCGGCAGGTTGCGCAGGAATACCCAGGTGACCAGCACCACCAGCGCGATGGCCAGCACCAGTTCCTTCTGTACGCCGCGCACGGACGCGCGGATCGATTCGGTGCGGTCGCTGAGCACGGTCATCTGCACGCCGGCCGGCAGCGTGGCCTGCAGCTGCGGCAGCAACGCACGCACCTGTCCGACCACGGCGATGACGTTCGCACCGGGTTGGCGCTGGATGTTCACCAGCACCGCCGGGGTGGTGCCGCTCCATGCCGCCAGCTGGCGGTTCTCGGCGCCGTCGGTGATGGTGGCCACATCGCCCAGCCGCAGCGGTGCGCCCTCACGCCAGGCCAGCACCAGTGCGCGGTATTCGGCAACGCTGCGCATCTGGTCGTTGGCATCGAGCATCACCGCGCGGATCGGGCCATCGAAGCTGCCCTTGGGCAGGTTGACGTTGGCTGCGGCAATCGCAGTGCGGATGTGGTCCATGCCCAGGTTGTTGGCGGCCAGCGCGGCCGGATTGACCTGGATGCGCACGGCGGGGCGCTGGCCACCGGCCAGGCTGACCAGGCCCACACCCGGCAACTGCGCCAAGCGCTGGGCGATGCGGGTATCGACCAGGTCATGCACCTGGGGCAGTGACAGGCCCTGCGAGGTCACCGCCAGGGTCAGGATCGGCGTGTCGGCCGGATTGACCTTGCGATACACCGGCGGCACCGGCAGGTCGCCGGGCAGGAAGCTGCCGGCGGCGTTGATCGCCGCCTGCACGTCCTGTTCGGCCACGCCCAGCGACACCTCCAGGCCGAACTGCAGAGTGATCACCGATGCCCCCCCGGAACTGGTGGACGACAGCTGCTTCAGGCCGGGGATCTGCCCGAGCTGGCGCTCCAGCGGCGCGGTGATGGTGCGCGTGGTCAGCTCGGGGCTGGCACCGGGGTACAGCGTGGTGATCTGGATGATCGGATAGTCGACCTGCGGCAGCGCCGCCACCGGCAGCAGGCGATAGGCCAGTACCCCGGACAGCAGCAGCGCCACCATCAGCAGGGTGGTGGCGACCGGGCGCAGGATGAAGGCGCGCGAGAGGTTCATGCGCCGGCCCTGGTCGATGCCTCCTCGGTGATGATCTCCACCGCGGTGCCGTCTTCCAGCCCGTCGATGCCTTCGATCACCACCTTGTCACCAGCCACCAGGCCGGAACGCACCGCCACGCGTCCGGCGTCGGCCGGACCGAGCACCACCGAGCGACGTTGTGCCTTGTTGTCCTTGTCGACGATGTGCACGTAGTTGCCCTGGCTGCCGAACTGCACGGCGGCATCGGGAATCAGCAGCGCGGGATGCTCACCCAGCTGCAGGCGCACATTGACGAACTGGTTGGGGAACAGCGCCTGGTCGGCGTTGTCGAACTGCGCGCGCAGCTTCAGCGTGCCGGTGGCGGTATCGATGCGGTTGTCGACGCTGGACAGGGTGCCGCTGGCGAGCTGCCGTCGTTCTTCGCGGTCCCAGCTTTCCACCGCCAGCGCCGGCTGCGCCTGCACGGCATCGAGCAGGGCGGGAAGCTCCGGCTCGGGCACGGTGAACAGCACGCTGATCGGCGCCGTCTGCGCCAGCGTGACCAGGCCTTCGGTATCGCTGGCGTGCACCAGGTTGCCTACGTCCAGCCGGCGCAGGCCGACACGGCCGCTGACCGGGGCGATGATGCGCGTGTACTGCAACTGCAGGCGTGCTTCGTCCACCGATGCCTGGTCGCTGAGGCGGCGCCCCTGCAGCTGCCGCACCTTGCTCTGCTGGTCGCTCAGTTCCTGTGCCGACACGTAGTTCTGTCGCTGCAGTTCGCGGTAGCGCTGCAGCTGGCGCTCGGCATTCTCCAGCTCGGCCAGGTTCTGCTGCTGCGTACCCTGTGCGTGCGCAAGCTTCACTTGGTAGGGGCGGGGATCGATCTGTGCCAGCAGGTCGCCGGCGTTGACCTGCTGACCTTCCTGGAAATGCAGGCGCATCAGTTCGCCGTCCACGCGGCTGCGCACCACCACGCTGTGCAGCGGAGTGACCGTACCGACCGCCTTCATCCGCAGCACCAGCGGCTCGGCGCTGGCAAGGGCGATGCGTACAGGCACCGTCTTGCCGCTGCCGGCTTCGCCACTGCCCGCCTCGGCCCGCGGCCACAGCCACCACGCCAGGCCAGCGACAAAGGCAAGACCGGCAACGACCAGCAGCAGGCGGGCACGACGTGAGCGGGAGTTTTCGGCGACAGACATGGGGCATCCTGCGCCCTGCGTGCACGCAGGGTCATGCGGGCCCGTCGGCACCACGAAGGGCCACGGGCAGCGGGGGAGGGGGATTGTCTGGCGGGGCCGCAGGCGCGGCGTGGCTGGATGCCGTCGCGCGTGCGACGGGGCGCCAATGGTAGCGGTTTACGCGGGCGGTCGCCGCGTGACCTTGGTCATGCCACCCCGCCGGTAGTGCCGGCCAGCGCTCAATGTACTTCGTCGTGGTACACGAACTTGGGCATTTCCCAGCGGTAATGGATCGCCAGCAGACGCATGGCGAAACCACCGCCCAGGCAGCACAGGATCGCCGTGGCATCGGCCACGCCCCAGTGCAGCAACAGCAGATACACCGCACCGGTCAGCAGCGAGATGATGGCGTACAGCTCCTTCTGGAAGATCAACGGCACCTCGTTGCAGAGGATGTCGCGCAGCACGCCGCCGAAGGCGCCGGTGAGCATGCCGGCGATCAGCACGATCGGGAGTGCATGGCCGGCCTCGCGCGCGATCGAGCAGCCGATCAGGGTGAAGGCGATCAGGCCCAGGCCATCGAGCACCAGGAAGGTGCGGCGGAAGTGGTGCATCCAGCGCGCCACCCAGGTGGCGATCAGTGCGGCGCACACAGTGAAACCGAGGTACTCCGGGTGTTTCACCCAGCCCAGCGGATAGTGGCCGAGCAGGATGTCGCGCAGCGAGCCGCCACCGAGGGCGGTGACACAGGCGATCATGACCACGCCGAACAGGTCCATGCGGCGGCGGCCGGCAGACAGGGCACCGGTCATGGCTTCGGCGGAAATGGCGATAAGGTAGATGATGGACAGCAGCATGGGACAGGCTCCGGGCGCGGTGGGGCCGGCCATGCGCACATACCGCCACTGCCTGCGCAATGACGGGATGACGATGACCGGTGCCGCTCCCGCTGTCCTTTTGCCTGAGAGTTCAGCGGCGTGAGCCGCGTGCCCCTTCGGCGGATCGTCCCGGGCGTGCCCGGTGACCTCTCTCCAGCTCGGCGAGTCGAATGCATGGTTGGTGGGATTCCAGCCCACCGGCCTGAGCGATCATGGGAGCCTGCGCCTTCGGCGGGCGCCAGCGCGGCGCCTCTCTCCTGCATTCGGTCGCCAGTATATCCGCTGCAGTGCAGCACGGCATAATCCGGCCATGGTTTCGCCCTCCCGCCCGTGGTTCCTGTACCTGCTCGAATGCCGCGACGGCAGCTATTACGCCGGCATCAGCACCGACGTGCAGGCCCGCTTTGCTGCTCACCAGGCCGGCAAGGGGGCCCGCTACACCCGGTCGCGGCCGCCACTGCGGGTCCTGGCGGTGCGTGAGTACCCGGACCGGGCAGCGGCCTCGCGTGCCGAATGGGAGCTCAAGCGGCAGCCGCGCGAACGCAAACTGGCGTGGCTGTTGCAGTAGATCCACGCCATGCGTGGATGGGGCGCATCCGGCCATGCCATGATCGCCCAGCCCTCAGCGCTGGAGACCCGGATGTCCACCGTTGCCCTGTTGTTCGCACTTTCCGCAGCAGCAAGCCCTGCCGCCGACGCCGCCACGATCGCAGCCATCGATGCCACCTGCCACGACTACGTCGACGGTCAACTGGAAGCCGACCCGCAGCGCGTCGCCCGTTCCCTGCATCCGGACCTGGCCAAGCGCGCGGTGCTCGGTGATACACCGGACGAGCGCCTGGGCCTGCGCCGGATGTCGAAGGAAGAGCTGGTTGCGCTGACGAAGCAGGGCGCGTTGAAGACCCCGAAAGATCAATGGGATCGCCGCTGCACGGTGCTGGACGTGACCGGCAACGCCGCATCGGTGCGGCTGGAAACCCCGTGGTTCGTCGACTACTTCCACATGGGCCGCTTCGAGCAGCGCTGGGTCATCGTCAACGCGCTGTGGTACCCGAAGCCGAAGGCGGAGTGACGCATGCGTGCTGCGGGCCGTGCATGGATCGCGCTACTGCTGTTGCTGGCCTTCGTTGACCTGCTACCGGGGCTGTTGTACCTGCTTGGGCTCGCTTGGGTGGAGGGCTGGCCGCAGCCCGCCGACCGCGCGCCCAGTGGTGTGGCGGCATGCAGCAGTGAGCCGCGCATGGGGCACCAACCGATCAACCCCTGGAGCTTCACCGCGCAGTTTTTCGACAAGGATGCGATGAAGAAGAAGGTGCCGGATGTCGAGCGGGAGGCCTACTGGATTGCCCGCCGCCACCTGTGGCGGCAGCCGCAGCACGACATGCTGCGCTGGCACCTGAGCAGCACCGCGTTGGCGATCTGGATCACCCGGCATTGGAGTGCCGCACAGATTGCCGATACCGCGAGGAAGGAAGATTTCTGCCGGGCATGGTCGAAACGGCGTGTGCCCGGCGGCCCGATGAAACGGTGAATCCACGGCATGCGTGGCTACGCTCCCTGCGGCCTGCACAGAAATTCATCCACGCATGGCGTGGATCTACTGTGCCGGTCGAGGATGTGCCCGCGGCACTACCTACCGCGAAGATTTCTGCCGGACATGATCCAGGCCCGATGAAGCAGTAGAGCCACGCCATGCGTGGCTGCGCTCCATGCAGCCTGCGCAGAACTTCATCCACGCATGGCGTGGATCTACTGTGTCGGTCGAGGGCGCTCGCCGCGCTACCTACCGCGAAGATTTCTACCGGACATGATCCAGGCCCGATGAAGCAGTAGAGCCACGCCATGCGTGGCTGTGCTCCATGCAACCTGCACAGAAATTCATCCACGCATGGCGTGGATCTACTGTGTCGGTCGAGAGGTCACGCATGGCGTGGATCTACCGCTTCGGTCGCCGGTCTTCGCGGTCATCGCCGAAGATGATCCGCGCGCTGCGCTGGTAGCTCCAGTACGCCACCGCCCAGTTCAACAGCACCACGACGCGGTTGCGGAACCCGATCAGGAAGAACACGTGCGCGGCCAGCCAGAACCACCAGGCCAGCACGCCGGACAGCTGGAGCTTGCCCAGGTGCACGATCGCGGCCATGCGGCCGATGGTGGCCAGGTTGCCGAAGTCGGCGTACTTGAACGGTCCGGGTGCTGCCTTGCCATGCAGGCGCGCGCGAATCACGTCCGCCACGTACTTGCCCATCTGCTTGGCGGCAGGCGCAACGCCCGGTACCGGCTTGCCGTTGGCCTGGTTCAGCGCAGCGAGGTCGCCGGCCACGAACAGTTCCGGGTGACCAGACAGGGTTAGGTCGGGCTGCACCTGCACGCGACCGGCGCGGTCCAGCGGCACGTCCAGCGTGCGCGCCAGCGGTGAGGCGGCCACGCCGGCGGCCCAGACCACGGTGCGCGCGGGCACGAAGTGGTCGCCCAGCTTGAAGCCCTGTCCATCGATGTGGCTCACCGGCGTGCCGGTCATCACTTCCACGCCCAGCTTTTCCAGCTGTCGGCGTGCCTTCAGCGAAAGCACTTCGGGGAAGGTGGACAACACGCGCGGACCGGCCTCGACCAGCCGCACCTTGGCGCTGGCCGGATCGATGTGGCGGAATTCATTGCGCAGCGTATGCCTGGCGATTTCCGCGAGGGTGCCGGCCAGCTCGACCCCGGTCGGGCCACCCCCCACCACGGCAAAGCTCAGCCATGCCGCCTTCTTTTCCGGGTCCGGCTCGGCTTCGGCGCGTTCGAACGCCAGCAGCAGTTTGCGGCGCAGGGCGATGGCATCGTCCAGGGTCTTCAGGCCGGGCGCATCGTCCGCCCATTCGTCGTGGCCGAAGTAGGCGTGGGTGGCGCCGGTGGCCAGCAGCAGGCTGTCGTAGTCCAGCGTGCTGCCATCGGCCATGCGTACCTGGCGGGCCTGCTTGTCGATGGCCACCACTTCGCCCAGCCGCACCTCCACGTTGCGCTGGTGGCCGAGGATGTGGCGCAGCGGTGCGGCGATATCCGGAGCGGACAGCCCAGCGGTGGCCACTTGGTAAAGCAGCGGCTGGAACAGGTGGTGGTTGCGACGGTCGACCAGGGTGATGCGTATGCGTTCGCGGGCCAGCGCACGGGTGGCCCACAGGCCGGCGAAACCGCCGCCGACAACGACCAGGTGGGGGACGCGATCACGACTCATCGACTCACTCCAGGGGGGCATGGGGGAAGTGCCTGGCATCTTCGCACGGTCGCTCCTTGTCACGTCAGCGTGCATCGGGATCGGCGATACTCGGGTTCAGGCAACTGCCCGTGAGGAGTCCATGAGCGAACCGGAAAAGCGCATCGCCCTGTTGATCGACGCCGACAATGCACCGGCCTCGAAGATCGACGAAGTCCTGGCCGAGGTCGCGCGCTACGGTGTGGCCAACGTCCGCCGTGCCTACGGCAACTGGAAGAGCCCACGACTGAAGGGCTGGGAGGCGGTGCTGCACGAGTACGCGATCCGCCCGATCCAGCAGTTCGCCTACAGCAAGGGCAAGAACGCGTCGGACATGGCGATGGTGATCGACGCGATGGATCTGCTGTACGCGCGCAACCTCGATGGCTTCGCGATCGTGTCCAGCGATGCCGACTTCACTCCGATGGTGATGCGCCTGCTGACCGATGGCGTAAAGGTGTATGGCTTCGGCGAAAAGAAAACGCCGGAACCCTTCGTCAACGCGTGCTCGAAGTTCACCTACCTCGAAGCGTTGGGCCAGACCCACGCCAGCGTGCAGGATGTGGAGCAGGCAGCGAACGAACAATCATCGAACGGACAGGCGCCCAGCGAGCAGGCCACCAGCGATGATGCGCGCCCACGCAAGAGCGGGGCGGAAATGCGCAGCGATACGCGCCTTGTGAAGATGCTGCGCCGTGCGGTGTCCTCGGCAGAAGGCGAGGATGGCTGGTCGCACCTGGGTCCGGTCGGCAGCCAGATCGGCAACCAGGCCTCGTTCGATCCGCGCAACTACGGTTACGGCAAACTCAGTGACCTGCTGGCGGCGATCGGTTTGTTCGAACTCAAGAAGGACGGTAAGTCCTCCTACGTACGCGCGCTGCCGAAGAAGAACCGGTAGCGCCGGGCGTTGCCCAGCGTGTGCCGGTCGCGCAGCACTGCAGAAGACATGGTGTGGCTACAGCGTACGTGCGCTGGAGCCGGCATGGCCTTCCGCAAATCCGTTGGCGAAGTCTTCAACGCCATTGAAGGCCAGCAGCAGCACGCCGGCGCACAGCAGCATGTTGCGGTTCGAGCGCCGGTACCCGAGCACCAGCATCACCAGTCCTGCTGCCAGAAGCGTGTAGTTCACTGCATCCCATGCGGTCATGTCGTCTCTCCCTGTGGATGGGCGTATCGTAGCGGCTCCGCGCCATCGCGGCGCACTGCTGCACGCAAGGAAACCCGCATGTTGAAGATCTGGGGCCGCCGCAATTCCAGCAACGTCCGCAAGGTGCTGTGGTGCGCCGAGGAAATCGGCCTGCCGTACGAGTCCATCGAAGTGGGTGGCAGCCACGGTGGCACGCAGTCGCCGGAGTACGTGGCGATGAACCCGAACGGCCTGGTGCCGGTGATCGAAGACCACGGCCTGCCGCTGTGGGAGTCGAACACCATCGTGCGCTACCTCAGTGCGCGCTATTCGCTGGGCACGCTGTATGCCGAAGATCCGATGGAGCGCGCCCAGGCCGAAAAGTGGATGGACTGGAGCACCTCGCGGATGGCGCCGCTGTACTCCGAACTGATCTGGGGCATCATGCGCACCGCACCGGCCGACCGCGATGAGGCGCGCATCAATGCAGCGATCGTGCGCGCGGGTGATTTCCTGGCGCTGCCCAACGCAACCCTGGCCAAGCAGCCGTGGCTGTCGGGCGACACGTTCGCCATGGGTGACATCGCGTTGGGCTCGTTGATCTACGCCTGGTTCGAACTGCCGATCCAGCGCCCGGACCTGCCGCACCTGGCCGAGTGGTATGCACGCCTGCGCGAACGTCCGGCGTACCAGCGCGGCGTGATGTCACCGATGACGTAAGCGAAGGCGCGACGTTCGGGGTCAGAGCCCTTTTCTGCGGAAAGGGATCCGACCTCAAGCCATCGGGGTCGGATCCCACCCAGCGGGTGGGCTCTGACCCCAGCGTATTGCCCTCAGTACAGATCCGTCGGATCCACATCCAGCGACCAGCGCACCTTGCGTGCCTCCGGCAGCGCGTACAACTGCGGCACCAGCTGTGCCAGTACCCCATGCAGCGGCGGCCGCTGTGCCGCCGACAGCAGCAGCTGCGTTCGCTGATAACCGGCACGGCGTGGCATCGGCGCCGGCATCGGCCCGTAGGCCTCTACCATGTCCTGTTCACCCAGCAGTTTCCGCGCAGCGAGCAGGAACGCGTTGGCATGCTCGACCTGCTGTGCTTCGGCACGCATCAATGCCAGGTGCGCGAATGGTGGAAAACCTGCCGCCTGGCGCTGGTTGAGTTCGGCCTGGGCGAACGGGTGGTAGCCACCGTTGACCAGTGTCTCCAGCAGCGGATGGCCCGGATGATGGGTCTGCAGCCACACTTCACCCGGATCGCGCGCGCGACCGGCGCGGCCGGCTACCTGGATCAGCTGCTGCGCCAGTTTTTCGCTGGCGCGGAAATCGGCCGAGAACAGGCCTTCGTCGATGCCCACCACCACCACCAGCGTCAGCTTGGGCAGGTCGTGGCCCTTGGCCAGGATCTGCGTGCCGACCAGGATGCCGGGCGCGTTGCCGAGCTTGGCCAGCTGCTGCTCCAGCGCATCGCGGCGGGCGGTGGTGCCACGGTCGATGCGCACCACCGGGAAATCGGCGAAGGCACTGACCAGGTGTTCTTCCAGCCGCTCGGTGCCGATGCCCTGTGGCTGCAGGGCCAGGCTGCCGCAGGCGGGGCAGGCCAGTGGTGCCGGCTGCCGCGCACCGCAGTGATGGCATTGCAGGCGACGGCCACCGCCATGCACGGTCATCGGTGCATCGCAGCGGTTGCAGGGTGCGGTCCAGCCGCAGTCGTGGCACAGCAGCACCGGCGCATAGCCGCGGCGGTTCTTGAACACCAGCACCTGCTGGCCACGCTGCAGGTGTTCGCCGATGCCGGCCAGTACGTCGGCGGAAAGGCCATCGCGCAGCGGACGCTTGCGGACGTCGAGGATGCGCACGCGCGGCGGTCGGGCATCACCGGCGCGCTGTTTCAGGCGCAGGTGCGCATAGCGGCCGGCATAGGCGTTGTGCAGGGTTTCCAATGACGGCGTGGCGCTGCCCAGCAGCACCGGAATGCCCTGCGCCTTGGCCCGCACCAGAGCGAAATCACGTGCATGGTAGCGGATGCCGTCCTGCTGCTTGTAGCTGCCGTCGTGCTCTTCGTCCACGATCAGCAGGCCGGGCTGCGGCAGCGGAATGAACACCGCCGAACGCGTGCCCACGATCACCCGTGCTTCGCCGCGCGAGGCCGCAGCCCAGACCCGCGCGCGTTCGTTGTCGGTCAGCCCCGAGTGCAACGCGTGCACGGCGATGCCGAGACGGCCGCGGAAGCGCGCCAGGGTCTGCGGGGTCAGGCCGATCTCGGGCACCAGCACCAGGGCCTGCCTGCCCTGCGCCAGGCAATGGATGATGGCCTGCAGGTAGACCTCGGTCTTGCCGCTGCCGGTCACCCCGTCCAGCAGGAATGCCTGGAAGCTTTCGGCGGCGGTGATCGCGGCCACCGCTTCGGCCTGCTCCGCATTGAGGGTGGGGCCGGGCAGGGGCTGGGCGTGCTGCGGCGCCACGCTCAGGGCGATGCGCTCGGCCAGGTCGCGCTTGCCCAGGCTGCGTGCGGCCACCCGCCAGTCCTGCATGCGTGCGGACAGGACATCTTCGTCCACCACGGCTTCGGCCAGCAGCTCGGCCAATTGCCGCGGTCGGCTGCCGGCGCGCAGCTTCTCGCGCTGGGCATGGCCTTCGGCTGTCAGCTGCCAGCCCCAGTGATGGGTGTCGGGCAGCGGTTCGCCATGCCGCAGCGGGCCGGGCAGGGCGGTGCTCAGTACTTCGCCCAAGGGGGCGTGGGTATAGCGGGCCAGCCACTGCAGGCTCTGCCACAACTCGCCCTGCAGCAGTGGTGTCGTGTCACACCAGGCCAGTGCCTGGCGCAGGCCCTGGCTGTCCTCGGTTTGCCCGTGGCCGGCCACCACGCCGATCAGTTCGCGGTTGCCGAACGGCACCTTCAGCCGGCAGCCGACCGCTACCGTCGGGCCTTCGCCCTGCGGTGGCAGGTAGTCGAACAGGCGCGGCAGGGGCACGGGCAGGGCGACCTGCAGGGTCGGGACAGGGCCGGATTCAGGGGCGAGCATCGGGTCAGTGTAACGGCCCATGCGAGGGCGCATGGCAGTGGCAGATGCGACTGGCATGCCCTCCGGCGAATCATAAATGTCACCTAAATATCGGTGTCTATTGGAGATTCAGTCTTATCCACATCTTCTGTGGATAAGTCTGTGCGTTAGCGGCTCATGGCGCCGTATGAGGCCGATGGTGACGGCCTCACGCTTCGGTTGGTCAAAAAATAGCCACACTTTAAATGCAATTGAAATCAATAACTTAAGTGTGAAACATTGCTGAAACAGGGTGAATTCAGCCATTCACGCAGGAATCGCCCGGTTCCCGCGTGGTGCTGTGCACAACCTGCAGCAGAAAGCGTCTGCAATCGCAAGTCCTGCCGGGCAGTGATGGGCTGCCGCTATCATGCCGGCAGACCTTTGGAGTGACCGATGACGGCTGTGCCCGCCCCTGTTTCCTCGACCGCGGCCGGCGCGCTGTCGGCATTTCTGCGTGGCGTCGAACGCCGTGCCTTGGTCGTGGCCGAACTGCAGTGCGGTGACCCCGCCCGTGCCGAACAGACGCTGGTGGCGGTGATGCGCGCCTTCGCCGCGGTCGCCAGCGACCTGCCGATGGCGCAGTGGCCCAGCCGCTTCTGGACCCTGCTGGGCCAGCGCCAGGCGCTGCGCGAGCCGGCCACCGGTCAGTGGCCACCTTCATTGGCCGCGCTGGGCGAGATGGCCCCCTTGCCGCGGCTGGCCTTGCTGCTGCGGGTGGGGGGCAGCCTGGACGAAGGCATCGCCACCCGCGTTCTGGATGTCGACGACGAAGGCTATCAGCGCCTGTTGGCCACGGCCTGCCCACGCGATGCCGATGGCCAGCCCGACGCCGCTGCATGGCGCGCTCTGGCCGAACAGGTGCAGCTGCGTGTCCGCGACCTGCCGGCCAAGCGCCTGCAGCAGCTGCAGCAACCGTCCGCGCCAGCGGCCAACAACCAGGCGCCTGCGTCCAGCTGGCGTGCACCGCCGCGCGACGAACGCGCATCTGCAAGCGGCAAGCGTCGCCGCCCCAATGCCAAGCCGCGCTGGCGTGGCCCGGTGATCCTGTTGATCACCGTGGCGGTGCTGCTGCTGGCTGCGTTGGGCTGGCGCCATTGGCAGGGCCGTGCGCTGACTGCCGATGGCCCCCTGCCCGAAGGCGTGGTGGGTGAGGCCGGGCCGGTCACCGTCGAGGCGCTGCCAGCCAGCGATGTCCGCCCCGCTGCGGGCAGCGATGCGCAGGCCAGCGAAGATGCCGCGATGCTGGCCGACCGCGATTACCCGCTGCTGGCCGAGGCCGACATGCATGCCTGGAGTGCCGCCGGTGGCCCGTTGCCGGTGGACGAGTCACAACCCAAGCCGACCCGTCCGGAACCGGTCGGCGCAGCGCTGGAAACCTCTGCTGCCGATGAATAAGCTCCTCTTCGCCGGCCTGCTGCTGGCCCTGCCGCTGTCGCTGGCGGCCGCTCCGCAATCAGTGAACGTGCCGCTGCCCGCACCGTCGGCAACACCGTCGGCCGCGCCCACTGCGGCGGCGGCATTCGCGCAACTCGATCCCGCCCAGCAACGCCAGCGTCGCAGCGACTACGCCGCGTGGCGCGCCCTGCCGGAGGGCGAGCGCGAGCGCATCCGCCAGGCCGCCAGCCGCTTCGCCGCGTTGCCGGCCGATCAGCAGCAACGGCTGCGCGCGCAGTTCCAGGCACAGGACCAGGCCTTCCGCGAAGGCTGGCGGCTGGGCCCGCAACTGGGCGCCGAGTTCCCCAAGCTGCACGGCCTGTTCGGCTTCGTACCGCCGCAACAGCGCGATGCCGTGCTTGCCGTGCTGCGCCAGCTGAGTCCGTCGCAGTTGGCGCAGCTGGCCCTGGTCGCCCAGCGCACGCCGCCGCAGGAACGCGACAGCGTACGCAGCGCATTCCTGACGGTCCCCGCCGCCGAACGCGACACCTGGCTCAAGCGCCAGGCCGGCCAATAAGCGAAAAGGGGACGGAGGGAATTAAGTCGTTTCTGGCGCGACTGTGCCGGATACGACTTAATTCCCTCCGTCCCCTTTATGGGGCAGTCATGGGAATGACCGCCCGGCGCGCGTAAGATGGCCGGCCGCAACCCGGTGCCTGTGCCCTTCGCGCGCAACCGTAGTTCGCGTCAAGCACCTTATGTCTACTGCAACCTCCACGCCGCGCTTCAGCAAGGAAGTCGGCGCTACCGGTCTGCTTGCCCTGCCGCTTGTGCTCGGGCACGTCTCCACCGGTCTGATCTCCTTCGTCGACAACGTGATTGCCGGCCACCATGCGACATCCACCCTGGCCGCAGTGACCATCGGCACTGCGCTGCTGTGGCTGCCGATGCTGATCCCGATCGGCACGCTGATCTCGCTCACCGCCTCGGTGTCGCAGCTGCATGGCGCTGGCCGTGAGCGCGAGATCGGCCCGCTGTTCCGGCAGGCGCTGTGGCTGGCGCTGGGCCTGGGCCTGATCATGTTCACCTTCCTCACCGTGGTGCCGCCGCTGCTGCCGGCATTCGGCATCGCCCCGGACATCGTGCCCGGCGCAACGGCCTTCCTGCATGCGGTGCGCTGGGGTGGCCCGGCGCTGACGCTGTACTTCTGCATGCGCTATCTCAGTGAAGGCATGCATTGGACGCTGCCGACCATGCTGCTCGGTTTTGGTGGCCTGCTGGTGCTGGCGCCGATGGGGTACGTGCTGGCCAACGGCAAGCTGGGCTTCCCGGAAATGGGCGCTGAAGGCCTGGGCATCGCCTCGGCGGTGATGATGTGGCTGCAGGCGATCGCCTTCGGTACCTACCTGTGGTTCACCAAGCGCTTTGCCCATCTGCAGCTGTTCTCGCACTTCGAGGGGCCGCGCTGGTCAGCGATCTGGGACCTGCTGCGCACCGGCCTGCCGATCGGCATCACCGTGCTGATGGAAGGTGGCCTGTTCATCGTCACTGCATTGCTGATTGGTCGCCTGGGCGCCAATGAAGCGGCCGCGCACCAGATCGCGATCAACGTGGCGCAGCTGTGCTTCATGATCCCGATGGGTGTGGCCGAGGCGACCACCGTGCGGGTCGGCCATGCGGTTGGCCGTGGCGATGGCTTCGGCGTGCGCCGTGCGGCGTGGGCCGGCTACGCGATCATCATGGGTACGCAGACGCTGTCGGCGGCGGCACTGCTGTTCGGCCACGACGCCATCGTCGGCGTCTACACCAACGACCTGGCCGTGGCCGGGCTGGCCTCGACCCTGCTGCTGTACGCGGCCACCTTCCAGTTCCCCGATGGCATCCAGGTGCTGTCGGCCGGCGCGCTGCGCGGCCTGAAGGACACCCGCGTGCCGATGTTCATCGCCATGTTCGCCTACTGGGGCCTGGGCATGCCGCTGGGTGCCGGGCTCGGCCTGGGCCTGGGCATGGGGCCGCAGGGCATGTGGATCGGCCTGATCGTCGGCCTGACCGCCGCCGCCATCCTGATGGGCTGGCGCCTGAGCCGCAGCAGCAAACGCATTGGCCAGTCCACGCTGGCCTGACATCACGCCGGTCCCGGGCAACCGTGACTGGCGATCCCCTGACTTGTGTCCGATGCTGCCTCACGCGGCACCGGCTATGCTGTTACCACGGCAAGAAGCCATCCGGAGTGCTCCATGAACCAACCCGTGCCGCCGCTGCCCCCGGCGAACCGCAATCCTGTCGCCAGCTTCTTCATCGGGCTGTGGGACGTGATGAATTTCACCCGCCGGTTGATCCTCAACCTGGTGTTCTTCGGCCTGTTGCTGCTGGTGCTGGTGATGTTCATCGTCGCTGCGGGCATGGGCGCAGGTGCCAGCAAGGCGCTGCAGGACCGCACCACCCTGGTGATCGCGCCGGAAGGCCGCCTGGTCGAGCAGTACAGTGCCGATCCGGTCAGCCGCGCGCTGGCCAAGGCCGTCGGTGACAACGGTGCCGAGGAAGTGCAGCTGCGCGATCTGATCCGGGTGATCGAGAGCGCGCGCGATGACAAGAAGATCGAGCGGGTGGTGCTGGAACTGGACAAGCTGCAGCCGTCCGGTTTCGCCTCGCTGCGCGAAGTGTCCGCCGCGCTGCAGGACCTGCGCGCCTCGGGCAAGCAGCTGGTGGCCTTCAGCGAGAGCATGGGGCAGTCGCAGTATCTGCTTGCCGCACAGGCCGACGAGGTCTACCTGGACCCCATGGGGTCGGTGGTGCTGGAAGGCCTGGGTCGCTACCGCCAGTATTTCCGCACCGGCCTGCAGGACAAGCTGGGCGTGGACGTGCACCTGTTCAAGGTAGGCGAGTACAAGTCGGCGGCCGAGCCGTACGTGCTCGACGCGGCGTCGCCGGCGTCCAAGGAAGCCGATCTGTTCTGGATGAACGATGTGTGGCAGCGCTACCTCGGCGATATCGCCAAGGCCCGCCGCCTGGATCCGGCACAGCTGGCGGCCGGTATCGACACCCTGCCTGAAGGCGTCGCTGCCGCTGGCGGCGACCTGGCCAAGTTCGCCCTGCAGCAGAAGCTGGTGACCGCGCTGAAGACCCGCGAGGAATTCGAGGATCTGATGATCGAGCGCGGCGTGGCCGACGAAGACGCCGACGGTGGTTTCCGCAACATCGATTTCGGCACCTACATGGCCCAGCTCGATGCGCGCCGCAACCCGGTTGATTCGCGTCCGCAGGTCGCGGTCATCGTGGCCTCCGGTGAAATCAGCGGCGGCGATCTGCCGGCCGGCCGTATCGGTGGTGAATCGACCTCGGCGCTGCTGCGTGCGGCCCGCGACGATGACGACGTCAAGGCCGTGGTGCTGCGCGTGGATTCGCCGGGCGGCGAAGTCTACGCCTCCGAGCAGATCCGTCGCGAAGTGGTGGCACTGCAGGCTGCCGGAAAGCCGGTGGTTGTGTCCATGGGTGACCTCGCTGCGTCCGGTGGTTACTGGATCAGCATGAACGCCGATCGCATCTATGCCGATCCGTCGACCATCACCGGTTCGATCGGCATCTTCGGCATGATCCCCAACTTCAGCCGTGCGCTGGACAAGTTCGGCGTGCACACCGATGGCGTCGGCACCACCCGTTTCGCCGGTGCCTTCGATGTCACCCGGCCGATGGACCCGGCCGTGGGCCAGGTCATCCAGTCGGTGATCAACAAGGGCTATGCCGATTTCACCGGCCGTGTTGCCGAGGCCCGCAAGAAGCCGGTCGAGGCGATTGACGAAGTGGCCCGTGGGCGCGTCTGGAGCGGTGCGCAGGCCAAGGAGCGCGGTCTGGTCGATGCCTTCGGTGGCCTGAAGGACGCCGTGGCTGACGCTGCTGGCCGGGCCAAGCTGGGCGCGACCGACAAGTACCGCGTGCGTTACATCGAGAAGGCGGCGACGCCGTTCGCGCAGTTCGTCAGCGGCTTCGCTGGCAGCCACGCCGGCGCCTGGATGCTGGCCGATTCCGGCGTGGGCCGGATGATGCTGGCGCGCACGATGCCGGAAATCGATACGCAGCTGCGCTTCGTTGAGAACGCGGCCCGCGAGAAGGGCAACGGTGCACCGGTGAAGTCGCTGGCGTATTGCTTCTGCGGGTTCTGATGGCCCATCCACGCATGGCGTGGATCTACTGAATGCACAACGCCCGGCCTTGGCCGGGCGTTGTTGCATGCGGGGTTCTACTGCGCGTCGGCCTCTGCCTTGCGCTCGCGTTCGGCCGCCTCGTCCAGTGTCTTCTGCACGGACTTTGCGCGGTCCAGCGGTTGATTGATCGCCTTGGCCATCGCCTGCGGTTGCGGTGGTCGTTCGGGATTGGGCGGTGCAGGGCGCTGGCACCCGGCCAGCGCGACGGCCGACAGCAGGACGGGAATCAGGACGCGCATGGCAGCTCTCCACGAGGGACGTGCAGCCAGTGTCGCATCCCGGGCGACGGACGGTCGTGAGCGCGTATCCTTGCCGCATCGAAACACAGCGGGCGCGGCCCCGGAGGACATATGACCCAGCAACGGTGGCGCCTGGATGGGCAGACGGCCCTGATCACCGGTGCCAGCGCCGGTATCGGCCTGGCGATCGCGCATGAACTGGCCGGTCTCGGCGCCGATCTGATGATCGTCGGCCGCGACCTGGACATGCTCGAGAGTGCTCGCGACGAACTGCTGGATGTGTATCCGCAGCACCAGGTGCACGCCTTGGCCGCCGATGTGTCCGACGACGAAGATCGCCGGCAGATCCTGGACTGGGTCGAGGACCACGCCGACGGCCTGCACATCCTGGTCAACAATGCCGGTGGCAACATCACCAAGCCCGCCACGGAGTATTCCGAAGACGAGTGGCGCGGCATTTTCGAGACCAATCTGTTCTCGGCGTTCGAGCTGTCGCGCTATGCGCATCCGTTGCTCGCGCGACACGCTTCATCGGCCATCGTCAACGTCGGCAGCGTGTCCGGCCTGACCCATGTGCGCAGCGGCGTGGTCTATGGCATGACCAAGGCGGCGATGCACCAGATGACCCGCAACCTCGCGGTGGAGTGGGCCGAGGATGGCATCCGGGTCAATGCAGTGGCGCCGTGGTACATCCGGACCCGTCGCACTTCGGGCCCGCTGTCCGATACCGACTACTACGAGGAAGTGATCGGACGCACGCCGATGCGGCGCATCGGTGAGCCGGAGGAAGTGGCCTCGGCCGTGGGCTTCCTGTGCCTGCCGGCATCGAGCTATGTCACCGGCGAATGCATCGCGGTGGATGGCGGCTTCCTGCGCTACGGGTTCTGACGGGACCACCCGCTGCGAATCGGCAACCACGGCGGGCGTGGATGCTCTACTTCGGCACGGGGCAGTCGCTGGCTTCCAGCACGGCCTGCAGGCGTTCGCGTTCGCCGCGGGCTGCCGGTTGGTTTTCGGGCGCAGCAAAGCGCTCGCGACCGCGTGCATCGCGGAAGCGCTGCTGCCAGCTGCCGCAGCGCTGCGCTTCGGCCACTTCAGTGCAGCGGTCCCTGACCACCTCACAGCTGGCGGCGTTCACCGGTGTCGCTCCGCCCAGGCCCTGCACGTTCAACAGTTCGCAGCGGCCTGGTGCAGCCTCGTACTCATGCAGGTACGAGCTTCCCTCGCTGCTGAGGCATTGATAGATCGCCGGCAGCGGTGGCTTTGACGGTGTGTTGCCATCCCCCGACGTGGCGTCGCTCGAACGTGGCAGCACCGCGCTGTCGAGTATGGCGTCGCCGCCTTCGTGCTCGACCATGCGTGCTTCCATGATCGTTCGGCCCTCACGTGGCTGCGTAGCGGCAGGCTCGGTGGCGGCGTCCACGGACGGCATCGCTGCAGGCGTCGGAGCGGGGCTGTTCTGCACCGGCGCAGCGGGTGCTGCAGCGGCTGGCGCAGGGACGCGCTGGATCTGCTGGCGGGTGCCGGCGGGGCAGGGGGTGCGCTGCAACGTAGGAACATCGCTGCTGCCCATGCAGCGGTAGATCACCATATCGTCGGCCAACGCGTTGCCGGGCAACAGGGCCATGGCCAGCCAGATCAGTCTTTTCATGCGATCAGCCTACAGCGGTGGTCCATGCCCGGGTAGTTGCCAACCTTGGTTGGCACCCGCAGTGCCCATGCCGTGGTAGTTGCCAACCTTGGTTGGCACCGTTGTTTGCCAGTGCCCACCAAGGTGGGCGTCTACCAAAGCGGGGGCACAGCCCCAGCGCAGGGCTCAGATGCCCCGGTAGTTGCCAACCTTGGTTGGCACCGCTGTTTGCCAGTGCCCACCAAGGTGGGCGTCTACCAAAGCGGGGGCACAGCCCCAGCGCAGGGCTCAGATGCCCCGGTAGTTGCCAACCTTGGTTGGCACCGTTGTTTGCCAGCGCCCACCAAGGTGGGCGTCTACCAAAGCGGGGGCACAGCCCCAGCGCAGGGCTCAGATGCCCCGGTAATTGCCAACCTTGGTTGGCACCGCTGTTTGCCAGTGCCCACCAAGGTGGGCGTCTACCAAAGCGGGGGCACAGCCCCAGCGCAGGGCTCAGATGCCCCGGTAGTTGCCAACCTTGGTTGGCACCGCTGTTTGCCAGTGCCCACCAAGGTGTGCGTCTACCAAAGCGGGGGCATAGCCCCAGCGCAGGGCTCAGATGCCCCGGTAGTTGCCAACCTTGGTTGGCACCGCTGTTTGCCAGTGCCCACCAAGGTGGGCATCTACCAAAGCGGGGGCACAGCCCCAGCGCAGGGCTCAGATGCCCCGGTAGTTGCCAACCTTGGTTGGCACCGTTGTTTGCCAGTGCCCACCAAGGTGGGCATCTACCAAAGCGGGGGCATAGCCCCCAGCGCAGAGCTCAGCCGCCGCAGTCCTGCGCCAGCCGCGCGTCGATGCCACGCTGCTCCCTGCTGATCGCGGTGCGCTCGCTCTGCAGCGCGCTGTTGTAACGCCGGTCCAGTTCCCAGCGACGATCACGCAGGCGTGCGCACACTTCCTGCGGGGGCAGGGCGTGGCAGGTATCGCGCACCAGGATGTTGCCGGCAGGCACGTTGACACCGACGCCCACTGACGGCGGGCGATACACCGGAGGCCCGCCGCCGATGGGGGTACCGATGGTGTTGCCGCTGCCGGCCGGACGCGGCCCCGGATGCGGTCCGGGGTACGCACCGCCAGGATGACCATGCGGGTACCAGACCGTCGTCCACAGCGGCACCCAGCGCGGATTCCCTTCGTTGTTGTCGCTGGTGTAGCGGTCGCCGTCTTCACTCACGCATTCGTACATCGGCTGTGGCGGCTGGATGTAGACATGGCGCACCTCGCGCTCGCGCATCGCTGGCGTCTGCACCGATGCGGGCGGCGCGGCCTCGGTGCTGACCACCCGTGGCGGCGGGTCGCGCGGCCGTTGCAGGTCGCGCACTTGCTGGCGGCCGGCCGTGCAGGGCTTGTCCTGCAGCGCGACGGCACCATTGCTGCCGACGCAGCGGTAGACCCGCACGTCGTCGGCGGCAAGGGCCGGCAACGACAGCAGCAGGGCCAGAGACAGGACAGCGCGCAGCAGGGTCATGGGCGCAGCGTGCGCGATCGGCAACACCGACGCAATGGACCTGTCAGGACCGCAGTACGTTGCCACTGAGCGCGTCGCGGATCGGCGTGGGTTGGGCCAGGCCGCCGGTCTGCCCATCGAGGATGCCGTCGAGCAGGCGCAGCAGGCGAGCGTCCAGCTCTTCGCGGCTGCGCGCGGGGGGCTCGCCGGCAAGGTTGGCGCTGGTGGAGACCAGGGGGCCACCCCAGGCCTGGCACAGGGCTGCTACCAGGGGATGGGCGCTGATTCGCACCGCGATGCCGCTGTGTTCGCCGGTGATCCAGCCGGGCGCGCGCGTGCCGGCGGGCAGGATCCAGGTGTTGGCGCCGGGCCAGCTGGCGAGCACTGCGCGCTGGCGTGCATCGGGCAGCGCCTGCAGGCGCACCCAGCCCTGCAGCTGCGACAGGTCAGCGGCCACCAGGATCATGCCTTTCTCGATCGGGCGCTGCTTCAGTCGCAGCAGCGTGTGCACCGCTGCCTCGTGCGCAGGATCGCAACCCAGGCCCCAGACCGCTTCGGTCGGGTAGGCAATCACCCCGCCACTGCGGAGCGTGGCGACTGCGGTGTCCAGTGTGAGTTCTTTCATGGCGGCGACCGGGCCCGGCGTGGGCCTTCATTATCCCCCCGCTGCGTGCAGAGCGGGTGGAGCGGTGGGGGCGGACCGTGGGTCCGCTCACCTTGGCAGATCATCCACGCATGGCGTGGATCTACTTGGCAGCCTTCTTGACCGCCTTCTTGACGGCCTTCTTGACGGCCTTCTTTGCCGGTGCCTTCTTGGCCACGGACTTCTTCGCAGCCGCCTTCTTGGCCGGCGCCTTCTTGGCAGCAGCCTTCTTCGGCGCGGCTTCCTTCTTCACTGCCGCCTTCTTTGCCGGTGCCTTCTTGGCGGCGGCCTTCTTGGCGCCGAAGCCCTTGCGCACCGGCTTGCCGGTTTCTTCCATCAACTGCTGCACCTCGGCCAGGGTCAGCGATGCCGGTTCACGATCCTTGGGGATCTTGCCGTTCATCTTGCCGTCGCTGATGTACGGGCCGAAACGACCGTTCAGCACCTGGATGTCGCTGCCCTCGAACTCCTTGATGATCCGGTTGCGCGCGATTTCTTCCTTCTCTTCGATCAGGAACACGGCGCGGGCCAGGTCGATGGTGTACGGATCGTCTTCCTTCTTCAGCGAGGCGTAGGTGCTGCCGCGCTTGGCGAACGGGCCGAAGCGGCCGATGCCGACGCTGACGTCCTCGCCCTTGTCCTCACCCAGCGCGCGCGGCATCAGGAACAGTTCCAGCGCGTCTTCCAGGGAAATGGTGTGCATTGACTGGCCCGGCCGCAGCGAGGCGAACTTGGGCTTGTCCTCGGCATCCTCGGCGGTGCTGCCGATGGCCGCGTACGGCCCGAACCGGCCCAGGCGCACGCTGACCGGCTTGCCGGTCTTCGGGTCGGTACCCAGTTCGCGCGCACCACTGGCCTCGGCACGGTCGACCGATTCCTTCTTGTCTTCGACCAGTTCCTTGAACGGTCCCCAGAAGCGCGACATCAGCGGAATCCACTCTTCCTCGCCACGCGAGACGGCATCGAGCTCGTCCTCCAGCTTGGCGGTGAAGTCGTAGTCGACGTACTGGGTGAAGTGGCTGGACAGGAACTTGGACACCGCACGGCCGACATCGGACGGGCGGAAGCTGCGGCCTTCCATTTCCACGTACTTGCGGAACAGCAGGGTCTGGATGATCGAGGCGTAGGTCGAAGGACGACCGATGCCGTACTCTTCCAGCGCCTTCACCAGCGCCGCTTCAGTGAAGCGCGGCGGCGGCTGGGTGAAGTGCTGGTCGGCCACGATGCGCTCCAGCGGCACGCGGTCGCCCGGCTTCATCGCCGGCAGCTTGCGGCCTTCATCGTCATCCTCGGCGCTCTTGCTGTCCTTGCCTTCCTCGTACACGGCCAGGAAGCCGGGCACCACCACCGTGGTGCCGCTGGCGCGGAACACATGTTCGCTGCCGGCCGACAGGTCCACGCTGACGGTGTTGAGCGTTGCCGGGATCATCTGGCAGGCCACCGCACGCTTCCAGATCAGTTCGTACAGCTTGCGCTCGTCGTCGGTCAGGAACCGCGCGACCTGGGCCGGGGTGCGCAGTGCCGATGTCGGGCGCACCGCTTCGTGCGCTTCCTGGGCGTTCTTGGACTTGGTCTGGTAGGTGTTGGGCTGGTCGGGCAGCGAGGCGATGCCGTAATCACGGGCAATCACGTCGCGGATTTCAGCCAGCGCGTCCTGCGACAGGTTCACCGAGTCGGTACGCATGTACGAGATCAGGCCGACCGTGCCTTCGTCGCCGCCGATGTCCACGCCTTCGTACAGCTTCTGCGCGACCTGCATGGTCTTGCGCGTGGTGAAACCGAGCTTGCGCGAGGCTTCCTGCTGCAGCGTGGAGGTGGTGAATGGCGGCGCGGGGCGGCGCTTGCGCTCCTTGCTGGCCACGTCTGTGACATGCAGGGCGCCCTGTGCGGCCTGCTGGATGCGCAGGCGGGCGGCCTCGGCGGTGTCGCCGTCGGTGACGGTGAACTGCTCGAACTTCTGCCCGTCCAGCTTGACCAGCTTGGCGTTGAAATGCTGCGAGGGGTGCGCGCACTCGGCGGCGATCGACCAGTACTCGCGGGCGATGAAGGCTTCGATCTCTTCCTCGCGCTCGACGATCATGCGCAGCGCCGGGCTCTGCACGCGGCCTGCCGACAGGCCGCGCTGGACCTTGCGCCACAACACCGGCGACAGGTTGAAACCGACCAGGTAGTCCAGCGCGCGGCGCGCCTGCTGGGCGTCGACCAGGTCGCTGGCGATCTCGCGCGGCTGGCTGATGGCTTCCTTGATCGCGCGCGGGGTGATCTCGGTGAACACCACGCGCTGCATCGGCTTGTCCTTGACCAGCCCGCGCTCCTTCAGGATCTCGGCGATATGCCAGCTGATCGCTTCACCCTCGCGATCCGGGTCGGTCGCCAGCAGGATGTCGTCGGCGCCCTTTGCGGCCTTGGCGATCGCATCGACATGCTTTTCGTTCTTCTCGATCACGTCGTAATGCATGGCGAACCCGTTGTCCGGGTCAACCGCGCCTTCCTTCGGGATCAGGTCACGCACGTGCCCATACGAGGCCAGGACCGTGTAGTCCTTGCCGAGGTATTTGTTGATCGTCTTGGCTTTGGCCGGCGATTCAACGATGAGCAGGTGCTTGGGCATGGCAGCAGGGTCTGTGGGTAAGCCGCGGGGAAGGGCCGCTAGGGTGGAGCAAACGGCCGCATTAGTGAAGCGGCCACGGGCAAATCAATAAACTGAACGCCCGGGACTGTGCCGGGCGTTCAGGTTTCACCTTATTAGAGGAATCACGCCCGGCCTGCCATTGTCAAGCAGGGGGGCGTGAGGATGGCCGTCCGCGACGGCGCATTGGCCCTCGATCCGCGATCACGACGCCATGTTGGCGATGACGCCGACGGCGAAGATGATCGCGGCGAAACCGGCCAGCATCAGCAGGCCGCCCAGCACCAGGATCACGATGGTCACCGTGCCCATCTCGCGGCGCTGCAGCTGCGGCTGGTCGGTATAGGCCCAGCGGTCGACCACCACCGTGTCGCAGATCAGGTCATGCAGGCCCTGCTTGCGCTCGGTGAAGGCGGCCATCAGGTAGCCGATGCACAGTGTCAGGCCACTGAGGATGGTGGCGAAATAGCGGCCGATGCTGCGGCCCAGGGTCAGGCGATCGCCATTGCCGCGCACGACCTTGATGCCGATGGCCATCTTGCCGAGGGTGGCACCGCCGCGGGAGGCATGGAACCAGCCGTAGTAAGCGGCGGCGATGAACAGGCCGGCCAGGCCACTGATCAGCTGGGTGACCACTTCAACCGCTGTTTCGCCGCTGCCGGCAGCACCCATGCCCGCGCCGAGCACGAAGCCCAGTACGCCACCGACCACGCCGCTGGGAATCAGCAGGACGAAGTAGTCGATCAGGTAGGCGGCAAAGCGCTTCCAGAAGCCGGCATAGACCACCTCGCCGCCATGCACCGGCTGCGAGTAGTCACTGCCGCCTGCACCGGGCGCGGTGTACGGCGAGCTGCTGAGGGCGCCGGTGCCCGGCAGGGGCGCGGTGCCGTTGTCGATCGCGGCGTAGTCGTTGCGCAGGTCGAAGCCACCGGTGGCGGTGGACGTGCTGGCATCGGCCAGGGTCTGCAGGCCCAGCTCTTCCACCATCTGCCGCAGCGGCGCCCACTGCCCCATGCCTTCGCGCCAGACCAGGGTGTCCAGGTTCAACTGGCCACGTTGGAAGCGCTGGCGGATCTCGGTGACCTCCAGCGGTCCCTGGCGTTGCTGTCCTTCGGCGTAGTACCACTCAGTCATTGCATGTCCCCTGTTGGGTCGTCCTTGGTGGGTTGCCCGATGCGCGGCTCAGCCGCGGCATTGCGTGGGCAGATACTTGTCGTCGCTTTCGCCGCTGCATTCCCAGCGCCCGCTGTCGCGGTCGTATTCGAGCCAGAGCAGGTCGCCATCCTGGCTCTTGCCGGGAACCGCCAGCGTCGCTTCGATGCCGCAGTGGCCATTGTTGAAGCGGCCGATATGCACGGCCGACAGGCCCTGGCCTGCGAATTCGTCCGCCGCCGGGAAGCCGGCGTCGTTGGCGCCCGGGCAGCGGCCCTGGTCATCGGCGAAGTGCTGGACCTTGTCCTTCAGCGGCTGCAGCACGGTGACCGCGCCGGCGACCTTGGCCTTGATGGTGTAGTCGTTGTAGGCCGGCAGGGCGATCGCGGCCAGGATGGCCAGGATCGGCACCACCACCAGCAGTGCGACGCCGCCGATGATGGCGGTCAACGCGCAGCCGGACAGGCCCTTCTTCGCGACCGGGGCAGCGTCCATCGGCGTGGTCGCGTACGGAGAGGCGGGGGGAAGGGTGGGCGGCAGAGGGGCGGCAGGCGGCGGCGGTGGTGCCGTGGCGGCTGCATCAACGGCGGGCACGATCAGGCCCAGTTCGTCGACCACGTTGCGCAACGGCTGCCATTGCGGCAAGCCGTCGCGCCATACGAGGGTGTCCAGGGTGATCTGGTTGCTGCGGAACAGCTCGATCAACTGTTCCGAGGGCAACGGGCCTTGCTGGCGGTTGCCTTCGGCATGGAACCACTCACTCACGGGGACGCTCCTGAATGCGCACGGTCCCCAAGTGTACGGTCAGTGCAGGGGTTCTGGCTCGTCCACGAACATCTGCGTTTCCATCCAGGCGTAGGCCGCCTCGGCGCCGGGCTGGTTGAACAGCACCATCAGCACGACCCATTTCAGGTCGTCCAGGTCCAGTTCGTCCTGGTCCAGGGCCATCGCCCGGTCCAGCACCAGCTCGCGCTGGCCGGCATCGAGGATGCCGTGCTGTTCCAGGTACAGCAGGAAACCACGGCACTCCACGTCAAGCTTGTCCAGCTCCGGGCCGTGATAGATGCGCACCGGGCCATCGACCCGGGCCTGGGCCGCGCTTGGGCGCTGCGCTGCCAGGGCATCGAGCCATTCGAATGCCTTGTTGATCTCAGTGGGGCTGAAACCGGCCTGGATCAGGCCATTCTGCAGTGAGTCGCGGTCACGGATCAGGTCCGCATCTTCGCTGAAATAGTGTTCAAACAGGTACAACAGTACATCCAGGATGCTCTCTTTCATTGCCCCTCGGCCTGCGTCGCGCGACGCTGTGGAGGTGAAGAAACTAGGGACGTCGACAGTAGCGGCCGTGTACGCACACCACGATCCCCGCAAGTTCCATGGCCAGCAGCATGGAGGACACCTCCGACGCCGTCAATCCACACTGCGTGATCAGTGAATCCATACTGATTGGGTCGTGCTCCAGCACCCGCCACAAGCGCTGGTAGTCAGCGTCGTTCGCCCAGCATGCCGGCAGGTCCGCCGGCGCTGCCTGTTCAGTGGGGGTGGCAAGCCGGGTTTGCAAGCCCGGAAGCTGGTGACGCAGTGCCGGGGCCAGCAGTTCCAGCACTTCTTCGGGCCGTTCGACCAGGGCAACCCCTTCACGGATGAGCCGGTGGCAGCCGACGGCGCGCGGATTGAGTACCGAACCGGGTATCGCGCAGACCTCGCGGCCGGCTTCGGCTGCCAGCCGGGCGGTGATCAGGGCGCCCGAGCGTTGTGCGGCCTCGACCACCACCGTGGCCAGGGCCAACCCGGCCACCAGCCGGTTGCGCGCGGGGAAGTGACCCGGCCGTGCGGGCGTACCTGGCAGGTACTCGCTGAGCACCGCGCCGTCGGTGGCGATTCTTGCCTGAAGGCGGGCATGGCTGGTGGGATAGGCGCGGTCCGGGCCAGTGCCTATCACCGCGAGGGTGCAGCCGCCTGCCTCCAGCGCCGCCTGGTGGGCGGCCGCATCGATGCCTGCCGCCAATCCACTGGTCACCGCCAGCCCGGCCTCGACGAAGCAGGTGGCAAACCGGGCGGCCAGGGCACGACCGGCGGGGGTGGGTGAACGGCTGCCGACCAGGGCCACCGCAGGACGCCAGGCGATGGCCGGATCGCCGGCAACGAACAGCGCCAGGGGCGGATTGGGTGCATCAAGCAGGAGGGGCGGGAAGGCTGGATCGTTGCAGGCCAGCAGATGATGATCAGGCTGCTGCAGCCAGCGCTGCGCCAGCGCGAGGGCGCGGGTGTCGGGACGCTCCAGCGCAGCGCATTGTTCCGGTGTGCAGCCGTGGGCCCGCCAGCCTGCAACACCGAGCGCCAACGCTGCATCCGCATTGCCGGTGGTCTGCAGCAGCGCGCGCCTGGGTGCCAGGGAACCAGCCGCGATCAACAGGCGCAGCAGCGCCTCATGTCCATGCTCAGTCATCCCCCGACTATCGGCCTCACGCAACAAAGGCGCCCTAGGGCGCCTTCGCGTATTGCTGTCAGGGTATCCCGGAGGTTGCCGGCCGATGCGGCCGGCACTCCCTGCCGAGGCCGGGCGGGGCCCGGCGCCGGATCATTTCGCGTCCGGATGCAGCGCGCTGTAGCCCACACGCACCGGCTTCACACCCTGCATCACCAACGCATAGCTGACGTTGTCGAAGGTGCGGAAGACCATGGCATGCGCGGCGTACTCATCCGGCAGGCTGACCCGGCCGGCGCCGGTGCTGATCGAGTCGTCCATGCGAGAGGACCCCGGGAACTTCATCCGGTGCGCCACGTGGCTGCCATGGCGCCACAGCGAGAACACGGTGCCGTTGTCCACGCCCTGGGCGCGACCAGCGGAAATCGCGATCACATCGCGCGGGCCGCCGGTAGTGAACATATCGGTGACTGCCAGCACGCGTACATCCACGCCTTCCACGCCGGCTGCGGGCACATGCGGGAAGAACTGCAGGTCGTACGGCGTGGCCTCGACCGGCACCAGGCGGTCGCCTGCACGTACTTCACGGCCGCCGCTGGCGTTGTCCAGCGCCAGGGTCGACGCTTCGGTCTTGCCGCCGGCCACCTGGGTGATGGTGCCGGTGCCGACCTGTGCCAGCTCGTAACCCAGCACGCCGCGGCGGTGGTTGGGCGCGCTGAAGGCCTTCCAGAGATTGCCGCTGCCCGGGGTGACGTCGCCGTTGGCGGTCAGGTCCTCGGTGGGCTTGGGCTGGGCGTAGCGCACGGTCGGGCGGACCACGGCCCAGCGCTGCCCGACCTGGGCGTCGGCCAGGCGCACATAGGCGGTCTGCCCACCGGTGGCGCGCAGGCGGTTGTCTTCCAGGCCGACCACATAGGGCAGCTGTTCGATGCTGTCGACCACGCTGAGCTGCTTCAGGAACGGCTCGACCTGGGCCAGCGGCACGCCGGTTACCGGGGCTTCCTGGCGCGGGCCGGGCTGGGCCGTCACGCGGTCCAGGTAGGCCAGGCTGAGGACGTCACCGGGATAGATCAGGTGTGGATTGGCGACCTGCGGATTGGCCTGCCATATCTCCGGCCACAGCCATGGTTTCTGCAGGAATCGTCCTGCGATGTCCCACAGGGTGTCCCCTTTGCGGACCACATAGGTGTCCGGGTGCCCGCCATTCACTTCCACGGCGGTAGCATAGGCAGCCACGGTCAGCATCGCCGCGGCGACGACCGTACGAAAACGAAGCAACATAGGTGTGAAGCCCTGATTCCCCAACAGGTTCGCGCACTATAGTCCAGAAACCGGGGCGCAAGGCAAGCGTTGGAGCTAGAATCTGCGACGTATGCCGGCGTACCCCGGCCCCAACCCCGGAAACTGCCATGGCTTTACTCCCCATCCTTGAGTTCCCCGATCCGCGCCTGCGTACCAAGGCTGCGTTGATCGATGCCGCCGAAGTGACCACGCCGGCGTTCCAGGAGCTGCTCGACAACATGTTCGAGACCATGTACGACGCCCCGGGCATCGGCCTGGCTGCCAGCCAGGTGGACGTGCACCAGCGCTTCATGGTCATCGACGTGAGCGAAGAAAAGAACGAGCCGCGCGTCTTCATCAACCCGGAAATCGTCGCCAAGGACGGGGGCCAGGTGTACCAGGAAGGCTGCCTGTCGGTGCCTGGCATCTTCGCCGACGTGACCCGTGCCGACACCATCACCGTCAAGTTCCTGGATCGCCAGGGGCAGCCGCAGGAGTTGACCACCGACGGCCTGCTGGCGGTCTGCGTGCAGCACGAGATGGACCATCTGGACGGCAAGCTGTTCATCGATTACCTGTCGCCGCTGAAGCGCGAGATGGTCCGCAAGAAGCTGGCCAAGCAGCGCAAGCACGTGGCGTGATCGCTGCTCCGGGCCGCCCTTCGGGGTGGCCCGCGCCTGCGCGTGACGCGCGGGCTGCATGGCGCCGGCCGACGGCGCCGTTTTTTTTCCTGCACGATTTCATCCTGCAAGTGGGGTTGCCATGAGGATTGTCTTTGCCGGTACGCCGGAATTCGCGGTGTCTTCGCTGCGCGCGGCCGCGCGTCATCACGAGGTGGTGGCTGTCTATACCCAGCCCGATCGCCCTGCCGGTCGCGGCCGTGGTCTGGCGCCTTCGCCGGTCAAGCTGGAAGCGGTCGCCCGTGGCATCCCCGTGTACCAGCCGGAAACGCTGAAGGACGAAGTGGCCCAGCAGCAGCTGCGTGACCTGCAGCCGGACCTGATGGTGGTGGTGGCCTATGGCCTGATCCTGCCCAAGGCGGTGCTGACCATTCCGACCCACGGTTGCTGGAACGTGCATGGTTCGCTGCTGCCGCGCTGGCGCGGCGCCGCACCGATCCAGCGCGCCATCCAGGCCGGTGACAGCAAGACCGGCGTCTGCCTGATGCAGATGGAAGCCGGCCTGGATACGGGCCCGGTGCTGCTGCACCAGGAGCTGCCGATCGCCGCTACCGATACCGGTGGCCAGCTGCACGACAAGCTGGCCGAGCTCGGCGCGCAGGTGCTGTCCGATGGGCTGGGCCTGCTGCGCGCCGGCATCAAGCCGATCGCACGGCCGCAGCCGGAGCAGGGCGTGACATACGCGCACAAGCTGGACAAAGCCGAGGCAAAACTGGACTGGGCGCAGGACGCAGAAGCGCTGGCGCGCACGGTGCGTGCATTCAATCCGTGGCCGATTGCCGAGGCACTGCTGGCCGGTGAGCGCGTGCGCATCCACGGCGCGGTGGCGCTGGATGTGACGCATGGCCAGGCGCCGGGCACGGTGCTGGCCGCGGGCCGCGAGGGCATCGACATCGCCTGCGGGCAGGGCGCGTTGCGCCTGCGCGTGCTGCAGCGCGAAGGCGGCAAGGCAATCACCGCTGCCGACTACCTCAATGCGCGCCGTGATCTGCGCGTGGGGGTTTGACGGGTGAGCAAGGCAAACGATTTTTCCATCGCCAAGGCGGCGCCGGGCGCGGCCACCCGCATGCTGGCTGCGCGCGTGCTGGCGCAGGTGTTCACCCGCGGTCGTTCGCTCAAGGCGGAACTGGCCTGGGCGCTGCCGAAGCTGTCCGACACCCGCGACCGCGCGCTGCTTGAAGCGTTGTGCTTTGCGGTGCTGCGCCGTCGCAGCACCTATGACGCCGCCCTGCAGGGATGGATGCAGAAGCCGCTGTCCGCACGCGATGCCGACCTGCGCACGTTGCTGATGGTGGGCTTCGCCCAGCTGGATGTGCTGGAACTGCCTGCCCATGCGGCCCTGTCGGCGACGGTCGATGCTGCACGCGCACTTGGCCGCGAACGCCAGGCTGGCCTGGTCAATGCGATCCTGCGACGGGCCCAGCGCGAAGGCTTCCCCGAACAACCGGCGCGCGACGCATTTCCGGCATGGCTGGCCGAGGCCGTCGAGCACGACTGGCCGGCACAGGCCGAGGCGATCTTCGCCGCCAGCCTGCAGCCAGCGCCGCTGTGGCTGCGTGCCAACCGCCAGCAGGGCGGGCGCGACAAGATGATGGCGGCCCTGGCCGAGGTGGGCATTGCCGCCGAAGCCAGCGCGCTGAGCGCCGATGCGCTGCGACTGGCCGTGCCGGTTCCGGTGAACCAGCTGCCCGGTTTCGGCGAAGGCCTGCTGTCGGTGCAGGATCTGTCGGCGCAGTGTGCAGCCGACGCGCTGGCGCCGCCGGCAGGCAGCCGCGTGCTCGACGCCTGTGCCGCCCCGGGCGGCAAGTCGGCGCACCTGCTCGAGCGTGACCCCAGCCTGCAATTGCTGGCGCTGGATATCGATGCCCGTCGTCTGGCGCGCGCAAGGGATACGTTCGCCCGCACCGGTGTGGGCGAAGGCGCGCAGGTGCAGGTGGCCGATGCCAGCGATCCGGGGGCATGGTGGGACGGCGTTCCGTTCGACGCGATCCTGCTGGACGCACCGTGCTCGGCCACCGGCGTCATCCGCCGGCAGCCGGACGTGATGTTCCATCGCCGTGCGGAAGACATCGATGCGCTGGTCGGCATCCAGGCCCGCCTGCTGGAAGCCTGCTGGTCGATGCTGCGCCCCGGTGGTGTGTTGCTGTATGCCACCTGCTCGATCCTGCGCGCGGAAAACGTCGATCAGGTAAAGGGCTTCCTGAAATGGCACGCGGATGCGGAAGCGGTCGCGCTGGATGACGCATTTGGTCTGGATTGTGACGGTATTGCTCGCCAGCGCCTGCCCGGTGAAAACGATGCTGACGGATTTTTCTACGCGCGTCTGCTAAAAAAGGGCTGACCCAACCGCTGTCCGAGCCCCCATGCTGAAAACCCGTGCGTCACGCCAGACGTGGCTGTTCGTTGTGATGGCCCTGTTGGTGTTGGGTGCCGGGCTGGGACTACGCGATCCCTGGCCCTCGGACGAACCGCGCTTCGCCTTGGTCGCCAAGCAGATGGTGGACAGCGGCGACTGGCTGTTCCCGCACCGTGGGCTGGAGCTGTACTCGGACAAGCCGCCGATGCTGATGTGGTGGCAGGCCACGCTGTACAGCGTGATCGGCAACTGGCGCGTGGCGTTCCTGCTGCCTTCGCTGATCGCTGCACTGGGCACGCTGTGGTGCGTGGTCGACCTCGGCCGGCGCCTGTGGACACGCCAGGTCGGCCTGTACGCTGGCTGGGCGCTGCTGTTCGCCCTGCAGTTCACCTTCCAGGCGAAGAAGGCGCAGATCGACCCGCTGGTGGTGTTGTTCATCACCCTGGCCAACTATGGCCTGCTTCGCCACCTGTTGCTGGGGCCTGCTTGGCGCTGGTGGTGGCTGGGCTGGTTCTTTGCCGGCATCGGGGTGATCACCAAGGGCGTGGGCGTGATCGCGCTGCTGATGATCGTGCCAGCGGTGATCGGTTCTGCCCTGCACTGGCCACGGGTGCGGCTGCATGCGCGCGACCTGCGCTTCTGGCTGGCGCCGCTGGCATTCGTGCTGGCCGTCGCGCTGTGGCTGGTGCCGATGGTGATGACCGCGCTGGCCACCCGTTCCGGCGAATACCTGGCCTACATGGACGACATCCTGTTCCGGCAGACCGCCAAGCGCTATGCGCAATCGTGGGACCACCACCAGCCATGGTGGTACTTCCTGGGCACCATGCCGTCGATGTGGATTCCGGCCTTCCTGGCGGTGCCGTGGGCGATCCCCGCCTGGCGGCGCCGGCTGCAGCGCCGGGACGCACGCTATCTGTTGCTGCTGGGCTGGTGGGCGCTGATCGTGCTGTTCTTCTCGATCCCCAATGGCAAGCGCGACGTCTACATCCTGCCTGCGCTGCCGATGTTCTGCCTGGCGCTGGCGCCGTTGCTGCCGGGGCTGCTGCGCCGGCGCGATGTGCAATGGCTGCTGGGCGCGTTCACCCTGCTGCTGTCGCTGGGGACGTTGGCCGCCGGGTTGTCTGCCCTGCTGGGCAAGCCCGGCTTCGAAGTGCGGCTGATGCAGACGCGGGGCATCGGCAATGGCGAAATGAACGCCCTGGCCTGGGCGGCGATGGCGATGGGCGGCTGGGGTGTGGCCAGCCTGCTGCTGTTCGGGCGCGCCCGCCGCGAGCTGGCCCTGGTCTCGACCCTGACTGCCGTCTGGGTGCTGTACAGCCTGATCGGCTATCCGCTGCTGAATGATTCAAGTTCCGCCCGCGGCCTGATGCGGCACACCGGCCAGCGTATCGGCGCCGACGCGGAGCTGGGGCTGGTGGCCTGGAAAGAGCAGAATCTGCTGATGGCCGACCGCCCGGCAGCCACCTTCGGTTTCAACGAGCCTTGGGATGGGCAGCTGGCTGCGGCCGTGGAATGGCAGCAGTTGGCGCCCCGGCGCCGCTGGTTGCTGGTCCACGAAGACGCGCTGTTGCCCTGCATCGACCGCAACCACGCCGAGTTGGCGGGAATTGCCAATCGCCGCCGCTGGTGGCTGGTACCGGCTGCTGCCGTGCAGGGCCGCTGCGTGGCCAGCGCGAAGGAACGCGAACGTGAACGACGGCTGCAACGTGAGGAATAACCATCCTGGCCCGTGCTTGTCCAGACTGCCCAAGCGACAGCAAAGGCAGTAAAACATCAGCGTGGGATTGGCCGTGCCGGTGATCCCGTTCATTCCGCCGGATTGCAGCGAACTTTTTCGACGTGGCAGCTTTACAGCACAACCTGGAATCCACGATCGGCGATCCGCTGGGCGTCCCCGCAGGCAAGCTCCCGCGCGCGGCGCACTGGCTGGCGCAGATCGGCCTGTTCTGCATGCCGGCACTGGTGCTGACCATCCCGATCAACCTGTTGCCCTACGCGCTGCTGCTGCTGGTCAGCACGGCGATGGTGCCCGGCCTGCTGTGGCAGGCCCGGCGTATGGACAAGCAGCCGATCAAGGTTCTCAGCTGGCTGATGCTGGCGGTGCTGTTGATGGCCATCGTGTCGGTCGTGCTGTTCGAACAGGGCCTGCGCGATGTCGACAATCGATCCCGCTTCCTGGTCATCCCGTGGATCGCACTGTGGGTGTGTGCGCTGCGCCCGGACATGCGCTGGCTGTGGCGCGGTGCATTGGCCGGGCTGGTGGGCACCTTCGTGCTTTCGGCACTGCAGGTGTTCCAGGGTGCGGCACGCGCCGAACTGTTCACCAACGCGATCGTGCTCGCCGACATCGTGATGATGCTGATGGTGCTGCTGGTGTTCTGCCGGCCGTCGCGGCGTTGGTCGCTGGTGATCGTCGGCATGGCTGCTGGTTGCGGGACCATCATCCTGACCGGAAGCCGGGGCGTGTTCGCGGCCCTGCTGGCGCTGCTGGTGGTGCTGGCACTGAGCCTGCGCTGGCGCACCGGCGCGGCGCGTCTTTCAGTGCTTGCCGGCATGCTGGCCATCGGCGCGACCCTGCTGCTGTCGGTGCCCGAACTGCGCCACCAGGTGCGGTTGTCCGAACTGCACAGCGATGTGCAGCGCATGGAGCAGGGGGACAGCGACTCTTCGGCTGGGGCGCGCGTCGAGCGCCTGCAGGTGGCGTGGGAGACCTTCCTCGACCATCCGCTGACCGGGGTAGGCATCGGCCATTTCGACATGGCCATGAAGCGGGTGCCGGTCTGTCGCGAGAACCCGCAGGAAATCCGCTGCCACCTGCGCCATGCGCACAACGATCTGGCCGAGTGGGGGGCTACCCAGGGCCTGCCGGGCGTGTTGCTGCTGCTGGCCGTATATGGCGTACCCCTTTGGGTGTTCGTGCGCCTGCACCGGCGCAGCGGGCACGCTACCTTCCGCGGCCCTGCCGCGGCCGGCGTGATGGTGGTGGTGTCCTACATCCTGTGCGGGCTGACCCAGTCGATGTTCGCGCACCAGATGACCGCAAGCTTCTACGTCACCATCGTCGGCCTGCTGACCGGCCTGTCGATCGTGGAAGGTGCCCGGCACCGGGCAAAGAACGCCCGGTAGCGTTCAGCCACGCTCGGCTCCGCACTCAGGGGTTGGGCGGATCGGACACGGCCTGACCGTTGCCCAGCATCCACAGCATGATGGTCTTCTGACGTACGTAGTTGGCGCGCACGTAGGCATACACCAGGCCATGCCAGCCGTCGCGGAAGCCGCCACGGAACAGGAAGCCGCGCCAGAACCGCCAGGCCGGGGCCAGCACCAGCTTGCCGAGGGTGGCCCGCTTGCCACGCGCGAACTCGTGTTCGGCCATCATCCGTGCGTACTTCTCGGTCTTGGCCAGCTGCTGCTGCAGCGAGCGATAGGGGAAGTGGATGAGGTCCCCGCGCAGGGTGCCGACCGTGCCATCGACACTGGCCGCCTCATGGATCTCGCGCTTGCCGCGCCAGCCGCCGTGGCGGCGGTCGAACAGGCGCAGCACCCGGTCCGGATAGGCATTGCCGTGGCGCAGGAACCTGCCGAAGTACTCCGACAGGCGGGCGAAGCGGTAACCCGCATGACCTGCAAAGCCGCCGTCGCGGGCCTGCTCGATGGCCGTGCGCAGTTCCGGGCTGATGCGCTCGTCGGCGTCCAGGCACAGCACCCAGTGGTGGGTGGCCTGCTCGACGCAGAACGCCTTCTGGCTGCGGAAGCCATCGAACGGACGCTGCAGCACGCGGGCGCCGGCCGCCTCGGCGATGGCCACCGTGGCGTCGGTGGACTGCGAGTCCACCACCACGATCTCATCGCAGAAGGCCAGCGAGGCCAGGCAGTCGCCGATGCGCCCGGCCTCGTTGAACGCGATAATGCAGGCCGAGATGCGAGGCCGTTCGATGGGAGCGGTCGTGGAGGACATGATGGCCGGGTACCTGTTGTTTGCGACGGAGCGCTATGCGCTGCCTATTCTCGCCCCGTTGGTGCAAGCCTTGCACGCTTCCGGCCAGGAAGTGGCCGCCTGGTTCGAAGATGGCGCGGCTGGCAGCCAGCTGCCCGGCGTGCCCAACATCGGCCTGAAGCAGGCCCTGGCGATGCGGCCGCGGGCGGTGTTCAGCGCGGCCAACTGGGTGCCGACCTTCCTGTCGGGGGCCAAGGTGCAGCTGTTCCATGGCTTCAACGTGGAAAAGCGCGACAGTGCGCGTGGCCACTTCCGGGTGCGCGGCATGTTCGACCTGTACTGCACGCAGGGCCCTGCCACCACCGCGCCGTTCCGCGGGATCGCGGCAGTGCAGGGCCATTTCGCCGTGGCGGAAACCGGCTGGCCGAAGCTGGACCCGCTGTTCCGCGACGACGGTGGCGACAGTGCCGCGCTGCGCAGTGCAGCCGGCGGCCGCCCGGTGATCCTGTTCGGTTCAACCTTCACCGAGCGCTTGAGCGCCGCCCCGCACCTGCATGCGCAGATCGCGGCCGACATCGCCGCCGGTCAGCACTACTGGCTGCTGACCCTGCACCCGAAGTGCCCGCCGGAACTGTTCGAACGCTACCGCGCGCTGGCCGGCGCCAATGCGCGTTTCATCGAACCGGAGCAGGTGATGGCAGCCCAGCGCGCCGCCGACGTGCTGGTGTCGGACACCTCATCGATCGTTTCGGAGTTCATCGTCCAGCACAAGCCGGTGGTGACCTTCCGCAACCGCGTGCCAAAGCCGCACATGATCGATTTCGATGATCCGCAGCAGCTGCCGGCCATGCTGGCGCGCGCGCTGCATCCCGACGCTGCGTTGCAGGCGGAGATCGTGCGTTACGCCGATGCCATCCACCCCTATCGCGATGGCCGGTCCAGCGAGCGGGTGATCGCCGCCACCGAGGATTTCCTGTCCGGCGAAATGGGCGTGCTGCGTCGCAAGCCGTTTGGCAGCTGGGTGCGCGACCTGCAGATCCGCAAGGACCTGGGCTACTGGGGTCCGTCGCAGCGGTGATGTGGGTAGTGCCGGCCGCTGGCCGGCAACCACCGGAATGCCTGCGTTTGCCGGCCAGCGGCCGGCACTACCGTAGATCCACGCCATGCGTGGGTGGTGCAGTAGATCCACGCCATGCGTGGGTGGTGCAGTAGATCCACGCCATGCGTGGGTGGTGCAGTAGATCCACGCCATGCGTGGGTGGTGGAGTAGATCCACGCCATGCGTGGATGGTGAAGTAGATCCACGCCATGCGTGGATGGCGGTTCAACGATCGGCCGCGCTACCAGCGCAGCTTGCGCCGTGCCAGCGCCGTGGCCAGTTCTTCCATCAACGCCTGTGCACGCGCCTGCGGCAGGTAGCGCAGTGCCAGTGCCACATCGCCATGCGCACCGGCGGTGTCCAGCTGCAGGCTGGCCGTACCCAACAGCTTGTCCAGCGGCGAGCGCTGCAGGCGCAGGCCCTGCACTTTGTCCAGCTCGGCCCAGCGCCACCAGCGCTTCCACCAGCCGCCGCGCACCGCCACGAACTGGCCATCCAGGTGCCAGCCCATCCGCGCCATCTGCCGGTGCGCGATCAACAGGCTGACCGGCAGCCAGGCCAGCAGTGCCAGGGCCGGCAGGCCCCAGCGCCAGTACAGCGCGGCGGTCAGCAACGGCACCACCAGCAAGGTGGACAGCGACAATCGCCACCATCCGCGTTGCGGAATCGGTTGCCACTGCTGCGGCGGCCATTGCAGCTGCGGCAGCAGGTGGCGCACCAGCCCATCGCAGGCGCTTGCACCAGCCAGCGGTGCCAGTTCGCGCAGCGCGCGGTCGTCGTCGCGCGAGGGACCACCGGCGGCGCTGTCAATACGCAGCTGGCGCAGCCCGAACCAGCGTTGCAGGGTGCTCTCGCCCAGCGTCCATGCCTGGATGCGGCGGCGCGCGACGCTGCTGCGGGTGCGGCTGAGCAGGCCGGTGGAGACGGTCAGACGCCGTTCGCGCTCGCTGAGGGTGAAGCCGTGGTAGCGCAGCAGCGTCAACACCACCGACAACACCCGCAGCAGCAGCCAGCCCAGCAGCAACGCGGCCGCCAACAGCACCAGCCCGCCGGTCACCCCGGCATGCAGGTGGCTGGCGTAGCCGAAGGCCTCGCGCCCGCCACGCTGGATGGCATCGTCCATCACCGGGCGCGGTACGGTCTGGAACAGGACGCCGAAGGCGGCGATCGCCAGCGCCCAGCCACGGTTGGACAGCAGGCCCATGCGCAGCACGTCCCAGCTCGACAGGCGCAGCAGTACCTGCTCGTCGTCGGATGGCACGACATCGGCAGCCGGCGCGTCGCCCGGCGTCGGCTGGGGCGCCTGTCCACGCTGGCGCACCAGTTGTTCCAGGGCCAGCGCCTGGTCCAGCCGCAGCACGCGCATCTCCGCTTCCGGACGCACCCCGCCGGCCGATTCCAGGCGCAGTTCGGCAACCCCGAACAACCGGTGCAACGGGTTCTGCCGCACTTCCACGTTGTGGATGCGGGCGAAGGGAATCTCGCGCCGGTTGCGCGCCAGCAGGCCGCTGCGCACGGTGATCGCATCGTTGCCGATGCGATAGCGGTAGCTGAGGTACTGCAGCACCGACACCAGCACCAGCGCGGCGATGGCGGTCAACGGGATCAACTGTGCCCACATCGGATCGCGGTCGCCGCGTTGGCCGAACACCAGCAACGCGACCAGCGGCAGGAAATAGTGGCGCAGCTGCATCAGCAGCACGAACAGCCACGACCACGGATGCAGGCGATGCTCGTCGCCACCGCTGGGCAGCGAGGGCGGCAGGGGCGGGGGCAGGCTCACAGGGCGTCGGCGTCCTGGTCGAGCTGATGGGCCAGGGTGTCACGCAGGCGCTCGGCATCGGCTTCGTCCAGGCCGCTGACGGTGACCGCACTCAGGCGGGTGCCGGCGGTATGCACGATCAGCGTGGCCAGGCCTGCACGCCGCTCCAGGGGCCCGCGACGCAGGTCCAGGTGCTGCACGCGCGAAATGGGGATGCGGGTCTCCAGCTGCCACATCAGGTCGCGGCGCAGGCCCAGGCCCTGTGCGTCCAGCCGCCAGCGGGTGCGGGTCAGGCGCCGATGGCCGATCCAGGCGCCGAAGGCGAGGCCGACCAGCAGGCCCAGCATCGCTGCCCACAGGCCACCGGGAAGATCGAAGAACCACCAGAGGGCCGCCAGCGGTGCGCCGGGGATGAACAGTCCGCCGAAGGCGCCCTCCAGCGCCGCCAACCGGGCAGCGCGCCGCGGCAGGGGTTGCCAGTGGTCGAGGGGCATTTCGGCAGCAGCAACAGGCAAGGGCAGTTCGGTCACGCGGGCGTCCGTCGGGCAGCAGGGCGGGCAGGCGCGGTGATGGCCGCACCGCGCAGACGTTAGCAGGTCGCCCGCGTTACTGGGCGGCCTGGATCAGCGCATCGACATCCAGCAGATGGCCGGCGCGGTCGGCCTTGGTGCGCAGGTAGTGCTCGTTCTCGGCGGTGATCTCGCCGGTGACCGGAATGCAGTCCAGCACTTCGATGCCGGCATTGCGCAGGCGCTGTGCCTTGGTCGGGTTGTTGCTGAGCAGGGCAACACGGGATACACCCAGCCCGCGCAGCATCGCCACCGCGCTGCCGTAGCGGCGCTCGTCGGCGCCGAAGCCCAGCTGCGCATCGGCGTCGATGGTATCCAGGCCGTCGTGCTGGTAGCCGTAGGCGCGCATCTTCGCGGCGATGCCGGTACCGCGGCCTTCCTGGTCCAGGTACAGCAGCACGCCGCCGCCCAGTTCCTTCAGTTTGCGCAGGCCGCGCCGCAGCTGGTCGCCGCAATCGCACTTGAGCGAACCGAACAGGTCGCCGGTGAGGCAGGACGAATGCACGCGCACCGGCACCACTGCGGACAGGTCCGGTTCGCCGACGATGATCGCTACCTGGTCGCGCTGGGCGACGCCACCGCGGAACACCGCGAAGGTGGTCATGCCGACGTCGCGCAGCGGCACCGGAGAACGCGCCACCAGTTCGTAATCATGTGCGGCGTGCGCGGCGCCTTCGGCCAGATCGCACAGGCCAACCTCGGCCGCGCCATCGAACGTGGCGTCGTCTGCATCCAGGCGCACGGCCACCATCGCCGGCAACAGCAGGCCCAGCCGGGCCAGTTCGACAGCGCCGGCATCGAACGCATCGCCTGCGCTCCAAGCCGCGGGCATCGGTCCGGGTTCGCGCAGGTAGCCCAGCGAGGGCAGGGCATCGAAGGCAACGCCGGCCAGCGGCAGGCGCGCGCCCTCGGGGGCCTCCACGCCGAGCACGCGGGCGCGGGTGGCGGTCAGGTACAGGTAATGGCGCTCGCGCGCGGCACTGGCGAAGGCGGCGAAGCTGCTGGCAGTGGCGCTGTCCAGCGCGATCACCGCCAGGCGCTGGCCCTGGCCATCGTGGAGCAGGACCGGGCGACCGGCGCGCAGTTCGGCGACCGCGCGCTCGCAGCGGATCGCTGCCGGATCACCGAACAGGGAGGAAGCAGACATGGCAGGACCGGGGGAGGCGGACATCGGTGTCTCTATGGGGGCGCCAGCGTCGTATTCAACGTGCTGCGGCGGTGTGTCGCAGGCCGGTGCAGCGGCTCTCAGTGCGGATGTTCGTCGGTCGCGTACGGGTCTTCCTCGCCGCTGCCCGGTGGCCGCAGCGTATAGCGCTTGTAGGTCCACTGGTACTGCGCCGGGTCGCGGCGCGCGATGCGTTCGATGCCCGCGTTGAGCGCGGTGGCCGCCACGTGCGGGTCCGGATCGGCCACGGCCGGGTCGGTCGGCTCGATGTGCAGGGCAAATTCCATGTCCGGGCCGATGCGCTCGCACCAGCCATACAGCACGGTCGCGCCGGTGCGCTCGGCCAGGCGGTTGACCAGGGTCATGGTCAGTGCCTGCACGCCGAAGAACGGCACGAACACGCCGTCGCCGGCCTTGGGCTGCTGGTCGGGCAGGATGCCGGTGGCACCGCCGTCCTTGAGCACCTTGAACAGCTGGCGCACGGCCGGGCCTTCGGCGCGCACCTGCTGCACGTTGTCGCCGCCCCGCACGATCTGCAGGAAGGCATCGCTGGCCTCGTCCTCCGGCGGCTTGTAGACGATGGCGATCTGGCCGCGCGAGGCCAGCCACTGGTTCAGCAGCTCCCAGTTGCCGTAGTGCGGGGCCGCCACGATCACGCCCTTGCCGCTGGCCAGGGCCGCGTCGTACAGCGCCTGGCCGTGGCGCTCCTTCAGGTGCAGGCGCAGGTTGTCGGCGGGCTTCCGGCTCCACAGGCGCAGGGTCTCGATGGCCTGCAGGGCGGTGGAGCGCAGCAGTTCGCGCTGCAGGCGGTCGCGTGCCGGCGCGTCCAGCTCGGGGTAGGCCAGCTCCAGGTTGCGGCGGGTGACGCGGCTCTCGCGGGCATCGAGGCGCACCCACGTCCAGGCCAGGGCGCGCGCGAACCCGCGCAGCAATGGCCAGGGCAGGCGGGCGAACAGGGTGGTGGCGCGGTAGACCAGCCGGGCTTTGCGGTGTGGATTCATCGGCCCCAGTTTAGCCAAGGGCGCTGCTATCGTGGCCGGCCCCTTGCCTGGAAGCCCGCCGATGCTCGTCCTGATTCAACGTGTCAGCCAGGCTGCCGTGCATGTGGAAGGTGAGGCGGTGGGGCAGATCGGCCCCGGCCTGCTGGCCCTGGTCGGCATGGAGCCGGGCGATACCGAGGCCCAGTTGCAGCGGATGGCCGAACGCCTGCTCGGCTACCGTGTGTTTGCAGATGAGGCCGGAAAAATGAACCGCTCGCTGCGTGATACCGGCGGCGGCCTGCTGCTGGTCAGCCAGTTCACCCTGGCCGCGGACACCCGTTCCGGCATGCGGCCAAGCTTCACCAGCGCGGCACCGCCGCAGGAGGCTGAACGCGGGTTCAATCGATTTGTCGACATCTGTCGTGAAAATCACGCGCCGGGGGTGGAAACGGGCCGCTTCGGTGCCCATATGGTCGTCAGCCTGGTCAACGACGGTCCCGTGACCTTCCTCCTCAGGCCCTAGGCCGCCGGGACCACCGCCCGGCAGGCCGGGCCCCGGGCTGGTATAATGCTACGTTCCCTATTTCCCCCTAGCCGGTGGCGCGAGCACTACATGGCCAACGAACGTCCTGCCCAATCCGAAATCAAGCAACTGATCAGCAAGGGCCTGGAACAGGGCTACCTGACCTATGCCGAAGTCAATGACCATCTGCCCGACGACATGGTCGACCCGGAACAGATCGAAGACATCATCGGCATGATCAACGGCATGGGCATTGATGTCCATGAAGTTGCTCCGGATGTGGAAACCCTGCTTCTCAACGACGGCAACACGGGCAACCGTGAGGTCGACGACACCGCAGCCGAAGAAGCTGCCGCCGCGCTGAGCGCGCTCGACACCGAAGGTGGCCGTACCACCGACCCGGTGCGCATGTACATGCGCGAAATGGGTACCGTCGAGCTGCTGACCCGCGAAGGCGAAATCGCCATTGCCAAGCGCATCGAAGAAGGCCTGTCCCAGGTCCAGGCCGCACTCGGCCAGTTCCCGGTGTCGGTCGAATCGCTGCTGACCGATTACGAAGCGCACAAGGAAGGCCGCAAGCGCCTTGCCGAAGTGATCGTCGGCTTCAACGACCTGACCGACGACGTGCCGGCCCCGGCCGCTGTGGTGGCCGATGACGCGGACGACGCCGATGCCGACGCCGACGAGGAAGAAGACGACGTCGACGGCGGCGATGAAGAAGCCGCGCCGACCGGTCCGGATCCGGAGGAAGTGGCTGCGCGCATGCAGGCGCTGGGCGATGCCCTCAACGCCTTCAAGAAGGCTGCCGCCAAGGGCGACAAGAAGAACCTGCTGAAGCTCCGCGAGGAGATGTCGGCGGTGTTCGTCACCCTGAAGCTGCCGCTGCCGCTGACCGACGTGCTGACCAAGCAGCTGCGCGACACCATGGGCAGCATCAAGGCCCACGAGCGCCGCGTGCTGAACCTGGCCACCGTCACTGCCCGCATGCCGCGCAAGGACTTCATCCGTTCCTGGGAAGGCAACCAGACCAACCTGGAGTGGGTGGAAGACGCACTGAAGCGCAAGCAGAAGTGGTCTTCGGCGCTGCGTGAAGTGAAGGACCAGATCGTGTCCGAGCAGCAGGCCACCATCGACATCGAGAAGGTCACCCTGCTGGACCTGGACGAGCTGAAGGAACTCAGCCGTGCCATGGCCTACGGCGAAGCCAAGGCGCGCAAGGCCAAGAAGGAAATGGTCGAGGCCAACCTGCGCCTGGTGATCTCCATCGCCAAGAAGTACACCAACCGCGGCCTGCAGTTCCTCGACCTGATCCAGGAAGGCAACATCGGCCTGATGAAGGCCGTGGACAAGTTCGAGTACCGCCGCGGCTACAAGTTCTCCACGTATGCGACCTGGTGGATCCGCCAGGCCATCACCCGTTCGATCGCCGACCAGGCGCGCACCATCCGTATTCCGGTGCACATGATCGAAACGATCAACAAGTTGAACCGCATTTCCCGCCAGATGCTCCAGCAGTACGGCCGCGAGGCTACGCCGGAGGAGCTGGCCAAGGAAATGGACATGCCGGAAGACAAGATCCGCAAGGTGATGAAGATCGCCAAGGAGCCGATCTCGATGGAAACCCCGATCGGCGACGACGAGGATTCCCATCTGGGCGACTTCATCGAGGACACCAACGTGGAGTCCCCGATCGAGAACACCACCAACATCAACCTGTCTGAAACCGTGCGCGACGTGCTGGCCGGCCTCACCCCGAGGGAAGCCAAGGTGCTGCGCATGCGCTTCGGCATCGACATGAACACCGACCACACCCTCGAGGAAGTCGGCAAGCAGTTCGACGTGACCCGCGAGCGCATCCGCCAGATCGAAGCGAAGGCCCTGCGCAAGCTGCGTCACCCGAGCCGTTCGGAGCAGCTGCGCAGCTTCCTGGATATCGATTGATATCCAGGTAGTGCTGACGTGTTGAGAGAAACCCCGCTTCGGCGGGGTTCTTCTTTGGGGGATCCGGTGTGGAGCCGTGGCCATGCTTGGCCGCGGTTGGCGATGACGCATCCGCCCTTTGACGTGCAGGGATGCCAGACGCACGCTGGCGATGCAGGTGCTCAACACACCTCGTGGGCGGGCCGGATCACCGGCACCGAGGCGGACGCGCTGCGGGGACACGTGCAACGCGTGTATCTGCGGCATCACCCCTGTTGAGCATTGGAGCTTGGCCATGAAGGCTGTTGAACATGATGTACCTGTTGTTGCTGCCCTGGATTTCCCGCCGTTGATGACGTGGGAGGACGTCATGCAGGACGAACTGGAGGATCGGCTGGGCTTCGCCCGACGGGCCACGCTGGCGCTGCTGACGCAATCGGGAGAACAGATGGTTGCGGGGTTTGCCGGTGGCAACCGGAGGGGGCTGGAGGGCGCGATGAAGGCGGTGGCGCTGTTCCAGGCGCATCTGCTGGAGATGGAGCGGTTGGCGGGGATGGCGGAGCGACGGTTGCAGCGTGTTGGCGAGGCGCTTGCTGCTGCCGACTGAGTAGCCGACTCCGGCCGTGCTCCACTACACTGTGACGCTGCGCAGGGCCTATAGCTCAACGGTTAGAGCAGGGGACTCATAATCCCTTGGTTCCAGGTTCGAATCCTGGTGGGCCCACCATAAAAAACAGGCACTTAGGCGGCGGCCCAAGTGCCTTTTTTGTGCCGGCGGAAAAATTGCCGGGAAAATTCACTRCCGCAGCGCTCGGTGATCCCGATGATGACCTGCAGCTCATGTAGCTTCTGAATCGGGGAAGATACGTCGCTGTTGAGTACGTCGATCATGGTTGCCCCCTAGGCGTGATTCGAGAAAGATGAAACGGCGTGTACAGGGATCTTGGGGGGGATTGGCACGACACGATCGACGGTTTCGCGGAGCTGTCGGAATAGTCGATGCTCACGGCTCCTCCATTCCGGCAAGCTGAAATCCATGCAGATCGCGCGTCCAACACATGCTCTCTAAAATCAAACCCATCTACTGCCACGGGTTTTCCCCCAGGCCTCAGAGAGCTGCAGGTCTTCACTTCGGGATCAAGCACAATCACTCCGCCACCGGTAAACAGGCCGTAGTTCCCTTGGCAGTCGTTGCGTGAAACCTCTCGCATCAGTTCCGCGGCAATGCGGAACTGCTGGTCCTTGCTCAAGCCGCTGATCGTTTCGCGAAGCGCGTAGCCATTCTGGGCTAGAAGTTCGATCATGGCGTTCTGCACCGGCGATCGCGCACCGAATGCCTCATTGAAGTCGGTACTTCCATTGAAACGCGACGAGGAGTTCTCTTGCAGGGTACTTTTCCAGAACGTGCCCAGAGCGACTGCTGGATCAGAATCTATCCGGATGAGGTTGATGAAGGTGTAGACCATCCCGCAGGAGTACGCGAGTTGATACTCGCCCCCACTGATCAGGTCATTCAATGGTCGCTTCTTGTACTCTGCCTGGTCGATACATGACTCCGCAGCTGCGCCTACGTCGCGCGTGATCCCTTGCTCCTTACTCCCGGTCACCTCCGACAGAAACAAGCTCGCTGCCATTTCTGCCCCGCCCTCGAGCAGCATAATTCTGCTTTCCTGCGGGAGTGACTCCATCATCTGCACATCTTGATTCCATTGATGAAATGCTTCATGGGCAATGAAGTGAGACAAGTCATTTGGAAAGCCTTTTGAGGTGTCCAGGCAGCCCGCACGAAGGCCAATCAGCAGCAGTCCGGGCAATGAGCTTCCGCTGAAGCGGCAGCCCTGCTGGGTATTGGCGCCCTGCTCAAGCAAGAAGATTACAGAGCTCACGCTGTGCGGCTCAGGTCCCAGGGCACGCCTATAGAACTTCTGGGCCTTCTCCAGCCAATCCTGATATTGGCTCCTGAACGCCTGTGGCACGCCTTGATCCGCCAGCAGCGTTGGAACTGGTATTGGCCGCCCATCGCTGAAGAATGCGTAGCCTTCGAACAACGTCACTGGAGAGCTTGCTGGAAGCTGTGAGGTTCCTGGATCGATATCGCCACATAGGCGTTCAAACTGCGAATCATCAGGATTGATCAAGGGCTGGAGGTTGATCGCGACAGTAGAGGGCGCCAACCTGATGATCAGCGGGTACTTTCTTCCTTCGGGAAGCAGGCTCCTGCTGATATCCAAGGTGTAGACGTGTTCGTCCGAGCGGGAGCGCTTCGACGCTTGCCACTCCTGCAGGTTCAATTTGGGCGTACTCCGAGCTGTCACTCGCAAAGTCGCCTTTGACATGGCTGTGTCGACCTCAAGGCCGGACGCGAGGCAATCACGCGTCCCGGCCCATGCGTTTGCTGTGAGGAGAGCCCACAGGAGCAAGGTTGCCAACAGAGCCCATGGCTTTGGAGCTATGGGTACCAGTCGAATGAAAGCCTTGCCGGCAGTTTCGCGCATATCACCCCGTCCACAGCCACTTCCCTGAAGCCTCACACTCAGCATTGCTCAGCCCTCCCGGTGGTTTATCGCGAACCGTTAGTCTGCACTGTAATGACCCACCGGTTTCTGCTCAGGCCATGCGGTTAATGTAGCGGCATAGGCCGCGTCCGGGGTCATCATTACCAATGCCAGGATGAGCCAGCCATCCTTGCCACCCGTTGTGCACCACCCTGACGTAGGCTTCCTGGCAGCTTCCGCAACGCAAGGATGCATCCAATGCCGGCACCCGCACATTCGCGCTTGATCACCGTAGCGGCCAGAACCCATCTCCGCCCCCTGGGCTGTGTGCAGAAAGGGCGCTCCAGAGTCTGGCTGGACGACCAGGGGTGGTGGGTCGGGATGGTTGAATTCCAGCAGTCTTCGTGGAGCAAAGGAAGTTATCTGAACGTTGGGGCGTGCTTCCTCTGGAATGAGAAGGACTTCCTGTCATTCGATGCCGGCCACAGGGTCGAGGGTTTCCACGAATTCATCAGTGACGCGCAGTTCGCACTGGCGGCGACGTTCCTGGCCGAACGCGCGGGGCAGGAGGTGCTCGCATTGCGGGAGCGTTTCGCATCGCCTTCGCACGTGGAGGCCTGGATGGCAGCCAACGCAGGCCTGTCGTTATGGGGCCACTACCACGCGGCAGTCGCGGCAGGCGTTTCTGGTGCGGTTGACCAGAGCAGGCAACTGTTCGAGAAGATCATTGCCGATCCGCACGACGTGCCGTGGGCGATCAACCTCAAGCACCGATGCGAGGCGCTTCTCTGCAGTGTGCAGAACGGCGCTGAATTCGAAGCAGAAATCGCCAGCATGATCACTCGGACCCGACGTCAGCTGGGACTTGCTGAACATGCGCAGGCAATGCCCGCTTGGCTGCGACAGCATGATTCGTAAAGCGGGTTGAAAACGGCCACCTGTCAGCTGGGCGCGGTACCAGACCCAGTGCGAATGTCACCCCGCGGCCACCGCTGTGGCGCGATGCGTGTGCTGCAGCAGACGGAACAGGCTCAGGGATAGCAGGAAGGCGACCTGCTCGACCAGGAAGGTGGCAATGCCCCATTGGAACAGCTGCCGGTGGGCCACCAGGTTGCCCAGCATTGCTTGTGGGCAGCCCGAACGCTACGAGAGCATCGGCCGGCGGTGACTGCCAGAAGTCGGGGGGACAGCTGCATCGCAGGCGCAGACCCCGCCCGTGATCCCGGCTTCACGCGCCGCACGCTATCCACAGCGGTCATGGACCTCATACGACTGCTGCGATCGCTGGAAGAATTCCTCTACGAGCTGGTCGGCTGGCTGGTGTTCTATCCGCGGATGTTCTGGCGGGTACTGATTCACCCCGGCGAGGTCGCCCTCTACACCCGCCGCGAGCTCGGCAAGGATTCGGACCAGCGGTTTTCCGATGCGATCAGCCCGGTGCTGATGCTGATCCTGTCGGTGGCCATCGCCCATGCGCTGGAAATGGCGATGCGCATGTCCTCGCCCCGACTCAGTACGCCGATGGGGCAGCTGCTTTTCAGCAGCGAGCAGGGGCTGCTGCTCACCCGCTCTGCGGTGTTCTGCGTGTACGCGCTCGGCGCGGCACTGGGCACGCTTCGGCGTCAGCGGCTGCCCGTGAACCGCGAGACGCTGCGCGAGCCCTTCTCCATCCAGGCGTTCATCGCATGCCCGTTCGTGGTGGTACTCGCGCTGGCGCAGGCGGCAGCCGCTTCCCCGGCGCAGGCCGGCCCGTTCACCGCGCCAGCCATCGGCGCGCTGGCGGTTGCGTGGTACCTGTGGGCCCGCATGCGGGCCTTCGTGGCCTTGAATGGAGGATCAGCGCTGCGTGCGCTCGGCTCGGTAGTGGTTTCGTTCCTGCTGACGACGATCGGGGTTGTCGGCCTGTTTGCTGCCGTCATCCTCTGATCTTCAACAGGGCGGCGATCACTCGAGAGCGTGATCGGACTTGCGCGGTGGCACTGCCGTGGCCTCACCGCGCTGCAGGAGGTCGAAGAAGTCCACTGCCTCCGCCGCCAGCGCATCGTGGGCGTCGAAATCCCAGTTCTGCTTGTACTCGCGCGCAAGCAGATCACAGACGGCCTTGGCCTGCTGGTAGGTCTGCGACTGCTCCCCGCGATCGGCCAGCTGGTCGCGGTGGATCTGGCACAGCATGAGCTGGTGGGCATCTTCGGCCCGCTCGCGCTCCCAGCCGATGTCGGGCAGGGCGGACAGTGCTGAGGCAAGCGCGATGGCAATCAAGGGCATGATCCGGGTCCGGGCAGGGGGCGGAACCTGAGCGTAGGTGATGGTGCAGTGCGCGTGGCGGCACGCGCGATGGCCGTTTTACGGGGTGTTCACCATTCGCAGCAGCATGGTGGCTGCGCTGAAGGTGGTCATGCCGATGGCTCGCCCGCCGCTGGTTTCTGCTCCTGCCACAGCAGTAGCGCGTCCAGTGCCGGGCACAGTGCCTGCCCCCACGCACTGAGTCGATACTCCACTTTCGGTGGCACCTGCGGATACACCGTGCGCAGCACGATGCCGTCGGCTTCCAGTGCACGCAGCTGCTGCGCCAGCATCTTCTGCGAGATGCCGGGGATGAGCCGCTCCAGGTCGGAATAGCGCTGCACCTTGCCGTCGAACAGGTGGAAGAGGATCAACAGCTTCCAGCGGCCTTCCAGCAGTGCGAGTGCACGGGCCACGTCCGCGGCGGCGGTTTCAGGGGTATAGGCCTTTCTCATGGGGTGGGTCACTTACCTTCAGGTGCGTTCTTGTGGCGGCCAGGGTGCGGTTCGAGAATAGCGCCAGTCCCGCCTGGAGTGCCTGCAATGTCGATTGATCTTCCCGCGCCGTTGTCCCGCTATTTCCTGCTGGCCAATGGCGAGCCCGGAACGCACGTTGAGCAGTGCTTTGCCGCAGGCGCGACGGTGCGCGATGAGCGCCAGCAACACCAGGGACACACGGCGATTGCCGCTTGGGTGGCGCAGACGCGTGCGGCCTACCAGCAACACGTGGTCCCCCTGCAGCTGCACGTGCAGGACGGTCGACACATCGTGTCTGCACAGGTCAGTGGCACGTTTCCGGGCAGCCCGGTGGTGCTGACACACGCGTTCACCCTGCAAGGGGATGGCATCGTCGCGCTGGACATCCACTGATTCAGTGACGGTTGCTTCCGGAGATCGGGTGGCACGCGGATGGCTGCCGATTTACGCGTAGCAGTACCAATGGATGGTGATCTCCATGCATGGCGTGGAGCTACTGAGCGCGGGGTGGAGCTACGGGTTCTGGAACACCGCCAGCTGTGCGGCGAAGGCGCGCTGGTAGGCGGGCCGCGCGGTCGCGCGGTCAACGTAGGCAGCAAGGTTTGCATACTCGCCGACGATGCCGCTGCTCTGCAGCCGCAGCAGCACCGACACCATCAGCAGATCGCCGGCGCTGAAGTCTCCGTCCAGCCACGGTGCATCGCCCAGCCGGGCGGACAGCTGGCTCAGCCGCCTGCGCACGCACTCGTCCAGCATCACCAGCCGTTGCGCGTACCAGGGCTGTTCGCGTTCCAGCACCCACGCCATGGAGCGTTCGACGATCGGCGGCTCCACAGTGTTCAGCGCGGCGAACATCCAGGTGATCGCACGCATGCGCGCACCCGTATCGGCGGGCAGCAACCCGGGGTGCTGTTCGGCCAGGTGCAGCAGGATCGCGCCTGATTCAAACAGCACTACGTTGCCATCCTCATAGGTGGGAATCTGACCGAACGGATGCCGCGCCAGGTGTGCGGGTTGCTTCATCTCCTCGAAGGTGAGCAGATGGACGTCGTAGGCGAGGCCCAGCTCTTCCAGCGCCCAGCGCACGCGCATGTCACGGGCCAGCCCCTGGCCACGGTCCGGGGAATGCTTGAATGCGGTCAGGATCGGCGTCATCAGGATGTCCATCGGCGTTGGCTGCCACGTTGGCCGGCCTTTCTTCTCTTGACGCGCGGACGGGTCGGCAATCGACACGCCTGCGCTGACCGAGGGCGTGGCATCGCCGGCCCGGATGAACGGTTCACGTCGGACGATTCGCCCGGGAGGGTCGGTGCAGCGATACTGCCGTCCTGCACACCCTTGGGGAAGTACGTGAGCACGTCCAGACTGCCGCGCATCGTTGGGTTCGACGTGCCACGGCTTCACCAGCAGGTCGATGCGACTGCCGATGAAGCCATCACTGCGCTGCTCGATCAGGCGCCCGATGAACAGTGGACCGGCCGCTTCCTGCAGCACTGCGCGACGTTGGCGTCGCAGCTTTCATTGGCGGAAGTGAAGGTGGAGGGCACCCGCATTGCCTTCCACGGTTCGATCGCCGATGCGCGTGCCTTGGCCGATGCGGTCATCGCGCTGGTGAACCGGTTGAATGATCAGCTGATGCAGGAAGGCAACCAGCTCGCCAGCGAGGAGTGATCTGCCAGCAGCTTGCTGTCTCAGCCCGCTTGCGAAGCCAATGCCGGCCCGGACAGGCGCGCCCAGCAGCCCATCGCCATTTCCGCCGACCCCGGGTGGCCACGCAGGCTGGTGCGCAGCGCAAGCCGTGACTGCAGATCGGTGAGCCACGCCGTGCGCGTGCCATGTGGGTTGCGGACATAGATGTCGCACGCCAGGCGGATGACCGGTGCGACCTCGTGGCGGAAGTTGATGGCGGGCAGATCGCCCGTCTGGAACGCGGCCTGCCAGTGCTGCAGCTCGCGCTCGACGTCAACGAAGTCCTTGTTGGTGATGCGTTCCATGAGACCTCTCCTGTTGGAACGCCAACGTACACCTGTGCATGTCAGGAGTCTGTGTGCGCGCAGCGCTGTTCATGGTGCCCGTTCATTAATCTCCGGCTTTCATGCAGCTGCGTAACCGGCCCACGCCCACAGTGGCGTTGCAGCAGATCGCTGCGGTGGAGCAAGACATGAACAACAATACGCCGCAAGGCCAGACCGACCGCACCAACGCCCCGACCGGAATCAAGCAGGCCGCCCAGCACGGCCAAACTGATGGCAACGCAATGGGCGGCGACCGGAAGCAGGACGGCAAGCAGCGCCAGCAGGAGCAGCAGGTCCAGCAGGATGCAAAGCCGGTCGGCCCGCAGAAGTCCGGGCAGGAACAGAAGAGCGAGCCGGGCCGTGACACCCGTCGCTGAGCAGTAAGCGAAGAAGAGGCCGCGCGTTGCGCGGCTTTCCTCTGTCCAACGTTCGGGAAGAGCGCTGATGCCATCCCATGCCCGTGCGGTAAGCCTGATGACGAAGATCATGTACCAGTGCCGTCCGGCAAGAACGACGACGATGGCGCGCTGCCGCGCCTGCCAGGCTCCCAGTCCGGGTGGCATGGAGTGCGCGCGTTGCCTTACCGAAGAACTCGGGGGCGTGATCGGCAACCGCGGTGCTGCGGCACGCTGGCTGGATTCGTTCCTGAAGGTGCAGCAGGACGAGGCGTTCGTTTTCGTGTGTGCCAAGCGGGTCGAGGAAATCGCGTCGGCGGGTCGCAGTCTGGAGTGACATCGCGCAGGCGTATGCTCGAACTCCAATGGGAGCGAGCGTCATGTCTTTTCAGATCAACCTCTATGACAGGGACGGACGCGGGCTTCGCCTTCCCGATGGATGGTGGATCGACCTGCACACCGATCCCCCCGCGCTGGTCAACGGCGCTGTCCGCATCGATCTGCCGGCGTCCGCGCGCAACGAGCATCCTGATCTGCAACCGGACGTCCTGAACCATCTCCGCCGCCGTATTGAAGGTGCGCAATGGCTAACCTGACCTACCATCCGCCGCTGGGCGTGCGCTGGCTGACGTTCCGCCTGCGCAACGGTCAATCCATCGGCCCGGAGAAGCTGCGGGCCGTGTGGTCCGATGCCGCAGAAACCAACAACTGTTCGGTGCGCCGCGAGCACGTAGAAGGCGCCGGCTTCGTCTATGCGCTGTACGCACCGAGCGGGCTGTGCGTTCCGCGCCGGGCGGAACTGCGCATGCGGCTGTTGCTGGAAGAAGCGGGCTACGCGTTTTCGATGGGCGTGCTTACCGGCAGCCATCCTGCCTACGGTTGAGCGCAGGGCGATCTGATCGGCCCGGAGGTTGCTAGACTGCGCGCCCCGCGCGTTGCCGCAATCACGGAAGATTCCCCATGCCGAAGCTGTCTGCTCTTGCTGTTTTCCTGGCGCTCGCTGTCTGCGCGCCAACCGCACACGCCGAGGAACAGGACAGCGCCTCGACCATCGCGTTCAAGTCGATCAGCCCGGTGCTGAATGCCCTGATCAATGCCGACGATGCGCAGGACCTGATGGAGCGGGCCGAGGAAGACGACGCCACGCTGCTGCAGTCGCTGGCGCTCTATCTGGCCGCAACCCGCGAAGACCCCACGTTGGCGCAGGCGCCGTACCACGCAGCGGCATTGTTCGCACGCCGCGGTGACGATGCGCTGGCCGAGCGCTATCTGCGCCAAGCCGATGAGCGTGGCATGTGGTTCGCGCCCGCGCTGGCCGACAACGATGACTTCGAGCACCTGCGCGGAACGCCATTCTTCAAGCAGGTGCTGGCCAATACACAGGCACGCTACGCGAAGGTATCGGTGGGCAAGGTGGGCGCCATCTCGGTGCTGCCCCCTTCGAAGGGGGTTGCGATGCCGGCCTGTGCGCCGGTGCTGGTGTGGCTGCACGGCTACGGCATCAACGGCCACCTGGACAGCAGCGAGCAGCCGCTGGCCGATGCTGGTGTGGTGTTGCTGGGCATCAACGGTACGGAGATGCGCGAGTCGTTCGACAGCTTCAGCTGGACCGGCCCGTATGAGGGCACGCACAAGGTGGTGCAGGCGGGGCTTGAGCAACTGGCCGCGCGCCAGTGCATCGACCGCAAGCAGGTGTACCTGATGGGCTTCTCGCAGGGCTCGCAGCATGCCGGCGCGCTGCTGGCGCAGCATCCGGATGACTATGCCGGCGCATTGCTGGTGTCGCCGGGTGGCTGGCGCCAGCCGGTGCCCACGCAGAGCAGCGCGCACGGCAAGCGGGTGTTCGTCATCAACGGCGAGCAGGAAGGGCCGGCGAACCAGAAGATGAGCGCGGATTTCCGCGCCCTTTTCAGCGATGGCAACGAGCTCCGGTCGCGTACCCATGAGGGTGGCCATTTCTATCCGGACGACTGGAAGACCTCGTTCCCACAGGCCATCCGCTGGCTGATGGGCAAGGGCGGCTGAGCGAAGCCCACCGGGTGGCAGGCGGTGGGCGGGAACCACGTCGCCCACTGCTTCCCAAAAGGCAACGCCACGAGCCCGCCTGCGGGTCTACTGCGCACCGCCTGCGTTGCCTACGCTGATCCCACACGGCCCTTGCCGTGCTCCGGGGCCACGACAGCTCGTGGATCCCGTCTTCAATCGAACCAGCGGCGCTGTGCTGCAGGGCATTGCTGCCCGGCAACGCCATGCCCTGCGCCGTGCGAAGGCGTACCCCGGAACTGTCCGCCGGCCCTGCTTCACTGCCTGCCAGCCAACCTTCGTGGAGATCGCCTCATGTTCAGCCTGGAAAACACCATTGCCCCTGCCGCGCCCGCGCTCGACGAGCTTGTTCCCTCGCGCTACGCCCTGAAAGTCGGTGATATCGATGTGCTGGTGGTCAGCGACGGCGTGCTGCCGCTGCCGACGCAGATGCTCGGCCACAACGTGCAGGCGTCCGAGCGCGCCGAATGGTTCGACGAGATGTACCTGCCACAGGATGCGTTCGACTGGGCGTTGAACGTGATGGTGGTGCACAGTGGTGAGCGCACCATCCTGATCGACGCCGGCCTGGGCATGGACCCGGACCTGCAGCTGCCGCGCGCCGGCCAGCTGATCCGTCGCCTCGGCGCTGCCGGTATCGACCTGCGCGAGATCACCGATGTAGTGATCACGCACATGCACATGGACCACATCGGTGGCCTGCTGGTGGACGGAGTGAAAGCACAGCTGCGGGCGGACCTGAAGATCCACGTTGCGGCGTCGGAAGTGGCGTTCTGGAAGTCACCCGACTTCACCCGCACCAACATGCCGCAGGGGTTCCCGGACGCGCTTCGCGCAACGGCCACGCATTTCTGGGCCGAGTACGGCAGTTTCGTGCACACCTTCGAGGATGAGCATGAGATCGCACCGGGCGTAGTCGCGCGCCGCACCGGCGGCCACACGCCGGGCCACTGCGTGGTACGCGTTGCCTCGGGGGGCCAGGCGCTGACCTTTGCTGGCGATGCCGTGTTCGCCGTCGGTTTTGATCAACCGAACTGGCACAACGGTTTCGAGCACGACCCGGAGGAAGCGGCGCGGGTGCGCATTGAACTGCTCAATGCGCTGGCCGGCACCGGCGAGATGCTGGTGGCCACGCACCTGCCGTTCCCGTCGGTGGGCCGCGTGTCCCGCGAGGGCGATGCGTTCCGCTGGGTGCCGGCGTTCTGGGATTTTTGATCAAGTTTTCTGGACTTCACGTCACCAATGGTCCCGGACAGGGGCGCACAGTAGCCCCTGTCGAAACCCACCCATCCGCTGGAGGTCCACCATGAACACCGTTACCCGCACCCTCGCTGCAACTGCCCTGGCCCTGGCGATGCAGGCGGGCCTGTCCGCCCAGGCCGCCGCGCCGGCACACCCGTCCGCACCCAGCGCTGTCACGCGCACCGCCAGCACCATCACCACCGCCGATGGTGTGCAGCTGTACTACAAGGACTGGGGCCCGAAGAACGGGCCGGTGGTGACCTTCAGCCATGGCTGGCCACTGGATTCGGACAGCTGGGAATCGCAGATGATGTTCCTGGCGGACCACGGTTACCGGGTGGTCGCACACGACCGCCGTGGCCACGGTCGTTCCAGCCAGCCCTGGGATGGCAACGACATGGATCACTACGCCGATGATCTGGCCACGGTGATCAATACGCTGGACCTGAAGGACGTCACACTGGTGGGCTTCTCCACCGGCGGCGGCGAAGTGGCGCGGTACATCGGCCGCCATGGCACGGGACGGGTGAAGAAGGCCGTGCTGATCAGTTCGGTGCCGCCGTTCATGCTGAAGACCGCAGACAACCCCGGTGGCGTTCCGATCGAAGTGTTCGACGGCATCCGCAAGGCGCAGCTGGAGAACCGCTCGCAGCTGTACAAGGACATTCCGTCTGGTCCGTTCTATGGATTCAACCGACCGGGCGCGAAGGTCAACCAGGCGATGGTCGATGCATGGTGGGCGCAGGGCATGCTGGGTGGGCAGAAGAACACCTACGACTCGATCGCCGCGTTCTCGGCGACCGACTTCCGCGCTGACCTGCAGAAGTTCGATGTGCCGACCCTGGTGATCCACGGCGACGACGATCAGATCGTGCCGATCGACGTGGCGGGACGGATGTCGGCCAAGCTGATCAAGGGCGCCAGGCTGATCGTCTACCCGGGTGCGCCGCATGGTCTGACCGAGACCCACAAGGACAAGGTCAACCAGGACCTGCTGGCCTTCCTGCAGCAGAAGTAGCCACAAGGGCAGCCGTCAGGCAGCACGGAGAACCGCAGTAGAGCCACGCCATGCGTGGCTTCGCCGTGCATGAAGGCAACCGCATCCACGCATGGCGTGGATCTACTGGATCGACGCAGGGTGGAAAGCCCACCGGTAGAGCCACGCCATGCGTGGCTTTGCTGTGCATGAGAGCAACCGCATCCACGCATGGCGTGGATCTACTGGATTGACGCAGGGTGGACCGCCCGCCGGTAGAGCCACGCCATGCGTGGCTTTGCCGTGCATGAGAGCAACCGCATCCACGCATGGCGTGGATCTACTGGATTGACGCAGGGTGGAAAGCCCGCCGGCAGAGCCACGCCATGCGTGGCTTTGCCGTGCATGAAAGCAACCGCATCCACGCATGGCGTGGATCTACTGGATCGACACAGGGTGGAAAGCCCGCCGGTAGAGCCACGCCATGCGTGGCTTTGCCGTGTATGAGAGCAACCGCATCCACGCATGGCGTGGATCTACTGGATCGAGGTTGGCTGGTTCAGGCCCTGCAGCTTGTGCGGGTTGCGCTGCACCAGGATCTGCACGATCTGCTCGCCGTTGGTATCGAAGGCCATTGCCGATTCCAGCACCTCGTCGAAGTAACGCAGCAGCCCCAGTCGTCCATTGATCATGCTCGGCACCATGCGCAGCTGGTCCTTGCGCCGCAGGTGCGGGGCGTACAGCAGCTGTGCGATGCGTGCGCCGCCGACCATCGGTTTCGGGAAGCTGGTGACGATGCCGCCGCCATCGCCGATCAGCACGGCCGATTCGGCCATCAGGGCTTTCATCGTCCTGAAGTCGCCATTGGCGATGGCCTCTGCGAAACGCCGCATCAGTTTCTGGTGCACGTCCTGCGGCACGTTGTAGCGCGGTCGCTCCTGCCGCAGCTGCAGGCGTGCGCGGTGCACGATCTGCCGGCAGGCGGCTTCGGTCTTGTCCAGCGTGCGTGCCACCACGTCGTAATCCTGGTCGAACACATCGTGCAGCAGGAACGCGGCACGCGCGTCCGGGGCCAGCCGCTCCAGCACGTTGAGGAAGGCCACCGACAGATCACTGGCCGTTTCCAGCATGTACTCGGGTGTGCCGGTGTCTTCGGTGAGCAGCGGCTCGGGCAGCCACATGCCGACATAGTGCTCGCGCGTGCGCCGGGCCAGGCGCAGGCCATCGATGGCGCGGCGGGTGGTGGTGGCCACCAGCCAGGCTTCGGCGTTCTCGATGTCCTGCTGGTTGGCGCCATGCCAGCGCAGCCAGACATCCTGCACCACGTCCTCGGCCTCGTGCGAGGAGCCGAGCATGCGGTAGGCCACGCCGAACAGGCGCGGGCGTAGTCGGGTGAACAGTGCGGTGGGGTCGTCCATGCCAGCAGAGACGGGACAGCTCCGCCGATTGTGACACCGGCGGACCTGTGGGAGTGGCGGGTACTGCCCCGGACCGGTGGCGGTCAGCGTGGTGGCAGTACCGCCGGCTTGCCGATGTCCTTGATCAGGAACACGACGAATGTCGCCGGTTCGGTCTGGCTGGCATTGCGGCCGACGGTATGCAGATCGTCCGGGCCCTCATGGAAGGCCTCCCCCGGGCCGAGGGTGACCTCGCGGCCACCGGCCACGCCCATCACGATGCGGCCCTGCAGCACATAGACGAAGCCGTGGGCGTCGTGCCGGTGCACGGGATCGGCGCCGCCGGGTGGGTACTGCACCGTCAGGATCAGTGCTTCCTTGCCCGGCTGTTCCGGCAACGGACGGGTCATGACCTCGCGCACGATGGGCTCGGGCGCGGTGGCCGGCGGTGTGGCGGCGATGCTGGTCAACGGCAGCAGGGCCAGCAGCGCCAGGGAACGGAGAGAACGCATGGCAGGTCTCCAGCAGGAAAGTGTGCAGTCGACGCTCAGGCCAGACCGGCCTTGTCCAGGCCAAAGGCCTGGTCCAGGCCAAAGGCCTGGTCCAGCGAGCCGGGTTGCGTACGGAAGGCGACGTTGGCGCGGTTCCAGGCATTGATCGCCATCACCGCGTAGGTCAGGTCGACGATTTCCTGTTCGGACAGCTGACTACGCACGCGCTCATACACGTCGTCCGCAACCCCCTGCGCTGGGAGGTGGGTAAGTGTGTCGGTCCACGCCAGGCAGGCCCGTTCGCGCGCACTGAACAGGTTCGATTCGCGCCACGCCGCGACATGGTGCAGGCGCAGTGCGCGCTCGCCACGGATCGTCGCTTCCTTCACGTGCATGTCCAGGCAGAACCCGCAGCCGTTGAGCTGCGAGGCGCGGATGTTGACCAGGTCGATGATGGCCGCTTCGATCGAGCTGTTGTGCACGGCGTGGGAGAAGGTGCCGAGCTTCCTGAAGAGTTCGGGCGACTGTGCGGCGTAGTCCAGGCGTTGGCTCATGACGGTGTTCCGATGGGAGTTGAGGGACGCAGCGAGGCTAGGCCCGCTGCACGCGGGGCGGTAGGCGAGGGCAGGGCTGCACGGTGTTGCACGAAAAACACCAATGGCCTGTCACAGCGGCGGATGCTCGCCCGTCTGCCGGGCATGGACACCTCATCCGCCCCGAACCGCGCAGCAGCCTGCCCCGCCAGTGAGCGGGTCTGGCAGGCCTTCCTTGCCGCATTGCACGAACTGCCACCGGACATGCGGGCCGTGCTGTTGCTGCATGACGTGCTGGGCGCGGGCTTTGAAGACATCGCGCCGCTGCTGGGGCTGGAGCTGCCGGCATGCCGCCAGCGACTGGCCCGTGCACGCGCCCACCTGCTTGCCCGACGCGACTTCCAGGAGCCCGGAACACCATGAATGTCATGCCGCAGTTCTGCCTGGCCAGCGACGGCCGCGATTCCCTCACGGCGTCCTTTTCCGCCAGCTATGCCGGGGTCCTGGCATTCATCGCGGTRGCCGCCGAGGGCAGCTTCGCCCGCGCCGGTGATCGCCTCGGCATCGGTCGGTCGGCCGTCAGCCGCAGCGTGCAGAAGCTGGAGGGACAACTGGGCGTGCGCCTGTTCCTGCGCACCACGCGCTCGACAACACTCACCCGCGAAGGCGAGCTGTTCCTGGAGGGCTGCAGCCCGGGCGTTGCCAGCATCCTGCAGGCGCTGGACGAAATGCGCGACCTGCGCGAGGGACCACCGCGCGGGCATCTGCGGATCAGTGCGACCCATGGCTTCGGACGACGGGTGATCGCGCCGCTGCTGTCTGCGTTCCGCGCGGAGTATCCAGAGGTCTCTGTGGAGCTGCTGCTGGACGAGCAGGCACCGGACCTGGCCGCCGATCGCATCGATGTAGCGTTCCGCGATGGCGTGCTGGAAGACAGCCAGGTGATCGCCAAGCAGCTGGTGCCGATGCAGCTGGTGGTCTGTGCGTCGCCCGCGTATGTGCAGGCACATGGCCTGGCAGACACCATCGAAGCGTTGTCCAGCCATGCCTGCATCGGTCGACGCCTGCCTGGTGGGCGCCTGCAGCGCTGGGACTTCCGTGTGGACGGCCAGGACGTGAATCTGCAGCCGCCGGCGGAGGTGGTGTTCAATGACGCCGATCTTGTCCTGCAGGCCGTGATCGACGGGCTTGGGGTCGCCCAGTTGCCCAGCTACCAGGTAAGTGATGCGCTGCGCTCAGGCGCTGCAGTGACCTGCCTGGACCGCTACGCGCCTCACGATCGTGGCCACTACCTGTGCTATCTCAGCCGACGCCAGCTGCCCAAGCGGATCCGCGCGTTCATCGATTTCAGCACCCAGCGCATACGCGCGCTGGATCTGGATGTGTTCTCGCACTGGGAAGCGCGGCAGCAGGCGGCAGCGCAGCGCGATTCGGCCCCGACATGGGCATGACCGCATTGGTGCCGATGCGGCAACAGTGCGTGGCCCGCTGCGGATCTACTGCGCCGGCCAATGCGTTCCTAGCATGCAGCCACATCCGAACTTTCCACGCTCCAGGAGACCTGTCATGAAGATCCTCGTCATCGGTGGCACCGGCCGCATCGGCAGCAAGGTGGTCGATCGCCTGCATGCGGCCGGCCATGAGGTCGTCGTCGCTGCACCCTCCACCGGTATCGATGTGCTGAGCGGCGAGGGCCTGGCCGCTGCGATGGCGGGCACCGAGGTAGTGGTCGACCTGGCCAACTCGCCCTCGTTCGAAGATGCGGCGGTGCTGTCGTTCTTCGTGACGGCCGGCCACAACATCCTGGCGGCCGCGGCGCAGGCAGGCGTACGCCATCATGTCGCGCTGTCGGTGGTGGGTACCGACAAGCTGGCGGCCAGCGGCTATTTCCGGGGCAAGATCGCCCAGGAACGCCTGATCCGCGATTCGGGCCTGGCGTACACGATCATCCACTCGACACAGTTCTTCGAGTTCCTGCCGGGCATCCTCCAGGCAGCCGGTGACGGCCAGACCCTGCAGCTGCCGACCGCCGCAGTGCAGCCGATCGCCGCCGAGGATGTAGCCGATGCGGTTGCGCGCATCGCGCTGCAGGCACCAGCCAATGGCGTGGTGGAGATCGCCGGCCCGGAACGCGAATCGATGGCGGTGCTGGCGCAGCGCTTCCTGCAGGCAACCGGTGACGCGCGTGAAGTGGTTGGCGATGCCCAGGCGCGCTACTTCGGTGCGCAGCTGCAGCAGGACACGCTGGTGCCGGTGGGCCAGGCATGGCTCGGCACGATCAGCTTCGAGCGCTGGTTGCAGCAGTCCGGGCTGGCACAGGGCCAGCCGGCCTGATCGGCGGTGGACGCTGACAGCAGGAACCTGCGATGACCGGGCTGAAACCACCTCCGCACACGGTGCTCGACAAGTACCACGGTGATGAGGTGCGCCCGCTGTATACCGGACGGGTGCGGGTCAGCGGTGGCGTGGCACAGCATGGCCGCGCGTCGGGCGTGGTGCGGTCCGATGACGGTGCGCTGTCAGTGGACCTGCGGTTGCCTGCTGAGCTGGGTGGACCCGGTGGCGGTACCAATCCCGAGCAGTTGCTGGCGGCGGGCTACGCCGGCTGCTTCCACGGTGCGATGGTGCTGGTGGCTGCGCGTGCGGGAATGGAACTGGTCGAGCCGAGCATCGAGGTAGCGGTGACGTTCGCGCGAGATCCCGTGGACGGCCTGTACCTGCTGTCGGCCGAGATCGTGGTGTGCCTGCCTGGCATGGACCCGATACGTGCAGCCGAACTGGTGCGCAACACCGAGCGGGTCTGTCCGTACGCGAAGATGTTCCATCGGGGCATCAGCCACGTGGTGCGGGTAGCGGTGGACTAGACATGCGGTGCGGATGATCGGGCAGGTCATTGCCAGGATTCAGATGCGGTGAAGACACCGCGTCGCCCGCGTGAGTGGGTGGGGCGCCGTTGGGCAGCATGATCACCGCATCAATCGATGCTCACCCGCGAACCACACCCGGTCGGCCAGTCTGGGCTCGCAGGCAACGGATTCCACTGTTGCCCTTTTTCCCCCAGAGGAGACTACACATGAGCACCCAGTCCACCATCGAGCATCGCCTCAACGACCTGATCGAGATCGCACGTGATGGCAAGTCCTTCTACGAGGAAGCCGCAACCAAGGTGAAGGATGCCGAGCTGTCGGCATTGTTCGTCCGCATCGCCGGCGTGAAGGGCCGCATCGTGTCCTCGCTGAGCAGTTCGGTGGCCGCTACCGGCGGCAAGCCGGCCGAGCACGGCACCATGGTCGGTTCCATGCAGCAGTTCTACGGCAAGGTGCGCGCGGCCTTCGGTGACACCAACTACGGTTACGTGGCCGAACTTGAAGAGTCCGAGGATCGCCTGCTTGGCGCGTTCAAGGATGTGCTGAAGGACAACGACCTGCCGCCGGCGGTGCGCCAGGAAGTGACCCAGTGGCTGCCGGAAGTGCAGGAATGCCACTCGGTGATGCGCGATCGCAAGCATGCGATGAAGGCTGCCTGATCGCATCCGGCGATCGTCCCCCACATCGCCGCGACCAGGGCAGCCCAGTGCTGCCCTGGTCGTTTCTACGTCTGCCATCTGCGATCAGGCGCGTGGCCTGAGCAGGGCAACGGCCAGGCTGGCAAGCGTCGCTGCTGCGGCGGCAGTCCACAGGGACGTGGCAAAGCCCTGGCTGTAGATCGCCCGCGCCAGATCAACCGGGGCTCCTCGGGTCAGTGCACCGGTGGCGATGGTGTCGGCCAGACGCATGACTTCATCTGCAGGAACGCGTGCTGAGAGTCCGGCGCGGATGCCGACGGTCAGGGCGCTGGAGAGGACCGTGAAGCCGAGCAGGATGCCGACGAAGCGCGTCGTCGCACTGATGCCCGAGGCCATGCCTGCGCGGTCGCGGGGCGCCGAACCGATGATCGCCTTGGATGTTTCGCCGTTGAGGATGCCACCGCCTGCGCCGATGATGACCATCGCCAGCAGCGCCACCGTCGGCTGGTTGTGCCATGCACCGATACCGGCCAGCGCATTGCCGGCGGCAGTGATGGACAGGCCGATGGCCAGCACCATCCCGCTCGACAATCGTCTGCCCAGGCGCCTGCCCACGCTGGGGAACAGCAGCATCGCCGCAGCGAACGGCAGCATGCCGGCGCCCGTGGCCAGCGCACTCAGGCCGACGCCGTTCTGCAGGTACTGCGGCAGCATCGAGGCCATCACCTGCGCACTGACCGCGTAGCCGATCATGGCGATCAGTGCACCGACAAAGCGCGGGCTGGCAAGCAGCCGCAGGTCGACCATCGGATGCCGACGCGTGAGCTCGATGCAGGTGAACAGCGCGGCCATCGCGATGCCCAGGCCCAGGCCGGCCAGGGCCACCGGCGATGTCCATCCCTGCGCGAGTCCTTCCACGAGGAAGAACACGATGCCGAAGATCGCCATGCTGAAGGTGATGATGCCGGGCGGATCGAGCGGGCGTACCAACGTGTCGGCAGTGTCGGGAACCCAGCGGATAGCACCATAGGCCAGGAAGGCGAGGAAGGGCAGGATCGCGATGAACACCGAGCGCCATCCCCACAGCGAGGACAACAGCCCACCGATAAGCGGCGAGAGCACCATCATCATGCCCATTGCCGTGCCCCAGAAGGCCCAGGCATCGTCGCGTTGCTTGCCCTCGTGGAATTCGTGGCCGATCACCGACAGTGATGGGGCCAGCAGGAAAGCGGCACCCACGCCCTGCAACGCTCGGGCCACATACAGCGCACTGGCCGTGGGGGCCAGCGCGCAGGTCAGCGATGAGAGGGCGAACAGTGCGATGCCGATCAGCAGCACGCGCCTGCGGCCATGACGATCGGCGATGGCACCGGCGGGCAGAAGCAGCGAGGTGAAGGTCAGGATGTAGCAGCTGATCACCCATTCGATGTCGGCGAAGTCAGCCTGCAGATCCCGCGCGATGGTCGGCAGGGCGACGGCCACGGCGTTGGTTTCCAGCACCGTCATCGTGCAGCCGAGCGAGGCGATGATCAGGATCCAGTTGGGCGGTCTGCGGCGGGGGAAGAGGGACACCGGGCACTCGGGTGGGGAAGGACGAAGGCCCATTCAAGCAACTTCGACTGTTTGTTTCATTGCCGGTGTTCTTCAAGTACGTTAGGCCAAAGCTAACGAGCCGGCACGCATGGACCGTCGACATCTGCAGTACTACGTCGCACTGGCCGAGGAGCTGCATTTCGGGCGCGCCGCGCTGCGCCTGGGCATCGCCACGCCGACGCTGAGCGTTCAGATCCAGCAGATCGAGCGTCGCCTGGGCACCCCCTTGTTCGACCGCAGTAGGCGCGAGGTCACGCTGACCTCTGCCGGTGCGATCTTCCTGGCCGAAGCACGCAACGTGCTGCGCCAGTTCGAGCAGGCAGAGGCCGTGGGCCGCCGCGCTGGTCGCGGGGAAATCGGCAGGATCGAGATCGGCTACGTAGGTTCGGCGGTCCATGCCGGCGCGCTGCAGGAGCAGTTGCAGCGGTTCCGCAGCGCATCGCCCGACGTGGAGCTGAAGGTCGGCGAATGGCCGATGGCCGACCTGCCGGACCTCCTGCTGGACGGTCGCATCGATGTGGTGTTCTGCCGGCTTCCGATGGAGGTGCCCGATGCGCTCGGTTCGCACATCCTGATCGAAGATCAGTTCTGCGTGGCGTTGCCGGCATCGCATGCGCTGGCCCACGCGGGGGTGCCGGTGCAGCCGGCGCTGCTGGCGAAGGAGGCGTTCATCATGCCGGAGCAGCCCGCCGGCACGCTGGAAGTCGCCCGCCGTGGCGGATTCGTGCCGGACATCCGCTCCCGTCCCGGTCATCTTGTCGCGGTGCTCGCGCAGGTCTCGGTGGGCGATGGCGCCGTGGCGATCGTGCCGTCGGTGCTGCAGCGGACGCTGCTGCTGCCAGGCGTGGTGTATCTGCCTATCGCCGGGCCGGTCATCGCCTCGACTATCGCTGCGCTATACCGTGAACAGGAAACATCGCCAGCGGTCCGCCGGCTCATCGAACAGGTGCGGCGTACCCCCTCCCGGCGCACCGACATGCTGCCCTTGCCCTGAGGCCCTGCCGGACGACGTTGCCGGGCTGCCCCGCAATGGCCTTGCTACACTGGCCGCACTCGATCTTCCACCGGATCATCAGATGAACGGGAACGGTCCGCAGACAGTCCGCTGAGCCGCAACAACGGTACGCACGTTGTTGCGGTGATCTTGTCCTGCGATTTCCACGCACTGGGTTGATCACCGCCGGATTCCCTCCTGAGCGGATGTTTCCCCATGTCTGATCGAAAAGCCCTTCGCTGGGCCCATTCCCTGCCGGGCGCCATCGCATTGATGGCTCCCTTCGACCTCCTGGCTTCGCTGGCCATGGATATCTACCTGCCGGTCGTATCGGCCATGCCGCAGGCACTCGGCACGTCGCCGGCCCTCATCCAGTTGACGCTGAGCCTGTACATGCTCGTGCTGGGGCTGGGCCAGCTGATCTTCGGCCCGCTGTCGGACCGGATCGGGCGACGGCCGGTGCTGCTGATGGGCGCGCTGTTGTTCACGCTGGCGTCGTTCGCGCTGGCCGCGTGCAGCGGTGGTGCGGCATTCCTTGCGTGGCGCGGCGTGCAGGCGATTGGGGCGTCGGCCGCACTGGTGGCCACCTTCGCCACGGTGCGCGACGTGTATGCCGACACGGCCGAGGGCGCCACGCTCTATGGCTTGTTTTCCTCGATGTTGGCGTTCGTGCCGGCGCTCGGTCCGATCCTCGGCGCATTGATCGCCTATACGCTGGGCTGGCGGGCCATTTTCATCGCACTGGGTGTGCTGGGACTGCTGGCGGGTGTACGCGCATGCCGCGGCTGGCAGGAGACACGGCCACCGCAGCATGTCCACGCATCGCCAGCCTTCGCGCGCATCCTCGGCAATGCCGGCTTCTGGGCTCATGCATTGGGATTCAGTGCGGCGATGGGCACGTTCTTCGTGTTTTTCTCGATCGCCCCGCGGGTGCTGATGGGGAGGGCCGGCTATTCGCCGATGGGCTTCAGCCTGGCCTTCGCGACGGTGGCGCTGGTGATGATCGTCACCTCGCGCTTCGCTTCCTGGTTCATCGGGCGATGGGGCATTGGCGGCAGCTTCCTGCGTGGGCTGATGGTGATGATCGGCGGCGCGCTGGTCATGGCGATGACGGCGATGCTGCCGCCATCCTTTGCCAGTGTCGTGTTGCCGATGTGGTTGGTGGCCATCGGCATCGTGATGGTGGCTGCGGTGGCGGCCAACGGTGCGCTGCGCGATTTTGCCGATGCCTCCGGCACGGCAGTGGCGCTGTACTACGCCGTGCAGAGCCTGATCGTGGCAACGCTTGGCACGCTGGCGACGCTGCTGCTGCCGGGCGATACGGTCTGGCCGCTGGTGGCCTTTGGGCTGCTGCTGCCGTCGTTGAGCCTGGGTGGCCTGGTGATGCTGCGACGGTAACTGCGCCCACGCCTCCACTTCCTATCCCGCACACGCGGGTAGGGTGATGCGGCCTGGAGTCACCAGGCCTATCAGGGAGTGATATCGATGCGAGCCATCAGGAAAGCGATCGTTGCTGCAGTGTTTGCACTCGCGTGTACCGGTTCGGTGGCGGTGGCCGGTCCGGTCCAGCCGTGCGACTTCCCGTGCTGGAAGGCCTACCAGGCCTGCGTTTCCGGCGGCGGTGATGCCATGGAGTGCCAGTTCGAATACGATCGCTGTGTCATGGACAGGTGTGGCGCCGTCTGAGGCCTGCATACCGTTCGCAATGGGGGGCCCGATCCAGGGGCCCCTTTTCACCTGGCCGCAGGCACGAAGTCCGCGGTCCTGATCGTCTGGAGCCGCAACATGGCCGTCAAACGTGTCGTCGCCAACATCGCCAGTGCCGATCCTGCGCAGGCGGCCGCATTCTACGGCGACATCCTCGGCATGGACATCGTGATGGACCACGGCTGGATCGTCACCTACGGTGGGCAGGGCACTGCGCTGGCACAGCTCAGCGTTGCCAGCGAAGGCGGATCGGGTACCCCGGTGCCGGATCTTTCGATCGAGGTGGATGATCTGGACGACGTGCTCGAACGCCTGCGACACGCGGACATTGCGCTTGAATATGGCCCGGCCGAAGAGCCATGGGGTGTACGTCGCTTCTACGTGCGCGACCCGTTCGGGCGCCTGTTGAACATCCTCGCCCACACCTAGCCAGCGCGCGCCAGCTCAGCGGCGCTTTCCACTGTGCTGGCAGTGCTGAGTGCTGATCGACGTCGGCCGCACCGCCGGTACGCGGCGCAGTGACCGCAGCATGTCAACGTTGTTGACCGCTGTCAGGTTTGTCGGGCATGTCCTGTTGCTGTTGCTGTTGCTGGCGGCTGCTGGCGTGCCGCGCATGGCCGCCCTCACGGCCGATCGCGGCCATGTGTTGGCGGTCCTGGCTGATCGCTTCACCGCCCTTCCGGCCCGCCACCCGGGCCTCGGCCGGGCTGAACTGGTGCGCATTGCCGGATGCGTGGGCAGCACGTCCCCCTTTGGCCGCGATCGCGCGCTGTTTGTCTTCGTCCATCGAGGCAAAGCCACGATTGCTGTTGCCATTGCGTAAGTTGGTCATTACCGGTCTCCGGTGTGAACATGGGTCGCTGCCATCAGTGACGGTCCCATGTTGCACAGTGCAGGCTAAAGACAGGTCGAAGTGGGCTGTACGAGGCTCACATGGCCTGCGCACGCGTTTGACGACCGGTTACCGTGCAGGAAGCGCCGGGCTCTGCAACCGGTCGTCACGGCAGCCACCCGTGGCGCCCTGGCAAGGGAGAGTCCGAGCGGTTGGCCGGAGGTGGATGGCATGCACAATGTCATCGTCTGCTATCGCCGACGCCATCGTGCATGCCTAGAATCAAGCCATCCCGGTAGGTCCCGGGCGCTGTCGAGTGAATGGATTCAATGAAGATTCTGTTGACCGGAAGTTCCGGGCGGATAGGGCGGGCGATCTTCGGCGCGCTGGCCGCTGCCAATGAGGTGGTGGGGCTGGATCGCAGTCCGTTCGCCACCACGCGCGTCATTGCCGATGTCACCGATCGCCGGGCGCTGGAACGTGCCGTGCAGGGGGTCGACGCGGTGATCCATACCGCGGCCCTGCACGCCCCGCACGTGGGCCTGGTGCCTGACGCGGTGTTCCAGCAGATCAACGTGGAGGCCACCGCGAACCTGCTGCAACTGGCGCGCGAGGCCGGCGTGCAGCGCTTCGTGCTGACCAGTACCACGGCGTTGTACGGCCATGCCGTGGTGTCCGGCGGCTGCCGTTGGATCGACGAGGACACCGAGCCGCTGCCGCGCACGATCTACCACCGCACCAAGCTGCAGGCCGAAGCGTTGGCCGAAGCGGCGGCCAGCGCAACGTTCACCGTGCGCGTGCTGCGGATGGCACGTTGCTTCCCCGAGCCGCCTGACCGCATGGCGATGTTCCGCCTGCACCGTGGTATCGACGCGCGCGACGTGGCCAGCGCGCATGCCGCGCTGCTGCACGATGAAGGCGCGGCCTTCCAGCGTTACCTCGCCTGTGCGCCGACGCCCTTCCGGCGCGAGGACTGCCTGCAGCTGGCCGCCGATCCGCGCCAGGTGCTGGCGCGCCGCGCACCGCAGCTGCTGGCCGAGTTCGAGCGCCGTGGCTGGCCACTGCCGCTCAGCATCGATCGGGTCTATGACAGCAGCCGGATGCGTGCAGCGCTGGGCTGGCAGCCACGTTTCGGTCCGGAGGACGTGCTGCAGCAGTACGCCGCGGGCAGCATCGAGGTCCTGCCCCGTGCGGAGTGGATCCGCGACCGCGTCGCCGAATAGCACAGGCGAGCAGCACAGGCCTGGGTCGACGGCCGCAGCTGAGCGGGTTCAGGTTTTGTGCGTGCGGCGAGCCTCAACCTCGCCCGGCCATGGCCGCTAACCCGGTGCGCGCCTTCCCGCGCCGGGTTCCGATCCGGCGGGCAGGCGGCCCGCGCGACGGATCGCGCATCTGCGCGGTGCCCTGGTGGCACCGGTCGACCTGAACTGCCTGCGGATCCTCCCATGTCTTCTTCCCGTTCCGTCGCTGCCCGTCGCCCCGGCAGCATCGCCCACAAGCTGATGCTGGGCACCGCGGTGATCGCGTTGCTGTGCTTCGGCGCGACCGCGTTCCTGATCTATCACCAGGCCAGTTCGGCGCTGGTGTCGTCCTCGCGGCAGACCATGGCCAGCGAAGCCCGTGCCGAGGCGCGGCAGGTGGCTGCCGACCTGGGTACGGCCTTTGCCAGCAACGATGCGATGGTGGAAACCGTGCTGGCCCAGCGTGCGCGCGGTGATGCCCCTGATCGCGCCAGCCTGGCCAATGTCATCGGCGAGCAGCTGCACGCGCACCCGGAATGGCTGGGCAAGAGCACCATGTGGGAGGCCAATGCCTTCGACGGCAAGGACGCCGAGTTCGTCAACAGCGAGGCGCACGACGCCACCGGCCGCTACATGAGCTACTGGGCCTGGCAGGACGGCAAGCCGCAGCAGTCGACGATGACCGACTACACCGAGACGCCCAGCGGCTCGGGCAACTGGTACATGGTGCCCAGCCGCGACAAGCTGCCGCTGGTCAGCGAACCGTATGCCTACGACATCGGCGGCAAGCAGGTGCTGATGAGCACGCTGAGCACGCCGATCGTCGAGAACGGCACCTTCCTCGGTGTCTTCACCGTCGACTTCTCGCTGGACGCGCTGCAGAAGCACCTGGCCACGCTGACGCCGATGGGCGCCGGCCGCGTCGAACTGCTGTCGCCGAAGGGCGTGGTGCTGGCCTCGGCCGATGCTGCCGAGATCGGCAAGCCGCGTACCGATGCCGCCACCCTCGGCATGCTGGCGCAGATCGCCGCCGACAAGACGTACGAAGCGTTCGAGCCCGACGCTGCCGGCAACGTCCGCCTGTACGTGCCGCTGCAGGTGGGTGACGCGCCGCAGCGTTTCGCGCTGGGCGTGGTGGTGCCGCATGCGGTGATCATCGCGCAGGCCCGCGAGCTGCTGTGGATCATCCTGCTGGTGGGTGTGGTGGCTGCGCTGGTGCTCAGTGGCGGTGTCTACCTGCTGCTGCAGCGCCTGGCCGTGCGACCGCTGGCGCAGGCGGTGCGCATCGCCGGCGACGTGGCTGCGGGCAAGCTGGATACCGCCATGCCGGCGCTGGGCAACGATGAAGTGGGCCGCCTGCTGGACGCCATGCAGGGCATGCGTGGCCAGCTGCAGGCAGTGATGGCCGCACAGGCGGAGATGGCGCGCCGCCATGATGCCGGTGAAATCAGCTACCGCATGGATGCCTCGGTGTTCCCGGGCGAATATGGCCGCATGGTGGCCGACAGCAACCAGCTGGTGGCCGACAGCAATGCGGTCACCCAACGCCTGGTCGAGGTGATGCAGCGCTACGCGGTGGGTGACCTGAGCGTGGACATGGAGGCACTGCCGGGCGAAAAGGCGATATTCACCGCTGCCATGGCAACCACCAAGACCAACCTGGCGGCGATCAACGAACAGATCCAGCAGCTGGCCGCTGCGGCGGCGGCAGGTGATTTCGCCGTGCGTGGCGATACCCAGCGCTTCGAGCATGACTTCCGCCGCATGGTGGAAACGCTCAACACCATGATGCAGGTCAGCGACCAGAACCTGGCTGCGCTGTCGACGCTGCTGCGCGCCATCGCCGCCGGTGACCTGAGTACACGGATGGAGGGTGACTTCCACGGCGTGTTCGCGGTGATGCGCGACGATGCCAACAGCACCGTGCAGCAGTTGACCCAGATCGTCGGCCAGATCCAGCAGTCTGCGGCCAGCATCCGCCTGGCCGCAGGCGAGATCGCGTCGGGCAACAGCGACCTGTCACGCCGTACCGAGCAGCAGGCGGCCAACCTGGAAGAGACCGCCGCGTCGATGGAGGAACTGACCTCCACCGTGCGCCAGAACGCCGATCATGCCCTGCAGGCCAACAAGCTGGCGGCCTCGGCCGCAGGCGTTGCCAGCGAAGGCGGGCAGGTGGTCAGCCAGGTGGTGCAGACCATGGAGCAGATCGAGACCTCTTCGCAGCGCATCGCCGAGATCATCTCGGTGATCGACGGCATCGCTTTCCAGACCAACATCCTGGCCCTGAACGCAGCGGTGGAAGCGGCGCGCGCCGGTGAACAGGGCCGTGGCTTTGCGGTGGTCGCCAGCGAAGTGCGCGCGCTGGCACAGCGCTCGGCGGGCGCGGCCAAGGAGATCAAGGAGCTGATCGACGCTTCGGTCGGCCATGTCGGCGCCGGCGCGCAGCTGGTGCACGGTGCGGGCCGCACGATGCAGGAGATCGTCGGCCAGGTCGGCCGGGTCAACGAGATCATGGCCGAGATCTCGGCCGCCTCGCGCGAGCAGTCGGCCGGTATCGAGCAGGTCAACCAGACTGTGGTGCAGATGGACGAGACCACCCAGCAGAATGCTGCGCTGGTGGAAGAAGCCACCGCTGCGGCGCGGGCGATGGAAGAACAGGCCGAGCAGCTGGCGGTGGCGGTGTCCCGCTTCCGCCTGCAGGCCGACACCCGGCCGGCTGCCGCGTTGCGCGCCGCCTGAGCCGGGGCATGAACGACGACGCCCGGCCAAGGCCGGGCGTCGATGTGCCACTGCATACGTGGTGCGCTGGGCTTAGAACATGCCTTCGAAGGGGTTCCAGCTGGTGTTGCCCTTCACCTGTTCCAGGTAGTAGCTGTAGTTGGTGCTCGAGGCGACCAGGAAGTTCATTGCAATGAACAGTGCGCGGGCCACGATGTCCGGCAGCACCAGGCTGACCGCGATCAGCACGATGTTGATGCCGATCACCACCAGCGCCTTGCGCCACATGCCCAGGATGAACAGATAGATCGCGCCGAAGAAGAAGGCGAAGAAGTTCAGGTTGATCTTCAGGCGGTCGCCGAAGGACAGCGCCTTCCAGGCCTGCTTGAAGCCGGGCTCCTTGGGAGCGCCGTGCTGCTGGAAGAAGTTGAAGCGGAACTGCCACTTCGGGCTGAAGCGGGTCAGGTCAACGGTGTTCATGTGTAGGGACTTCCCTGTTAGGAAAACGTTTTCATGATAAGTGAGTCACATTCAGCAAACCAGCTTGGAGCGTCAAAAATGTGACGTTCCTACGGCAAAGGGCTTGCGTCCCGGTGCCGCACCGTCACCCATCCGCCTTGTTTTTAGGATAGGGTGCGCAGTTCCGCTGCTACCCCGGCTGTTTGCGGGTGGCAGCGGTATGTCCATGGAGGTTGCATGACCACACCAGCTACACCGGAAAACGCACCCGGACCGGTGCTCCTGCCGACACCCGAAGTGGTGCAGGCACAACAACTGCTCGCCCGCCAGCAACTGGCGGTGGCGATGGACCGTGCACGCATCGCTGCCAGCCGCGACGCTGCGCCGGCCGTGCTGGAAAACGACTGAGCCTGGGAAACCAGCGGCGATCGCGCTGGCCTGCTGCCAGCGCGATCGCAGTGCGCATCAGAAGCGCGCGGTCATGCTGAGGAAGTAGCTGCGGCCGGCGACGAAGTAGTCGGTAGAGCCGTCGGCGTACAGCTTCTTGTCGGCCAGGTTGCTGACGCCGCCACGCAGGGTCAGCACCTCATTGACGTTCCATGCAGCGGTCAGGTCATACAGCGTATAGGCCTTCAGGAAGGTATTGACCACGCCGGTCTGCTTGCCGGTGTACTGCGCCGACAGGCTGCTGAAGAACGTGGTGTTCGGGGTCCAGTCCAGCGACGAATAGCCTGAGAACTCCGGGGTGTCGATCAGGTTGCGGCCAGTGGTCAGGTTCTTGGCTTCCTTCATCCAGGTCGCCGACGTGCGCCAGCGCCAGTGATCGCCGAAGCGGAAGTTGAGGTTGCCTTCCATGCCGCTGGTGCGCGCGCGCTGCACGTTGCTCATGCGCGTCCACCAGTAGCCGTTGAAGAAGCCCAGCGCTTCATACTCGATCTTGTTCCTGAAGTCGGTATGGAAGTAGGTCAGGCCGGCGTCGACCAGGGCGTTGTCGAAGCTGATGCCGATCTCGCGGTTGGTGCTGGTTTCCGGGTCCAGGTCCGGGTTGCCGGCCATGTAGCAACCGCCGCGGGTATAGCCCAGCGGGATCAGCGAGGTGCAGCCGCGGCCACCGGACTGGGTCGCCGCGCTGGGCGAATTCTCGGTCAGGCTCGGCGCGCGGAAGCCCTTGGACACGCCGCCACGGATCGTCCACTGCTCGCTCGGGTGCCAGACCAGGTAGGCACGCGGACTGACATGGCTGCCGAACTGTTCATGGTGGTCCAGGCGCGCGCCCAGGGTCAGTGCCAGGGTACGGTGCAGCTTCAGCTCGTCTTCGACGAACAGCGCCCAGGTGTCCACTTCCAGGCTGGAGCCGACCACCGGGTTGCCGGCATAGTCCACCGGCGCCTGGCCGATGGTGTCGGTGTTGGTCAACTCCTGGCGCTTCCACTGGCCGCCCACCGCGAACTGGTGGTCCACGCCCAGGGTGAAGGGCGTGCTCAGGCTGCCTTCGATGATCGTATCGGTTGCCTCGGAGCGACCGGTGGCGCCGATGTCGTTCTTGTACTCGGTCCAGTACGCGCTGAGCTTGGAAGTACCGAAATCCCACTTGCCGTCGTGGTTCAGCGCCAGCGAACTGCGCTTGAGCTCACTGGCACCCCAGGCGCCTTCGTCCTGCTTTTCCAGCGCCTGGGCGATGAAGGCCTGCTGCACACCGTGGCCAGCTTCCAGTGACACTTCCTGTGCCTCGCTCAGCTTCCACTGCAGCAGCGCGTCGACATTGCGGTCCTTCTCGCCGGCGTAGGCGTTGCCATACACGCCGCCGTTGGAGCGGTCCGAGTCGCGGCGCATGCTGTTGGCACCGATGCGCAGGCCGAAGCGCTCGCCCAGCGGTCCGGAGAAGGTCGCGCCGATCTGCTGGGTGTCGCCACGGTCGCCATCCTGCGGCCGGGTGTAGCTGTGGGTCGCGCTGCCGTTCCAGCTGTCACCGATGCGCTTGGTGATGATGTTGATCACCCCGCCCATCGCATCCGAGCCATACAGCGAGGACATCGGACCGCGCACCACTTCGATGCGCTCGATCTGGTCGGGGGAAATCCAGTTCAGGTCCTGGCGGCCCAGGTCGGGGCGATAGTTGGTCGAGGCCGAGCTGCCCATGCGCTTGCCGTCCACCAGTACCAGCGTGTAGTTGGACGGCATGCCGCGCAGCTTGATCTTGGACTGCTCACCGGCGGCGCTGAGCCCACCGGTCACGCCCGGAATACGGCTGAGCAGGGTGGCCAGGTCGTGCACCGGCTGGCGTTCGATGTCTTCGCGGCTGATCACGCTGATGCTGGCCGGGGCATCCTTGATCCACTGCTGGTTGCCCGAGGCGGTGACCACCACGGTATCCAGGTCCTTGGTCGAGGCATCGGCGCTGGCTTCAGCGGCGGCGAGGGCAGGCAGGGCCAGCAGGCAGGCGGCGGCCAGGGCGCTGGCCAGGCGGGTGCGCGACAGGCGCGCGGAACGGAGAGGGGACATGACGGCTTCCAAGGGAGAGGAGAGACCCGGTGGAAGCGGCAGGCGCACGCAGACAGCAGGCAGCCACCCCTTCCCTGGGTCGTCGAGCGCGCGGAAGGTCCGGCGCAGCTGGGTGGGTCCGGTGCGCGGAGCGCGGTGACCTGCCTGGTTAACGGAATGATAACCGTTCTCGTTTGTTACGATCCAGTACTTCCCGGGATGAATCGACATTCCCCGGCCGCGCGCGACGGTTCGCCTGCTGACTGCTGAATGGGGAGATTTCCCGGCGTAGACCTTCGCACCCGGCTTACATTCGGGGCCATAGACTGGGCCGCATTTTTCGATTCCGCCCCGTTGGAGATCGTGTGGGTTCTGGTAGTGACAGACAGCGACTGCGCGGCATGACGCCGTGGCAGACAGGACAAGTGCGGACGCCGGGAATGCGGGCCAGGAACCTTGGTGCATGCAGCCTGGCCGGGACGGCTGGTCCTGCGGCCTGCAGGGAGTAGGCGGCCATGGGGAGTGAAACCATCGACACGGAACCGGTCACGGCCGGTCCCGACGCGGGCTGGGCCCTGCTGCCGGCCGAAGCACCGCTGCTGATGCCCGAACAGACGCTCCGGCAAGGCTCGCTGAAGGTCCGGCGCCATCGCACCTCGCCACGCATGATCGGCCTGCGTCGCCTGTACATCCTCGGCGGCACCGTGGCGATGACCGCCGTGGCCACCCGGATGATGTGGCGGGTGCTGTCCGGCAACGGCATCAGCGTGCTGGAGGCCTGCCTGCTGGTGCTGTTCGTCGGCCTGTTCGCCTGGATCGCGCTGTCCTTTGCCAGTGCGGTGGCCGGCTTCCTGACGGCCGTGTTCGACCGGGGCTACCGCCTGGGCATCGATCCGGACAAGCCGCTGCCCACCGTGCACAGCCGCACCGCGCTGCTGATGCCCACCTACAACGAAGACCCGCGCCGGCTGCTGGCCGGCCTGCGCGCGATCTACGAATCGGTGGCGGCCACCGGCCAGTTGCAGCGGTTTGATTTCTTCGTGCTCAGCGATACCCGTCGCGAGGACATCGCGCGGGCCGAAGAACAGGTGTTCGCCGAACTGCGCGAGCTGGTGCCCGATGGGCGTGCGCGACTGTTCTATCGCCGCCGTGGCGACAACAGCGCGCGCAAGGCCGGCAACATCGCCGACTGGGTACGCCGTTTCGGCGGTGCCTACCCGCAGATGCTGATCCTGGATGCCGACAGCCTGATGACCGGTGACAGCATCGTGCGCCTGGTCGCCGGCATGGAGCACAACGCCGACGTCGGCCTGATCCAGACCCTGCCGTCGGTGATCGGCGGCCGCACCCTGTTCTCGCGCATGCAGCAGTTCGGTGGGCGAGTGTACGGGCCGGTGATCGCCCGTGGCGTGGCCTGGTGGCACGGTGCCGAAAGCAATTACTGGGGGCACAACGCGATCATCCGCACCCGTGCCTTCGCCGACCACGCTGGCCTGCCGGAGCTGCCGGGGCGCAAGCCGTTCGGCGGCCACGTGCTCAGCCATGATTTCGTGGAAGCGGCGCTGATGCGCCGTGGTGGCTGGGCCGCGCACATGGTGCCCTACCTGGGCGGCAGCTACGAGGAAGGCCCGCCAACGCTGACCGACCTGCTGGTGCGCGACCGCCGCTGGTGCCAGGGCAACCTGCAGCACGGCAAGGTGGTGGGCAGCCGTGGCCTGCACTGGATCAGCCGCGTGCACATGCTGATCGGCATCGGCCATTACTTCACCGCACCGATGTGGGCGATGCTGATGCTGATCGGCATCGCCATCCCGCTGTTCCAGGAAGGCATCGATTTCAACGCCCTGCTGCACCTGTCGCCCAGCGTGTACTGGCGTGCGCAGGATGAAGAACAGGTGGTGCGCCTGTTCGCCGCCACCATGGCGGTGCTGCTGATGCCCAAGGTGCTGGGTTACTTTGCGATGCTGCTCGATCCGGTTGAACGCCGTGGCTGTGGTGGCGCGATCCGGGCGTTCCTGTCGATGCTGGTGGAAACCGTGCTGGCCGCGCTGATGGCGCCGGTGGTGATGTACGTGCAGTCGCGCGGGGTGGCCGAAGTGCTGTCCGGGCGTGACTCGGGCTGGGATGCACAGCAGCGCGATGACGGTGGCATCTCGTGGATTTCGCTGGTGCGCGGCTACGGCGGCCTGGGCGTGTTTGGCGCCTTCATGGGCGTGCTGGCGTGGGCGGTGTCGCCGTCGCTGGCGGCCTGGATGGCGCCGGTGGTGATCGGCATGGTGCTGGCGGTGCCGGTGGTGGCACTGACCTCGCTGCGCGGGCCGGGCGCCTTCCTGCATCGCCTGGGCCTGCTCGACATTCCCGAAGAGAACATCCCGCCGCCGGTGCTGGTGCGCGCCGCACAGCTGCGCCGGGAAGCGGCCGAGCAACCGCCGCTGTACTGATCGCACCGTGCCAGCGGCATAATGCGGCTCGAACGTACAGGAGCCGCAACATGCTGCAAACGGTGGAACAGGAAACCGGCGCCTCGCCGCAGTGGTCGGTGATCTGGCTGCACGGCCTCGGTGCCGACGGCCATGATTTCGCGCCGATCGTGCCCGAACTGGTGCGTCCGCACTGGCCGGCGCTGCGCTTCGTGTTCCCGCACGCACCGGTGCGGCCGATCACGATCAACAACGGCGTGCCGATGCGTGGCTGGTACGACATCGTCGGCATGGACTTCCGCTCGCGCGCCGACATGGCCGGCGTGCAGGAGTCGGTGGTGCAGCTGGATGCGCTGATCGCCCGTGAGATCGAACGCGGTGTCGCCGCTGATCACATCTTCTTGGCTGGCTTCTCGCAGGGCGGGGCGGTGATCCTCAGCGCCGCGCTGGCACGCACTGCCCCCTTGGCCGGACTGATCGCACTGTCGACCTACCTGCCGGAGGCCGAAAGCGCGTCGCGCGTTGATGGTGCGGTGGATGTGCCGGTGTTCATGGCCCACGGCAGCAGCGATCCGGTGATCCCGCAGGCGGTGGCCGCGCACAGCGCCGAGACGTTGCGCACGCTTGGGCTGAACGTGCAGTGGCATAGCTACCCGATGGCCCACCAGGTCTGCGCCGAGGAAATCGACGCGCTGGGCGACTGGCTGCAGGCACGCCTGGGCGTCGCCTGACCCATGGCCGCGAGCGCTGCCACCCCGTGGATGCCGGAACTGTGCCGTTTGCCGCGGTTGGCAGCGATGCTCGGCCTGGCCGAACTGGTGGTGGTGGTGCTGGCGCTGGCGCCCGATGGCAGCCGCCACTGGACGATGGGGGAACTGGCCTCGGCCAGCGGTTTCGCGCTGTGGCTGGCGCTGGCGGTCACCGCCAGCCTGTGCCTGCTGCGGCAGGCCCTGTCGAAGCTGCCGGAACTGCTGGGCGCCGTCGCCGCCGTTGGCCTGGCTGCGCTGATCGCCATCCTGTGCGCGGGCATCATCCATGCCCTGTATGGCGTGCTGGGCGACAACTTCGCGCGCGGCATCGGCTTCTGGCGCTTCACCCTGGGCAGCGCGGCCACCACGGCGCTGATCACCGCGTTGGCGCTGCGCTACTTCTATGTCAGCGACCGCTGGGCGGCGCAGGTACAGGCCAATGCCCGCGCGCAGGCCGACGCCCTGCAGGCGCGCATCCGCCCGCACTTCCTGTTCAACAGCATGAACCTGATCGCCAGCCTGCTGCATCGCGACCCAGCGGTGGCCGAGCGTGCCGTGCTCGACCTGTCCGATCTGTTCCGCGCCGCACTGGGTGCCGGCGAGGGCGATTCGACCCTGCGCGATGAGTGCGAACTGGCCGAACGCTATCTGTCGATTGAATCACTGCGCCTGGGCGACCGCCTGCGGGTGCATTGGCAGCGCGATGAACCCCTGCCCTGGGACCTGCCGATGCCGCGGCTGGTGCTGCAGCCGCTGGTGGAAAACGCGGTGCTGCACGGCATCTCGCGCCTGCCCGAAGGCGGCACCATCGAGCTGCATCTGGCCTGTGTGGGCAGCGAGCTGCAGATCCGCGTACGCAATCCTGCACCGGATCCGCAGGTGCCCGGGCTGGCCCTGGCCCAGGGAGCGGGCCACGCCCAGCACAGCATCGGCCATCGCCTGAGCTGGCGCTTCGGCCGCGCCGCGCGGATGACGGCTGGCTGGAGCGAGGGCTACTATGCCTGCCAGGTGACAGTGCCGATCCAGTGAGGGGACGATCGTGAGGGTAGTCATCGCCGATGACGAACCGCTGGCGCGCGAGCGCCTGCGCAGCCTGTTGGCCGCGCAGGAAGGGGTGGACGTAGTGGCCGAGGCCGGCAACGGCGAGCAGGCCCTGCACGCGTGCGCCGAACTGCAGCCGGACCTGGTGCTGCTGGATATCGCCATGCCCGGCCTGGACGGCCTGGAAGCGGCCCGCCACCTGGCCAGTTTCGAGCCCAGGCCGGCGGTGGTGTTCTGCACCGCCTACGATGCGCACGCGCTGTCGGCGTTCGAGGCAGCGGCCATCGATTACCTGATGAAGCCGGTGCGCGCCGAGCGGCTGGCAGCGGCGATCGCGCGTGCCCGCACCTTCCTGGCCGGCCGTGACGGGCAACCCCAGCACACCGGCGGCCAGGCCCGCAGCATGCTGTGTGCCCGCCTGCGCGGCAGCCTGCGATTGATTCCGCTGGACGATATCCACTATCTGCAGGCCGAAGAAAAGTACGTGGTGGTGCATCACGCGCGTGGCGAGGACCTGATCGAGGAATCGTTGAAGTCGCTGGAGGAGGAGTTCGCCAGCCGCTTCGTGCGCATCCATCGCAACTGCCTGGTGGCGCGCCACGAGCTGGTGGAGCTGCGGCGTGGCAGTGGTGGTCAGGTGCAGGCGGTGCTGCGGCATGGCAAGCAGCCGCTGGAAGTGAGTCGGCGCTGCGTGGCGACGCTGAAGCAGGAATTGCGGCATCTGTAGGTTTTCCGCGCGGCCTGCGGCCGCGACTGCTTCGAAATCAACAGCAACAGCAACAGCAACAGCGGGTTGGTCGGCTCTGTGTTGTTGCCTGTTGGGTGAGGCGGGATGGGCGGGCG
>NZ_JBFTIX010000011.1:0-126678 GCF_056395105.1 Stenotrophomonas sp. 10L48 | reverse complement strand
GTGGCGGGGGACGCCGTGAATCCATCCCTGGAGGCTTGGCCGCGGCATCCATGCCGCGGACACCCCCGCCACCGGACCCACCCCGCCTTCGACAGTTCCCCGGTGGCCAGTAGATCCACGCCATGCGTGGATGAATCTTCATCGAAATCGAATATTTCGACATTGAGACGAGGAGCATCCACGCATGGCGTGGATCTACCGGTCACGACGTCGCGTCTGGGGCAGAGCCCCCTGAGTCAGGGGGCGGCCGCAAAGCGGCGGGGGTCTGGAAGCTGGTAAGCGGGGCCCACGGTTCGCGCAGCGAAGCGTGGGAGCGACAGCGCGCATGCGATGGCGTGTTACCCGGGCGCAGGCCTGCCCTCCCCCCCTTACTTCTTTGCGCGCGGCTGGTTCAGCGGTTCCATCGCGCGGAAGCGCTGGCTGTACTCGTCGGTCAGGGTGCGGGCTTCCTGGCCGTTGCGGACGATGGTCGGGGTCAGCAGCACGATCACTTCCGAACGACGGCTGGTGCGGCTCTTCTGGCCGAACAGCGCGCCCAGTACCGGAATCCGGCTCAGGCCGGGAATGCCGCTGCTGCCATCGGTGGCCGAATCGGTGATCAGGCCGGCCAGCATGATGGTGTCCCCGCTCTGCACCGCCGCCTCGGTGGCCAGCTTCTTGGTGGAGATGCGCGGATTGCAGTTGCGCTCCTGCGGATTGCAGTTCTCCGGCACGTCCGATGCGCTGCTGATCTCCTGCACGATATCCAGGAACACCGTACCGTCACGGGTTACGCGCGGGCGCACCTTGAGGATCACGCCGGTGTCGATGTACTGCACCGAGCTGTAGCTGCTGGTGCCGATGCCGGTGTTGACCGTGGTGGTGTTGATCGGCACCTTGTCGCCCACGTTGAGGGTGGCTTCGGCGTTGTTGCGCACGAACACCGAGGGCGTCTGCAGCAGGCGCACGTCGGTGACCTTGTCCAGCGCACTGACCACGGCTGCACCGTTGTGCCCGGTGAACGCCCAGCCGGCGCCATCGGTGCCGGTCACCGCACCGGCGAAGGTGTTCCAGGAGCCGCCGGCCGCTGCTGGCAGGGTCAACCCGGACAGCGCGCCGGTCAGCGCGCGCCCCGCCACGGCATTGTCGAAGAACCAGTTGACGCCGTACTTCAGGTCGCCGGTCAGCCCGACTTCGGCCACCTGTGCTTCGATGTGTACCTGCAGCGGCATCACGTCCAGCTTTTCGATCACCTCGCGGATCGAGCGCCAGGCCTGCGGTGTCGAACGCACCAGCAGCGTGTTGGTTTCCTCCACCGCCGATACGCCGACACGATCGCCTTCCACTTCCAGGCTGATGCTGACGTTGCCCGACTGGCGCTGCGGCAGGTTCAGGCTGCCGGCGCTGCTGCCACTACCACTGCTGCTGCCGCTACCGACCTGGTTGTTGAAACTGCTGCTGTTGCCCGCGTCCATACCGCGGTCGCCCTCGCTGCCCAGCTGCGACGGAATGGCACCCGGCGCCAGCGATGCCGAGCCGGAGCCGCCGCGGTTGCCGCTGCTGGCAAAGGCTTCGCTGAGGCGTTCGGCCAGGTCGCGTGCCTTGATGTATCGCAGTTCATGCGAGAACAGGCGCGCGCTGCCGCCGGCGGTATCGATGCGGTCCAGCCACTGCTGGATCTGGTCCAGGTAGCGCACCTGCGGGGTGATCACCAGCACTGCATTGGCGTTTTCCAGCGGCAGGAAACGGAACATGCCGGCGCTGGGCGTCTTGCTCTCTTCGCCGAAGACCTTCTCCAGATCCGCCGCGACCTGCTCGGCCTTGCCGGACTGGATCGGGAATACACCCACCGACATGCCCGAAAGCCAGTCGACGTCGAAGATCTCGACGGTATGCAGGTAGTTCTCCAGTTCCGCACGCGTACCGCCGAGGGTGATCACGTTGCGGCCGCTGTCGACGTTGACGATGGCATTGGGCCGCGCATAGGGCTCCAGCACCTTCTTCATCTCGGTGGCGGAAATGAACTGCAGCGGCACCACGCGCACTTCAAAACCGCGTGCGCTGGAGGCCGGCGCGGTGCTCGGCGCCACGGTGCCGGCCAGTGCCTGGTCGGCGGCGACGATGTTGTAGCGGCCACCGCTGTAGACCATGCGGGCGTTGTTCCAGCCCAGCACCATCTCCAGCAGGTTCAGTGCCTGTGCCGGCGATACCGGCTTGGGCGTGGCCAGCGTCACCGTGCCCTGCACCCCCGGGGCGATCACGTAGTTCTGGCCGAGCATGTCCCCGAGGATGGCCTTGACCACCGCGTGCACCGACTCGCCTTCAAAGTTGAAGGTCGCCTCACCGGAGCTGGCCGCATGCAGCGCGGGCGACGGCTTGCGTGCGGCTTCGCGGTTGATCATGGTGCCGGTGCCACGGCGGATCACCGCCTGCGGCGCCCCCTGGGCTTGATCGGCCGCTTCGGTCTGCGCATCGACGGCAGCCTGGCCGGCACTGGCCGAGGGCTGCAGGTTGCCGTTGCGTTGCACATGCGGGGCCGACACGGTGCTGCAGCCGACCAGCAGCGTCAGGGCGAAGGACCAGGGAAGAAAACGCAGATTCATGCATTCACTCTATCGGTTGGTGCCATCGCCCGGGGGCGGCGACGGTTGTTGCTGCTGTTGCTGCAGCTGACGGCGGCGGGCCTGGATGCGTTCGCGGATGGCCTGCATCTGCGCTTCGCTGGGACCGTTGGTGTTTGCAGGGGGTGCGGCGGCCGCGGCCGGTGCAGGCGAGGCGGGAGCCACGTTGCCATCGGCGGCACGGGGGGGGGGCAGCGTCTGGCTGGGCGTTGGCTGCGGTGGCGGCGGCGGAACCACCGCGCCAGGCACAGGCGGTGTGCCAGTGGCTCCGCGCAGCGCGGTCGGCGCTTCACCGCCCTGGCCATTGAACACGGCCAGTTCCAGCACCTGGCTGCCACTGGAGCCGATCACCGTGGCCTGGCGCGGTTCCAATGCCACCAGCTGCCAGCCATCGACTGCATCGCCGTTGAGGCGCAGGCGCAGCGACCGGCCCTGCTCGGTGGTGAAGGTGGCCATGCTGAAGTCGCCGGTCATCAGCACGCCGGTCAGGCGCAGTGCCGGACTGGCGGCGGCTTCACTGCCCCCCAGCAGGTACGGGCGCGGCTTGCGGTCTTCGGCGAACAGGGGCCGTTCGCTGATCACGCTGTAGCTGTCTGCGCCGGCCATGCGTTCGGGCGCCAGCACGGGCAGCGCCGGCAGCGCGGCCTGCGCGTCGCCCTCCGCACTGACCGTGGGCAGCTGGCTGCCAAGACCGAAGCCGGTGGCCAGCCAGAGCGCTGCGGCCCATCCGGCCACCGCCAGCAACAGCCCGGTGCGCAGGCTGATCTGCTCAAGCTTCATCGGCCACCTCCTGCGCATCGGTGGCAGGCTGCTCCGCCGGTGACGGCACAGGTGCCGGCGGCGACACCGCCGGCGCCGCTGCAGGCGGCGTGGCCACGGGTGCTGTCGAGGGATCGGCAGCAGCCGCCGGCAACAGGTAGCCGGCCAGCTCGAAGGACACGTCCAGGCCGAGGCCGGATTCGTTGGGCGATTGCTGGAAGCGCTGTGCGATCAGGTTGAGGTTGTCCACGAACAGGCGCGGGCTGCCGGTCTCCAGGCTGTGCAGCACGGTGGCCAGTTCGGCCACGCCACAGCGCAGGCGCACCTGCATGGCCACGCGCACGAACGCAGCATCGCGACGGTTGTCGCTCAACGGCGTGCGGTTGCTGATGGTGCAGCTGCGGTTGCCCGGGCTGGCCATCGCCACCGCATCCTGCAGGCGTGCGCCGAGCGCGGCCGCGGCGGCCTCGGCGGTGGCTTCCTGCAGGAACCCCGGGCGCTGCTGCAGGGCGTCGCGGGTTGCGCGCAGCCGCTGTTCGATCTGCGGCTGCTGCTGCAGCTGCGCCTGCACGCGCTGCTGGCGCTCGCGCAGGGCGGCGGCATCGGCATCGATGGCGCGCAGCGGCTGGGTGAACCACGGGTGCACCAGCAGCAGGTAGGCCAGGCCCAGCACTGCCAACAGCAGTGCCAGTGCCAGCCAGCGGTCACGGCGTGCGCTTGGCATCGGCATTGGCCGCCTCCGTGGTTGCAGTCGGGGCGGGTGCCGGCGCCGCTGCCGCCGAAGGCAATGGCTGCAGCTCGGCGGTCAGGGTGAAGCGGTCGCGGCCACTGGCGGCACCGTCAGCCTGCAGCACGCCGGTAAGGTTGACCTTGCGCCACTGCGGCGCGTCCTGCAGCAGCGTGACCAGCTGCGATGCTTCGCTGCTGAGGCCGATCAACTGCAGGCTGTTGTTCTCGATCGCCAGTTTTTCCAGGTAGGTGCCATCGGGCAGGCGTCGGGTCAGCTCGTTCCAGACTTCGACGGTACTGGCGCGCTGGTTGCGCTGTGTTTCCAGGAACGCCGCTCCATCCAGCAGCGCCTGCAGCTGGCTGCGTTCGCTGGCCACGCCACGTGCACTGCGGGCGCTGCGCTCGACGTCTGCGCGCAGCGCATCGACGGCGTCACGACGGTTGTCCAGCAACTGCATCGCCGCCAGCACCAGCATCACCAGCGCAGCCATGGCAAGCAGCAGGTTCCAGCGCCGCATCGGGTCCGGTCGCTGCTGACGCTGCGCGGGCGGCAGCAGGTTGACCTGCAGCGCGCGGCCCTGGGCATCGATCGCATCGACACCGGCCAGCACGTCGGCCCACGCTCCGATCTGCGCGCGCCAGTCATCCAGCTGGCGCAGCGGCCAGGCCACCAGCTCCACCTGCAGCAGGCCTTCGCCGGCACTGCCCAGCTCACGGATGTCATAGCTGACCTGGCTGGCTTCGAACGGTGTCTGCCGGTCGATCTCGTAGCCGACCACCGCACGCAGGCGGTCAGCGGCTGCGGCAGGAAGACGCAGATTCCGCCGCAGGACCTGCCCGGCCGGCAGCAGCCACACCCGTGGCAGGCTGCGCAGGCGCGGCTCCAGCACGCGGTCCAGGTCCACCGGTTGCAGCGGCCAAGGCAGGCGGGCCACGGGCTCGAGACCGTCGCCGGTTTCACGCCAGACCTGTAGTTGCCCGTCCTCGCACTGCAGCAGCAGGCGGGTCTGCGACCAGCCCAGCGCCCATTGCCAACGCATCGGCACCCAGGCCAGCAACGACTGCCGCCACCAGCGCAGGAAACGGCCGGCACCGGGGCCGATCTGGCCCTGCACCTGCCGCAGACTGTCCTGCCACGCCGTCATCTTGCTGCCATTCCCTGCTCCCAGCGAAGCACTGTGTAGGTCCGGCCGGGCACCCCGCCCGATCCGTTGCGCACCACCGCCTGCAGCACTGACAGGCGTCCGCTGCCGTCAGTGGCGCGGGACTCGATACTATAGGTGCCACTGCCGCTGGCAAGCGCTGATGCACCCGCAGCGTTATCTCCGTCACGCTCCTGCTGGGCGCGTTGCGCCAGCAGTTGTTCCGCATCCAGGCCCAATGCCGTCAACACCGGTCCACTGGCGAAACGTGGATCCGGGCGCGCCTGCCTGCTGTAGAGCGTCAGGTGCGGCAGCATCGCGGCATACAGCGACCCGCGCATCCCCAGCACCCGCTGCAGTTCGCCCAGGGTTTCAAAGCGCTTGTTGCGCGGGCCATAGGGCAGGCCTGCGGCGGCGTACTCCGGCGCCTCGGCACCGCCACCGGGCTGCAGCAGGCTGTCTTCGTCGCGCCAGTCGATGATCGCACCGGCCAGCTGCCTGGCGCTTTCTGCCGGCTCGCCCAGTGCCTGCATGAATGCGGACAGCAGGGCCGCATCGGCCAGGTTGAGGTTGATCTTGCCGTTCTCGTCCAACACCCGGATCTCGATGCGGGCGTCGTCGAACTGCCAGCGATAGGCGCGGCCATCAGCCTGCCACGGCGGACGCTGCGGGTCCGGCTGCAGCCGCAGCAACGCGTATTCCAGGCCGGCGCGGGCGCGCTCCTGGCCGCGTGCGTCGTCACCGAGCACCCGCTGCTGCAGGTGTTCGACCCGTGCGCTGAGCGCAAAGGCGCCGACCAGCGCGGTCATCAGCGCGATCAACCACAGCACCAGGACCAGCGCGGCACCACGTGGACGCTTCATCGCGCACCTCCGCTGCCACCGGCCCGCAGTGACACCACCAGCGGCGGCCACGGCGTGCCCCTGGCCGGCACGATCTGTACTTCCACCAGCAATGGCAGGCGTCGGGTGTCCTCCCAGCGTGGCAACCATTCGGTCAGCTGCCCGTTGCTGGCGTCGACACCGCGGTAGCGCAGCCTTACGTCCTTCAACTCCTCCGCCAGCACTTCGGGCGGGCGCGGCGGGTTCTCTTCGATGCGCTCGCCTTCCTGCAGCAGCACCAGCCCCAGCAGCAAGCGGCGGTGGCCGGCTGCGCCATCCACCTGCAGCGCATGCAGGTAAGGGCCGCCACGACCGAGATAGCCCGGCAGGTCGGCAACGAACTGCATGCCCTGATCGTCACCCTGGAAGAACACCGGTTCGCGGGTGGGATCGGGCACTTCCAGCGGGCTGCGCAGGGCACTGGCGAGCTGCCGCCGCAGCAGGGCCTGCACTGCGCGCATGCGTTCGCTCTGCGCGGCAATCTGCTCGCCGCGCTGGCTGATCGCCATCGCCGAGCGCACGCTGGCGAACGCCAGCGCCAGGCCGCCTGCCAGCAGCACCGTGGCCAGCATCACTTCGACCAGGGTGAAGCCGCGTGCGCGGCGCCTCATCGCGCATTCTCCAGCGCGGGCGGCAACAGACGCAGGCTGCGCCAGCGCAACTGCTCGCGTTCACTGTCGCCCCAACGCACCTGCAGCTGCAGTTCCGCCAGCCAGGGTGCGCCCGGCGACTGCGCAGCGGGCAGCGCACCACTGCGCGGCTCGGCCCAGGGCTGCACCTGCAGCTGCCAGTGATAACGCCCCTGCTCCCACTCGCCCTGCTGGCTGCCGGCCTGCAGCGGTGCTTCCACCCCGGCGGCGGCCAGCAACGACTGCGCGTGCAGCACCGCGCGCGTGCGCAGCTCGGCGTCGCGCACCTGCCGCGCGCCGCCGGACAGGCTGCCCAGCAACAGCGTCAGCGCCAGCCCGAGCAAGGCGAAGGCAACGATCACTTCCAGCAGGGTAAAACCACGGGCGCGCGACCTCATTGCGCCCGCCACGGTCCGGAACGGACTTCACCGGTCAACCAGCCGACATCGATGCGCCACTCGGCGCTCTCCAGCTGCAGGCGGATGCGGCCGCCACTGGAGCCGCCGTCGGGATGGAATTCGATCACGCCCTGGCCGGGCGCGGTGGCCAACTGCGCGGCACCTTCGAACTGCACCTTCAGCTTGGCCGGCACTTCACCGTGGCGCTGGCTGGCGCCCTGCCAACGATGCTGCGCCGGCTCGATCACGAAGCGCTGCGGTTCGCCGCGGGCAATGGCCTGCGCGCGCACCATGCGCAGCTGGTTGGCGATGTCCTTGCCGGCACTGCGCAGCTGCATGCCGGCAAAGCCGCGCGACATGCCAGCGGCGGTGATCAGGCCGATGGCCGCGATCAACGCGATCACCAGCAGCATTTCCAGCAGCGACAGGCCCGCCGCGCGCCTGCCGTGCAGGCGCGGGCGTGACACCCGGCGCGGCAGGAAAAGCAGCATGCGTGCTTACGGCTGGTAGCGGATGTCAGCGTCGACGCTGCTGCCGCCGGCCTTGCCGTCCTTGCCCAGGCTGATCAGTTCATACGCCTGGCCCTCGCCCGGTGCGCGGTACTCCAGCGCGTGGCCCCACGGGTCGTTGAGGTCGGCAGGCTTGGCATACGGGCCCAGCCAGCCACCGACGCCGGCCGGTGCGGTCACCAGGTCGTTGAGCGAGGCGGGCAGCTTGCCGGTGTCGATCTGGTAGTTGTCGACCTTGGAGGCAACGGTCTGCACCTGCGCCTTGGCGATGTTGGCCTTGCCTCGATCGGCGCCGCCGAGCACGCGGCTGGCGACCAGGGTCAGCACCGCGCCGATCAGCACGATGACGATGATGATCTCCAGCAGGCTCATGCCCGACTGGTGGCGTGCGGCGGTGAAGGAAAGGCGGATCGGTCGACGGGAAGCAATCATGGTCGGTCCTTTCAGGTACGGGATGTCGGGGTTGCGAAGGAGGCCATCGTCAGCCGATGGCGTTGGTAAGGTCGTACAACGGCACCAGCACGGCCACGATCACCGCGCCGACCACCGAGGCCAGCACCAGGGTGATCGCCGGCACCATCGCCGCCAGCAGGCGGTCGATGCGGCGGGCGCTGTCCTGTTCGAAGGTATCAGCAGCTTTCAGCAGCATGGTATCGAGCGCGCCGGACTCCTCGCCGACCTGGATCATCTGCAGCGCCAGCCGGGGAAAACGCTTGCCGCGCGACAACGCCAGCGACAGGCCGGTGCCGTTCTTGACCTCGTCGGCGGCGGTCTCCAGGTCTGCGGCAAGCGCGCGGTTGCCGAGCACGTTGCGGGCGATGCCCAGCGCCCCCAGCAGCGGCACGCCGTTGCGCAGCAGTGTCCCCAGGGTGCGCGCCAGCCGCGCGGTTTCCAGCTCGCCCAGCAGGCGGCCGATGCCCCGGCGCTGCAGCAGCCAGCCATCCAGCGCCAGACGGAACGCGGGCTGCCGCACCTTGCGTTCGAACAACAGCAGCAGCACGCCCGGCACCACCAGCAGCAGCACCCACCAGTCGCGCACGAACAGGCCCAGCTGCAGCACCATGTTGGTGAACCATGGCAGCGCCACGTCCAGGCTTTCGTACATCTGTGCGAACTGCGGCACCACGTAGCCCAGCAGGAACAGCAGCGCACCACCCACCACCACCAGCAGGATCGCCGGGTAGACCAGGGCGTTGATCACCTTGCCCTGCAGCGCACGGCTGCGTTCGAGGTAGTCGGCCAGGCGTTGCAGTGTGTCGTGCAGGCTGCCACCGGCTTCGCCGGCGCGCACCATGTTCACGTATAGACGCGAGAACAGGCCGTGCTGGCGTTCCAGCGCAGTCGACAGCGGCGCGCCACCACGCACCACGTCGCGGATGTCAGTGATCGCGCGGCGCGAGCGCTCGTCTTCGGGCAGGCTGAGCAGGATCGACAGCGCGCGGTCCAGCGGCTGCCCGGCACCGAGCAGGGTGGCCAGCTGCTGGGTGAACTGCAGCAATGCCGCGCCCTGCAGCGGACGCTGGCGGAACAGGCCGCGCAGGCTGCTGCCGCCAACCGCCCCCCCGTCGGCCAGCTGCGTCTCCATCGGCAGATGGCCCTGGTCCTGCAGGCGCGCGACCAGCTCGGCCTCGCTGGCCGCTTCCATCTGTCCGTCGAACACTTCACCGTGTGGGTTCAGTGCCTTGTAACGGTAGTTCGGCATGTCAGCGTCGTCCCTGCACGCGCATCAGCCTTCCTCGGTCACGCGCAGGACTTCCTCGAGGGTCGTCTGCCCGCTCAGGGCCTTGCTCAGGCCATCCTCGTACATGGTGCGCATGCCGGCTTCGCGGGCGATGCGCTCGATCTCGCCCATGCCATCGCGACGCATCACCGCACGGCGCAGCGCGTCGTTCATCACCAGGAATTCCATGATGGTGGTGCGCCCCAGGTAGCCGGTCGGCGCCAGCGCCGAAGGCTTCGGGCGATAAAGGTAGATCGTTCCATCCGGTTGCAGGCGGCGCAGGTCGAAGCGTTCGATCTCTTCCGGCGAGGCTTCGTAGCGTTCGGCGTGGGTCGGCTCCAGCCGGCGCACCAGGCGCTGGGCCAGGATGCCGTTGATGGTGGAGGTGAGCAGATAATCTTCCACGCCCATGTCGAGCAGGCGGGTGATGCCGCCTGCGGCATTGTTGGTGTGCAGCGTGGACAGCACCAGGTGGCCGGTCAACGCTGACTGGATCGCGATGCGCGCGGTTTCCAGGTCGCGCATTTCGCCGATCATGATGATGTCCGGATCCTGGCGCACGATGCTGCGCAGCGCATTGGCGAAATCCAGCCCGATCTGTGGCTTGGCCTGGATCTGGTTGATGCCTTCGATCTGGTACTCGACCGGATCTTCAACGGTGATGATCTTGACGTCGGCGGTGTTGAGCTGGCTCAGCGCGGTGTACAGCGTGGTGGTCTTGCCCGACCCGGTGGGGCCGGTCACCAGCAGGATGCCGTGCGGCTGTTCAAGCACCTTGCGGAACTGCGGCAGGAAGGCATCGGTGAAGCCCAGCCGATGGAAGTCGAACACCACCGTCTCGCGATCAAGCAGGCGCATCACCACGCTTTCGCCGTGCGCGGTGGGCACCGTGCTGACACGCAGGTCCAGTTCCTTGCCCTGCACGCGCAGCATGATGCGGCCATCCTGCGGCAGGCGGCGCTCGGCGATGTTGAGACGGGCCATGATCTTGATGCGGCTGATCACCGCCGCGGTCAGGTTGGCCGGCGGGCTCTCGCCTTCGACCAGCACGCCATCGACGCGGTAACGCACCTTCAGCCGATTTTCGAACGGCTCTACGTGGATGTCCGACGCGCGCAGTTCGACCGCGCGCTGGATCACCAGGTTGACCAGGCGGATCACCGGCGCTTCGGAAGCGAGATCGCGCAGGTGCTCGATATCGTCCACTGCGCCGCCCTCGCCATCGGCGGTTTCCACGATCGCGCCCATCGCACTGCGGCCCTGGCCGAACCAGCGCTCGACCAGATCATCGATCTCCGCGCGCATGCCCAGCAGCGGCGTGACCGGTACACCCAGTGCCAATTGCACGGCCTGCTGCGGGTAAGGATCGTGGGCGTCGGCCAACCACAGCTGCACGCCGTGTTCATCCAGCGCCAGCGGGCACACGTGGAATTGCTTGAGGAAGCGCAGCGACAGCGGCAGGCCTTCGGCCAGCGCCTGCGGTGGCGATTCAGGCAGCTGCCGTCCTTCCAGCAGCGGCAGGCCCAGCACATCGGCGCTGGCCTGCGCCTGGTCACGTTCGGACACCAGCCCAAGCCGTACCAGCAGCCCAAGCAGGCTGCCACCGGACTCGGCATGCAGCGGCCGCGCACGTGCCAGATCTCCTTCCTTGAGCCGACCACGTGCCAGCAGCGCATCGAGGATGCGGCCTTCAGTGTCGTCGATGGCGGTGGCAGCGAGCGCGTTCACGTGACTCTCCTGTCGATCGTCCCGACTTTAGCAGTTAAGCCGTGGTTTCCACCCTCTCCGGTTCTTCTTTCGTAAAAAGACGAGGCCCGTCACACAGGTGACGGGCCCCGCTTATTCATTTACGACAGTCGGTTATTACTGGGTCGCCAGGATGCTCACCCCGCTGTAAGCGGCCTCACCCACCACCTTGATGTAGTAGGTACCGGCCACCGGCTTGGCCACGCGCACGGTTTCGGTATTGCCCGGGCGGGTCGACTTGGCATCGTTGTCGGTCGCGGTGGGCACGCGGCCCTGCGCCAGGTACACCGACACGTTGCCGCTGCCGCCGTAGGTCAGCACGCTCAGCGTCTTGCCGGCGGCCGCTTCGAAGGTATAGACGGTTTCGCTGGCGGCCGCACCGGCCAGCCCGCCCACGGTCACCTTGTTGGTCAGCGGAATGCCTTCCGGCTCGCAGTTCTCGGTGCACGGCTCCTTCAGCGCAGCATCCAGTGCGGCCTTGGCATCGAGGATGCCGGTACCGATCGGGGTGGCCGCCGGGATGGTCACCGGGAACTTGCGCGCCGACTGCTTGAGCAGGGTTTCCAGCGCGGCCGGGGCCAGCGGCTCCTTGCCCTTGGCGATCAGCGCGCTCTGCACCATGGCAGCCACCGCGGCAACGTGCGGCGAGGACATCGAGGTACCGCCCTTGCCCATCAGCACCCACTCACCGGCGTCCGGGGTGGTTTCCGAACTGGAACCGACCTGCCAGATGTAGCCGTTCGGGTTGCCGTCGACACTGCCGCCACCGCCCGGGGCCGACAGGTCTACCGCGGTGCCGTAGTTGGAGTAATAGGTGATGCCACCGGTGACACGGGTCGCACCCACCGCCACCACGTTGTTGCAGCTGGCCGGACGGTACTTGGACGCGTTGTCGGTTTCGTTGCCGGCCGCGACCACCACCAGGGTGCCGCGCGACACGGCGCCGTTGATCGCGTCCTGGTAGGCGGCATCGCAGGCGCCACCACCACCCAGGCTCATGTTGATGATTTCCGCCGGATTGGTGTTGGCCGGAATGCCCGGCACGGTGCCGCCCGACGCCCAGGTGATGGCGTCGCTGATGTCGGCCAGGGTGCCGCCGCACTTGCCCAGCACGCGCACCGGCAACACCTTGGCCTTGTAGGCCAGGCCTGCCAGGGCACTGCCGTTGTTGGTCACCTCGGCAATGGTGCCGGCCACGTGCGTGCCGTGCCAGGAACTGCCTTCCGGTTCGGAACCGGTGTAGCACTCGTTGGCCGTTTCCACCCAGTCGCCGTAGTCGGTGGCACCCGGTGCGCGGCCATCGTTCGGGCGGCGCGAGGATTCCTTGTCACTGATGAAATCGTAGCCTTCCAGCAGGTTGCTGCCGAAATCCGGCACGCCCGGCAGGATGCCGGTATCGAGCACGGCGACCACGATGCCCTCGCCCTGCGAGAGATCCCACGCGGCCGGTGCATTCACACCACCGGTGGCGTTGAAGAAGTTCCACTGGTACTGCGCGTAGTTGGGATCGTTGGGCACCAGTGCCGGCTGCGCATTGGTGGCACGCAGGTCCGAGCGCTGCAGGCGCACGTTGGCCACCGCGTACTGCACCGACGGATCGGCATTCAGTTCAGCCAGTACCTTCTGCATGTCGGCCGAGCCCAGCCGGGACTTCAGGCGGATCAGGTCGCCACCGGTACCGAGCTTGCGCTCCACCAGCGGGGAAAGTGCCGCAGCACGGCTGGTGGTGCCGCTGCTGACGATGGCACGCGACAGTGCCGACTGCACGACCGAGAGCTTGGTCGAACGATCGCTGGCGGCCGCGGTGCCGTTGCGGTACTTCACGATGATGCCGTCCACGCTCTGCTGGGCAGTGCTGGCCACGCGCGCCGGTTCCTTGGCCACGCCCGGCTTGGCCGCATGCGCCGCACCGACGCCGACAGTCAGCGACAACACGGCGGCAGCCAGCACATTGATGCGAAGGGTCTGCTTCTTGGTCACGTTCGAAATCCTCTTCAAGGTCATGGTTGAGCTTTCCTTCTCCGTCCGTTGCACGGACGGAGCTCACTACGGCCATCACTCCCTGCGACTGCCCTGGCTGGCCCACCAGGGTTGCCATGCCACGCCCCTTTGGCGCTCACTGCTCGACGTGCCGATGGGTTGTCCACCGGCACGTTGTTGCGCACTTACCAGCCGAAGCCGGCACCCACGCCGACCGAGCTGTCATCACTGCTGAAGGCACCACCGACGGTGACCGTGGCGCGATCGCTGATCGCACGCTGGTAGCCCAGCGACATGGCCGACTCGCCGCCCTGGAAACCGATGCCGACGCCGACCCGGTTCTGGGTGCGGATGCCGGCGGCACTGGTGGCCATGTTGAGCATCGCTGCGCTCATCGCGCCCTGGCGGTCGATGCGGCGATCCATGTGGCGCAGGCGTCCATCAACTTCGCCCTTGAACACATCGAAGCTGTCGGTGACTGCCTGCACGCGGCTGTCGGTGTAGCTGTTGGCGGTGGTGATGCCACGATCCAGCTGGCCCTTGTTGACCGCATCGGTTGCGGTGGTACCGGCCGCCACGTTGGTGACCTGGCGTTCGTTGCCCTCACTGCCGACCGAGACGGTGTTGGCGCGATCGGCAACCGAGCCCTGGCCCAGCGCCACCGCATTGGCCGCCGTTGCACTCGCGCCCTGGCCGACAGCGGTGGACGATGCACCGCTGGCGACTGCGCCATCGCCCATCGCGACGGCGTTGACGCCACCGCCTGCGACCAGTGCCGGCTGAGCACTGCCTGCGCTGGCAGCGGTCGGCGTGCCCTGCACACGGGCCGTTGCCGATCCGCCATCCGCCAGGCTCGCGTCGGTGGCAGCCGACGCCGTGGCCACGTTGGACGCGTCTGCGTCCAGCGGGGCGGCCATCGAACGCAGGCTGGCCGCGCCGGAACGCGTGCCGCTGGCGGTGCGACGATCGATCTCGCTGACCTTGCGGTCCAGTGCGCCCAGCGCGTCGCCGACGTTGCTGTAGGTGGACCCCTGGATCACATAGTTCGGCGCGACGAACACGCCCTGCATGCCGACGCTGGCACCGCCGCCGAGGAAGCTGGCGGCATCGCTGAGCGACTGGAACAGCTGCCCACCGTTGATCGCCTGGCGGCTGCCGGAGGCGATGCTGCCGGCGCCGACGTTGTCGATGGTGGTGCCCTGGATACCGGCCAGGGTCAGGCGGTCGCGGCTGGCATCGTCGTAGCCGACCGAGCTGGCCGCGCTGGTTTCAACAGTGGCGATGCGCGAGTCGAAATCACCGACCCGGGTTTCCACCGCACCCACGCGCTGGTTGGTGACGTTGAGCTGTGAACCGGTCACGGCGTCGCTGCTGCCGGCGGCGATGCGGCCATCGGCAACGTTGACGATGCGGCGCGTAGCAGGACCATCAGTGCCGTTGCCGCCACCGACCGACACTACGTTTGCATCCACCGCACGCGCGCCGGCACCGAGTGCCACTGAGTTGCTGCCGGTGACGGCGGCATTGGCGCCTACGGCCAGTGATGCGTTGCCGACGGCGCTGGCGTTGCTGCCCAGTGCATTGCTGCGGTTGCCACTGGCAGTGGCACTGGAGCCCACCGCCACTGCGTTGGTACCGCTGGCAGTGGCGGTGCCGCTGCCGTTGGCACGGAAGTGCCTGCTGGTGGCGTCGGCGGTGGAGGCCACCGCATCCAGCTGGCCCTTGTTCACCGCATCGTTGGCCTGGGTACCGGCGGCCACGTTGGTCACCTGGCGGTTGATCGCGCTGTGGCTGACCCCGGCAGCATCGACCCACTCCTGCGCCGCACCCACCGATACCGCATTGGCACGGTCGGCCAGCGAACCTGCACCGAGCGCCACGCTGTTGTCGGCGTCCTTGGTGGTCCAGGTATTGCTGCCCAGCACGGTGGCATTGGTGGCCTGCGCATAGCTGTTGTAGCCGACCACGGTGGCACCGTCCTCGGTGGCCCATGCCTCGCTGCCGATCGCGGTGGTGTGCTGGCCCGTGCCAACGCTGTTGGCGTCCTGTCCGGCCAGCGCGTTGAAGCCGACCGCCACGCCATTGAGCCCGGTGGTGGCATTGTTGCCCAGTGCGGTACCGAACTGGCCGGCGCGCGCCTGCACGCCGAAACCAGCACCGGCGATCTGCGCGACGGTGCCCTGGCCCACGGCTGTGGACACTTCGGCGGCCTGCGCGCCACTGCCCAGCGCGGTGCCGAAGAAGGCGGACGTGGCACCGGCACCGTAGGAGGTGGACTGCCAGCCGTTGGCCGACGCGAAGTTGCCGACGGCGGTGGCTTCGCGACCATCAGCGGTTGCGCCATAACCGACCGCGGTTGCGGCCAGCCCGTTGGCCTGGGCGATGCCGCCGACGGCGACCGCACCGATGCCCTGCGCCTGGGACTGAGCACCGAGGGCCACACTGGCCGGGCCTGCGCTGCTGCTTTCCACGCCGATGGAAATCGCGCCACCGGCCGTGCTGCTGGCGCTGCTGCCGATCGCCACACCGTCTTCACCACTGGCCAGCGCATTGAAGCCGACGGCGGTGGCGTTGGCCGCGACCGCGGTGGCACCACTGCCGAGCGCACTGGCGCCATTGCCGATCGCATTGGCCGCTTCACCGGCCGCCAGCGCATTGTCACCTTCGACGTAGGCACCGGCATCGCTGTCGGCACTGCCGCTGGCCTGGAAGTGCTTGCTGGTCTTGTCGGCGACACTGGCCACGGCATCCAGCTGGCCCTTGTTCACTGCATCGGTGGTCTCGGTGCCGGCGGCAACATGGGTGACCTGGCGTTCACCGCCCGCGCTGCCGACGGCCACCGTGTTGTCACGGTCGGCCTTCGAGCCCGCACCAAGGGCGACACTGTTGACACCGTTGGCGGTCGCGCTGGCACCCAGGGCGGTGCTGTCAGCCGCATCGGCCCATGCATTCCAGCCGATCGCGGTGGCGTAGTCATCGGTCGCCCAGGCACCGGCACCGAAGGCCGCCGCACCGGTACCGCTGGCACGCGACGGGATCAGGCCGAAGAAGGTGCTGCCGCCGATGGCGACACTCTCTGCGCCACTGGCTTCGCTGGACTGACCGACGGCGACGGCGCCGCTGCCTGCTGCCGCCGCTCCGAAGCCGACAGCCGTGGTGTTGGCACCGGTCGCTGCCGAACCGTAGCCCAGCGCGGTGCCGAGGCGGCCGCTGGCTTCGCTGTAGCCACCGATGGCGGTGGTGCCATCGGCCGAAGCGGCACTGCGGAAACCACTGGCCAGCGACTGCGCACCGCTGGCGACGGCCTCCGCACCGTTGGCGGTGCTGTAGACGCCGCTGGCCTGTGCAGCGGTGCCGGTAGCGGTGGCGCTGATGCCACTGGCTACCGCGCCGTTGCCGAGTGCGGCACTGTCTTCACCGGTGGCCTGCGCGTTGCTGCCTACCGCAGCCGCATTGCTGCCCGTGGCCAGCGTGTTGAAGCCCACGGCGGTCGCGTTGGCGGCCACGGCCGTGGCACCACTGCCGAGCGCGGTGGCGCCATTGCCGATCGCATTGGCCGCTTCACCGGCAGCCAGTGCGTTGTCGCCTTCCACATAGGCACCGGCATCGCTGTCGGCGCTGCCGCTGGCCTGGAAGTACTTGCTGGTCTTGTCCGCCGTAGCGGCGACAGCATCGAGCTGGTTCTTGTTGACCGCATCGGTGCCTTCGGTGCCGGCCGCCACATGGGTCACCTGGCGTTCGCTGCCGGCACTGCCGACGGCCACCGTGTTGTCACGGTCGGCCTTGGAGCCTGCGCCCAGGGCGACGCTGTTGGCACCGTTGGCGGTAGCGCTGGCGCCCAGCGCCGTCGACTCGGCGCCATCGGCCCACGAATTCCAGCCGATTGCAGTGGCGTAGTCGTCGGTGGCCCAGGCACCGGCACCGAACGCCGCTGCGCCGTAGCCACTGGCACGTGATGGCACCAGGCCGAAGAAGGTGCTGCCACCAATGGCCACGCTCTCATCGCCGCTGGCTTCGCTGGAATCACCCATCGCCACCGAGCTGGCGCCCGACGCCGCAGCGAACACGCCGGCAGCGGTGCTGTTGGCACCACTGGCCACGGTGCCATAGCCCAGCGCCGAGCCGAGGCGACCGCTGGCTTCGCTGTAGCCGCCGACTGCGGTGGTGCCGTCTGCAGAGGCTGCCGAACGGAAGCCACTGGCCAGCGACTGCGCACCGCTGGCGACCGCCTCGGCACCGTTGGCCGTGCTGTACACCGCCGTCGCCTGCGCGCCTGCACCGGTCGCGGTGGTGCTGGTTTCGCTGGCCACCGCGCCGCTGCCGAGCGCCGCACTGTCTTCGCCCGTCGCCTGTGCGTTGTTGCCCACCGCAGCCGCATTGCCGCCGCTGGCCAAGCTGTTGAAGCCCACCGCCGTGGCGTTTGCCGCTACCGCTGTTGCACCACTGCCGAGTGCGGTGGCGCCGGTGCCGATCGCATTGGCGGCCTCACCGGCAGCCAGCGCGCTGTCACCTTCCACGTAGGCACCGGCATCGCTGTCGGCGCTGCCGCTGGCCTGGAAGTACTTGCTGGTCTTCGCGCCTTCGGCGGCCACCGCGTCCAGCTGGTCCTTGTTCACCGCATCGGTACCCTGGGTACCGGCGGCCACGTTGGTGATCTGGCGGGTGTTGCCGCCGCCACCGACCGACACGGTGTTGTCGCGGTCGGCAATCGAATCGGCACCCAGCGCCACGCTGTTGGCACCGCGCGATTCAGCCGCATTGCCCAGCGCGGTGCTGTTGATGCCCGGCGCATAGGCGCCGCCACCGACCGCGGTGGAATAGTCGCCGGATGCTTCGGTCGCCAGCAGGCCGAACAACGATCCACCGACGGCCACGGCATTGGTGCCGGTAGCCAGGCTGCCCTGGCCGGTGGCGGTGCTGTAGGCACCGGACGCTTCCGAATCGCCACCAAGCGCGACGCTGTTGGAACCGGAGGCGTTGGCAAAGTTGCCGAAGGCAGTGGCGTTGAATGCCGAGGCGTTGGCGTAACCGCCGATGGCGGTGCTGTAGCCACCGGTCGCTTCGGCACCAATGCCGAATGCTGCCGAAGCGGTGCCACTGGCCACGCTTTCACTGCCGACCGCAGTGGCGGCCTCACCGCTGGCGTTGCTGAAGTAGCCTACCGCCACGGCTTCTTCGCCGCTGGCTTCGGACAGCACGCCGCTGGCGGTGCTGCCAGCGCCGCTGGCCACCGCGGCCGCGCCGAAGGCCGCACTCTGTTCGCCGCTGGCTTCGCTCTCGGCACCATGAGCAGTGGCGTATTCGCCGGTCGCCTGCGCGTTGGCACCGATGGCGCTGGCATTGGCCGCGCTGGCCAGGGCATTGAAGCCGATGGCCTGTGCGTTGCCGGCCAGTGCATTGGCGCCACTGCCGAGGGCGGTTGCGCCGTTGCCGATGGCGTTGGCCGATTCACCCGCGGCCAGCGCGTTGTCACCTTCCACGTAGGCACCGGCGTCGCTGTCGGCACTGCCGCTGGCCTGGAAGTACTTGCTGGTGGTCGCGGCACTGGCTGCAACCGCGTCGAGCTGCGACTTGTTCACCGCATCGGTGGCCTGGGTACCGGCCGCCACACTGGTGATCTGCCGCTCGTTGCCGACGCTGCCCACCGACACGCTGCGGTCGCGGCTGGCCACCGAACCGGCACCCAGTGCAACCGCGTTGTTGCCACTGGCCGTGCTGCCCGCGCCCAGGGCGATCGCACTTTCACCGCCGGCCACCGTGTTGGTGCCGATGGCGATGCTGTTGATGCTGTTGCCCAGCGCCTGGAAGCCCAGCGCAACACTGTTGTCGCCGTAGCTGAAGGCGCCGCGGCCGACGGCGGTGGAACTGGTGCCGTTGGCCCAGCTGTTGTAGCCGATGGAGGTGGCACCATTGGCGCTGGCCCATGCCGCCGGACCAAACGCCGAGGCATTGCGACCGGTGGCCCACGCGCCGGCACCGAAGGCAGTGGCGCCTTCCTCGCTGGCAGTGCTGTAGCCACCCACGGCGGTGCTGTCATCGGCCTTGGCGAAGGCGCTGTCGCCGACGGCGACGGCATAGCTGCCGGTGGCGCGCGACTTGCCGCCTGCCGCGAAGCTGTTGTCGCCGGTGGCCTGTGCCGCATTGCCGAAGGCGCTGCTGCTGGCACCGGTCGCCTGCGCGGCATTGCCGACGGCGGTGGAACCGGCCGAGGCGGTGGTGCCGATCTGCACCGGGTTGCCCTGCTCATCCAGCAGCGGCTGGTTGTATTCGTCGTAGGCCTGGCCGAGGCCACCCACGGCTACCGCACCGTCACCGTCGGCGAAGGTATTGCGACCCAGTGCCACGCTGTCGGCGCCGATGGCCGCAGCGCCTGCGCCCTGTGCCAGCGCGCCGGCACCGATGGCGTTGCTGGCCGAACCCGCCGCTACCGCACCCTCGCCCTCTGCATAGGCGCCAGCATCGCTGCCGCTTTCCGGCTGCGCCTGGAAGAAGCGCGCGGTGGTGTCGGCGGTGCTGGCCACGGCGTCCAGCTGGGCCTTGTTCACTGCATCGGTGGCTTCGCTGCCAGCAGCCACGCTGGTGATCTGCCGCTCGTTGCCGGCACTGCCCACGGCCACGCTGTTGGCGCGCACCGCTTCGGAATTGGCGCCCAGTGCAACGCTGTTGGCACCACGCGCAGTGGCGTAGTAGCCGACGGCGGTGCTCTGCGTGCCACTGGCCCAGGTCTGCGCGCCCAGCGCACTGGCGTTCTCGCCCGGTGCATAGGCGAAGTAGCCCACTGCGACCGACTCGGCACCGGAGGCCTCGGTCAGGCTGCCATTGGCCACGGCCTGGTCGCCGCTGGCGATGGCACCGGCGCCGACGGCCGTGGCCGCTTCGCCACTGGCCTGGGTCTGCACGAAGAAGCCCAGGCCCGGGATCAGATCGGCCGGGCCACCGATGGCCACGCTGCTGGTGCCGGTAGCGTTGCTCTGCGTACCGACGGCCGTGGAGTAGTCGCCGATGGCATTGGAGACAGCACCGAACGCCGACGACTGTGCGCCTGCCGCGTAGGCTCCCACACCATACGCCGACGCTGCGAAACCACCGGCATCGGCGCTGGCGCCGACGGCGGTACCACCGACCCCGGCACTGGTGGCGCCGGTCTCTACCGGCACGCCACCACTGGTGATCAGCGGATTGCCATCGGCATCCACCGCAGCACCGCCGACGGCGACGCTGCCCGGGCCGACTGCCTGCGCGTTGTTGCCGAAGGCCGCGCTGTTCTGGCCAGATGCAAGCGCGTTGTTGCCGACCGCAGTGGCGTTCTGCGCGACGGCGGTCGCACCTGCACCGACGGCGGTCGTACCGTTGCCGATCGCATTGGCAGCTTCGCCAGCGGCGAGCGCGTCATCTCCCTCGGCCAACGCACCGGCATCGCTGTTGCTGCTGCCGGTGGCCTGGAATCGCTTGGCGGTGGTATCGGCTACCGCTGCCACGTCGTTCAACTGAGCGACGTTGACCGCATCGGTATCTTCGGTACCGGCGGCAACACTGGTGATCTGCCGGGTCAGGCCGTAGTCGACCGCACCCACCGACACGGTATCGACGCGGTCGGCCAGCGAGCCGGCGCCCAGCGCCACGCTGCCGGTAGCCACGGCCGCCGAATTGGAACCCAGCGCGGTGCTGTATTCGCCCACCGCCGTGCTGAACGCACCGACGGCAATCGACGCTTCGTTGGCGGCGGTCGCACCACGGCCCAGCGAGGTGCTGCCGGGGCCCATCGCCACGGCGCCCGCGCCGACCGCGGTAGCGCCATCGGCGCTGGCTTCGGACAGTGCACCCAACGCGGTGGCTGCACCGTTCTCGCTGGCGGCCACGGCACTTGCACCTACCGCCGTATCGCCAAGGCCGAAGGCGGCCGCACTCTGCCCGACCACTACGCTGGCATCACCCAAGGCGAGCGCGTTCTGGCCGAAAGCACTGGCACCAAGTCCTGCGGCAATCGCCTGGGTGCCGACCGCGGTGGTGGCGTTGGCCAGCGACTGGCTGCCACTACCGACCGCGATGGCGCCCTGGCCTTCGATCTTTGCCGCGTCGCTGTCATCACCAGCGCCATCGGCCTTGAAATAGCGGCTGCCCTCGGCGGCCGCCTGCGCAAGCGCGGCCTGCGTGGCGCGCGCCTGTGCATCCAGCTGTGCCTTGTTCACCGCATCGGTGGCGGCGGTACCGGCGGCGACATTGGTCACCTGCCGTTCCTTGCCGGCATCACCGACAGAAACGGTGTTGGCGCGCGTTGCCTTGGAACCGGCGCCCAGCGCCACGCTGTTGGCGCCGGTGGCGCTGGTACCCGCACCAATCGCCACCGCGTTGCTGCCCTTGGCGCTGGCACTGCCATCGACCACGCACTTGTCCAGCACCTTGCTGTTGAGCACCACGCAGTTCGCGCTGCCCCCAATCTCGACCGACTGCGCCGCAGCGATGCCGGTCATGCCCAGTCCCATTGCCAAGGCCAGCGCTGCAGCCAGTCGTGCCGGCGCGGCATCGGTCGCACCGCGGCGCTGGTCGACGACCCCGCCTGATGAGCTGGAAGAGGCCAGTTCCGAGGCCACCACCAACTGACCCAATGCTTTGTTCCAGACCTTGCGATAAATCCGATTCATCGGTACGGCTCCTGATTGGACTGGTTTTGGGCAAAGCAACGCCACCGCCGAGCCTTCGTGGCCCAACGTCCCCTGGGGGCGTTTATTCGCGTGATTTACTGCGGGTATTGCCGAACGGCGCGCAGGGACAGAAAACCGAGCGCATGCGCCGTGCGGTTACTGCGGGATGAACAGATTTGAAACGGGGGTCAAGTGTTAACGGCATCTTTGCGGATCGTCAAGAGTTTGACGCAGCAAAACCCATTGCCGTGAAGCAGTTCACTGTTTCACTTGTTTATGTACGCATTTTGTTAGGCGCGCGTGAGGAAATCCTCACTTATGAAAACGCATGTAACTGATGGCCAGTTCAGGAGTTTCCGTATGGACAAAGAAAAACCCGCCGGTTTCCCGGCGGGTTCTCCATACGCGATGGCATCGTCAGCTGCGCAATGCGCGTGCGATCAACCGCACCACACCCGTGCGTTGCGGAACATGCGCATCCACGGTGAATCGCCCTGCCACTCGGACGGGGCCCAGCTCAGGTTGAGCGCGCGCGGGGTGCGCTCCGGGTGCGGCATCATGATGGTCACCCGGCCGTCGGTGCTGGTCAGGCCGGTGATGCCGTCGGGCGAGCCGTTCGGGTTCAGCGGGTACTGGCTGGCGACGTTGCCGTTGCCATCGATGTAGCGCAGTGCGACACGGGCTGTGGCCTGGTCGACGGCGTTGTCGAACACCGCCTGGCCTTCGCCATGTGCCACCGCCACCGGCAGGCGCGACCCGGCCATGCCACGCAGCAGGATCGACGGCGACTCCACCACTTCCAGCAGCGCGGTGCGGGCTTCGAACTGCTCGCTGGCGTTGCGGCGGAACTGCGGCCAGTGTTCGGCACCGGGGATGATGTCCTTCAGCTGGCTCATCATCTGGCAGCCGTTGCACACGCCCAGGGCGAAGCTGTCCTCGCGCGCGAAGAACGCGGCGAAGGCATCACGCAGCGCGGTACGCTCGAGGATCGAGGTCGCCCAGCCGCGGCCGGCACCGAGCACATCGCCGTAGCTGAAGCCACCGCAGGCAACCAGGCCGGTGAAGTCCTGCAGCGCCACGCGGCCTTCGATGAGGTCGCTCATGTGCACGTCGAACGCGCGGAAGCCGGCACGTTCGAAGGCGTTGGCCATTTCGATCTGGCCGTTGACGCCCTGTTCGCGCAGGATCGCAACGCGCGGACGCGCCCCGGTCTGCACGAACGGTGCGGCAACATCCTCATTGGGATCGAAGCTCAACTTCGGCTTCAGGCCCGGCGCGGTAAAGGCGCGGGCGATCTCGCGCTCGGCATCGGCGTTGGCCGGATTGTCGCGGCGCTTCTGCATCGCGTGGGTGACCGACCACCAAGCATCGAACAGCGCTTCCCAGCGCCATTCGGCCAGCGAATCACCACCCAGCGACACCCGCACCACCGGCGCAGTGGTCGGCTTGGCGATGCGCTGTGCGCACTCGGTCAGCGCATGGCGCTCGACCAGGTCGGCGAACGCGGCGCGGTCTTCGCGGGCGATCTGCACAACGGCGCCCAGCTCTTCATTGAACAGGCTGCGGAACGGGTCATCGCCCCAGGCATCGAGGGTGATGTCCAGGCCCAGGCGCGAGGTGAAGGCCATTTCGCACAGCGCGGCGAACGCACCACCGTCGCTGCGGTCGTGGTACGCGCGCAGCAGGCCGGCCTGGCGTGCATCGCGGATCAGCTCGAAGAAGCCACGCAGGCGCTGCGGGTCGTCCAGGTCCGGGGCGGCACCGGCGAAGGCCGGCAGGTCGCCGTGGTCGGCATGCACCTGGGCCAGGATCGAACCGCCCAGGCGCTGCTTGCCGGCACCGAGGCCAATCAACCACAGCTCGCTGTCGATATCGCGGTCCAGCAGCGGGGTCAACTGCTGGCGCGCATCGGACACCGGCGCGAACGCGGTGATGACCAGCGACACCGGCGACACGCTCTTGTGCGCCTGCCCCTGGTCGTGCCACTGCGCCTGCATCGACAGCGAGTCCTTGCCCACCGGGATGCTGATGTCCAGCTGCGGGCACAGTTCCATGCCCACCGCCTTCACCGCGTCGTACAGCAGCGCGTCTTCGCCCGGGTGGCCGGCAGCGGCCATCCAGTTCGCCGACAACTTGACTTCATCCAGCGCATCGACCGGGGCCGCGCACAGGTTGGTCAGTGCTTCGCCAACGGCCATGCGGGCCGAGGCCGCCGCGTCCAGCAGCGCCAGCGGCGTGCGTTCGCCCAGTGCCATCGCCTCGCCGGCCACGCCGTCGAAATCGGCCAGGGTGATCGCCACGTCGGCCACCGGCAGCTGCCACGGGCCGACCATCTGCTCGCGCGCGGTCAGGCCGCCCACGCTGCGGTCGCCGATGGTGACCAGGAAGTTCTTGGAAGCCACGGTCGGGTGTGCGAGCACGCGCAGCCCGGCTTCCTGCAGATCCAGGCCACCGGTCTTCAATGCCGGCCAGCGCGGTGCCGGCGGGTGCGCGGTATCGCGGTGCATCTTCGGCGGCTTGCCGAACAGCACGTCCATCGGCAAATCGATGGGCGCATCGGCCGGGATGTTGCCCGGCACGGCACCATAGGCCACCACCAGGTGTTCGGCTGCGGTGGCGACACCGACCGCAGCGAACGGGCAGCGCTCGCGCGCGCACAGCGCGGCGAATTCAGCCAGGCGCTCCTGCGCCACGCCGAGCACGTAGCGCTCCTGCGACTCGTTGCACCACAGCTGCATCGGCGACAGCGACGGATCGTCGGTGGGCACCTTGCCCAGGTCGATGATGCCGCCCACGCCGGAATCGTGCAGCAGTTCGGGAATGGCGTTGGACAGGCCACCGGCACCGACGTCATGGAAGAACTTGATCGGATTGTCAGCGCCCATCGCCACGCAGCGATCGATGACCTCCTGGCAGCGACGCTCCATTTCCGGGTTGTCGCGCTGCACGCTGGCGAAGTCCAGGTCCTCGGCGCTCTCACCGGAAGCGACCGAACTGGCGGCACCGCCGCCGAGGCCGATCAGCATCGCCGGGCCGCCGAGCACGATCACGGCATCGCCGTCCTGCAGCAGGATCTTGTCGACCTGCACGCGATCGATGGCGCCGAGGCCACCGGCCAGCATGATCGGCTTGTCGTAGGCGCGCACGAGGTCGGCGCCTTCCGGCAGTTCGAAACTGCGGAAGTAGCCGAGCAGCGCCGGGCGGCCGAATTCGTTGTTGAACGCGGCGCCGCCGAGCGGGCCGTCGGTCATGATCTCCAGCGCCGGGGCCATGCGCGGGTTCAGCGCACGCGGCGCTTCCCACGGCTGCGGCAGCTCGGGAATGCGCAGGTGCGAGACCGAGAATCCGCTCAGGCCGGCCTTCGGCTTGCCGCCACGACCGGTCGCACCTTCGTCGCGGATTTCACCACCAGCGCCGGTCGACGCGCCCGGGAACGGCGCGATCGCGGTCGGGTGATTGTGCGTTTCCACCTTGATCTGGAACGCGCTGGGCACCTGCGGTTCGCGGCGATACTCGCCGCTGGCCGGGTCCGGGCGATAGCGCGAGGCCGGATGGCCTTCGATCACCGCCGCGTTGTCGCTGTACGCGCTGAGCGTGTGCTGCGGGGTCTGCTGGTGGGTGTTCTTGATCATCCGGAACAGCGAGCGGTCCTGCTCCTGGCCGTCGATGGTCCAGCTGGCGTTGAAGATCTTGTGCCGGCAGTGCTCGGAATTGGCCTGCGCGAACATCATCAGTTCCACGTCCGACGGCGACCGGCCCAGCGCGGTGAAGCGCTCGCGCAGGTAGTCGATCTCGTCCTGCGCCATGGCCAGGCCGAGGCGCTGGTTGGCGGCCTCCAGCTGGTCCACCGGCACGCGCTCCAGCTCGCCACGGGCCGGGGTCGAGAACAGGGAGTGGCCCTGATCGACGCGCTCCAGCACCGACTGCGTCATCGGGTCGTGCAGCACCTTGACCAGCGCCTGCTGGGCGGCAGCCTCGGTCGGCCAGCCCTGCACGTCGATGCGCAGGCCACGCTCGACCCGGCTCACCGGCTGGCCGGCACCGCGGACCAGCTCGCTGGCCTTGCTCGACCACGGCGACAGCGTGCCCAGGCGCGGCACCACGATGCGGCTGACCGCACCGTCAGCAACCGCCTCGGACTGCGGGCGGGCTTCCAGGATGCGGCACAGGGTATCGACGTCGGGGGCGGCAGTGCCCTCGGCCTGCACGAAGTAGACGTGCCAGGCACCGCTGATGCGCAGGGAGGGAGCGATGGACTGCAGGCGGGATTCAAGACGTTCGCGGCGGAACGGCGACAGGGCGGGCGCGCCCTCGAGGACCATCATGTCCGGGGAACCGTAGTTGGGAAACGGGCCCGACATTGTACCGGAAGCGGGGATAGGCTTCGGCCGGGCGGCGCCCGGCACCCGCCGAAGCGGTAGTGCCGGCCGCTGGCCGGCAACCTCAACAGCAACAGCCGAAGCAACAGCAGAAGCTGGCATTCCGTGGGATGGCAGGGTGGGTCCGGTTGCAGGGGACGCCGTGAATCCGTCCATGGAGGCTCGGTCGCCGCATCCATGCGGCTCACGCCCCCGCAACCGGACCCACCCCGCCTTCGACAGATTTCCGCGATCTGCGGTAGATCCACGCCATGCGTGGATGCTCTGCGGTAATGCCGGCCACTGGCCGGCAACCAGGGAACATCAGAAATCAGGCATTGAAGAGCGCAGCGACCGGCTTCTGCTTTTGATTTTCTGTTCTGTCTTCCGTGGCTGACCGCACAGGAACCTGTCCGTGGCCGGGCGGGTGGGGTCAGGCGGGGTGTCCGCGGCATGGATGCCGCGGCCAAGCCCCCATGGACGGGTTCACGGCGTCCCCGCCTGAGCCCACCCGCCCGGCCCACCCCCAGAAATACGCTGTTCGCGGCAAGCCCCAGCCACGAGGGGGCTCCGCCGCTGGCCGCCGACCCCGCGCCAGCGCCGCTCTCCGCCAAATCCCCGAACCATGCACTCGCTCACGGATTGACCACGCAATTGATGACAACGTTGTCCCCACCTGGCGCCGGACTCTCTCCCCGGCCCACCAGGTACCTCCGTCCGCCCCCTCCGTCGCCTTCCCGGGTGACGTCCGGACCCTGCGTTACGTGCGGCGCCGTCTTGGCCCGCGCGCCAACCATCGATCGGAGACACACCATGTACGACCCGCTTGTGCAGAGTGCCGATGTACGCAGTGCCCACCCTTCCCTTCATCGCTGTCGCCCGCGCCGTCTGGCCTGGCTGCTGGCCCTGGCCGGGGCGGTCACCCTGCCCGGCCTGGCCCAGGCCGCCAGTTGTGCCGGCGTGGCCGAATGGGACCAGGCCAAGATCTACCGCAGTGGCGACACCCTGCAGAAAGGAGGGGTCCTCTACCGGGCGAACCAGGACATCTGGAATGCGCCGCCGGACCATCCGGCCGGGGCGCCCTACTACACCAACCTCGGCGCCTGCGACGGCGGCGGGGCCAACCAGCCGCCGGTGGTCAGCCTGACCTCGCCGGCCAACGGCGCCACCTTCAGCGCCGGCAGCACGGTCAACGTGACCGCCAACGCCAGTGATGCGGACGGCAGCGTCAGCAAGGTCGAGTTCTTCCGCGATGGCAGTTCGCTGGGCATCGACACCAGCGCGCCGTACAGCGCCAGCTGGGCCAACGCCAGCGCCGGCAGCCACACCCTGCGCGCGGTCGCCACCGACAACAACAATGCCACCGCCAGCACCGCGACCATCACCATCACCGTCAACGCAGCCAGTGGCGATACCACCGCGCCCAGCGTGCCCGGTGGCCTGGCCGTGGGTACCCGCACCGCCAACAGCATCGCCCTGAGCTGGAGCCCGTCCACCGACAACACCGGCGGCAGCGGCCTGGCTGGCTACGACGTGTACCGCAATGGCAGCCTGGTCGGCTCGCCGTCCAGCGCCAGCTATGTCGATGGCGGCCTGACTGCATCGACCAGCTACAGCTACCGCGTGCGTGCCCGCGACAACGCCGGCAATGCGTCGGCACAGGGCACGGCAGTGACCGCCAGCACCCTGGCCGGCGACGGTGGCACCACCGGCAAGCGGGTCATCGGTTACTTCACCCAGTGGGGCATCTACGGCCGCAACTACCGGGTCAAGAACATCGACAGCAGCGGTTCGGCCGCGCGCCTGACCCACATCAATTACGCCTTCGGCAACGTGCGCAACAACCGCTGCGAAGTGGGCGTCACCCAGCCGTCGGATCCGAACAGCGGAGCCGGCGGCGATGCCTTCGCCGACTACACCAAGGCCTTCGGTGCCGGCGAAAGCGTGAGCGGCAGCGCCGATACCTGGGACCAGCCGCTGCGCGGCAACTGGAACCAGCTCAAGCAGCTCAAGGCCAAGTACCCGGGCATGAAGGTGCTGATCTCGCTGGGTGGCTGGACCTGGTCGCGCGGCTTCTCCAGCGCGGCGCAACCGGCCAACCGCCAGGCCTTCGTCGCTTCGTGCATCGACGCCTACATCAAGGGCAACCTGCCGGTGACCGACGGTGCCGGTGGCCCCGGTGCGGCGTTGGGGGTGTTCGATGGCATCGACATCGACTGGGAATACCCGGTGGCCTGCGGTATCGCCTGCGGCACGCCCGAGGACAACGCCAACTTCACCGCGCTGATGGCCGAATTCCGCCGCCAGCTCGATGCGGTGCGCCCGGGCCTGCTGCTGACGGTGGCAGTCGGCGCCGGCATCGACAAGATCCGCGTCACCGATCCGGCCGCGTACCACCCGTACCTGGACTACATCAACGTGATGACCTACGACTTCCACGGCGCGTGGGATGCGAAGACCAATCACCAGTCGGCGCTGTTCGATTCGCCGAATGATCCGTCCACCGGCGACCAGAAGCTGTACAACAGCAACGACGCCATCGAGGCCTTCATCAGCCGTGGTGTTCCCGCCGCCAAGCTCAACCTGGGCATCGGTTACTACGGGCGCGGCTGGACCGGGGTGACCAACGCCAACAATGGCCTGTACCAGAGCGCCACCGGTGCGGCACCGGGTACCTACGAGGCTGGCATTGAAGACTGGAAGGTGCTGAAGAACCTGGCGTGGCCGAGCTACACCGACAACACCGCCGGTGCCACCTGGATCTACAACGGCAGCACGTTGTGGAGCTTCGATACCCCGGCCAACATCACCCGCAAGATGGGCTACGTGAAGACCCAGGGACTGGGCGGTGCGTTCGTCTGGGAGTTCAGCGGCGACGATGCGCAGGGCACGCTGACCAAGGCGGTCAGTGATGGGTTGAAGTAAAAAAAAAGCCGGGGGCGCACTGCGTCCCCGGCTTTCTGTCTGATGCATCCGCCGGGCATGGCCCGGCGCTACCCGCCCATCCACGGTAGCACCGGGCCATGCCCGGCGGCGTTTCAATCAGCGCTTGGCCGACAGCTTCTCCAGCGCAGCACGCAACTGCGCCGGCGGCAGGTAGCCGCCGAGCTGGGTGCCATCGGGCGCGAAGATCGCCGGCGTGCCATTCACGCCCAACTGCTGGCCCAGGGCGTACTGCATCGCCACCGGGTTGGTGCAGTTCTTCGCTGCCACCGTGCCACCACGCTTGGCATTGGTCAGCGCCTGGCGGCGATCGGCCGCGCACCAGACCGAGATCATGTCGGTGTAATCCTTGCTGCCCAGCCCCATGCGCGGGAAGGCCAGGTATTCGACGGTGATGCCGTTGCGGTTGAGCTCGGCGATGTCCTGGTGCAGCTTGCGGCAGTAGCCGCATTCGATGTCGGTGAACACGCTGATGGTGTACTTCGCGTTCGGCGCGGCGAACACGATGCGGTCGCCATGGTTGGCCTTGGCCAGCAGGTCGCGACGGTAGCCCAGCAGGCCTTCGCTGTTGGCCGGGCTCTTGGCGCGGGTGTCGTAGGGCTGCGACTGGAACAGGTAGCGGCCGTCGTCGGAGACGTACAGCAGCTGGCCGGAGACCACCACTTCACGGAAGCCCGGGAAGGGCGCGGCACCGATGTAGTCCACCTGGAAGCCGGGGTTGAGCTCGGTCAGCGCCTTGCGCACGGCCTGCTCGGCCGGAGCATTGGCCGTGGCGGCAGGGCCGGCCTTGGCTGCCGCTGCAGCGGGGGCCTTTGCGGCGGGCGGGGCGGGCTGGGCGCAGGCACTCAGGCTGAGCGCGCCGAACACGGCGGCGATGGCGAATCGGAGCATGGAGCAGTCCGCAGCAGAAAGAAGACCCCGGATTCTGACACAGCCATCCTGAGCGGTCCGCGATGCCGCGCACAGGCCCGGCAGGGGTTCAGCCGCGGGCTCAGCCGCGTGGATGATGGCGGGCGTGCAGTTTCTGCAGGTGTTCGCGTGCGACCAGCGTGTAGATCTGCGTGGTGGACAGCGAGCTGTGGCCCAGCAGCATCTGCAGCGCGCGCAGGTCGGCGCCACGGTTCAGCAGGTGGGTGGCGAAACTGTGCCGCAGGCCATGCGGACTGATCCGCGCCGGGTCGATACCGGCCACCGCCGCATAGCGCTTGACCAGGTGCCAGAACGCCTGGCGGGTCAAGCCATGCAGCGCCGGTTCGATGAACAGCGGCGTCTGCCCGTCGGCCAGCGCCTGCACCTTGCCCTTCCCCACCAACTGCGGTCGCGACTGCTGCAGGTAGCGTTCCAGCCAGTACTGCGACTCCTCGCCCAGCGGCACCAGGCGTTCCTTGCTGCCCTTGCCGGTCACCCGCAGCACGCCCTGGCGCAGGTTCACCGCCGTGGCGGGCAACAGCACCAGCTCGCTCACCCGCAGCCCGGCGGCGTACATCAGCTCCAGCATGGCGCGGTCGCGCAGGCCGAGCGGACTGTCGATATCCGGTGCCGCCAGCAGCGCGTCGATCTGGCTCTCTGCCAGTGCCTTGGGCAGCAGCCGTGGCAGCTTCGGCGGGTCCAGCAGCGCGCTGGGATCCTCGCTGCGTTCGCCACGCCGCACGGCATCGGCAAAGAACGCGCGCAGCGCCGACAGCAACCGCGCGTTGCTGCGCGGCGACCAGTTGTGGCGGGTGCGCCAGGCCAGGTAATCGAACAGACCGGCGCGTTCAACACCGGCCAGACCACCGTCGCGCCCGTCACACCAGCGCGCCAGGCCTTCAAGGTCGCGGCGATAGCTGTCCAGGGTGGCGCGGGCCAGACCGTGCTCGGCCCAGATCGCATCGAGGAAACGCTGGATGCGCTGGCTGTCCTCGCCGCGCAGCTCCGGGAGTTGCTGGACCAGCTGACGACGTTCGGTGGGAGTGGAAGTGACGGCCATGCACGCAGGATACGAGGCCAACTGCGGGCACGGCCAGCATTGCGTATGCTCGGCACATGTCGAGCCCCGCCACCGATGCGGCCCACGTCGCCGCTGATACGCCCCGCCCGCGCGCGCTGCTGCTGTGGCGCCTGCTGGCGATGATCTATGACGCGCTGCCGGTGCTGGCCTTGTGGATGCTGGCCGGCACGGCCTTCACCCTGGCCTATACGTTCAGCGGCCATGCGCAGCGCGACAACATCGCGCCTTTCAGTGCCTGGCAATGGCTGTTGTGGGCGGTGTGCTGGGCCATGACCGGGTGGTATGCCACCGCCAGCTGGCGGCGCGGTGGGCAGACGCTGGGCATGCGCCCGTGGCGCTTGAAGCTGGAATCACGCGATGGCACGCCGTTGCGACGCGGCCAGCTGTGGCTGCGCTTCGCGGTGGCCACGCTGTCGTTGCTGCTGGGCGGATTGGGCTTCTGGTGGGCCTTGGTGGATCGCCAGCGGCTGACCTGGCACGACCGCGCGAGTGCCACGCAGCTGCTGCGGATGCCGAAGCGCTGACCTGTCCTGGCAGCGCCGGGCCATGCCCGGCGGACGCGGGATATCGCACACCTTCGCCGGGCGTGGCCCGGCGCTACCGGAATCAGCCCGATTTGCGCCGGAACAACAACCCGGACACGGCCAGCATCACGATCGGCGGCAGCGCATAGGCAATGCGGTAGTCGAACTTGAGCGCACCGGCCATGCGGCCGAAGAACAGCTGCAGCAGCCAGAACGCCAGCGCGAACAGGATGCCCAGGAACAAGCGCTTGCCCATGCCGCCACTGCGCAGCGAACCGAACGCGAACGGCACCGCCGCCAGACACAGCGCCAGCACATTCAACGGATAGAACCAGCGGCTCCAGTACACATCCTCGTAGTCGCGTGCATCCAGCCCGTTGCGCTCGCGGTAGGCGATGCTGGTGCTCAGCTCGGACACGCTGAGGTTGCGCGGCTTGGCGATGCCGGTGGCCAGGGCGCCGGCATCCAGCTTGGAATTCCACGGCTCACGGGCCGCTTCCTGGCGCGTTGCCGAGCGCTCGCCGAAGGTGTCACGGCGCACGCCGGTCAACACCCAGCCATCCTTGTCATGCTCGGCGGTGGCCGCATGGGTCAGCGTACCGATCCGACCCTCTTCGTCGATCTTGTACAGGCGCACGTCACGCAGAATCAGCCGGGTGCCCTTGTCGCCGACCAGCTGTTCTTCGCCACTCTGTGCGTTGAGGAACGTGTCACCTTCACGCGCCCACAGGCCGGAGTAACGCGCCACCGCCATGTCGGTGCCCCACTTGGCACTCATCTTCAGCGAATCGGCGCGGTTCTGGCCCCACGGCCCCAGAGTCTCGGCGCTGATCACCATCAGCCCGGTCAGCAGCGACAGGGCGATCGCCACCGACACGCTCAGGCGCTTGCGCGACAGGCCCAGCGCGCGCAGCGCCGTCAGCTCCGAGGTCGCGGCCAACTGGCCCAGGCCCATCAGCGCGCCGATCACCGCCGCGGTCGGGAACATCGTGTAGGCCCGGCGCGGCACGGTGTACAGCACCCAGGCGGCAGCATGGCCCAACGAATAGCCGTTCTTGCCGATGTCCTTGAACTCACCGGAGAAGGCCATCAGCACGTCCAGGCCCACCAGCACCGCCCAGGTCAGCAGCACGGTACCCAGCACTGCCCGGCCCAGGTACAGATCGAAACGCATCGGTCGCAGCATCATGCGCGGGCTCCCTTCGGGCGGGCCATGCGGCCGTCACGCGCGTACATCCAGATCGCCAGTGCCAGCAGCGGCAGGGTCAGCCACCACAGGCCAAGCGCCGGCGGAATCTGGCCATTGGCGATCCAGCCACTGCCGATGAACATCAGGTTGGTACCGACCATGTAGGCCATCAGGGCCAGCATCATCCGCCCATAGCGCTGCTGGCGCGGCGAACTGCGTCCCAGCGGCACGGTCAGCAGGGCAAAGGCCAGTGCGATCAGCGGCGGCGCCAGGCGACGGTGCAGCTGTGCCTGGGCCTCGGGGCGCTTGTCACCGAACAGCGCGGTGGTCGGCATCAGTTCGGGGTCATCACTCTTGCGGGCCTCACTGCCGTCGGGCAGCGCCACATCGTTGCGGGCGAAGGTCGCCAGGCGGTAGTCCAGTGCGCCGGCCGCCGGCCCTTCCAGCTGGTGGCCATCATCCAGTTCGAGGAAACGCTGGCGGGCGCCTTCGAAGTACATGCGGCCGCTGGCGGCGGACACCACTTCAAGGCGATCCTCCTTCTGCCGCTGCAGGAACACCCGGCCCAGCTGGCTGCCATCGGGCGAGATCGAGGCGACATAGACCACGCCGCCATTGGGCAGCGGGGTGAACCGGCCCGGCTCCAGGCCGGCCATCAGCACGCTGCGGTTGGCGTCCTGCACCATCTGTTCGGCGGTGCGCCCGGCCCAGGGGCCGAGCCACAGCGAACAGGCGCCGACCACCGCGATCACCGGCAGCACCAGCATCAGCAGGGGCTTGAGCAGGCGCCGGGGGCCGACACCGATGGCGGTGATGACCGCCATTTCCGAGTCGCGGTAGAGGCGGGCAATGGCCAGCAGCAGGCCCAGCATCAGCGCCAGCGGCAGGATCAGCGGCATGTAGACGATGAACTGCAGGCCCAGCTGCGAGAACAGCAGCTTGGCCGGCAGCCGCCCGTCGGCGATGTTGCCGAGGATGTCCACCAGCACGCCGCCCACGCTGACCACCAGCAGGACGATCAGGGTAGCCAGGAAACTCTGGACGAAATCGCCCAATAGATAGCGGTCGAGCTTCAACATGGGGCGGTGGTTTAAACTCTCAGGTTCGTTCGCGGTGCCGCCCAGTCTAGCGTCTGGGCGTAAACGGTCCGCGATTGTACGGACTTGCCAATGGAATCTGCTCAATGGCTCTCGAATTCACCCTGAACCACCTCGCTGCGGCTTCGGCCGCCGTTGACTGCATCGTCGTCGGCGCCTATGCCGACCATACCCTGACTGCGTCCGCGCAGGCACTGGATGCTGCAAGCGGTGGCCGCCTGGCCGCCCTGGCCCAGCGCGGCGACCTGTCCGGCAAGACCGGCGCCACCACCCTGCTGCACGACCTGCCGGGCGTGACCGCCCCACGCGTGCTGGTGGTCGGCCTCGGCGATGCCGCCCGATTCGGCGTGCCGCAGTACCTGAAGGCGGTCGGCGATGCCGTGCGCGCGCTGAAGGCCGGCGCTGCCCGCAGCGCACTGTTTACCCTGTCCGAAGTGGCAGTGAAGGACCGCGACGCGGCCTGGGCGATCCGCCAGGCGGTGATCGCCGCCGACCACGCGGCCTACCGCTACACCGCCACCCTGGGCAAGAAGAAGGCCGACGATGCCGGCCTGGCCCAGCTGGCCATCGCCGGTGATGACGCGCAGGCCCTGGCCCAGGGCCAGGCCATCGCCGCCGGTGTCGAGTTCGCCCGCGAGCTGGGCAACCTGCCGCCGAACTACTGCACCCCGGCCTATCTGGCTGAAGTGGGCGTGAAATTCGCCGGCGAGCATGACGGTGCCGAAGCCGAGATCCTCGACGAGACCCAGATGGAAGCGCTGGGCATGGGCTCGCTGCTGGCCGTGGCCCGTGGCTCGGCCAACCGCCCGCGCCTGGTCGTGCTGAAGTGGAGCAATGGCGGCGACGCCAAGCCCTACGTGCTGGTCGGCAAGGGCATCACCTTCGATACCGGTGGCGTCAACCTGAAGACCCAGGGCGGCATCGAAGAGATGAAGTACGACATGTGCGGTGGCGCCAACGTCATCGGCACCTTCGTCGCCGCGGTCAAGGCCAAGCTGCCGTTGAATCTTGTGGTGGTGGTCCCGGCGGTGGAAAACGCCATCGACGGCAATGCCTACCGTCCGTCCGACGTCATCACCTCGATGTCGGGCAAGACCATCGAAGTGGGCAACACCGACGCCGAAGGCCGCCTGATCCTGTGCGACGCACTGACCTACGCGCAGCGCTTCGAGCCGCAGGCGCTGGTCGATGTGGCCACCCTGACCGGTGCCTGCATGGTCGCCCTCGGCCACCAGACCGCAGGCCTGATGAGCAAGCACGACGACCTGGCCAACGAGCTGCTGGCTGCTGGCGAGCAGGTCTTCGACCGCGCCTGGCGCCTGCCGCTGTGGGACGAGTACCAGCCGATGCTGGATTCCAGCTTCGCCGACGTCTACAACATCGGCGGCCGCTGGGCCGGTGCCATCACCGCCGGCTGCTTCCTGTCGCGCTTCGCCGAAGGCCAGCGCTGGGCCCATCTGGACATCGCCGGCGTGGCCAGCGATGAAGGCAAGCGTGGCATGGCCACCGGCCGGCCGGTCGGCCTGCTGAGCCAGTGGTTGCTGGACCAGGTCGCCCGCGCCTGACGCTGTACCTGACCCTGGCCGGCAACCGCCGGCCGGGGCCTCGCCGGTCCAGCCGCCACCCGGCATGGATCGGCACCTGCCTCACCTGGATGCCGCCATGCCCCGCGCCGACTTCTACCTGATCGCCAAGCCCCGTTTCCTGACCGAGCCGTTGCGCCTGGTCTGCGAGCTGGCGCGCAAGGCCAACGACGCCGGGTTGTTCATCCTGGTCCTCGCCCGCGACCAGGCCCAGGCCGAAGAACTTGACGAACTTCTCTGGTCATTCGACGACGATGCCTACATTCCGCACCAGATCGTAGGTGAGGACGTGGACGAGGAAGAAGCCCTGGTACTGATCGCCCCGCCCGGCGGCGAGGCGCCCGTGCGGCCGCTGGTGATCAACCTGCGCGACGAACCCTGGCTGGGCCAGTGCGAGCGCGTGCTGGAAGTGGTCCCGGCCGATCCGGAAGCGCGCGAACCGCTGCGCGAGCGCTGGCGCCAGTACAAGACCGCCGGCTACGACCTGAACAAGCACGACATGTAAGCCCTGCGAGGACCCCTTGATGCGCCTGCTGATCGCCCTGATTCTTCCCTGGCTGTCCTTTTTCACCATCGGCCGGCCGTTTGCCGGCATCGTCTGCCTGATCCTGCAGATCACCCTGATCGGCTGGCTGCCCGCCGCGATCTGGGCTGCCTATTCGGTCAGCCAGTACCACACCGACCAGAAGATCCGGCGCACCCTCGGGTCGCGCTGATCTCCCTTCCCGCCTTGATGACTGGTTCCCCCGCATGACCCAACTCGCCTCCAGCTACGACCCGAAGTCCTTCGAGACCGACCTCTACGAGGCCTGGGAGAAGGCCGGCCATTTCAAGCCGTCCGGCAAGGGCGAGCCGTACACCATCCTGCTGCCGCCGCCGAACGTGACCGGCACCCTGCACATGGGCCATGCCTTCCAGCAGACCCTGATGGATGCGCTGGTGCGCTACCACCGCATGCGCGGCTACGACACGCTGTGGCAGGTCGGTACCGACCACGCCGGCATCGCCACCGAGATGGTGGTCAGCCGCAACCTGGCGCTGGAAGGCAACGGCGAGACCCGCGATTCGCTGGGCCGCGAGGGCTTCATCGGCAAGGTGTGGGAGTGGAAGCAGCAGTCCGGTGACATCATCGAACGGCAGATGCGCCGCCTGGGCACCTCGGCCGACTGGTCGCGCAGCACCTTCACCATGGACCCGCAGCCGTCCGAAGCGGTGATCGAAGCCTTCGTGCGCTGGCACGAACAGGGCCTGATCTACCGTGGCCAGCGCCTGGTCAACTGGGATCCGGTGCTGAAGACGGCGATCTCGGACCTGGAAGTGGAGAGCGCCGAGGAAGAGGGCTTCCTGTGGTCGATCGCCTACCAGCTGGATGAAGGCCTGAGCTACGAGCACGTCGAGCGCGATGCCGACGGCGTCGAGACCCTGCGCGAAACCCGCGATTACCTGGTGGTCGCCACCACCCGCCCGGAAACCCTGCTGGGCGACACCGCGGTGATGGTGCATCCGGAAGACGAGCGTTACCTGCACCTGATCGGCAAGAGCGTGGTGCTGCCGCTGACCGGCCGCCGCGTGCCGGTGATCGCCGATGACTACGTGGACCGTGCGTTCGGTACCGGCGTGGTCAAGGTCACCCCGGCGCATGACTTCAACGATTACCAGGTGGGCGTGCGCCACAGCCTGCCGATGATCAACCTGTTCACGCCGGTGGCCGCGATCAACGACAACGCGCCGGAACGTTTCCAGGGGCTGGACCGTTACGACGCGCGCAAGGCCGTGCTGGCTGAACTGGAAGACCTGGGCATCCTGGTCGAGACCAAGGCACACAAGCTGCAGGTGCCGCGCGGCGACCGTACCGGCCAGGTGATCGAGCCGTACCTGACCGACCAGTGGTTCGTGAAGATGGACGAACTGGCCAAGCGTGGCCTGGAGCTGGTCGAGAACGGCAGCATCTCCTTCGTGCCGCCGAACTGGATCAACACCTACCGCCACTGGATGACCAACATCCAGGATTGGTGCATCAGCCGCCAGCTGTGGTGGGGCCACCGCATTCCCGCATGGTTCGATGCCGCCACCGGCAGCTGCTACGTCGGCCGCAGCGAAGACGAGGTGCGGGCGAAGAACAATCTCGGCAGCGACGTCGTGCTGAGCCAGGAAAGCGACGTGCTGGAGACCTGGTTCTCCTCGCAGCTGTGGCCGTTCTCCACCCTGGGCTGGCCGAACGAGCAGGCGATGGCCGAGCGCGGTTTCGACCGCTACCTGCCGTCGTCGGTGCTGATCACCGGCTTCGACATCATCTTCTTCTGGGTGGCGCGCATGATCATGGCCACCGACAACCTGACCGGGAAGATCCCGTTCAAGGACGTCTACTTCACCGGCCTGATCCGCGACGGCCAGGGCCAGAAGATGTCCAAGAGCAAGGGCAACGTGCTCGACCCGCTGGACATCATCGACGGCATCACCATCGATGATCTGGTGGCCAAGCGCACCGGCGGGCTGATGCAGCCGCGCATGGTCGAGAAGATCGAGAAGGCCACGCGCAAGGAGTTCCCGGACGGGATCGCCGCCCATGGTGCCGATGCGCTGCGTTTCACCATCGCCGCGCTGGCCACCCATGGCCGCGACATCAAGTTCGACATGAACCGCGCCGAGGGCTACAAGAATTTCTGCAACAAGCTGTGGAACGCCAGCCGCTTCACCCTGATGAACACCGAAGGTGCGGCGTTCACCGGCGTGCCGACGCCGCGTACCGATGCCGAGCGCTGGATCCTCTCGCGCCTGGCCGCTACCACCGCCGAAGCGCAGGGTCATTTCGCCGCCTATCGCTTCGACCTGTTGGCGCAGTGCCTGTACGAATTCGCCTGGAACGAGTTCTGCGATTGGTTCCTGGAGCTGAGCAAGCCGGCATTGAACGGCGCCGATGCCGCCGACGCCGACAGCACCCGCCACACCCTGCTGTACGTGCTGGAAGCGCTGCTGCGCCTGCTGCACCCGTTGACCCCGTTCATCACCGAACAGCTGTGGCAGCAGCTGGCACCGCGCCTGGGCCTGGCCGAAACCACGCTGTCGCTGCGGCCGTACCCGACCGCCGCCGAATTCGAGGGCGACTTCACCCAGGCCGAGGCCGACGTGGAATGGTTGAAGGCGGTGATCAGTGCGGTGCGCCGCGTGCGCAGCGAACTGAACGTTGCCCCGTCCAAGCTGGTGCCGCTGCGCCTGCTGGCCGGCCAGGAACATGCCGGGCAGAGCCAGGACCGCGAGCGCATCGAGCGCTTCAGCGCTTCGCTGTCGTTCCTGCTGAAGCTGGACAGCATCCAGTGGCTGGCCGACGCACAGAGTGCGCCGCCGGCCGCCGCCGCGATCGTCGGTGAGCTGAAGCTGCTGGTGCCGCTGGAAGGCCTGGTTGATCTCGATGCCGAGCGCGCGCGCCTGGACAAGGAGATCAAGCGCGTGGAAGGCGAACAGGAGAAGAGCGAGACCAAGCTGGCCAAGTTCTCCGACAAGGTTCCGCCGGCGGTGATCGAGCAGGAACGCGTGCGCCTGGTCGACTGGAACAACCAGCTGGCCGGCCTGCGCGAACAGCGCGCGAAGCTGTAACGCCTCCCGGGTGGGTGCGGACCTTGGTCCGCACCGCTGTGATGTGCCAACCCAGGTTGGCACCTGCCATGCAAAACGATGTGCCGACCAAGGTCGGCACCCCCCCCTGTCTTTTGGCATCATCGCTTGATGCCGCTTTCCATCTTCCTGCTGGTCCTCGCCGCCGCCGCACTGCACGCCAGCTGGAACGCGATCGTCAAACGCGGGCCGGACAAGTTCCTCGGCACGGTGCTGGTCACCGGCAGCGCTGCACTGCTGTCGGCCATCGCCCTGCCCCTGCTGCCCATGCCCACCGCCGCAAGCTGGCCATGGCTGGCCGTCTCGGCGCTGCTGCAGGTGACCTACTACGCGTTGGTCGCACGCTGCTACCAACAGGTCGACATGAGCCTGGCGTATCCGATGATGCGTGGTTGCGCGCCCATCCTCGTTGCGCTGGCCGGCGCCGTGCTCGGCGAACGCCTGCCGCCGTCGGCCTGGCTCGGTGTCCTTCTGGTGAGTGGCGGCATCCTGTGCATGGCCCGCGGCGCACGTGGCGGTCAGCTGCGGCTGCCGTTGCTGACGGCGGCGATGATCGCCACCTACACCCTGGTCGATGCGCAGGGTGCGCGACTGTCCGGCAATGCGCTGAGCTACACGTTGTGGCTGTTCCTGCTGTCGGGCATTCCGTTGCCGTTGTGGGCGCTGCATCGGCAGCGCGGCAAGCTGCTGGCGTATGCGCGCCAGCACTGGCCGCTGGGCGTGGCCGGCGGCATCGGTACCACCGCCTCGTATGCGATGGCGCTGTGGGCGATGACCCAGGTGCCGGTGGCAATGGTGTCGGCGCTGCGCGAATCGTCGATCCTGTTCGCGCTGCTGATCTCGGTGTTCCTGCTGCGCGAGCGGGTACCGCGTGCACGCTGGGTGGCGGCCGCGCTGATCGTGGCTGGCGTGCTGGCGCTGCGGTTGGCGTAAACAACGCATCGGTAGCGCCGGGCCATGCCCGGCGAGCGCAGCGGCCACGCGACGCCGATTACAGCGGCGGCATTGTCTCCAGCTCGCCGTCCACCAGCTCGATCGCCATCACCAGCGCATCTTCGCGCCCCTGCGCAGCAGGGTAGTAGCGGGGACGCCGGCCGATCTCGTTGAAGCCTTCGCTGTGATACAGCGCCAGCGCCGGGGTATTGGACGGACGCACTTCCAGGAATACCCGCTGCGCGCCTCGATCACCGGCCAGGCGGACCAGCGCACGCAGCAACTGGCGGCCGAGCCCACGCGACTGCACCAGCGGATCGATGCAGATGTTCAGCACATGTGCTTCATCGGCAGCGAGGCTGAGCACGCCATAGCCGATCAACAGGCCATCGCGCTCCATGGCCAGGCCGGGGTAACCGGCACGCAGGCAATCCAGGAAAATGCCGCGGGTCCAGGGATAGGGATAGCCACGCACTTCGATGGCCATCACCGCGTTGAGATCGCTCTCGCGCAGCGCACGCAGCGCCACCGGGCCGGGCTGGCTGACCGCACTCATGCGGTTCCGCCCTTGCGCAGCGCGCGCAGCTGCGGCCACAACTCGCGCTTGGCTGCGGGGTCGCGACGCAGTTGCTCCAGCGGCCAGCTGTCCATCAGTGCCTGGGTGGCGGGGTCGTTGGGATTGCAGCCCGAGGCACGCAACAGCGCGATCTGCAGGCGGTCAGGCAGGCGCACCAGCGGCTGGCGCGCGTTGCCGGTGGGCAGCGGACGGGCCGCAGCCGGGACGGTGTCCGGCGCCGCTACCGGCACGGCAGTGCGTGGTGGCGCGCGCTCGAGCCGAGGCTCCGGCGCCGCGCCACGCTGGCTGGGTGCGTGCTGCATCGAAGGTGGAGCCGCGCGCGTCGCCTCGACCGGCACGGGTGCCGATGCTGCGGCTTCAGCCACGCTCAGCTGCAGTGCCGCGTCCATTTCGGCGGCCAACTGGCCGTCGTGATAGACGGTGTAGCCCATGGCCTGCAGCCACGCCTGCTGGGCCGGGGACCACAACACGGGCAGGTCCTGGCTCACGCCGCCTCGGGCTTCTTGCGCAGGCGCTGCACGCCCCACATCACCGGGCCTGACAGGGCGTACAGGATGCCGACGACGAACAGCACGCGGGGCAGGTCGATCACCGCGATGGCGATGGCGATCGGCACCAGTGCCAGCACCAGGAACGGGACACGGTCCGAGCGCGCGCCCTGCTTGGCCGCGCCGCCCTTGAAGCTCCAGAAGCGGATGCGGCTGACCATCAACAGTGCGGCGACCAGGGTCACCGCCAACGCCACGAAGCGCAGCTCGTTGCCGTTCCAGCCCAGCGTGCCATCGGCGAAGGCCCAGACGAAGGACATCATCAGGCCAGCGGCAGCCGGACTGGCCAGGCCAACGAACCAGCGCTTGTCGACAACGGCCACCTGGGTATTGAAGCGCGCCAGGCGCAGCGCCGCGCAGGCGGCGTACAGGAACGCCACCGCCCAGCCGAGGCGACCGACCAGTTCACCGTCGTATTTCAGTTCCGACAGGGACCAGTGATACATCACCAGTGCGGGCGCCATGCCGAAGCTGACCAGATCGGCCAGCGAGTCGTACTGCACGCCGAACTCGCTGCTGGTGCCGGTCAGGCGCGCGACACGGCCATCGAGGCCGTCCATCACCGCCGCCACGAACACGGCGATGCTGGCGTTGACGAAATCCCCGTTGGCCGCGGCGATGATGGCGTAGAAGCCAGAGAACAGCCCAGCCGTGGTGAACAGGTTGGGCAGCAGGTAAATCGTGCGCGAGCGCGGCGGCGGTGTGATCGGGTCCATGGAATCCAGTTTAATCGACTTGCCAGCGGTCGGCGCCAATGCTGCAATCGGCGTTCTACGCCCATTCTGCGGAGTTTGCCATGCGTGCCCTGTCCTGCCTGGGTTGCCTGCTGCTGTTGGCCAGTACCACTGCGCTGGCCGGCCCTGTCTACAAGTGGAAGGATGCCAAGGGCGTGACCCAGTATTCGGAAACGCCGCCGGCCGGGGCAAAGTATGAGACGCGTGCCCAAGCCAGGACAGCGGCGACGGACGCGGCCCCCGAGCCTGCCGCCGCGCCGGTGCCGGAACAATGCAGCACCGCCCGCGCCAACGTGACGCTGCTGGAAGGCACCGGCCCGGTGATGCAGGACACCGATGGCGATGGCAAGGCCGATACCGCGCTTACCCCGGAACAGCGCAGCGCGCAGAAGGGCCTGGCCGAGGCGGCGATCAAGGCGTACTGCCCTCCGGCGGGTTGAGGGGGGATCGGCCGGGCGGCGCCCGGCACCCGCCGAATCAACGTCAACGTCAACGTCAAAAGCGGGCATTCCGTGGGATGACGGGGCGGTGTCGGATTGCGGGGACGCCGTAAACCCATCCGTGGGGGCTTGGCAGCCGCATCCATGCGGCTGACACCCCGCAATCCGACACCGCCCCGTCTTCGACAGTTTCCCGGTGGCCAGTAGATCCACGCCATGCGTGGAGTTCTACGTTCAATTGTCGAAATATTCGATTTCGACGGAGATTCATCCACGCATGGCGCGGATCTTCGTGTCGACCAAGGTCGACACCCACCAAGAGCAGGCCATGCCATAGAGCAGGCCATGCCATCCCGACAGATTGCGGAAATCTGTCGAAGGCGGGGTGGGTCCGGTTGCGGGGGTGTCCGCGGCATGGATGCCGCGGCCAAGCCCCCACGGATGGGTTTACGGCGTCCCCCGCAACCGGACCCACCCCGCCATCCCACAGCAACCCCGCTGTTGCCATTGCCGTTGCTCCAGCCGTTGCCTCTGCGGGTGCCGGGCGCAGCCCGGCCGATACCCCTCCCCCGGCCGGGCTGGCAGAATAGGTATCTCTGCCGTAATCCGAAGCCGACGATGCGCCTCTCCCAGTTCCACCTGCACACCACCAAGGAAACCCCCAGCGACGCCGAGCTGACCAGCCACCGGCTGATGCTGCGCGCGGGCATGATCCGCAAGCTCGCATCCGGCCTGTACACCTGGTCGCCGCTGGGCCTGCGCGTGCTGCGCAAGGTCGAACGCATCGTCCGCGAGGAAATGGACCGAGCCGGTGCCGTGGAATTCCAGATCCCGACCATCCAGCCGAAGGAACTGTGGGAGCAGACCGGCCGCTGGCAGAAATTCGGCCCGCAGCTGCTGAAGATCAAGGACCGCAAGGAACAGACCTTCTGCTACAGCCCCACCGCCGAGGAAGCGGCCTGCGATTTCGCGCGCAGCGAACTGTCCAGCTACAAGCAGCTGCCGGTGAACTTCTACCAGATCCAGACCAAGTTCCGCGACGAGATCCGTCCGCGCTTCGGTGTCATGCGTGCGCGCGAGTTCCTGATGAAGGACGCCTACTCGTTCCACCTGCACGACGAAGACCTCGTGCGTGAGTACGAAAACATGAAGGTGGCCTACAGCCSCATCTTCACCCGCCTGGGCCTGGACTTCCGCATGGTGCAGGCCGATTCCGGCGCGATCGGCGGTGACGCCTCGCAGGAATTCCACGTGATCGCCGACTCCGGTGAGGACGCGCTGGTGTTCTCCACCGGTTCGGACTACGCGGCCAACATGGAAGCGGCCATCGCCGCCGATCCGGCCGCGCGTGCTGCGGCCAGCGAAGCGCTGCGCAAGGTCGAGACCCCGACCCAGAAGACCTGCGAAGACGTCGCCGCGCTGCTGGGCATCGATCTGCAGCGTACGGTGAAGTCGGTGGCGCTGATCGCCGGCGAAGGCGAGGCACAGCAGTTCGTGCTGGCGCTGGTACGTGGCGACCACGAGGTCAACGAAATCAAGCTGGGCAAGGTTGCTGGCCTGGACGAGCAGCGTTTTGCCAGCGAAGCAGAGATCGCCGAATACCTCGGCAGCGTGCCGGGCTTCCTTGGTCCGGTCGCCCCGGCCAAGCCGATCCGCGTGGTCGCCGATCGCGAAGTGGCGGCGATGTCCGACTTCGTCGTCGGTGCCAATGAGGCCGGTTTCCATCTGGCCGGCGTCAACTGGGGCCGCGACCTGGCCGAACCGGAAGTGGCCGATATCCGCAACGTGCGCGCCGGTGATCGTGCGCTGGACGGCGGCGAACTGAAAATCGCCCGCGGCATCGAAGTCGGCCACGTGTTCCAGCTGGGCCGCACCTATGCGAAGGCGCTCGATGCCACCGTGCTGGACGAGAATGGCAAGGCCGCGGTAATGACGATGGGCTGCTACGGCATCGGTATTTCGCGTGTGGTCGCCGCAGCCATCGAGCAGAACCACGATGACGCCGGCATCATCTGGCCCGACGCGATGGCGCCGTGGCAGGTGGTGGTCTGCGTGATCAATCCGAAGGGCGACGCAGGCGTGGCCGATGCAGCTGCAGCTCTGCTGCAGGAGCTGCGCGATGCCGGCCTGGATGCCGCACTGGACGACCGCGGCCTGCGCCCGGGCGCGATGTTTGCCGACATGGAACTGATCGGCATCCCGCACCGCGTGGTGGTCAGCGAGCGCGGCCTGGCCGCAGGCACCTTCGAGTACCGCTCGCGTCGGGCGGCCGAAGCGGAGAGCCTGGACAAGGCCACCCTGCTGCAGCGCCTGCAGGGCTGATCGGAAAAGACCGGGGTATACCCCGGTCTTTTTTTAGCGGCTGGCCGACCCGGGAAAACCGCAACGGACATAATCCGGTCAAAATGGTCGCAACCGGGCCAGCCAGCCGACAGACGGTGACCGCAACTGTTTGTGCTGGGATTAATTCATCATTACTCTGTCCTGCGACGCCACGGACCGGCTCGTCCCTGTCCCTAAATTAGTTTCTGGAGTAATCGTTGATGAGCATCGACCTGACCGGCCTGTCTGCACGTGAGCTGGGCGCATTGATCCGCACAGCCAAGAAGCAGCAGACCATCGTCGCCAAGCGTCGCCCGATCACCAAGGTTCGTGCCCAGCTGAGCAAGCTGGCCAAGACCGAGGGTTACACCATCGAGGAACTGTTCGGTGGTGAACCCGCACCGCGCGCGCGCAAGGTCGCCAAGACCACCAAGGCCCCGTCCAAGGCTGCCGGCCGCAAGCTGGGCAAGGTTGCGCCGAAGTACCGCAACCCGGCCAACCCGAAGGAAACCTGGACCGGTCGTGGCAAGCAGCCGCGCTGGATGGCCGAGCTGACCGCCAAGGGCAGCAAGAAGCCGGAAGATTTCCTGATCAAGAAGGCCTGAGGCCAGCTGCAGCAGGAATGAAAAACGCCGGCGAAAGCCGGCGTTTTTTTTGGGGGTAGCGCCGGGCCATGCCCGGAGAGCGCAGCGGTTGGTTTCCCGATCCGCCGGGCATGGCCCGGCGCTACTGCCTGGTCACAGCGTCTTGCGCGCCGGCATCAACAGGTTGCCGAACAGCAGGCCGGCGACCAGCGCCATCACCACGTTCAACACGGTCAGGAACACGCTCTGGCCGGCGCCCACGTCCTGTTGCTGGACCAGGGTCAGCACGCCGCGCAGGCTGGTGCTGCCGGGCACCATCATGATGATGCCCGGCAGGCGGATGATCGCACCGGGGCGGCCGACCACGCGCCCGAACAGGTTGCCGCCGGCGGTCAGCAGCATCGCCGACAGGAAGATGCCGGCGGGCGTACCCCAGGCATGACCACCAAATTTGGAGATCGCGTAACCGGCCACCGAGGCGGCGATCACCCACGGATAGTCGCGGCGGTTGGCCTTGAACAACATCGCAAAGGCGAACGCCGCCGTCAGCAGCGAGCCCCACTCCACCCACGGCCCCTGTGGCCGCGAGGCACGGATCATCGGGTCCAGCCCCAGCACATCGGCCAGGGTCACCGCGATCATCGCGCCGACACTGAGCTTCATGATCGTGGTCAACGCGCCGGCAAAGCGCGCGGTGCCGGACACCCAGTGCTGGCTGGCCAGTTCATTGACCGCATTGGTCAGTGACATGCCCGGCAGCAGCACCACCAGCGAGGCGATGATCACCGTGTTGAGATTCAGGGCACCCACGAACGTGGCAACCACGGTGGCGACAAGGCCGGCCAGCAGCGCCGCCAGCGCTTCGGCCGCTTCCCGGCTGGCCGGGCGCTTGTCGGTGACCATGCCGAGCAGGCCGATCAACAGGCCGATGACGCCGGCGGTGGCGATGTCCAGCCACGGCAGCTTCCACATGCCCGCCACGCCGGCCGCACCGAGGGTGAAGGACAGGATGGTGCGCAGCTTGCCGCGCCGGCCCGGATCCTTGTCCAGCTGGCGCAGCGCGGTGTGGCCTTGGGCAATGCTCATGCGGCCATTGGCCACTTCTTCGGCGATCCCGTCAGCCACGCTGAGCTTGTGCAGGTCGTTCTCGCCGGGCGCCAAGCGGATCACCCGGGTGATGTCGCTGGAGCCAATGGCCTGCGCCGGATCGCTGAAACTGAGGATGATGCCGGTGGGGTTCGACCACGGTTCACAATCCAGATCGAGCTGCCGGGCCAAGGCAACCACCGCCGCTTCCAGGCGCTGGGCCGTTGTGCCGTAGCTGTGCAGGCGGCCGGCGATCTCGGAAACGAAGGCCACGCGCTGCGCGTAGGTGGCCTGGGGCGTGGGGATCGTGTGAGCGTCTGCGGACATGCGCCGTAGTATTACCTACGTCAGGCTCCGCTGGAGAAATTCATCCTGGTTCGACGCGACGTGCAATTCAGAACGGTTATGCTGCGACCCGAATGGCCCCCATGACCCCGACCCACGCCCCCCAGCTCGAACAGGACGCTCAGGATCCGGGATTGATCCGGCTGTCCGGCCACTGGACCCTGAAGACCGCGCTGGCCGCGGCCGAAGTGCTGCGTGGCGTTCCGGACAAGCTGACCGGCATCGACGCCACAGGCATCGAGCTGCTCGACTCCGCCGGCGTGCTGCAGGTGCTGCGCGTCGCCCATCGCGCTGACCTCAGCGAAGACGCGTTGCAGTTCCGCCCGGACCACCAGGCGCTGGTGTGCACCATTGAGGAAGTAGCCGACGACCGCCCGAAGCCGAAGCGTGACTTCGGCGTACTGGCGGCACTGGAGCGGCTGGGTGTCAGCGTCCATGCCACCGGCCACAACATCAAGGCGCTGTGCAGCTTCCTCGGCGAGAACCTGGTCAAGGGTGCGCGCCTGGTCAAGGAGCCCCGACGTTTCCGCCTGACCGCGACCGTGCACCAGATGGAACAGGTCGGGTTGGATGCGGTGCCGCTGGTGGCGCTGCTGTCCTATCTGGTCGGCGCGGTGATCGCCTTCCTCGGCTCGACCATCCTGCGCGACTTCGGTGCGGAGATCTATGTGGTCGAGCTGGTGAACATCGCCTTCCTGCGCGAATTCGCCGTGCTGCTGACCGCGATCGTGCTGGCCGGCCGCACCGCCAGTGCCTTCACCGCGCAGATCGGTGCGATGAAGGCACGCGAGGAAATCGATGCGATGCGCACCCTGGGGCTCGATCCCATCGACCTGCTGGTACTGCCGCGCCTGGTCGCGCTGCTGTTGACCCTGCCGCTGCTGACCTTCATCGCGATGGTCGCCGGCCTGGCCGGCGGCATCACCGTCGGCGCGTTCGACCTGGACATCCCGCCGCAGATGTACATCGCGCGCATGCACGAAACGATGGAAGTGCGGCACATGCTGGTGGGCCTGTCCAAGGCGCCGGTGTTCGCGCTGGTGATCGGCCTGATCGGCTGCCTGGAAGGCCTGAAGGTGGAAGGCACCGCGCAGTCGGTCGGCGAACGCACCACCTCCAGCGTGGTGCAGACGATCTCGCTGGTGATCATCATCGACGCCTTCGCGGCGTTGTGGTTCATGCACATGGACTGGTGACATGACTACGCATCCGACCCCCGAAGACGTGCCCATGCAGGACGACGACGGCCACGACCTGGCCATACGCGTGCGCGGGCTGGTCAACCGCTTTGGCAGCCAGACCGTGCATGAAGGGCTGGACCTGGACGTGCGCCGTGGCGAGATCCTTGGCGTGGTGGGCGGCTCGGGTACCGGCAAATCGGTGCTGATGCGCTCGATCCTCGGGCTGCGCGTGCCGGATGAAGGGCAGATCGAGGTGCTCGGCCGCGATGCGCGCGCCGACGATCCCGAGAGCCGCCTGCATATCGAGCGCAACACCGGCGTGCTGTTCCAGGACGGCGCCCTGTTCTCGTCGCTGACCGTCGGCGAGAACGTGCAGGTGCCACTGAAGGAACACCACCGCGAACTGCCCGAGCGCTGGCATTACGAACTGGCACTGCTGAAGGTGAAACTGGCCGGCCTGCCCGCCGATGCCATCAACAAGCTGCCCTCGCAGCTGTCCGGCGGCATGCGCAAGCGCGCCGGCCTGGCACGTGCGCTGGCGCTGGATCCCCCCCTGCTGTTCCTGGATGAGCCCACCGCCGGCCTGGACCCGATCGGTGCGGCGGCGTTCGATCGCCTGATCAAGACGCTGCAGGAGGCGCTGGGGCTGACCGTGTTCCTGATCACCCACGACCTGGACACGCTGTATGCGATCTGCGACCGGGTGGCGGTCATCGCCGACCGCAAGGTGGTGGCCAATGCGCCGCTGCCGGAAATCGAGAGACTGGATCATCCGTGGATCCAGGAATACTTCCACGGACCCCGCGCGCGCGCTGCGCGTGGCGAACAGATCGAGAGTGCCTGAGCCATGGAAACAAAAGCCAACTACGTGCTGATCGGCGCGTTCACCCTGATCACCGGCCTTGCCCTGCTGGCCTTCGGCCTGTGGGCCGCCAAGTACTCCTCCGACCGCACCTGGCAGGAATACCGGGTGGTGTTCCGCGAAGCGGTGACCGGCCTGTCGGTCGGCAGCCCGGTGCAGTACAACGGCATCGCGGTGGGCTCGATCACCGAACTGAACCTGGTACCGGATGACCCGCGCCAGGTGGTCGCGCGCATCCGCCTGAACTCGACCACGCCGGTCAAGACCGATACCCGCGCCAAGCTGGCGATCACCAGCCTGACCGGCCCGTCGATCATCCAGCTCAGCGGCGGCACGCCGCAGTCGCCGGCGCTGACCACGGTCAACAAGGACCCGGCACCGATCATCCCGACCACGCCGTCGGCGCTGCAGAACATCACCGACGTGGCCAACCGCATCGTCGAGCGCATGGACCAGATCCTCAGCGACCGCAACGTCGCCTCGATCAACGCCACCCTGGCCAACCTGGAAACCATCAGTGGCGGCCTGGCCGACCGCGACCAGGGTACGCAGTCGCTGCTGCTCAGCGCGCGCGATGCCGCGCGCAGCCTTGACGCCACCCTGAAGACCACCAACGGCACCATCGAGCGCCTGGACAAGAACCTGGTGCAGCAGCTGCCGGGCATCATCGACAAGCTCGACGCCACCTTGGCCAAGCTTGATTCGGCGGCCGGCAATGCCGATTCGATCCTTGGCGAAAACCGCGCCGCCATCAACAGCTTCGCCAATGACGGCCTGGGCCAGCTCGGCCCGACCCTGGGTGAACTGCGTGGCCTGATCCGCGACCTGCGCCGGGTCAGCGACCGCCTCGAGAACAATCCCGCACGCTACCTGCTCGGCCGCGACGCCCCGAAGGAGTTCGAACCCAAATGAGCCCGACCACCCTTCCGCGCCTGTTGCTGGCAGCGTCGCTGGCCACCCTGCTGGGTGGCTGCTCGATCCTCGGCAGCGGCGACAAGAACCCCGTCACCCTGTATTCGCCGGCCGTGCAGGTCAAGGTCGACCCCAGCTGGCCGCAGGCCGACTGGCAGCTGGTGCTGGCCAAGCCCAGCGCCGCGCGCATGGTCGACAGCCCGCGCATCAACGTACGGCCGACGCCGTCGGAGCTGGAGATCTACAAGGGCGCCAGCTGGGCGCAGCCGGCCACCGACATGATCGAAGACACCCTGCTGCGTGGCTTCGAGGATTCCGGCCGCATCCACGGCGTGGCCCGCGTTGCCGCCGGCATCCGCGCCGACTACAAGCTGTCCACCGACATCCGTCGCTTCGAATCGGATTACCAGGGCCAGGCAACGCCGACGGTCGTCATCGAGATCAACGCCAAGCTGATCGACGTCACCAACCAGCGCGTGGTCGCCGACCGCACCTTCCGCCAGTTGCAGCCGGTGGGCAGCACCGATGTGTCGGCAGTGGCAGCGGCGTTCGAGCGTGGCCTGCAGCAGGTGGCGCAGGACGTGGTGGGCTGGACGCTGACCAGCGGGCGGAATGACAAGCAGGCGCTGAAGCGCTGAGGTTGCCCGTTTCGCACGCCGGGCATGGCCCGGCGCTACCGCCACCGGTTCCTGGTAGCGCCGGGCCATGCCCGGCGAACCCTGGTCAACGCGGATGGATCCAGCGGAACGTCAGGTTGATGCGTTCGCCCTGCACCCGCGCCATCTTCGGCAGCGCGTGCTGGTAGTGGCGCTGGGTGGCGCCGCCCATCAGCAGCAGGTCGCCATGACCGAGCAGGAATTCCGCCTTGCGCGTGGTGTCATCGCGGCGGCGCAGCAGGAACCGCCGCGCTGCGCCGAGGCTCAACGAAGCGATCAGCGGCGCCGGCCCCAGCTCGGGCTCGTCATCGCTGTGCCAGCCCATGTAGTCGCTGCCGCCGCGATAGCGGTTGAGCAGTACGCTGTTGAATCGACCGACGCTCTGTTCTTGCAGGCGGATGCGCAGTTCCTGCAGCAACGGTGGCCACGGATGCGGGATGAACTCGGTGCCTGAATAGCGGTAACGCGCCTGCGGATCACCGATCCAGCAGCTCAACCGCGGTGAATCCACCCAGTTGCCGAACATGCGGATGCGGTGGGTTTCCCAGGGGACTTCCTGCGCCAATACACGCTGCAGTGCATCGGCGTCGGCCGCTGGCAACCAGCCCGGCAGATGTCGGACGTCAGCATCAGGCAGATCGTGGGGGAATAGCATGGGAGATCAGGGAGATGGGGCAGCGACACGCCGCCCCGTGGATGCTCAGCGGCGCTTGAACGCGACGCCGGTCTTTTCCTTCAACTCATCCTCGCCCACACCCGCCGCAGTCTCCACCAGCACCAGGCCGTCATCGGTCACATCGAATACCGCCAGGTCGGTGATGATGCGGTCGACCACGCCCACACCGGTCAGCGGCAGCGTGCATTCGGCCAGGATCTTGTGCTCGCCGTTCCTGGCGGTGTGCTCCATCAGCACCACCACGCGCTGCACGCCGGCCACCAGGTCCATCGCACCGCCCATGCCCTTGACCATCTTGCCGGGCACCATCCAGTTGGCCAGGTCGCCCTTGTCGGTCACCTGCATCGCACCGAGGATGGCCAGGTTGACGTGGCCACCGCGGATCATCGCAAAGCTGTCATGGCTGCCGAAGTAGCTGGCGCCCGCACGTGCGGTGACGGTCTGCTTGCCGGCATTGATCAGGTCGGCGTCCACCTCGGCCTCGGTGGGGAACGGACCGATGCCCAGCAGGCCGTTTTCCGACTGCAGCCACACGTCCACGCCTTCGGGAATGTGGTTGGCCACCAGCGTCGGCAGGCCGATGCCCAGGTTCACGTAGGCGCCATCGGTCAGCTCACGCGCAGCGCGCGCCGCCATCTCATCGCGGGTCCATGCCATGTCAGTTGCCCTCCGCACGGATGGTGCGCTGTTCGATACGTTTTTCAGGGGTGGGGTTGTGCACGATGCGGTGCACGTAGATGCCCGGCAGGTGCACCTGGTCCGGATCGATGCTGCCGACCGGCACCACCTCCTCCACTTCCACGATGCAGACCTTGCCGGCCATTGCACAGGCCGGGTTGAAGTTGCGCGCGGTCTTGCGGAACACCAGGTTGCCGGCCTCGTCGGCTTTCCAGGCCTTGACCAGGGCAACGTCGGCGCGCAGCGCGGTTTCCATCACATAGTGCTTGCCATCGAACTCGCGGGTTTCCTTGCCCTCGGCGACCACGGTGCCGTAACCGGTGGCGGTGAAGAACGCCGGGATACCCGCCCCGCCGGCACGCAGGCGCTCGGCCAGGGTGCCCTGCGGATTGAATTCCAGCTCCAGCTCGCCGGCCAGGAACTGCCGTTCGAATTCCTTGTTCTCGCCCACGTACGACGAAATCATCTTGCTGATCTGCCGGGTTTCCAGCAGCTGGCCCAGGCCGAAGCCATCGACGCCGGCGTTGTTGGAGATCACGGTCAGGCCCTTGGCGCCACTGTCGCGCAACGCGGCGATCAGTGCCTCGGGAATGCCGCACAGGCCGAAGCCCCCCACGGCCAGGGTCTGGCCATCGGCGACCACACCCTGCAGGGCTTGCGCCGCAGAGGCGAAACGCTTGCTGCGCGTGCCGCTGGAAGTTGATTGCTGCATCTCTACTGCCCTACCCGGTGAGAATGCCGCCATTCTAGCGGCACACCCGTTACCGGCTGGGATGCGCCGCAGCATGAACCGGCATGCCGGGCTGCCAATCCGTAGAATGTTCCCTTTCCCGCTTGCGGTGCCCTTGGCAACGCGTGCTGTAGATGGAGAGGACAGGACGACGCATGGCCGAAGTATTCACCGGAGGGGAACTGTCCCGCTGGCTGGATGCCGGGACGCTGGAAAAGGGCAACCACCAGGTGTCGGCAGTGCGCGAGCTGCGCTACCGGTCACCGCTGCTGACCGCCCAGGTCGAGGGCTGGCAGGTGGCGATCGACCTGGATGCCAGCGCCCGCACCCCGCACAGCCCCCTGCAGAGTCGCTGCACCTGCCCGGCTGGCACGCACTGCGAGCATGTCGCCGCGGTGTTGCTGGCCGCACTGCAGAACTCACTGGAGGGTGAACCGGGTTCGCTGCGTGCGGCCGCCGATCCGATACTGCCTACCCTGCAGATCCAGGCGATGACACCGATCCTGCATCTGCACAGCATGGAATACCGACCTGCCTGGCTCACCGAACGTGACCCCTCGCAATGGCTCGACGTCGCCACCGTCGCGTTCGAGTACGACGAACACGTGCGTTTTCTCGACGACCCCTCGCTGTTCGTGCACGACGCCGAGGGCCAGCTCTACCTGCTGCCGCGTGACCTGGCCGGGGAGGCACGGCGCGAGGCTGAACTGCACAGCGTCCACCTGCACCGCGAGCGGCAACCGCGCATCGTGCTGGACGGCGGCGGCCCGTTGTTCGAGCTGCGCAGTTTCGACTGGACCCGCTTCCTGCTGGAGGATGTGCTGCGGCTGGAAGCGCTGGGCTGGAAGATCGAGACTGACGACGCCTTCCGCCACCGCATCACCCGGGTGGAGGACATCGACCTGGATGTCCGGTCGGTGTCCGCTGACAGCAACGAGCTCGACCTGGCCCTGACCATCGATGTCGATGGCCGCAGCATTGCGCTGGTTCCGCTGCTGCAGGGCGTACTGCAGTCCGATCCGCGCTGGCTGCGCGGCCAGCTGGATGCCATTGGCGATGACGAGAATGTATTGCTGACGACGGCAGACAATGAACGTCTTGCCCTGCGGGCAGCGCGGCTGAAGCCGGTGATCGCGCTGCTTGCGGACCTGTTCGGCGACCGTGGGCAACCGCTGCGCCTGCAGGCGCATGATCGCGGACGGCTGCAGGCCCTGCAGGACGCTGCGCAGTTACGGCTGCACAGCAGCAACGATACCCGTGCACGCGTGCAGCGCCTGCTGGACGCCCCGGCGATGAGCGCTGTCCCAGCGCCTCAGGGTTTGCGCGCGACGCTGCGCAGCTACCAGCTTGAAGGCCTGTCATGGCTGCAGTACCTGCGCCAGCAGGGCCTGGGCGGCGTGCTGGCCGATGACATGGGCCTGGGCAAGACACTGCAGACCCTGGCCCATCTGCTGGTTGAAAAGCAGAGTGGCCGCCTGGACAAGCCGGCGCTGGTGGTCGTGCCAACCTCATTGCTGCACAACTGGCAGAGCGAAGCGGCGCGCTTCACCCCGGATCTGCGTGTACTGACCCTGCACGGCCCCGCACGTGACACGCAGTTCGACGCCATTGCCGCCCATGATCTGATACTCACCACCTATCCCCTGCTCTGGCGCGACGAACCGGCGCTGCAGGCGCATTCCTACCATCTGCTGATCCTGGATGAGGCACAGCAGGTGAAGAATCCCAGGTCGCGCGCGGCGGCCACGCTGCGCACGCTGCAGGCGCGTCATCGCCTGTGCCTGACCGGCACCCCGCTGGAGAACCATCTGGGCGAGCTGTGGACGCAGTTCGACTTCCTGCTGCCCGGCCTGCTCGGCAGCGAAAAACAGTTCAACCAGCACTGGCGCCATCCCATCGAGCGCGGCAGCGACCAGCGTCGTGCTCAGCTGCTGGCCCAGCGGCTGCGACCTTTCATCCTGCGCCGGCGCAAGGACCAGGTCGCTTCCGAGCTTCCACCGAAGACGGTCATCACCCGCACCGTGGCAATGGAAGGCGCCCAGCGTGATCTGTACGAAGCCGTGCGTGCGGCGATGGAAAAGCAGGTCCGCGATGCGATCAACGGCAGCGGGCTGGCGCGCAATCACATCGTGGTACTGGACGCGTTGCTGAAGCTGCGCCAGGTCTGCTGCGATCCGCGCCTGCTGCCAGGCGAGACACCCGCGCGCGCTGCCGGTTCGGCCAAGCTGGACCTGCTGCGCGAGATGTTGCCTGCCATGGTCGAGGAAGGGCGGCGCATCCTGCTGTTCTCGCAGTTCACCGGCATGCTGGCGTTGATCGGCCAGGCCCTGCGGGAACTCAGCCTGCCCTACGTGCAGCTCACCGGCGATACCCAGGACCGGGTCACGCCCGTGCAGCGCTTCATGCAGGGCGAGGTTCCCGTGTTCCTGATCAGCCTGAAGGCCGGTGGCGTGGGCCTGAACCTGACCGCTGCCGACACCGTCATCCACTTCGATCCCTGGTGGAATCCGGCCGCCGAGAACCAGGCCACCGACCGTGCCCATCGCATCGGCCAGGACCAGCCGGTGTTCGTCTACAAGCTGATCACCGCCGGCAGCGTCGAGGAACGGATCGCCGAGCTGCAGCAGCGCAAGGCCGACCTGGCCGACTCCATACTGGAAGGGAGCGGCAACGCAGCACCGCGCTTCGACGCAGCCGACCTGGAGGCGCTGCTGGCACCGTTACCCGGTGCGCCCAGACGCGCTGCTGGGAAACGCAGGACTACCCGCGCCTGATCCCCGGCTGGCCAGGCAACAACCGGGCCGCGTACCGGAAGATGTGAGCGCAGACCTGGCCCTCCGCATTGGCGTACAGCGGGCGACAAACCTGTGCAGCACCGGAAGCCAAGTGATCGACCCTGGCCTGTGCGGCAGCGAGCAGCTTGCCATCCGATCCGCTGGAGTGCGCCGCACCAGGAGCCTGCAACGCCGCCGGATTCACCGTGGATCTGACGTGGCAGGCGCTGCCGGGTCAGCCCGCCAGACTGCAACCGTGGCCGCCAGGAACAGCAGCAGCACGACGGGCTGACGGACCCGGACGGCGCTGGTCTGCAGATGCCAGGCCAGATCCTGCGGCGTACTCAGGTAGACCAGGAAAAGCACGGCGATGTAGCCCAGCGCGGCCAGCAGCGCCACCGCGGCCAGCGGCCGTTGCAGAACCCGACGCCACAGCACGGCCAGCACCAGCAGCGGCGCCAGCATCCACTCGTCCAGCAACAGGCGCTTGAGGATCATGGCGGACCCGCCGTCGGTCGTCAGCCGTACCAGCAGCTGCGACTGCAGGTCGGACCCGGCAAGATCGTTGCTTATATGCGCTGCAGCGACCGACGTCTTCCACGCCAGCAGCGGCAGCAGCGCAACGACAAAGGCCAACAGCACGCGCCAGCAAAGCCGGCGTTCGCGCAGCGCCCCTTCCAGCACCACACTGCCGACCACCACCGCTGCCAGAACTGCGCCCTCGTTCTTCAGCAGCGACAGCACCGCCACCACCAGTGCCAGCGCCACGATGTCGCCAGGCCGACGGCTGTCATCGGTACCGCGCAGGCGCATCGCCAGTACCAGCGCGGTCAGCGCGTACAACGCCACCAGCGTGTCCATGTAGCCGTTGACCAGCATTTCCCTGCCCACCCGCAGCAGCAGCAATGCCAGAAGTGCCACCCACCAGCGCGAGCGCAGGCCCGGCGCGATCAGCAGCAGGGCGGGCAACAGCAGCAGTGGTGCCACTGCCTTGGGCAGCAGTTCATTCCAGTGTCCCAGCAGGCCGGCAGCTGCGGCCATCAGCAGCGGTACCAGCGCGGGGTAATCGTTATGGCTCCAAGGCGCGTAATCATCCAGCTGGGCGTACAACGTGCCGTCCAGATAGATGCGCTTGGCATGGAACAACCAGATCGAACGCGGGTCCCAGGCATCGCCTGGGCTGCCGAGCGAAATCCCCACCAGCGCCAGCACCACCAGCACCGGAATCGCCACGCGCAGTTCGCGCAGTCCCAGAAGCGAAAGTGCTGCGCCGGCGAGGAATACGGCAAACAGTGCCAGCATCGGCCACCCCATCACGCCCACGGCGGCCAGGCCGTAGCAGAGCAGCAGCGAAACAAGCATGACCAGCGCCGCGCGGCGCCCGCGGTCAGCGGCAGTCGGCAAGAACGACATCTCCCCTCCTGTCGATCAGCTGGCATGCGTTCAGTACCGGGTCGGTGGCGCGCAGGATCCGGTGTGGCGTATCGGCATCGCTGAAGCGCTGCGGATACAAGGCTTCCCACATGCGCTGGCGGATCAGTTCATCGTCCTTCAGCCCCTGCCCCAGCGACAGCGGCGACAGATCGTGCGGCTGCCGCATCACCAGCGCGCGGGCATCGACGACCTCCTTGGGAACGGACACCTCAAAACCAGCGTCGGCGACGAACGCCTGGCCGAGCAGCGACATCTGGAAGTCGGACTTCCTTGYCGTCAGGGCAAGGGACACAAGGATCAGGATCGTCAGCAGGATGACGCTGGCGAGGCGCCAGCGTGCAGAGCTCGCGGTGGAAGGACTGGGTGTCATCTCGACGTCCGGCAACGAATGGAATGGAGGTTGATGAAAAGCAGCATCGAACGGGAAGGCCTATCGGCAGCGGTAGTCGCTCGACATATGACTGTCGCGGAAAGGATCGGTCAGCGCATCGGAGTACTGCCCCATCAGCAGGCGATGGGTGGGCAGCAGGTTCTGCCGATAGAAGCGGCTGAAGGACGCCAACCGTTCACCGCGGCCGGTGAGTTTCACACAACCATCGTGGATCTCGATGGTGCCTGATTGCAGCTGTTCGGTCAGCCGCACCTCCACCAGGTGGTGCTCACGCACGTACTCTTCGGTAAACACCTGGCGGAATGCATCCTCGCGGATGCCGCCCCCCCGCTGCTGCAGTTTTTCAAGGATGTAGAACGACAGCGAGCGGTCGATGACCGTCGGCACCGAGATGGCAAAGATGTAGCCTCCCAGCAGCCAGATCGCGGCCAGCTGGATCAGCTCCAGGCGGTTGAAGCCGGCGAACCACTTCAGCGCGTACAGGCCCGCAAAAACCACCACCAATGCGATGACCGCATCGACGATGCTGGCATACAGCACCACATTTACCCTGAAATGGCGGACGTGCACGTAGTAGACCAGCAGCAGAACGACGATGAAGGCCATCGTTGCCAGCAGTGCGCGCAGGTATTTGTTCATCGGAACACCACGAATTTGTTGGCGAGAAAACTGAAAGCCATCTGCATGCCGGTCGCCAGCAGGAAGCCGATGCGGTAGTCCAGGCCGAAACGGTCGGCCCAGACGTACATCACCAGTGCATGCAGCATCGCAATGACGGCGTATACCAGCAGGAACAGCGCCCCCTGGCAGGCCACGCTGCCCTGCCGGCCACGGAACACGAAGTAGCGGCTGCCCAGAAACGAGGTGGCAATGCCAAACACAGCGGCCAGCGCATTGGCCGCAGCGGCCAATGACATGTGCAGCACTTCGATGTTGAAGCGCAACACCCCGTAGTGCACCGCCGTGGCCACCAGGCCGTTGATCAGGTAGCGCAGGAACTGGCCACCCAACGCATCATGCGCTGCGGCGGGCGGCATGCTGGACCTCATCAACGAACTCCCGATAGCTGCCGATGCCCAGCACGCCACCGCTGCGGATCATGCCCGACAGCATAAGGATGATCAGGGTCAATGCAGCCGTCTGCAGGAACACCAGCAACAGGATACCGAAGGCAAGCGAGAACCAGCCGGGCGTTGCGAACCCCAGCATCTTCAGCAGCGTTGCGATCACCCCACCGGTCACCGACAGCGCCGCGACAATCGTGCAGGCGATACCCACACGCACCAGCACGTCCTCGGCGAACACCATCAGCGCACGGAACCCATGCAGGGCCAGCCCGACGAAGTTCATCTTGCTGCGGCCTGCGTAGCGCGGACCGCGGTCCAGTGAACAGGTCTGCACCCGCAACTTGGAACTGAGCACGCTGGCGGCCACGTGGGTCCACAGTTCCTGCATTGATGCCAGCCGGCGCACCGCAGGCATTTTTGCCGCCATGAAATTGCCAAAGCTGATCCGACGCCCACTGAGCAGTGTGAAAAGCAGCTTGTAGAACAGGTAGAAGGTCTTGAATTTCAGTGACTCCACCCGGCTGCGGCGGGTCGCAACGACCACATCCACATCGACAGACTCCAGCCCGGCAACCAGCTCGGTGATGCTCTCCGGCGTGTCTTCGCCGTCGGAGTCCATCGCCACCACGATGACATCGTTGCCGAAGTGCTCGGCCACGTAGCTCAGGCCGATGGCGATGGCACGCTGGTGGCCGACATTGCGGCGCAGCTTGATCACCACGCCCTCCAGCCCGGAGGCCTCGATCGCCGAGATCGGCAGTGGTTGGCGCACCGAGCCGTCGTCGACGGCAACGACGTAGGTATCGCCACCCTGCGTACGCGCAAGCTCAAGGAAAAGCCGGGAAGAAGCTTCCAGGTCTTCGTACACCGGCATCACGACAATCTTGCGCATCGCGGTTTCCTCAAGCCTGCAGGCGATGGCGGAAGTAGCTGATGGTCTCTTTCAGACCATCTTCCAGGGCCACCTTGGGCTCCCAGTCGAACGTGGCCTTGGCCAGGCTGATATCCGGTTGGCGCTGGCGCGGGTCATCGGATGGCAGCGGTCGGTACTCGATCCTGGACGTGCCGCCGACCAGGCGCACCACCGTTTCGGCCAGTTCCAGCATGGTGTACTCGGACGGATTGCCGATGTTGACCGGACCGGTGAAATCGGCCGGCGAGTCCATCAGGCGCAACATGCCTTCGATCAGATCGTCCACATAGCAGAAGCTGCGCGTCTGCTGGCCATCACCATAGATGGTGATCGGCTCGCCTTGCAGCGCCTGCACGATGAAGTTGCTGACCACGCGGCCGTCGTTGGGGTGCATGCGTGGGCCATACGTATTGAAGATGCGCATGACCTTGATCTCCAGCTGGTGCTGGCGCCAGTAATCGAAGAACAGCGTCTCGGCGCAGCGCTTGCCTTCGTCGTAGCAGCTGCGGATGCCGATCGGGTTGACCCGGCCCCAGTAGCCCTCCACCTGCGGATGGATCTCCGGATCGCCGTAGACCTCGCTGGTGCTGGCCTGCAGGATGCGGGCACGCACGCGCTTGGCCAGGCCCAGCATGTTGATGGCGCCATGCACGCTGGTCTTGGTGGTCTGCACCGGATCGTGCTGGTAGTGGATCGGCGATGCCGGGCAGGCCAGGTTGAAGATCCGGTCCACTTCCACGTACAGCGGGAAGGTCACGTCGTGGCGCATCAGTTCGAAGCGCGGGTGGCCGAGCAGATCTTCGACGTTGGCCTTGTTGCCGGTGTAGAAATTGTCCACGCACAGCACGTCGTGGCCAGCTTCGACCAAGCGGTCGCAGAGATGGGAGCCGAGGAAGCCGGCGCCGCCGGTTACCAGCACGCGTTTCTGATCGTGAGCGAATTTCAAAGCGGTCCCCTGCGGTCCTGGGCGCGACGGGATAGCGGTCCTGGGGCGAGCCCAGCGTCATGCCGCTTCCATTGTCGAGAGTGGGGGAATTGTATGCGAACTCACCCTGCGCCATTGGCTGGATGCGGGCACACCGCACGGCGGCCAGCAGGACCCGGCCCGGTCAGGAACCGGCGATTTCCGCCATCACACGCTTCAAGCCGTCCTGCCATGCGGGCAGCTGCAGGCTGAAATCACGTTGCAGCCTGCGGTTGTCCAGCACCGACCACGCCGGCCTGCGGGCTGGCGTCGGGTACTCGGCGCTGGTTATGGCCTGCACCCTCGGCGCTTCCACCATCATGCCGGTGGCCAGCGCCTCGGCAAAAATCGCCTCGGCGAAACCATGCCAGCTGGTTTGCCCATTCGCTGTCAGGTGCCAGGTGCCGGACAAGCGGCCCGGGTGCTGCAGCGCATGCGCAGTGACATCGGCGATCAAGGCCGCCGGGGTAGGCGTACCAACCTGGTCTGCCACTACCCGCAGCTCGCTGCGAGCAGCGCCAACGCGCAGCATGGTCCGCAGGAAATTGGTGCCATGTGCGGCATACACCCACGCCGTGCGGAAAATCAGATGGCGCCCGCCCGCCGCGCGCACGGCCTCTTCACCACCACGCTTGCTGCTGCCGTACACACCCAGCGGCGCGGTCGGCTCGTCTTCGCGGTAGGGCGTGTTGCCCTGTCCATCGAACACGTAGTCGGTGGAGTAGTGCACGAGCGGGACATCGTGGGCTGCGCACCAGCGCGCGATGACCCCGGGCGCTTCGGCATTGGCACGAAATGCTGCTGCAACATCCTGCTCGGCGCGGTCGACTGCGGTATAGGCCGCGGCATTGACCACGATCGACGGCTGCAGCCGATCCAACAACGCCGGCAGGCTGTCGGGCTGATCGAAATCGGCCACTTCGCAGGATCCTCCGTCGGGCAACTGGCCGCTGCGCGTGGTTGCCACCACGGTACCCAGCGGCGCCAGAGCGCGCAGCAGCTCCTGGCCTACCTGGCCATTGCCGCCGAACACCAGGATCATCATGGCACGTAGACCGGCAGCCGATCTTCGGCCAACTGATCCAGGAAAGGCGCCTTCTGGTCCTTGGCCGAAAGAATCGGAGCCCCTACCGGCCAGTCCACCGCGATATCGGCGTCGTTCCAGCGGATGCCGGCATCGGCTTCGGCCACGTAGACGTCGGTGCACAGATAATTGAACAGGGCCGTTTCGGACAGCACTGCGAAACCATGCGCGAAACCCGGCGGGATCCAGAGCTGGCGGCGGTTGCTGCCGCTGAGAATGAATGCTTCCCAGCGCCCGAACGTGGGTGAGCCGCGGCGGATGTCCACCGCCACGTCGTAGACCTCACCTTCCAGCACGGTCACCAGCTTTCCCTGCGGGCGCGGCCACTGGTAGTGGAGCCCACGCAGGACGCCGCGACTGGAAGAGGAGACGTTGCTTTGGACGAACTGCGTCGGCAGACCCAGCTTGCCGAAGCGCTCTGCGTTCCATGTCTCGAAGAAGAAGCCGCGTTCGTCGCCAAACACCACCGGCTCAAGCAGCTTGCAACCCGACAGCGCGCTTTCAATCACCTTCACGGCACCACACCCCGCTGTGCCAGTTTCGCGAGGTACTGGCCATAGCCATTCTTGATCAGCGGCGCGGCCAGCGCGTTGAGCTGCTCTGCGTTGATCCATCCCTTGCCAAAGGCGATCTCCTCCGGACAGCAGACCTGCAGGCCCTGCCGGGTCTGGATGGTCTCGATGAAGTTCGACGCTTCCAACAAGGACTGGTGGGTGCCGGTATCGAGCCATGCATAGCCGCGGCCCAGCGCTTCCAGGTGCAAGCTGCCTTCGTCGAGGTAGCGCTGGTTCAGATCGGTGATCTCCAGCTCGCCACGGGGTGAGGGCTTCAGTTCGGCGGCATAGTCACTGGCATTGCCGTCGTAGAAGTACAGGCCGGTGACGGCGTAATTGGAACGCGGATTCTGCGGTTTCTCGACCAGACCGACGACCTTGCCATCTTTGTCGAACTCGGCCACACCGTAGCGCTCGGGATCATTCACCCAGTAGCCGAAAACGGTGGCGCCCGCGTCGCGTGCGTCGGCGCGCCGCAGCATGTCGGTCAGGCCATGGCCGTGGAAGATGTTGTCACCCAGCACCAGGCAGCTCGGCTTGCCGCCGACGAAGTCACGGCCGATCAGATAGGCCTGCGCCAAACCATCGGGGCTGGGCTGCACGGCGTACTGGATGTCCATGCCCCATTGCGAACCGTCACCCAGCAGCTGCTGGAACAAGGCCTGCTCGTGCGGGGTATTGATGATCAGTACTTCACGGATGCCCGCCAGCATCAACACACTGAGCGGGTAATAGATCATCGGCTTGTCGTACACCGGCAGAAGCTGCTTGCTGACGCCCTTGGTGATCGGATACAGCCGGGTGCCGGAACCGCCGGCGAGGATGATGCCCTTGCGTTGGGTCATGTCGTGTCCTTGGTTCAGGCCGCGGTGCCGATGCGCTGCAGGCGATAACTGCCGTCGAGCACGCCGTTCACCCACTCCTGGTTGTCCAGGTACCAGTCGACGGTGAAGCCGATGCCCTGTTCAAAGGTGTAGGCAGGTTCCCAGCCCAGGTCGTTCTTCAACTTGGAGGCATCGATCGCGTAACGGCGGTCATGGCCCGGGCGGTCGGCAACGTAGGTGATCTGGCTGCTGCGCGGCTGGCCGTCCGCACGCGGGCGGCGCTGGTCCAGCAGCGCGCAGATCGCCTGCACCACTTCGATGTTCTGCTTTTCGGAGTTGCCGCCGACGTTGTAGGTCTCGCCCACCTGGCCCTTGGCCAGCACGGTACGGATCGCTTCGCAGTGGTCGGACACGAACAGCCAATCGCGCACCTGCTTGCCGTCGCCGTACACCGGCAGCGGCTCACCGGCCAGCGCCTTGGCGATCACCAGCGGGATCAGCTTCTCCGGGAAGTGGTACGGACCATAGTTGTTCGAGCAGTTGGTGGTCAGCACCGGCAGCCCGTAGGTATGGTGGAACGCACGCACCAGATGGTCCGAGGCGGCCTTGGACGCCGAGTACGGCGAGTTCGGGGCATACGGGGTGGTTTCGCTGAACTTGCCGGTCTCGCCCAAGGTGCCGTACACCTCGTCGGTGGAGACATGCAGGAAGCGGAATGCCGCGCCCTGCTCGGGCGGCAACGCCTTCCAGTAGTCCCGCACTGCCTCAAGCAGGCCGAGGGTGCCGACGACATTGGTCTGGATGAAGGCGCCAGGGCCATCGATCGAACGGTCGACGTGGCTTTCGGCGGCGAAATTCAGCACGGCATCGGGCTGGTGCTCGGCCAGCAGGCGGGAAACCAGCGCGCTGTCACCGATGTCCCCCTGCACGAAGACATGGTTGCGATCGCCGTCCAGGCTGGACAACGTCTTCAGGTTGCCGGCGTAGGTCAACGCATCGAGATTGACGACCTTGATGCCGCGGGAGACGGCCTCGAGAACGAAGTTACCGCCAATGAATCCGGCACCGCCGGTGACAAGCCATGTGGGCACTACCTGTTCTCCTGTTCGATGTTTCGCCCCAGGCACTCGCAGCACCCCGGCAGCGCGACAGGATACATCGGCGACCTCTTCACGACTGCCCGCCGCAGGTGAACGAAGGCTCCCAGTGGCCCGTTTCCGCCGCACCGCAGCAAAACCATACGCATTCGCATGGTCGCCTTCGGCCAGTTAGAATCGGGGTCCCACCCCCGAACCGGTTGCTGTGCGAGAACCGGACGTTTCCCGTTACTGTGAGCCGGCCGGCGGCCGGCACTACAAGGATCGAGTACCAGATGAAAATCCTCGTCGCGTACAAGCGCGTGGTGGACTACAACGTCCGCATTCAGGTCAAGCCGGACGGTTCCGGCGTGGTCACCGACGGCGTCAAGCTGTCGCCCAATCCCTTCGATGAAATCGCCCTGGAAGAAGCCCTGCGCCTGCGCGACAAGGGCATCGCCACCGAGGTGGTTGTCGCCACCATCGCCCCGGCCGACGCCCAGGCGCACCTGCGCAATGGCCTGGCCATGGGCGCAAACCGTGCCATTCACGTCGTTACCGACCAGGCCATCCAGCCGCTGACCGCCGCCCGCACCCTGCTCAAGCTGGTTGAGAAGGAACAGCCGGACCTGGTGATCCTGGGCAAGCAGGCCATCGACGACGACGCCAACCAGACCGGCCAGATGCTGGCCACGCTCTGGGGGCGTCCGCAGGCCACCTTCGCCAGCAAGCTCGACATTGCCGACGGCAAGGCCACGGTAACCCGTGAAGTCGACGCCGGCCTGGAAACGCTGGAAGTCGACCTGCCGGCCGTGGTCACCACCGACTTGCGCCTGAACGAGCCGCGCTTCATCAAGCTGCCCGACATCATGAAGGCCAAGGCCAAGCCGCTGGAGACCCTGCAGCTGGCCGACCTCGGTGTTGAAGCTGCCGACACCTTCAAGACCACCCAGTACGCCGCACCGTCCAAGCGCAGCAAGGGCGTGATGGTCAAGGACGCGGCCGAACTGGTTGCCGCACTCAAGCAGAAGGGGTTGCTGTAATGAGCAAGATTCTCGTCATCGCCGAGCACCACGACGGCAAGCTCAACGCCGCTACCGCCAAGACGGTCAGCGCCGCAGCCGCCATCAGCGGCGCCAGCATCGACGTGCTGGTGCTGGCCGCCGACCCGACCGCCGTTGCGGCTGAAGCGGCCAAGATCGCCGGCGTCGCCAAGGTCCTGACCGTGGCCAACGCCGCCAACGTACAGGCGCTGGCCCAGGTACTGGCCCCGCAGATCGCACAGCTGGCCAAGGGTTACACCCACGTGTTCGGCCCGTCGACCACCTTCGGCAAGGACCTGATGCCGTGCGTGGCCGCCCTGCTTGGCGTCAACCAGGTCTCCGACCTGATGGCCGTCGAAGGCAGCCACACCTTCAAGCGCCCGATCTACGCCGGCAACGCGATCATCACCGTGGAAGCACCAACCGACCAGATCGTGGTCGCCACCGTGCGTGCCGCGTCGTGGCCGGAAGCCGCCCAAGGCGGCAGCGCCGCGGTTGAGGCCGCAAGCGTCGACGCCTCCCTGCCGACCCACACCCGCTTCGTCGGCCTGGCCGCCGGTGCCAGCGACCGCCCGGACCTGCAGAGCGCCAAGCGCGTGGTCTCCGGTGGCCGTGGTGTTGGTTCGGAAGAGAACTTCAAGGTCATCTTCCAGCTGGCCGACAAGCTCGGCGCCGCCGTGGGTGCCTCGCGCGCCGCGGTGGATGCCGGCTACGTGCCCAGCGACCTGCAGGTCGGCCAGACCGGCAAGATCATCTCGCCGGAGCTGTATGTGGCCGTGGGCATCAGCGGTGCCATCCAGCACCTGACCGGCATCAAGGATGCCGGCACGATTGTCGCCATCAACAAGGACGCGGATTCGCCGATCTTCGAGATTGCCGACATCGGCCTGGTCGGGGATCTGTTCACGATCCTGCCGGAGCTGGAAGCGGCGCTGGGCTGATGCGTCTGCAGGAATGCCGTGCAATCAACAGGTTGCACGGCATTCCAGCATTTTGGAGGGCCCGCAGGGACGCTGGGCAGGATCACTCGTTCCAACAGGGCCAGTCGCTATAATCCGGGGTCAACCCGTGAAGGACTGCATTGATGACGCTCCCGTGTTTCAAGGCCTACGACATCCGCGGCCGCGTCCCGGACGAACTTGACGAACGCCTGGCTCGCCGTATCGGCGCCGGTACTGCGGCGTTGCTCGGCCCGGGACCGGTAGTTGTGGGACACGACATCCGACTGAGCAGCCCGGCCCTGTTGCAGGCCGCCATCGAAGGCCTGACCGCGAGCGGTCGCGATGTCATCGACATCGGCATGTGCGGCACCGAGGAAGTGTATTTCCAGACGTTCCACCGCAAGGCGGCGGGCGGCATCATGGTGACGGCCAGCCACAATCCGATGGATTACAACGGGATGAAGCTGGTACGCGACGGCGCCAAGCCGATCAGCGGCGACACCGGCCTTTTCGATATCCGCGATTTTGCTGCTTCCGACGCTCCGCTTGGCGACGGCAAGGGGACGGTCTCCAGCGACACCGACAAGACTGCCTATATCCAGCACCTGCTGGGCTATGTCGATGTGGCCAAACTGAAGCCGCTGAAGATCGTCACCAATCCGGGCAACGGCGGTGCCGGCCTGATCATCGACGAACTGGCCCCGCACCTGCCCTTCGAGTTCATCCGCATCCAGCATGAACCCGATGGCAGCTTCCCGAACGGCATTCCCAATCCGCTGCTGCCGGAGAACCGCGCGGCCAGCCGCGACGCAGTGCGTGCCAGTGGTGCGGACTTCGGCATCGCCTGGGATGGCGACTTCGACCGTTGCTTCTTCTTCGATGCCGACGGCAATTTCATCGAGGGCTATTACCTGGTCGGCCTGCTGGCCACTGCCCTGCTCGTCCGCCAGCCCGGCGGCAAGATCATCCACGACCCGCGCCTGACCTGGAACACCGTGGAGATGGTCGAACAGGCAGGCGGCGTACCGGTGATGAGCAAGACCGGCCATGCCTTCATCAAGGAACGCATGCGCGCCGAGGACGCCGTCTATGGCGGCGAGATGAGCGCCCACCACTACTTCCGCGAGTTCGCCTACTGCGACTCCGGCATGATCCCGTGGCTGCTGATCGCGCAGCTGGTATCGAGCAGCGGCAAGTCGCTGGGCGAACTGGTGGCCGACCGCATGAAGGCCTATCCCTGCAGTGGTGAAATCAACTTCCGCGTCGAGGATGCCAAGGCGACCGTGGCCCGCGTGCTGGCCCATTTCGAGCCGCAGCAGCCGCTGCTGGATCGTACCGACGGGGTAAGCGCCGATTTCGCGGAATGGCGCTTCAACCTGCGCAGCTCCAACACCGAGCCGCTGCTGCGCCTGAACATCGAAACCCGCGGAAACGAGGCCCTGCTTCAGGACCGCATCCGTGAACTGACCGACTTGATCGGCGGCACGCCGGCAAATCACTGAGTAAAGGACGCACCATGACTCCAATCGTTCCCGTCATTCTTTCCGGCGGCTCCGGCACGCGCTTGTGGCCGCTGTCGCGCGAGGCATACCCGAAGCAGTTCCTGCCGCTGGTCGGCGATGACACGATGCTGCAGGCCACCTGGAAGCGCGTCGCATCGATCGCCGGTGCTGCGCCGATCGTGGTCGCCAACCAGGAACACCGTTTCATGGCTGCCGAACAGCTGCGCGAGTGCAAGGTCCTGCCGCAGGCGCTGATCCTGGAGCCGGTGGGTCGCAATACCGCTCCGGCCATTGCCATCGCCGCCCTGCAGGCGCTGGCCGGTGGCAATGATGCGTTGCTGCTGGTGCTGCCCTCCGACCATGTCGTGCGCAACGAAGCAGCCTTCCATGCAGCCGTGAAACAGGCCGCGGTTGCCGCTGAAGCCGGCAAGCTGGTGACCTTCGGCATCGTGCCGACTGCTGCGGAAACCGGCTATGGCTACATCAAGGCTGCCATCGGCGAAGGCGTACGCGCGGTCGACCGGTTCGTGGAGAAGCCCGACCAGGCCACTGCCGAGAAGTACGTCGCCTCAGGCGAGTACTACTGGAACAGCGGCATGTTCCTGTTCAAGGCCTCGCGTTACCTGAAGGAGCTGGAGACCCTGCAGCCGGCGATCCTGGCGGCCTGCCGCGCCGCGCTCGACAAGGCCGCCCGCGACAACGATTTCATCCGCCTGGATGCGGAAGCCTTCGCCGCCAGCCCGAACGATTCCATCGACTATGCGGTGATGGAAAAGACCGCCGATGCCGCCGTGGTCCCGCTGGATGCCGGATGGAACGACGTGGGCTCCTGGTCGGCACTGTGGGAGGTGTCCGACAAGGACGCCGACGGCAATGCCTGCCACGGCGACGTGATCGCGCTGGACTGCAAGGACAGCTATGCCTACGGAAACCGCCTGATCGCGATGGTCGGCCTGCAGGACGTGGTTGTGGTGGAAACCGATGACGCCGTGTTTGTCGGTCACAAGGACCGCGTGCAGGACGTCAAGGAGATCGTTGGCCAGATCAAGCGCGATGGGCGCAGCGAAGCCGCCGCGCACCGCAAGGTCTACCGCCCGTGGGGCGCCTATGACTCCATCGACAATGGCGCCCGGTTCCAGGTCAAGCGGATCACCGTCAAACCGGGTGCGACCCTGAGCCTGCAGATGCACCACCACCGTGCCGAGCACTGGATCGTGGTCAGCGGCACGGCCGAAGTGACCCGTGGCGATGAGGTCATCCTGTTGTCGGAGAACCAGAGCACTTACATCCCTCTGGGTGTGACCCATCGCCTGAAGAACCCGGGCAAGCTGCCGCTGGAACTGATCGAAGTGCAGTCGGGCAGCTATCTGGGCGAGGACGACATCGTTCGGTTCGAGGACAGTTACGGCAGGGCGTGACCCGCTCTTCATTCATGGAGGCGGCCCGACGTGGCCCCCTCCTGTAGACAAGCAACGGGACGGCGACTGCCGTCCCGTTCTACATTCGCAGGCTGAAAACCACTCTGCACAGGCGCGCGCGCAATCAGTCCAGAATCACAGGTACCAGCAGCGCGGCGTACTGCACTGAGCCCTCTGGCGTCAGGTGCGCGATATCGTAATAGAGCGGATGATCATGCTCGTCCAGCAGCGGGCAGCGGCCCTGCACGCAGGCCCGGTCCATCACGGAAATGAACGTGGCATCGGTGCGCCCCTTGAAATGAGCCTTCATCATGGCTTCGGGGCCCGAGATCCAGTTGGGATCCAGATCAGTGCTTGAGTAGCGCGGATCAGCACCGGCACGCATCTTGTCTGCCACGACCAGTGGTACGCGCTGCTTGAACATCGGGGATATGCCCAACACGACGACCCGTATGTCGGCGGCGCGAAGGGCAGCGATGGACTTGTCCAAGGCAGACATCCAGGCCGGATCGGCATACCAGAGCGCAGAAAGGATCACTACATCCGGCTTCTCATCGACCAGACGCTGCAGGGCGAAATCATTGAACGCCTTGCAGTGCGGACGCTCGCCAATTTCCACGCCTACCAACGGGGGGCAGGCTGAGGCGGTCAGGGCGCCGATCTCGTAGCCCTTTGCTGCAAATGCGGGCTGGAAACCTTTCAGGAAATGGATCGCATGGCTGTCGCCCCACAGCATCGCGCGGCGCTGCCCTTTGCCGGGAATGCAGCCGGAAACATCGGCCTGGTCAGGAGACTGGTCCGGATCCAGGAAACAGGTCCGTGAGCGGTAGTCGACCGAAGGATCGTAATCCAGCGAGGCCAGGACTTGCGCGACGTGTGCGTCCTGGGATCCCGGGAAACCCTTCTCCTTGACCACCACCATGCCAGCGGAAACGACCACCAGCATCGACAGCGCGGAAGTAGCCAGCACCTTGCCATTGCGCCAGGACGGCTTCGCATTGCGCAGCTTCTGCTCCACCAGCTCGAAGTTGAGGTGGGCAAGCAGCAATGAGACTGCCGCCAACACGGGAACCCAGGCCATGGAGACCGAATCGGGCCAGAATCGATGCGCGAACACGATCACTGGCCAATGCACCAGATAGAGCGAATAAGAACGCTTCCCTACCCATACCATTCCCCGGGAGGACAGCAGGCGACCGACCTGGCCATGTCCATGCGCCATGATCAGCATCGCTGCACCCGCACAGGGCAGCAGTGCAGCAAAACCCGGAAAATGCGTGCCCTTGTCGAAGCCGTACATGGCTGTGACGATGGCCGCCAACCCAACCCAGGACAAAAACCCGGCAAGGCGTCGGGCGGGTGTCCATGCAACCGGCACCAATGCGATCAGGGCACCGGTCAACAACTCGAACGCCCGGAACGGCAGCAGGTAGAACGCGCCTGAGGGATTCACCGCCAGGGCCCACGCGCAGGTGAGCAGGGATGCAAGGAAGAGGACGCCCAGCAGGCCGGTAAACAGCTTGCGTCCAATCCGGGTCAGCAGCAATGCCAATAGCGGGAACAGGATGTAGAACTGCTCTTCGATGCCCAGCGACCACAGGTGCAGCAGGGGGATTTCATCGGCCGCCGGCGAGAAATAATTCAGCGTGGCGTAGAAATAGAAGTTGGCCGAGAACAGGATGGACGCGATCGCAGACTGTGCGTACTGCACGCGCTCGCTTGGGTAGAGCACCAGCATCGCGACCACCGAGGTCGCCAGCACGACCGAAAGCAGCGCCGGAAGGATCCGTCGGGCACGGCGAACGTAGAATCGAGCAATGGAGAAGCTGCCAGCCTCCATTTCCCCGTAGATGATCCGGGAGATCAGGAAGCCGGAAATCACGAAGAATACGTCTACACCCACGTATCCCCCCGGCACCAGCCGAGGGTCCAGGTGATACAACAGCACGCCAAGGACGGCGATGGCCCGAAGCCCATCGATATCAGCCCTGTACTTGAGGCCCATCTCCTCGTCCTGCCGACTTGCGGCGTCGTAAATGGCCCGAATTATGCCGTTAATCGCACGCTCCAGGCCAGCCGCCGCTGAGGACGGCGACCGGGCCTGCCTAGCATTGGTGTCGGGTCAACGAATACACTGTCGGCGGGTCTGTCCCTGCAGCCCTCCCCTTGGCAACGAAGGCACCTTCCCGATGAGCATTTCTGCTGGCCGCGACCTCCGTAAGTGGCGAGACGCACGCTGAGATGATCGTAGGTAGAGGACTGCTTGCCGAGGCCTTCCGTGCACGCTATCAGGATGACGAATCGGTCATCATCCTTGCGTCCGGAGTATCCAATTCATCTGAGACGGATGAGGGTGAATTCGAGCGCGAGAATGAGCTCCTGAAAGCGAATCTGCTGCGTGATCACACCCGGTTCGTGTACTTCAGCAGTTGCGTCGTGGGCTTCGACCATCTGCCGCCGTCCCCCTATGTCCGGCACAAGGCCCGCATGGAAGCCTTGGTACTCGACCGACCGGGGGGATTCGTATTCAGGTTGCCACAGGTCGTGGGCAGGACGTCCAATCCCAACACGCTGACCAACTACCTCGCCTCCCACATCATCGACGGGCTGGATTTCACGATCTACGACGGCGCCGAGCGCAACCTTGTGGATATCGACGACATCGCGCTGATCGTGCCGGAGCTGCTTGCGGACCCGGCCAACGAGCGGCGTTCCACGGTCATCGCAGCCCGCCACCCGGTGGCTGTGACAAAGCTCGTATCCATGTTGGAGGAACTGCTCGGCAAGCGTGGACGCGCACGCATCGTTCCCCGCAGAGAAGCCTTCCAGGTCGATGCTACCGCCGCCTGGAAGGTTGCCGACCGTCTCGGCCTTGGCCTGGACGCAGGTGACCACTACGCCCGCAAGGTGCTGCAGAAATACTATGGTTGAAATCTCTCCTCCCGAAGTCTCCGTGGTAGTGCCGGTCTACGGCGGCGTAGCGGCCCTGCCTGAGCTGTGCCAGCGTGTCGGCGCCTGCCTGGGGTTGGCCAATATCAGCTACGAGGTCATCCTCGTCGACGACAGGGGCGACGTGAATGCCTGGCGTGCGATCCAGTCGATCACTGCCGTTGATCCTCACGTCAAGGGAATCAGGCTGTCGCGCAATTTCGGCCAGCATGCCGCCACGCTTTGCGGCATCTCGCACGCACGCGGCGCGGCGGTGGTCACGATGGATGATGACCTGGAGCATCCGCCGGAAAGCATCCCGGCAATGCTCGCCGCCTGCAACGATGAGACGCCGCTGGTCTACGGCGTGTTCCCGGCACGTACGCATGCCTGGTACCGGAACATAAGCTCCGAGCTGATGCGGCGCACGCTCAAGGTATCGTTCCCGGACCTCAACGACAGCTATACCTCGTTCCGCTGCATTGACAGGACACTGGCCGAGCAGTTGAGTGCGTTCGACCTGAGCAAGCCCTACCTGGACGGCATGTTGTCCTGGCTGACGGCCAGTGTGGCGACGGTCTCCGTTGAACATGGCGCGCGCCGCCATGGTGAGAGCGCATATACGCTGCGCAAGCTGATTTCCCACGCGATGAACATCTTCATCACGTTCTCCCATCTTCCGCTGAGAATGGCCTCTTACTTCGGTACTGCCATCGCTGCCATCAGCTTTGCCTACCTCACCTACATCGTTATCGCCCACCTGACCGGAACCATCCGCAACCCAGGCTATGCGTCGCTGATGTCGGTCGTACTGTTCACCTGTGGTGTGCAGCTGGTGATCCTGGGCGTGGTTGGCGAGTACATCGGGCGCCTGATGGGCGTCGCGAACAAGAAGCCGGCTTTCGCGGTGCAATCCATTTCCAAGGCGTAGTGCTTTCGAGCGCCGAGAGAGAAGAGCCATGAACAACAACGAGCAACCCGAGTTCGATCGCTACGCGGCCCAGTACCGCGATCTGCACAATGCGAGCATCACCGCCAGCGGGGAGGAGTCGGAGTACTTCGCCGAGTACAAAGCGAACGTCGCTGCACGCGAGCTCGGCGAAGATGCCCGCAAGGCCATCAAGGTGCTGGATTTCGGCACAGGCATCGGCGGGTCGATTGCCCCGCTGCGGCGCGCCCTTCCCAAGGCCGAACTGCATGGCGCAGACATCTCTTCGGAGAGCGTTGCCATGGCCCAGCAGCGCCATGGTGATCTGGCGTCGTTCAAGGTCATAGTCGACAACGCCCTGCCCTATCCGGACGCCACGTTCGACATCGTGTTCGTGGCGTGCGTGTACCACCACATCCCGGTGGACCAGCGCGAGCACTGGACAGCCGAGATCCGTCGCGTACTCAAGCCTGGCGGGCATTTCCTGGTGTTCGAACACAACATGCTGAATCCGCTGACCATGAAGGTCGTGCGCGACTGCGAATTCGACGAGGACGCGATCCTGCTGCCGCGCAATGAGCTGCTCGGCCTGGTGGGCAGGCAGTCTTTCCGGACGATCAAGGCGCGATACATCGTCTTTTTCCCGAAGGCCCTGTCGTTCCTTCGCGCGACCGAACGCTCACTGGGCTGGCTGCCGCTGGGCGCTCAGTACTACGTCCACGCGCGCGCCTGATTGCCTGCCCTGCCTCGCTGACCGCCCCGTGCTGGAACTCGCCAAATTCATCGCTGCCCGCGTCGCCAGCACGGTTGCCAGCTATCTGATCTACCTGGTGCTCCTGCACTGGATGGGCTATGCACTTGCCTACTTCATCGCGTACCTCGCAGGCATTGGTCTGTCATATGTGGTGAACGCGATGATGGTGTTCAAGCAGCCTATGACACGGCGCTCGGCCCTGCTGTTCCCTTTGATCTACGTGGTCCAGTTCCTGCTCGGCATGCTGATCCTGCGGCTGTGCATCGAGAAACTGGACACGCCGGAATGGCTGGGCATGGCAATCAGCATCGTGCTGACGCTGCCATTGGCCTTCGGTCTGTCGCGCTGGGCGATGCGGGCGCCGAAACCGCCCGGACATCTTTGATACCGCACGAAGGCGGGAGCCGACTCGGCGGCCATTTTTCCCCTTCTGCGTGACGGCCTGCTTGAACAGGCCGTCGCAGTCCCATCAGTCCAGTGCCTTCGCCGCCGTCACCGGCTGAAGTGTGATCGATCGCAGCGTCATGGCACTCGCGCCATTGCTGAAGACCCGCACTTCGACCCCCTGCACGGCCTCCGCGGCAGTGAGCCGAAGGCTGACAGGGGCGGCGGTCGGGCCGGCTATGGGGGTCTTGGCAAGCACTGTAGCTCCCATGTTGCCGACCACGTCGATGTAACCCACCTCCCCCGTCGACGGGGCAGACACGTCGACGTCGACACGGTAGTCGCCTGCCGGCAGCGTCACGTAGGGGCCATAGTGAAGGAAGCCCGTTTCCCCCGCGTCGGCCGCAAGCTGCAGGCGCCCCTCGATCTTGTCCAGTCGGCCGATCTGGTGCTGGGACCGCGTCCCCAAGGGGTCGCTGATGGCGCGCTCGCTGGAGCTGTCCACGTCCCAGTTGGGCAGGGTCGAGGCGAGATTTTCCTTGAAGACCAGCACCACGAAGTCACCGGCAGGGAACTCTTCAAGAGGTGCGCCGGTAAAGGTGAAGGCCGTGTCCCGATCCAGTTGGGCTGCCTCTTCCTTGCTCAGCAGCAGGAAACTCTTCCCGGTCCAGGTCTGCGGTCGGAACCAGCTTCGCGATGCAAGGTGCAACCGGGGTATGGGCAGCCCACGGTCGAATTCGATCTGGCGGACACGGACATCCCCGCCACTGAGGATCGTGATGACACCCGAGTTCCAGTAGGTACCGTAGCCGTACTGCAGACCGTGGGCCTTGAGCACGTCCATTGCCTGCACATGGTGCGACGGCGGGGTGCCACGATACAGGCGGGAGAATGAGTTCCCGGGGTAGACCAGGCTGCTCGCCAGCACCAGCGCGATGCACCAGGACGCCACGCCGGTCGGGGTGCGCAGGCCCTGTGACTCTGCATGGCCCAGCACCAGCACGAGGCCCAGCACAAGCGAGGGCAGCATGTAGCGTGCGCTCATGACCGGCCCCGTCATGTCCGGCGTGGTCGTGGTGACCTGCAGGAAGATGAACAGGCACAGCCCACTGGCAGTGAAGGCAGCAAGCATGCGCGCGCCTGGGCGGGCATCACGCAGGAACCCACAGCAGACCGACGGCAGGAGCACCAGCATGGCCAGTACTGACAGCAGGCGCAGCGCTTCGTAGGCTCCCCACGGGGACATCACCGACCTGCCCGCCGTCGGCAACGCCCCGAACACACCCAGGATGCCTTCGAGCGTGAACCATAGGTTGTCCTTGAACGAAGCAAGGCTGAGCCAGCGCGCCGAACCCGCGCCGTCGGCGCTATGCGCCTGTGCCAGCGAGACCACATGCAGGATCGTTCCGACCAGTGCAGCACCGAAAAGCATGACGCCCAGGATGATCAGGCGCCGCGCGTCACCCGTCAGCTTCCAGCGTCGAGCACCCGGATGCCAAGTGAATAGGTCACCGCGTGCCATTGCCCAGGCCAGCAGTGCAGCCAGCATCGGTGCAATGTCATAGGCAGCAGCGCGCTGCGGATTGCCCCAGAAGGCGAGGATGCCCAGCACCACCAATGCGACGGCCCAGATCACCGATGCCCGGCGGCTTGTCGCCTCCAGCCAACGCCAACTGAAGTAGAGCGTGAACACGGCAACGTAGAGCACGTTGCCGTAAGAAACCTGACCAAACAGGTTCTCTGCCATCACCCAGGACACGCCGCCAGCAAAGATCGTGACCGTAAGCAGCCGCATCCATGCCGAGCGCATCACCATCCCAGAGGCACACCACAGCGAGATGAGCACGATTGCCGAAGAGATCAGGCCAGAAACCGCGTGCAAGGTGTAGCTGTTCTTGAAGAAAGGCAAAAACGGGATGATGAAGATCTGCCCGAACAGCACCCACAGGTCGCCATTCACGTAGTTCCAGTCGGACGGGAAGTACGAACCCTGTCGGACTACCTCACCCGCCAACAGGCTTTTGAAGGCCGAATCAGTGTTGAACTCGGGGATATACCCCCTGAACAGGTAGTACACCAGCGCAGCAAGGCTGACCAGGAACAGCCCTACCAGCAGGCCCCGACCCGCGCGGATCGCGACCGCGATCGCATCGGCCACGACATCCTGGCCAGGTTCATTGCGTTTGTGCATCGTTGCTTTCCCTTTCCCCATGACGGCAGCACGCCATCATGCGTTGTCGTACATCCAGTGCAGCGTTTCGCGCAGGGTGCGCTGTTCGACCGTTCCCACCGCCTGTTGCAGGCGTGCGGGGTTTCCCACCAGCGTGCGCACTTCGTTGGCACGGACGAAGGCCGGGTTGACGACGATCTCGGGCGAATGTCCGGCGATCTCCCGCATCATGCCAATCACGTCCATCAAGGTGTGCTCTATGCCGGAGCAGAGGTTGAAGACCTCGCCAACACCCTGCAGCGCAGCCAGCCGGACATAGGCATCGGCCACGTTGCGCACGTCGTTGAAGTCCCGGGAGACATCGAGGTTCCCCAGCTCCAACCGTGCCTCGCGGCGCTTGAAGTGTCCGACGATCTTGGGGATCAGGAAGCGATCGGCCTGGCCCACGCCGGTGTAATTGAAGGGACGGACCACGGTCAGCGGCAAGGCATCGGCAAACTGGCGCGCCATCAGTTCCATGGCGTACTTGCTCACCGCATAGTCGTTTACCGGGGCGGCTGCCGCGGTTTCGTCCAGGATGCCTTCGGTGTTGCCGTAGATGTTCGCGCTACTGGCCAGGACTACATGCGAAGGACGATGAGCCGCTGCTGCCAGCGCCTCCAGCAGATTGCGCGTACCGACGATGTTGACGCGGTAGATTTCTTCGGCGTCACCGTGGGCCACGAACGAAATCGCAGCCAGATGGACCACGATGTCGGCCTGGGCGGCGGCCACCGCCTGCTGCAGCGACGTCTTGTCCAGCAGGTCGACCGCGCCGCCGTCGGCACGCGCAAGCGGCAGCACGCTGCAGCCGGCATCGGCGAATGCCTGCACGACATAGCGACCGGTGAAGCCGGTCGCCCCCGTCACCAGGACGCGCTTTCCCTGCAGGTCAGAAGGAGAAGCCACGCTCGTTCCTCTTCAGGTCGGCCTCGACCATCATCTGGCACAGCTGTTCCAGCGAGGTCTGCGGCTTCCAGCCCAGGATGCGCTCGGCCTTCTCCGGGTTGCCGATCAGCAGATCAACCTCGGCCGGGCGATGGAACTTGGCATTGATGCGCATCACGGTTTTGCCGCTGGCGGTGTCGATCGCAACTTCGTCGATGTCCTTGCCCTTGAACTCGACATCGATTCCGGCGCCCTTGAAGGCCATGCTGACGAAGTCACGCACGGTTTCGGTACGGTTGGTGGCCAGCACGAACGTATCGGGCTGATCGGCCTGCAGCATGCGCCACATGCCTTCCACGTATTCTTTGGCAAAGCCCCAGTCACGCTTGGCGTCCAGATTGCCCAGTTCCAGGCAATCCAGCAGGCCGAGCTTGATCTTGGCAACGGAGTCGGTGATTTTGCGCGTGACGAACTCACGCCCGCGCAACGGGCTTTCATGATTGAACAGGATGCCGCTGGAACCGAAGATGCCGTAGCTTTCGCGGTAATTCACCGTGATCCAGTGCGCGTACAGCTTGGCGACGCCGTACGGACTGCGCGGATAGAACGGGGTTTCCTCGATCTGCGGAATCGCCTGGACCTTGCCGAACATTTCCGACGTCGAGGCCTGGTAGAAGCGGATCTTCGGATTGATCAGGCGGATTGCCTCCAGCAGGTGCAGCGCGCCCACACCGGTAATCTGCGCAGTCGTGGTCGGCTGCTCGAAGCTGACGCCGACGAAACTCTGTGCGGCGAGGTTGTAGATCTCGTCCGGCTGGATCTTCTGCACCATCGAAATGGTGGTACCCAGGTCCGTCAGGTCGTACTCGACCAGCTCGAGATTGGGGTGGTTGGTAACCCCGACTTCATCCAATCGCCAGAAATTGACCGAGCTGGTCCGGCGGTAGGTGCCATAGACCTTGTAGCCCTTGTCCAGCAGCAGTTCGGTCAGATAGGCGCCGTCCTGACCCGTGATACCGGTGATGATTGCCTTTTTCATGTCGTTTTATTCTTCAACCAGATAGGGGGAATGATATCCGCAAGGGATCAGGTCGCTGGCTGGGCCAGCTGACGGGTAATGTGCTCCAGCCGTTTGGCCAGAATCGGATAGCGGTGCTCGGCGCGCCAACGCGCTGCGTTGCGTTGCACAGCCTGGGCCGATTCGCCATGGGACGCGAGCGAGGCGTGCAGGGCCATCAGGCCCTTGGCCAGGTCGGCCGGCGTGGTGCCGGGCATGCGGTGCACGATATCGCCGACGTCGTCGAAGATCGGAATCGGGGTGACCGCGACCGGGCGCCCAGCCGCCAGGCCGTAGCGGACCGCGCCGCTGGCCGACTCACCGGTGCCCTGGTATGGAAACACCACAACGTCGGCCTCCTGCAGCAGCGCCAGACTGTCCTGGTCACGCAGGAAGTCCGTCACCATGCGGACGTGCCCCTGAAGGCGGAGCCCGCGGATGCGCTGTTCGGCCTTGCGGATCTGGTCCAGCGACACGGTATCGGGGTACTCCGCGTTGACCATCGTCAGGCGGACGTCCAGGCCCTTGTCGCGGATGATCGCCACCGCCTCGATCAACTCCTGCAGCCCCTTGTGTGGCAGGAAGAAGCCATACGAGGCGATATGCAAGGACCGACCCGTATCTCGTTCCGGAATCGCGGGCGCGTCCATGATCCCGTGCGGGAACAGGGCCGTGTTGCGTTCCACGCCCAGGGCTTTGAGCCGGTTGAGGTCGGCGATCGAGTGCACCAGCACGCGGTCGCAGCCGGCCAGCGCCGGTGCCAGCATGTGCAGCTGCTTGGCCATGTTCTCCGCAGCGTCGACGGTGGCATGCAGCAGCGCCACCACTACCCGACCGGCGCGCTTCTGCGCTTCAAGGAAACGGGCGAAGTGCGGGAAGTCGAAGAATGCGTACTGGAACTGGATCACGATGGCCTGCAGCTGCAGGCGGTCGATCTCACGCGACAGCCGCGACAGGTCATCGCCCGAACCACGGGTCCAGCAGCGCACGACCTCTGCACCGTCGTCGAACGTGCGGTCGCTGTCATCAGCCGCAAGAATGGCCACCGGTTCGCTCAGCCCGGCAACCAGGTTGCTGGAGTAGGTGGCAATGCCACAGCGCGTGTTCCAGGTGGTCACCCACCCGGTGCGCAGCGCCGGAACGGAGCCGGTACGTGCGAACTGCCGCACGTCGTGCTCCAGCTTTTCGGCCACATCGGACCACTTGAAGCGCTCCATCAGCAGCTGCCGCGCGGCCCCGGTCCGCGCCTTGAGGGCCGCAGGGTCCGCACGGTGGACCTCACGCAGCGCCGCTGCCAGCGAATCGACGTCCGGCTCGGCCCATACGGAGTTGAAGAGCTTGAAATGGGTGTCGGCTGCGACGAACGAGTAATCGACCAGCCAGGCGGTCTGCGGGGTGCAGAAGTCGAGCTGACCGCCCCACGCGGTGGTGATCACCGGCAAGCCCATCAACATCGCCTCGGCCATGGGCAGGCCGAAGCCTTCGGCCCGGCTGGGAGCGACCAGAGCGTGGCAGCTGGCGTACAGCTGCTTCAACTCGGCATCGCTGATGTCCCCCTCGATGATGATCACCTCGGGGAAATCGGGGTGGTCGCGCGAGGCGTCGGCCAGCCAGCGCTGGACCTCGTTGTGCGGATTGGCGAAGGTCTTGATGATCAGGCTGACATCATCGCTGCCGCTGAACGCCTGGCCATAGGCCTTCAGCAGCGCGTCCACGCCCTTGCGCGGGAAGCAGGATGACACGTGCAGGAAACGATGCGACTTGCCGGGAACCGGATAGTGCCGCGCCGCTTCGATGCGTTCCCAGTGGTCCACGCCATTCCAGCAAACGGCAAGCGGGATCGCTGCGCCGTTGTCGATCATGACCTTGCGTACGTGGCCGGAGACGCACGAGAGTCCCTGCAGGTTGTCATTGAAATCATCCATCCAGGCCTGCGGGAAACCACTTTCTTCCCACGGGTACAGATGCAGGGTGTTGACGCGCGACTGCATGTCCGCCACGCGCGGTGGGTACAGCAGCCGGCTGGTGACGTCGGCCTGCGCAGCCGGCAGCGCCGGCTCGCCGGCATGCAGGCGGGCAACACTGGGATTGGCTTCCAGGAAGGCCGGGGACGCGGCGAAATCGCCCGGGCCTTCGGTGGAATGCAGCACGACATGATGGCCCCTTTCGGCCAGCGCCTCGGCCAGGCTGCGATTGACCAACGCCAGGCTGTAGCTGCTGTCGAACGGCCCTTCCACGCGCCAGGACAACTGGGCGGGAAGCTCACCACCACGGGCGATGGCCAGGTTGGCCTGCATGGCCGAGGAGATTGCCGGTGCTGCGACGTGCAGATCGGCATCGGACGGCCCTATCGGCGCATCGATGGCCCCGATGGCGGCGATCAGATCGCGGTAGTTCTGCTCCACCGCCTGGCCACTGGCGGGCCAGCTGCGCGCGCGCGCGGGACGGGCGGCAACCACCGATTCGAACGCGGTCAGCGCGGTCACTGCGGTCACGTCCCAGGAGAAGCGCGCGGCTTGCTGGGGCGCGTGCTCACGCAGGGAGGCAATGAAGTCAGTGTCCTGCAGGGCACGGCGCATGCACGCCGACATCTGTGCGACGTCCATGGGATCGAACAGGGCATCGGCGCGACCGATGACCTCCGGAACACTGGTGGTACCCGAGCCGATCGTCGGCGTGCCACAGGCCATCGCTTCCAGCGCCGGCAGCCCGAAACCCTCGTGGAGGGACGGGAACACGTACAGGCTGGCCGCGCTGTACAGCAGGATCAGCTCGTCGTCGGTGATGTAACCGGTGTAGACGACCCGGTCGGAAATGCCCAGCTGCGAGGCCAGGACATTGAAACGGATCATGTCCGCTTCATGGATCTTGCCGGCAATCACCAGACGGTGGTTGGCAAGCACTGCGTCACCCAGCATGGCGAACGCCTGCAGGAGGCGCTCGGCGTTCTTGCGCGGCTCCATGGCGCCGCTATACATGACATAGCCGCCCCGGATGCCGAAACGCGAGATCAGCCGTTCGCGTTCCACGTCGCCGATCGGAAGCGGCTTGAAGTGCGGCGAGATCGCCGAGGACATGTTGACGATGCGGGCCGGATCCAGATCGAGTGCCTGGATGGCTTCGTCGCGGGCGTGACCGGAAATGGAAAGCAGCAACGGCGACCGCTTCAGGTGCTCGATCTTGTCCATGTACCATGCCCGGCCCCAACCCGAACCCAGGTACTTTTCCGGATTGAGCAGGGGAATCAGGTCGTACAGGGTCATGGCCGCAGGCAGCACACCCGGCAGCCGGCCGATGGAGGTGACCGCGCCGCCCTGGGCACCTTCGAACAGGCTGGAGACATGCACGATGTCCGGCTGTAGACCGGCCAGGGCCGATTCCCACATCAGCTCGGACGCGCGACGGCGCCAGACGTTGCTGTCATCGGTCCAGCTCACCGCACGGTAAGTGTCAAAGACACGAATCCGCTCCGGCGGCAACAGGCCGTCGAAACCGGCGCGGATCTCGTCGATGCCTTCGGGGAAGGCACCGTTGACGGCCACCCAGATCTCGTGGTCTCCCGCATTGCGGGCCATGCCCTGCGCCAGTGACATCGAATAGCGCCCGATGCCGCGGAAGCGGCTTTCGGTCTGGGCACCCTGTAGATCGATTACTACTCTCATCGTGCGACTCCCTGTCCGCAGGCTGCGCGCAGATCGGCGAGCACCTGCTCGGCGCGCTTGTCCATCATGGAACCCGTCACCTCGCGCTCGGGGCCGCCGATCGCCTGCGGCGGCGGACGCACGGCATCGAACATCTGCTCGTGCTGCGCAATGGTGTGCAGGCGGTTGTAGACGAAGGGAATGCGCTTGAGAATCGGCTTGAGGATTTCACGCAGGCCCGGAATGGCGAACACCACCCGCAGCGCCATGGTCGCCACCGGCCGCATCAGGCGCTTGGCGCTCATTACCACCCCGCCAGACATCCGGCGACGGACGGCACGCAGCGGACGGGTGATCTGCCAGGACCGGCTGGCTTCCATCTCACGCAACTGGGCGCGCAGCGCCTCGGCTTCGATCCACCACCGGTTGGCCTCTATCCGCTGCTTTCCGAGCTCGCCCTTCATCGATTCGATTTCGGCACGCGACATGGAAGTCGCCGCTTCCATCATGCGCTGGTGTTCGTTCAGCGTGCGATGCTGGGCCTGCACCATCGCATTGATGGCGGTGGCATGTTCGGCCTGCAGGCGCTCCACATCCTCGCGGCGGACCAGCACTTCCTGCCGCATCGCCTCCGCCTCGGCCTCTGCCTCTTCCACCTGCGCGTCGCGCTGGGCGATCTGGTCGTTCATGTGAACTTCCAGCGCATGGTAGGCCAGGTTCATTTCGGCGCAGAACACGGACGACGAGCTGAGGCTGAAGTCATCAAAGACGTTGGGACCGCAGTTGAACGCGTCCATCAGCTCCGGGTGTTCCTGACTGACGTAGAACCGGTTCAGCCCATCGAAGTAGGCGAACGCGTAGCCCTTTGCCAGCACGGCTGGCTCCCACTCCAAGTGGGTCTGCTCGGTACTCAGCGGGCGCGTGCTTTCAATGACCACCACCCATGGCCGCTTGGTCGAGGTGGACCAGCCGTCCACCACCCGCGCCTCCGCTCCCTCGACGTCGATCTTCAGCCAGTGGATGTCAGCATCGGGAATCTGCTCAAGCACGGCATCCAGCGTGATCGCCGGAACCCGGATTTCGCCGACCTGGAAGCCCGCTTCGCGATGCTCCGCTGCGATCGCCTCGTCCATGGTGCTCAGGCCGGTTTCCAGGATGTCGAAAAAGCGGAGAATGCCAGGCTTGTCCGACACCGCCACCTGCAGCACCACCTCATCAGGGCGCCGTTCGCGCAACTGGCCTGCGTAGGCCGGGGTCGGCTCGACATGGACGCCGTTCCAACCGTGTTCGTGGAACAGGCGGCTGACCGAATCCACGTCCGGACTCTGCGCACCGACATCGACATAACGTCCGCCCTGAACATGCGAAAGCGCACGCCAGAGCATGACGTCTTCAAAGTTCTGCGCGTAGGAAATCAACTTCTCCATTACTTCTCCGCTGTCGTGTTCGATGCATCCAATGCTCCGGCCGCGTTGCCGGTGAAGCGCTCCACGGCGAAGGTGCCGTCCAGCCAGTTCGAGCCGATGAACAAGGGCAGGCCCGCATTCATGACATCAAACACAATCAGGTTGTCCACCCATTCGAAATTGTCCACCAGGTGGGTCTCGGTACTGACCAGCGCCGGCGACACCGAATAGGACCCGGGCCCGAGGCGGCAGGTGAAGTCCAGTGAGAACACCACGCGTTCGCCCTGCTGCACGTCCTTCTGGACCTGCTGGGCGTGCCAGGTGTTACTGCCCCACACGACATGCCCTTGCTTGTCGCGGAGCATGAATCCGAGCACGAGGCTGGGAATGTCCGAGAGCACCTCCGCCTCCAGTACCAGACGCAGCTTCTGTCCCACTGTGGCCAGAGCGACATCCGCTCCGGTGGCCGCATCGACCAGCCGCAGACTGCCGACCCGCGCCTGCCCGGTGCCACTGCGCGTAGTCACCCAGCCGGACTTGCCACGGCTTTGTTCCACCGCCAGCAGCTCGTTTTCCTTCCTCGCGATCAGCGCGTTGTAGTAGTCGATCACCTCATCAGGCTGACCATCCTTCAGTACCGTGCCCTTGTCCAGCAGAATGGCGCGGTCGCAGAGGGCCTTGACGTCGCCCAGGCTATGCGAGACCAGCATGATCGAGGTGCCTTCCTCACGGAAGCGACGCATGCGATCGAAGCTCTTGTGCTGGAAGTAGCTGTCGCCCACCGACAATGCCTCGTCGACGATCAGCAGGTCCGGCGTAAACGCGGTAGCCACGGCAAAGGCAACACGCACCTGCATGCCGCTGGAATAGGTGCGCACCGGCTGGTCGAAGTACTCGCCCACCTCGGCAAAAGCCTCGATTCCCGGCATCGCGTCTTCGATCTGGTCCTGCGTGTACCCCATCAGCCCGGCCGAATGGAAAGCGTTCTGACGGCCGGTCAGGTCCGGGTTGAAGCCCATTCCCAGTTCCAGGATCGCCGCGACCCGTCCGGTACGTGTCACCCGCCCTTCGGTGGGTTGTGCGGTGCCGGTGATCAGCTTCAGCAGGGTACTTTTGCCGGCGCCATTCTGGCCGATAACGCCCACCGCTTCGCCAGGGGCGATGGTGAACGAGACATTGCGCAGGACCCAGTTCTCTTCACGCGGGCGGGTGGGCAGGCCGAACCAGCTGGCTGCGCGCATCCATTCGCTGCCCCAGACACGGTACGCCTTGCCGACGCCCTCAACACGCATCTCACCACTCATAGCGCATCCACCATTTCAGGGCTTGCACGACGGAACACAACAAGCGACGCCACGGCCAGTATCAGCGAGGCGCCCACCAACCAGGCCAGCGCGCTCCACAAGGGCGGCTGGTCGTACAGCAGAACGTTCTGGTAACTGCTCACCAGCGGATACAGCGGATTCATCATGAACAGGTGCTGCACATTTTCGGGCAGGATGCGGATGTTGTAGACGATGGGGGTCAGCCAGAACAGTGCCTGCAGAACCACCGGCACCACCTGCCCGATATCGCGCATGAACACGTTGAGCACGCCCAGCAGCAGGCCGATGGACATGGCGAACAGCAGCGTGATCATGATCAACACCGGCAGCCACATCGCTTCGGGGCCAGGGTAGTGACCCAGCACGGCAAATACGGCGAAGATGGCCAGCAACAGCAGTATGTTGTTGACCAGCATCGTGCCAGCGGCGATGAACGGCAGGCAGATCCGTGGGAAGGCCATCTTCTTCATCAGGTTTCCGCTGTCCACGAACAACGAAACGCACTTGCCGATTGTCTCGGCGAACATGCTCCAGCACAGCGTGCCGGCCATCAGATAAAGCGCGTAGGCATACTTGTTATCGATGCCCGGCAGCTTGGCCGACAGCACCTCGGACAGGATGGTTGCGAAGATCACCACCTGCATCAGCGGGTGGATGATCATCCACAGCGCGCCCAGCTTGCTGCGAATGAAGCGTAGCCTCAGCTCGTTCTTGATCGAGGAAAGGATGAAGTATCGGTAGGCCCACACGGACCGGATCATGTCTTTCATTGCATGCCTCGTACTTCGTTGTCCTGTTGACGCGCTGTGCCGTGCACCGAGGTGGTGCGGAGCTCCTTCAGGCGTTCGATGATGCGGGCTGCCGCCACCGGGGCGGACAGGATTGCTTCCACATGCTGGCGGCCAGCACTACCCAGTGCAGCGGCGGCGGCGGGGTCGTCGGCCAGGCGGCGCATCAACGCGGCCGCCTGGGCCACGTCGGCGTCGGCCCAGCGCTGCCCTTCTCCACCGGGATACTCGCCTTCGCCCACCGCCACCAGGGAGAAGCCCACCAGCGCAGCAGACGCGGCATCCATGAATTCCATATTGCCCGACCAGCCCGTGGCGATGACCGGCTTGCCAATGGCCATGCACTCGGCCAGGCCCATTCCGAAGCCTTCGGCGCGATGCAGCGACACGTAGGCATCGCAGCAGCGCTGCAGGGCATTGAGATGCGCGCGGTCGATCACATCGTCGCGGATGATGATGCGGTCATCGCCTTCTGCCAATTCAAAGATGCGCTTGATCCAATGTGGAAAGCGGTAGCCGTTGCTGCTCTTGACCAACAGGCGGACATCGCGACGCTCCGGCGGGAAGGCCGCGCGGAACGCACGGATTGCCGCCTCAGGATTCTTGCGCTCCATGCGTGAGCTGAAATCAAACGTGACCAGGAAGATGAAGGCTGTTTCCGGCAGACCGAAATCGGCGCGCTGCAGCCCGCTGTCCTCGATCGTGCCAAGCGGCATCGGGATGCGCAGCACCGGCTTGTCAGTGACTTTCCTCACGGCCTGTTCGACAAAAGCGCTGGCTACGAGGATCTCGTCCACGTGGGACAACGCTGGCAACCAACTGTCAGGAATGGTCTCCAACTCCCAGAACCAACAGGCAATCAGGTAGCGCCCCTGCAGGCGCGCCCGGCCGATGTCCTGCAGTGCGCGTTCCAGATAATCCGGATTGACGAAAATGATGCTGACCGGATGCGGCACGTCATTGTCGATGTAGGCATCCAGCGCGCGGTCATCCCAGCCGTGCGGGAGGTCCAGGTCGATGTCGCGCAGGGCCACCGGCACCCGATTGTCGATCAGCGCGCGGGCATAGCTGCGTGCGGCCTCGGCCAGGCCGAACTGACCGTGGATGTACCCGAGGATATTCACGCCCGGAAGCGCTGTGTCGGCTGGCACGCACGACGTCGGCGAGGTCGGACGCGGCTGCCACCCGTGCCAGGCAGCAGTGCGCGGGAAGCGCGTGCGCGCGCGGATACGCCGTGTCAGCAGCTGCAACGCGCCTTCCCGCCATGCACGTGGCAGGGCACGGTATGCAGATCGCAACAGCGATTGCCCCCGCACCCAGGCCAGCAGACGAACCTGCAGGGAGGGGCGTGAATTTTCGACAGAAGGCATCTCTGGCAGGGCCGTATTCAGACCGCCAGCGCCTGTTCCAGATCCACCTGCAGATCCCCCAGGTCCTCAACGCCCACGCTCAGCCTTACCAGTGCATCACTGATGCCCAGCTGCTCGCGGCGTGCCACCGGGATCGACGCATGGGTCATCACCGCCGGGTGGTTCACCAGGCTTTCCACCCCGCCCAGCGACTCGGCCAGGGTGAACAGTTCGGTCTTCTCGCAGAAGCGCTTGGCCGCGTCGAAACCGCCCTTCAGCACGATCGAGACGATGCCGCCGTAGCCGGCCATCTGCTTGCCCGCCAGCTCATGCTGCGGGTGCGAGGCCAGGCCCGGGTAGATCACCTTCTCCACCGCCGGGTGCTTTTCAAGCCACTGTGCGAGCGCCATCGCGTTGGCGCAGTGCGCCTTCATGCGCAGCGGCAGGGTCTTCAGACCGCGCAGGGCCAGGAAGCTGTCGAACGGGCCCTGCACGCCACCGATGGAGTTCTGCAGGAAGGCCATCTGCTCGGCCAGTTCGGCGTTGTCGCCGACCACGACCATGCCACCGACCATGTCCGAATGGCCGTTGAGGTACTTGGTGGCCGAATGCAGCACCAGGTCCGCCCCCAGCTCCAGCGGACGCTGCAGCATCGGCGAGGCGAAGGTGTTGTCGACCACTACGATCAGGCCATGGCGCTTGGCGATGGCGGCGACCGCGGCGATGTCCACGATCTTCAGCATCGGATTGGTCGGGGTCTCGATCCAGACCATCTTGGTCTTCGGCGTGATCGCCGCTTCGAAGGCGGCCAGATCGGTCAGGTCGACGAAGCTGAAGTCCAGCGCAGCGGTGCGGCGACGCACGCGCTCGAACAGGCGGAAGCTGCCGCCATAGATGTCGTCCATCGCCACCACGTGGCTGCCGGCATCCAGCAGCTCGATCACGGTGGAGCTGGCGGCCATGCCCGAGGCGAAGGCGAAGCCACGGGTGCCACCTTCCAGCGAGGCCACGCAACGCTCGTAGGCGAAGCGGGTCGGGTTGTGGGTACGCGAGTACTCGAAGCCCTGGTGCTCGCCCGGGCTGGACTGCGCATAGGTCGAGGTGGCGTAGATCGGCGGCATCACCGCGCCGGTGCTCGGGTCGGGCGACTGGCCGCCATGGATGGCCAGGGTGGCCAGCGCCAGCGCGCGGTCCGGGGAAGAAGCGTTGGACATGTCGTTTCCTGATTGGCGCCGATGACCGGCGCCGTCGAAGGAGCGGGAGTCTATCAGCGCGGCCTTAACGAGCTTTGACGCGGATAAACCGGGATTCAGCAGCGATCTGCGGCGATAAACGCCTTACTGAACGCGCCGACGCAGGTAATTCAGCAGGTCGATGCGGGTGATCAGGCCGAGGAAGGTGTCACCGTCCATCACGATGGCCACCTGGCCGCGGTCGAACACCGGCAGCAGCGCCTCGATCGGCGATTTCACATCCAGGCGATCCAGCTTGCTGACCATCGCGGTGGCCACCGGGTCACGGAAGCGTGCTTCGTCGCCGTAGACGTGCAGCAGCACGTCGCTTTCGTCGACGATGCCGACCAGCTGGTCACCGTCCAGCACCGGCAGCTGCGACACGTCATACAGCTTCATGCGCTGATAGGCGGTGGTCAGCAGGTCGTTCGGGCCGATCACGACGGTGTCGCGCTGGCCGTACGGGCGCAGGATCAGGTCGCGCAGGTCACCGTGCTGCGGGCGCTCAAGGAAGCCGTTGTCCAGCATCCAGTAGTCGTTGTACATCTTCGACAGGTACTTGTTGCCGGTGTCGCAGACCAGCACCAGCACCTTCTTCGGCGTGGTCTGCTCCTTGCAGTACTTCAGCGCCGCCGCCAGCAGGGTGCCGGTCGAGGAGCCACCGAGGATGCCCTCCTTGCCCAGCAGCTCACGCGCGGTATGGAAGCTCTCCGCATCGGTGATGGCGTAGGCCTTCTTCACACGGCTGAAATCGGAGATCGAGGGCAGGAAATCCTCGCCGATGCCTTCCACCAGCCAGCTGCCCGACTTGTCGTTGAGCACGCCGTCGTTGATGTACTCGGCCAGGATGGAGCCGACCGGGTCGGCCAGCACCAGCTCGGTCTTCGGCGACAGCGTGGCGAAGGCGCGCGAGAGGCCGGTCATGGTGCCGGAGCTGCCGCAGCCGAACACGATGGCATCCAGATCGCCATCCATCTGCTCGAGGATCTCCGGGCCGGTGCCGAATTCATGCGCGGCCGGGTTGTCCGGGTTGCCGAACTGGTTGACGAAGTAGGCGCCTGGGGTCTGCTCGGCGATGGTCTTGGCCAGGTCCTGGTAGTACTCCGGGTGGCCCTTGGCCACGTCCGAGCGGGTCAGGCGCACTTCGGCACCCATCGCCTTCAGGTTGAAGATCTTTTCCCGGCTCATCTTGTCCGGGACCACCAGGATCAGCTTGTAGCCCTTCTGCTGGGCCACCAGCGCCAGGCCCAGGCCGGTATTGCCGGCGGTGCCTTCCACCAGGGTGGCGCCGGGCTTCAGGTCGCCGCGCTTCTCTGCCGCTTCGATCATCGACAGGCCGATGCGATCCTTGATCGATCCGCCCGGGTTGGCGCTTTCGAGCTTCAGGTAGAGCTCGCAGACGCCAGCATCCAGGCGCTGGGCCTTGACGATAGGGGTCTGGCCGATGAGTTCGAGGACGGAAGAATGGATGGGCATTCGGGGGACTTCGGTTCGCGCCACACAGGGCCGGACCGGTGATTATCCGATGGATGGCGACGAAAGTCAGGAGCCGTTTCTATAGCGCCGGGCCATGCCCGGCGGGAGGCGTGCTGACCCACGGTCGGCACCCACCAGCTCGGCTGGCAGCCCAAGGGGATGCGGACGGCCCCGGATCGACGAGGAGACCGGTACCGCCCGCATCGGGGGACGTGCCTGCGGGCCAAGGCACCACCGCGTGTGGTGCCTTGGCGCGACGCCTGCGTTCAGCGGCGCCGCGTTGCCAGGTCAGGAGAGCCTGGCAGGGCCATCGATGGCCAGGTCATGCCATTCCGGGCACGACAGGGGTGCGTCAATGCGTGGGGGACGAGGTTGCGAGCGGTGTTTCGTACATTCGCAGAAGGCGTTGCTTGGCCAGCAGCTTCTCGCGCTTCATTCGACCCAGGGTGACATCATCGATCGGGAGTACACCCAACTCCGCATCCATGCACTTCTTGTTCAACTTGCGGTGCTGGTCATGGAGTGCCCGGAACTCCGGATCGCGCGCGCGACGGGCGTCGATCTCGCTCTGGGGCTGATCTTCAAACATGATGGACCTCCTTCGACAGATACACGAACGCCCCGGCCGCAAGGCACGGGGCGTTGTTCATGGAGGAGTGCCGGTCGATGCCCACATGGGTGCCCACAACGACGTGCGGCACTGGCCTGCGCACTTCGATCTGCTGCGGTTCGCGCCCTGCTTGCATCGGCCCGGCCCTCCCATCGTCCGGTCCGCGTTATTGCGTCCCGGACAATTGACCCTACGCTTGCTCTGGACGGGGTTCAAGCCCCTGCGGCAAAAAGACCGAACCCCGCCGAGGCGGGGTTCAGGCTGAATACTCAACACAACGAAAAACAAACAATATCAATCAATTACGGCGCGATGACGACCTCGGCCGAGCGGGCCCGGGTGGAGGCGGCCTTCTTCCCAGCAACCTGGATACGGCTGCTGGCGACACCGGCCGACACCAGCGCGTCGCGCAGTGCCTCGGCGCGCTTCTGGCCGACGCCATTGGCGCTGTCATAGGCTTCGATGCGGATCCTGCCCTTCTTGCCGATGTTCACGTACTCGGCCAGGGCCTTGGCCTGGTTGCGGGCGCCACCGGACAGGCTCGAGGCCCCGGCCGCAAACGCGTCACCGGCAAAGGTGAAGACCTCGCCGCGGCCATCGAACTTCGAGCCCGGCAGTTTCTGCCCGGACACCAGCTCGGCTTCCTCACGGGCCAGCTTGGCCGCGTTCTGCTGGGCCGAGCTGAGGCGCTGCTGCTGCTTGCCGGCCACGCTGGTCAGGGCGTTCTCGGCATCCTGGCGGGCCAGGGTCTCGGCCTCGGCCGCCTGGCGCAGGCGTTCGGCCTCTTCTGCCTGCATCTGCGCCTGCATGCGCAGCTGTTCGGCCTCCTGGCGGGCGCGGGCGGCATCGCGGCGGCTGGCCTCGATCAGCAGGTCGCCGCGGGTGCGCTCCAGGCGGTCGACCTCGCGCGCGGCCAGCGCAGCCCGCACGGCGGTCTCGGCGATCTCGACCCGGCGCTCGGCCAGGTAGGTGGCCAGCTCCTGGTCACGGCGCTTGGCCTTTTCCAGGGTGGCGATGGCCTGCTGCGCCTGCATGCGCTCGAAGGCGCCCAGTTCGGCGGTGTCCGGATTGGCCTGGATCGCCATCAGGCGCTGGCTCAGCTGGCCCACCATCGGGTTGTCAGCGGCCAGTGCCAGCGTCGGCAGGGCCAGCAGCGTAGCCAGGGTCAGCGCGGAAATCGTCTTCATCGGCGGTCCTCCCCGGTCGACAACTGGCGCTGCAGCTGGTTGACCTCGTTGCGGCGCAGCTGCAGCTGTGCGGTCGCCGTGGCTTCCTCGCTGCGGGCACGGGCCAGATCGGCGTCAACGGTGGCACGCAGGGCCAGCGCCGGTGCGTTCTTGCGCTCGCGGCGGTCGCCGGCGGCACGCTGGGCCTGCTCCAGCCCCTGGCGGGCCAACCCGATCAGGTCCGGGGCGTACTGGTCGGCGTCGGCCTGGGTGGCCTTGTCCACCGCCTGCCGGGCCTGGGCCAGTTCCAACGCGCCATCCTGCGCCCAGGCGGGAGCAGAGAGTGCGAATGCAAACGCCATCACATACAGGCTGTGGCGCATTCGTGCGAAGCTAAGTCGTTTCATTGGGGAGGCCGTACCGGTTGTCGGTTCGCGGCCATTGTCGTCAAGCCGGTACCGTGCTTGCAACGGGCACCGGCAGTTTCGTTGGGGAAAATTCGCAATGGATATCGGCTACTTCCTGAAGCTGATGACCGAAAAGAACGCTTCGGACATGTTCTTGACCACCGGCGCGCCGGTGTACATCAAGATCGAGGGCAAGCTGTATCCGCTCGGCAATACCGGCCTGCCGCCGGGAATGGTGAAGAAGATCGCCTACTCGCTGATGGACGAGGGCCAGGTGCCGCAGTTCGAGCGCGAGCTGGAACTCAACATGGCCATCGCCCTGGCCGATGCCGGGCGTTTCCGCGTCAACGTGTTCAAGCAGCGCGGTGAAGTGGGCATGGTCATCCGCGCCATCCGCAGCCGGATTCCGAGCATCGAAGAGCTCAACCTGCCGCAGGTGCTGAAAGACGTCATCATGACCCCGCGTGGGCTGGTGCTGGTGGTGGGGTCCACCGGCTCGGGCAAGTCCACCTCGCTGGCGTCGATGATCGACCATCGCAACAGCACCACCACCGGTCACATCCTCACCATCGAGGACCCGATCGAGTACCTGCACAAGCACAAGATGTCCATCGTCAACCAGCGCGAGGTCGGGCTCGATACCCATGCCTTCCACAATGCGCTGAAGAACGCGATGCGTGAAGCGCCGGACGTGATCCTGATCGGCGAGATCCTGGATGCCGAAACGATGGAGGCGGCGATCGCCTTCGCCGAAACCGGGCACCTGTGCCTGGCCACCCTGCACTCCAACAACGCCGACCAGACCATCGAGCGCATCCTCAACTTCTTCCCGGAAAGCGCGCACAAGAACGTGCTGATGAACCTGGCGCTGAACCTGCGTGCGGTGATCAGCCAGCGCCTGGTGAAGAACAAGGAGGGGCGCCGCCTGCCGGCCACCGAAGTACTGATCAACACGCCGATGATCCGCGACCTGCTGCGTCGCGGCCAGGTACACGAGATCAAGGCGGCGATGGAGGCTTCGCTGGAAGAAGGCATGGAGAGCTTCGACCAGTGCCTGTTCCGGTTGGCCAAGAACGGCACCATCGATCAGGAAGAAGCCCTGCGCGCGGCCGACTCGCGCGATGGCCTGGCGCTGAAGTTCCGCCTGTCCGAAGGAGGCAGCGGCGAGCATGATCCGTATGCGGACTTCTCGGCCGGCGCGCCGAGCATTACCCACGGGTTCTGACGGCGCGCCCGCCGGGCATGGCCCGGCGCTACCGGACGCGTGGTGGTAGAGCCGGTCCATGCCCGGCGGAATCCTGAAGGGTTAAGGGGCGGTCTCATCCAATGAGACCCCTCGTGCGTAGGTTTCTTCAATGGAAACCATACGCAAGCTGGCCATCCTTGCAGATGCCGCCAAGTACGATGCCTCCTGCGCCTCCAGTGGTGCGGGCAAGCGCGATTCGCGCGCCTCCGGCGGCATCGGCAGTACCGAGGGCATGGGCATCTGCCACAGCTACACGCCCGATGGCCGCTGCGTGTCGCTGCTGAAGATCCTGCTGACCAACTTCTGCGTGTACGACTGCGCCTATTGCGTGAACCGGGTGTCCAGCAACGTGCCGCGCGCGCGTTTCAGCGTGGACGAGGTGGTCACGCTCACACTGGACTTCTACAAGCGCAATTACATCGAAGGGCTGTTTCTTTCCAGCGGCATCATCCGCAACGCGGACTACACGATGGAGCGCATGGTGGAGGTGGCACGTCGACTGCGCGAGGAGCACCGATACGCCGGGTACATCCACCTGAAAACGATCCCCGAGGCATCGCCAGAACTTCTGGCCGCTGCGGGTCGTTACGCCGATCGCCTGTCGATCAATGTCGAACTGCCCACCGAGGCGGGCCTGGCCACCCTCGCACCGGAAAAGACCAGCACATCGATCCGCGGCGCGATGGGCGAACTGCGCTGGCGCATCGAAGAAGCCAAGGAGGCCCGCAAGGCGCCGGCAGTGATCGCACCGGTTTCCAGCCGCGGCGCGCGTCCTCGCCCTCCCCGCTTTGCACCCGCCGGGCAGAGCACGCAGATGATCGTCGGCGCCGACGGTGCCAGCGACCAGCAGATCCTGACCAGTGCCGACAGCCTCTACGGCAACTACCGCATGCGCCGGGTGTACTACTCCGCCTTCAGCCCGATTCCCGATGCGAGCCGCCAGCTGCCGCTGCAGCCGCCTCCGCTGCAGCGCGAGCACCGGCTGTACCAGGCCGACTGGCTGCTGCGCTTCTACGGCTACGGCGTGGAGGAGATCACCGACACCACCCAGGGTGGCATGCTGGATCTGGACATCGATCCGAAGATGGCCTGGGCGATCCGCCATCCCGAACGCTTCCCGGTGGACCTGAACCTTGCGCCGAAGGAGCTGCTGCTGCGGGTGCCAGGCCTGGGAGTGCGCAACGTCAAGCGCGTATTGATGGCACGCCGCCACGGTCGCCTGCGGGTGGCCGACGTTGCACGACTGAAGGCGCCGATGAGCAAACTGCTGCCGTTCGTGCAGCTGGCCGACCACCATCCGCGCAGTGCGCTGGATGATCCGGCGGTGCTGCGCGCGAAGCTGGCGCCACCACCCCGCCAGGGCTCGCTGTTCGATGCCGCGCCCGCTGCCTGAGCTGCAGCGCTGGTCGCTGCGCGTAGACCCGCCGTGGTCGCTGGATGCCTGGCGCGGTGCGGCGCGTGAGGCCTTGCTGCGCCGCGTGCTGCCGGAACAGCTGGACTGGATCACGGGTACCGAAGCGTCGCTGCTGGACGCGCCGGCGGTGCAGCAGGCGCCACTGCCCGACGGCGCCACCGTCCCGAACGTGCCGCGCGACTTTGTCGAACTGGCCGCTACCTGCCTATGCCATCGCGATCCGCAGCGCCTGCCGCTGCTGTACCGCCTGCTGTGGCGCATCGCGCATGGCGAACGCACGGTGCTGTCCAATCCGGCCGACGCCGATGTGCTGCGGTTGATGGCGCTGGCGCAGGCGGTGCGCCGCGACACGCACAAGATGAAGGCCTTCGTGCGCTTCCGGGAGGTGCCCGGCGAGACCGACGCGTTCATCGCCTGGTTCGAGCCCGATCACAACATCGTCGACCGGGTCGCGCCGTTTTTCGCCCGCCGTTTTGCCGGCATGCGCTGGGCGATCCTGACCCCCGCGCGCAGTGTCCGCTGGGATGGCAGCGCGCTCTCGTTCGGTGATGGCGGCAGCCGTCGCGATGCACCCGCCGAAGACGCCCGTGAGACGCTGTGGCAGACCTATTACGCCAGCATCTTCAATCCGGCCCGGCTCAACACGCGGATGATGCAGCAGGAAATGCCCGCCCGTTACTGGAAGCATCTTCCCGAAGCGCACCTGTTGCCGGGCCTTGTGCGCGACGCAGCCGGCCGCGTGCAGGAGATGCATGATCGACCGGCACAGGCACCGCAGCGACGTATTCCCGCACGGCCGAATGATGCAACCGATGCCGCTGCGGACAATGGCAGCCTGCAGGCGTTGCGCCAGCAGGCCGCCGTCTGTCGGCAGTGCCCGCTGTGGGAAGCGTCGACCCAGACCGTGTTCGGTGAAGGTCGTGCCGATGCACGCATCATGCTGGTGGGCGAACAGCCCGGTGATGTCGAGGACCTGAGTGGTCGCCCCTTCGCCGGGCCGGCGGGCAAGCTGCTGGACCGTGCGCTGCAGGAGCTGGGCATCGAACGCAGCGCCCTGTACCTGACCAACGCGGTGAAGCACTTCCATCACGAGCGCCGAGGCAAGGTGCGCCTGCATAAGCGCCCTGAGAGCCGCCATGTGCATGCCTGCCGGCCGTGGCTGCAGGGCGAGATCGCACGGGTGAAGCCGCAGGTGATCGTCTGTCTCGGCGCCACGGCGGCCTCGTCCGTATTCGGTCGCGATTTCAACCTGACGCGCGACCGTGGCCGCTGGCTCACGCTTGAGGATGGCACCCGGGGATACGCCACCGTGCATCCTGCCTGGGTACTGCGGCAGAAGGATGATACGCGGCGCGAGGACGCCTACCGGCTGTTCCGCGACGACCTGCAGCAACTGCTGGCGGCCAACTCCGCGCCCACCGGGCATGGCCCGGCGCTACCGCGCGCCGGAGACCGGTAGCGCCAGGCCATGCCCGGCGAGCACAGCGGGACGTCAGGCGGCGTCGACCTGGTTTTCGGGGCGTGCAGCGATGAAGGCATCCAGCTGCTGGCAGGCCGCTTCAATGCGGCGCAGTGTGGGGTATGCCGCCAGGTCCAGGCCGAAGCGATGGGCGTTGTACAGCTGCGGCAACAGGCAGATGTCGGCCAGACCCGGACGGTCACCGTGGCAGAACGTACCGGTGTCAGCACTGTCGGCCAGCATCGTTTCCATCGCGGCGAAGCCCTCGGCCATCCAGTGCAGGGTCCACTGCGTGCGTGCATCGGCGGGCAGCTGCAGATCGCGCTCGAGGTACTGCATCACCCGCAGGTTGTTGATCGGGTGGATGTCGCAGGCTACCAGCTGCGCCGCTGCCCGCACCCGTGCGCGGCCAGCGGCGTCGGCCGGCAGCAGCGGCACCTGCGGGAACCGCTCTTCCAGATACTCCAGGATCGCCAGCGACTGGGTCAGCACGTGGCCGTCATGCAGCAGCGTGGGCACCAGCTGCTGCGGGTTGAGCCCGCGATAGGCGTCATGGTGCTGCTCGCCGCCCTCGCGCACCAGATGCACCGGTCGTGCTTCGAAGGCCAGGCCTTTCAAGGCCAGGCCGATGCGCACGCGGTAGGCGGCGCTGGATCGCCAGTAGGTGTACAGCATGATGCCGTCGTCGACCGGAATCTCCATCGCCGCCTCCATGCTCAGGGCTTGGCCGCCTGTTCGATGCGCTGCTCGATCGCACCGAAGATGCTGTTGCCGGCGGCATCGAGCATCTCGATGCGCACCACGTCGCCGAAGGACATGAACGGCGTGCTCGGCTTGCCGTCGCGCAGGGTTTCCACCACGCGCTGTTCGGCGAAGCACGAAGCCCCCTTGCTGGTGTCTTCGTTGGCGATGGTGCCCGAGCCGACGATGGTGCCGGCACTGAGCGGCCGCGTCTTCGCCGCGTGCGCGACCAGCTGGGCGAAGTTGAACTGCATGTCGACACCCGCTTCCGGCGCACCGAACCACGTCCCGTTGATGTGGGTCAGCAGCGGCAGGTGCACCTTGCTGTCCTGCCAGGCAGCGCCCAGCTCGTCGGGAGTGACGAACACCGGCGACAACGCCGAGCGCGGCTTGGACTGCAGGAAGCCGAAGCCCTTGGCCAGTTCGCCCGGGATCAGGTTGCGCAGCGAGACGTCGTTGACCAGGCCGATCAGCTGGATGTGGCCGGCGGCCTGCTCCGGCGTGGCGGCCATCGGCACGTCGTCGGTGATCACCACGATCTCCGCTTCCAGGTCGATGCCGTAGTCCTCGCTGACCACCTTGACCGCATCGCGCGGGCCATGGAAACCGGCGCTGGTGGCCTGGTACATCAGCGGATCACTGTAGAAGCTCTCCGGCACCTCGGCGCCGCGGGCGCGACGTACGCGCTCGACGTGTGGCAGGTAGGCGCTGCCATCAACGAATTCATAGGCGCGCGGCATCGGCGCAGCCAGGGCCTGCGGGTCCAAGTCGAACACGCCATCGGCGTCACCGGCATTGAGCGACTCATACAGCGCATTCAGACGCGGGGCCAGATGGCTCCAGTCCTCCAGGGCCAACTGCAGGGTGGCGGCGATGCCGGTGGCGCGCACGCCGTGGCGCAGGTCACGCGAGACGACGATCAGGGTGCCGTCGCGGCCGCCTTCCTTCAAGGAACCAAGCTTCATGGTGGGTGTCCGGAGTCGTGGGCAAACAAGTTTCAAGTGTAATCAAATAAGCAGCGTAGCCAAGCTGCAGCGCGGCATCGCCTCACCCTACCGCAGGAGGGGGGCGGCAGGGTTGCACCCTGCACGTGCAGAGGCAACGGCCAAGGCCAAGGCAGCCGCGAAAGCAACTGCAACAGCCGGCTCTGGGTTTTCTGYGGGTTGGGCGGGGCGGTRTGGGGCTGCAGGACACGCCGTAAACCCATCCATGGGGGCTCGATGGCGCCATCCATGGCGCCAACGGTCCTGCAGCCCCATACCGCCCCGCCCTCGACAGTTTCCCGATGACGGTGGTAGATCCACGCCATGCGTGGATGAATTTCCAACGAAATCGAATATTTCGACAATTGAACGAAGAGCATCCACGCATGGCGTGGATCTACTGCGGGGGTGTCCGCGGCATGGATGCCGCGGCCAAGCCCCCAKGGATGGGTTTACGGCGTCCCCCGCAACCGGACCCACCCCGCCATCCCACGGWATGCMCGCTGTTGCTGTTGCYGTTGCYGTTGCYGTTGCWGTTGCWGTTGCTGTTGCTGTTGCTGTTGCCATTGCCGTCGATTCGGCGGGTGCAGGGCGCAGCCCTGCCGAACCCCCAACCTGAACAGCCTGTTTTGCGTCAGGTCTCATCCTTCCGTTAGACTATGCGGGTCTGCAGCGGCCGTCCGTTTCCCTCCGGGATCGCCGGCGACCGGGGTTCGCCCCATCGCCCGCCCCCACTCCGACGCCGTTCGTCACGCATTCCAGCCTGCGCTTCGCGTTGGCTGCACCCAATTCTCGCAGCGCGGTTCACGGGAACGCTCCGAGTCAGCCGATCAGTTTGATCTGCCCCCGTCTGTCCGTTCGGACAGGCGTTAACTGTACTTGGAGCAATCTCGATGTCTTTTGAATCCCTGGGCCTTGCGCCCTTCCTGCTGCGTGCGCTCGCCGAGCAGGGCTACGAAACCCCGACCCCGATCCAGCAGCAGGCGATCCCGCTGGTGCTGGCCGGTCGCGACCTGCTGGCCGGCGCACAGACCGGTACCGGCAAGACCGCCGCGTTCGGCCTGCCGCTGCTGCAGCACCTGGGCACCGCTTCGCAGGAAGTGCGCACCGGCCCGCGCAAGCCGCGCGCGCTGATCCTGGCACCGACCCGCGAACTGGCCACCCAGGTGCATGACAGCCTGCGCGGTTACAGCAAGTACCTGCGCATCCCCAGCGCCTGCATCTACGGCGGTGTCGGCATGGGCAACCAGCTGGACATCCTGCGTCGCGGCGTGGATCTGCTGGTGGCGTGCCCGGGCCGCCTGATCGACCACCTGGAGCGTCGCAGCATCGACCTGTCCGGCATTGAACTGCTGGTGCTGGACGAAGCCGACCGCATGCTGGACATGGGCTTCCTGCCCTCGATCAAGCGCATCCTGGCCAAGCTGCCCAAGCAGAACCGCCAGACCCTGCTGTTCTCGGCCACCTTCGAGGACAACATCCGCCAGTTGGCGCTGGAATTCATGCGCAACCCGGAACAGATCCAGGTCACGCCGAAGAACACCGTCGCCGAGACCATCACCCACAAGGTGCATCCGGTCGATGGCAGCCGCAAGCGCGACCTGCTGCTGCACCTGCTGGCGCAGGACAGCCGCGAGCAGACCCTGGTGTTTGCCCGCACCAAGCACGGCAGCGACAAGCTGGCCGCGTTCCTGGAAAAGTCCGGCATCAAGACCGCGGCGATCCACGGCAACAAGAGCCAGGGCCAGCGCCTGCGTGCGCTCGGCGACTTCAAGGCTGGCCGTGTCACCGTGCTGGTGGCCACCGATATCGCCGCGCGCGGCATCGACATCAACGAGCTGCCGAAGGTGATCAACTTCGATCTGCCGATGGTGGCCGAAGACTACGTGCACCGCATTGGCCGTACCGGCCGCAACGGTGCGACCGGTGAAGCGATTTCGCTGGTGGCGCAGGATGAAGTGAAGCTGTTGCGCGCGATCGTGCGCCTGCTCGGCCGTGACATGGACATCCGCGATGTGCCGGGCTTCGAGCTGCAGACGCCGATCCGCTGGGGCAACAGTGCTCCGGGCAAGGCCGAGGCCGATACCGGCGAGCGCGTGCCGCGCAAGACCCACGCGCGCCGTCCGCACGGCGATGCGCCGCGTCATGCCCATGCAGGCCCGAAGAAGGCCGGCGGTGGCCGCCGCGAGGGCGCCGGCAACGGCCAGCAGCGCGCAGGCGCAGGTGCCGGTCAGGGCCAGCGTCGCGGTGGCGGCAACAACAGCGGTGGCGGCCGTGGCCGCGGCCAGGGTAGCGGCGGCGGTCGCGCCAGCTGATCCCAGCTGACAGGGATGGCGTCTCCCGCTGCGCGGGAGCTGCTTATCGGGGGACGACGCTTACGCGTCGTCCCTTTTTTGTTGCTGGCTGCCGGGTGGTTTGAAAGCTGGCGGTGGGTTTTGTGTGGGCGTTGGGGAGCGGGGGCGGTGCAAAACACGCCGTAAACCCATCCATGGGGGCTCGTAGGCGCCTTGCTCGTGTGCGCTGTCCTGCGCACACGGCAAGATCGGGGTTCGGCGTCCTGCCCAACCCGCCCGGGGCATGCCTCGGGCCCATGGCGCCTGCGGTTTTGCACCGCCCCCGCTCCCCAACGCTTCAGACATTTCCAGCGCCTACTTGTCCCGCCGGGTAGCCGAGAGAAGAAGGATCAATCCAAAGACAAAAGCAAAAGCCGGAATTCCAGCTTTTGCTTTTGCCCTTGCTCCCGCCTTGGGTTTGATGCATCCGCGCCCGCAGGAAACTGTCTGGGGAGGACGGATGGGCCGCGCAGGACCGCAGGCGCCATGGATGGCGCCTACGAGCCTACACGGACGTACTTGCGGCGTGTCCTGCGCGGCCCATCCGTCCTCCCAATCCCAGCGTCAGTTCGGCGCGTAATGCCTCAACCCCGCGCTTTACTCGGATTCACCAGATTCCCGAAGAAGATCGCGTTGATCAGCATCCGATCAGTGCCATGCCAGTACTTGCGATGCGCCGGATCATCAGCAAACAGGATCACGTTGCCCTGCCCCTGCGCTGACACCAGCAGCCATGCACTTCCAGCCACGCGACTGCGGTTGCGCTCGGACAGATAACCGTTCACCCGCGGTGTGTCGTCGATCCGCACCACCGTGGAAAACCCGTTCGTGCTCGGCTGCAGGATGACCGTGTTCTCCTTGTTGATCGCCAGTTGCCGGCGCGGCACGCCGAACGCCAAAGGATGACTGGGGTCGACGTCGGCGCTGAGGATGTTGCCGCTGACACGCTCGATCGCGGCGATATCGCGCTGGTCACCGAAGGCGCGGCGCGCGGTGTCTGTTGCTTCCTCGTCCTTGCCCAGCTTCTCGCCGTCGGCAAGTTTCTGTTCGATCGCCCACTTCGACGCGCTGCCATAGGTGACCAGTGACCCGCCGGCCTGGATCCAGCGCTTCAATGCCGCTACCGCGGTCGCGTCGATGCCGGCATAGGTGCCGCCGGACAGCACGATCGTGGTGTAGCGGTCCAGCGACACCTTGCCCAGCTGCTGCGGGTCCAGCTTGCTGGCCGGCAGGCGCAGCTGCTGGTCGAGCAGGAACCAGGCCGAACCGATTTCGGTGGCTGCCACGCCCTCGCCCATCACCAGCGCGACGGCGGGCTTGCGCAGTGCCTTGACGCCGTCACTGCCAAGGTCGATGCCGTCGCGGCTGCGACCGCTGGCCAGCGCATGCACCTGCACACCGGCGGCCCGCGCGGCGGCGGCGACCGCCTCCTGCAACGCCACACCCTGCAGCGGCTGCCCGGCCACCGGTACCACGATGCTGCCCCCGGCAAAGGCCACCTCACCTTGTGCGGTGGCCGCGGTGAACGGCTGGAAGGTGGCACGCGTGGACAAGCCCTTGGCCTGCAGGGCGGCCAGTGCGCGGCCCGCGTTGTAGTCGCGCCAGTCGATCACGTAGGCGAAGCCCGCTTCACCGCCGGTCAGCCCGCCCTGCACTGCGGGAACCTCGACCACGCGGGCGCCGCCATCGATGCGGCTGCGGCTGCCGGCAAAAGCCACGCCGTAGGCCGGGGCGATCGCGTAACTGGTGCTGCCGTAGAACACGTCGCCCTTGATCGGCGGGGTCTCGGCGAAGATCGAATGGACCAGGCGGAACTGCGCCTGCTGCACCGGCACCACGTAGGCGCTGCCCGCTTCGAAACGCTGGCCATCTACGCTGACAGCGCGGTCCAGTGCATGCACTTCAATCCTGTGCAGCAACAGCAGTTCCAGCAGGCGTCGGGTCAATGCCGGATCATGCGCGTCGCCGAACACGAAGCTCTTCACCGGCTGTTGTGCGGCCTGCTTCAGCGCGCTCTGGAAGAAACTCTTCTGCAGCTCGAACAGGGCGCTGCGCTCGGTCACCGCACCGCGCACCGTGCCCAATCCGGTGGCAACCTGGTTGCGGATGGTGAACGGGAACGTCAGCAGGCCATTCACCGATTCCTGCACGCGACCGCGCGAGCTGGCCTGCTCCACGGTGACGCCGACCGCGCCGTGGAAATCCGGATAGGTCGAGCCGTACACGGGCGAGAAATTGTCGAAGTTCTCACCGGTGTAGTACAGCGAACCCAGCGCATCGAGCGCCTGGGCGTGGTACTTGGCCAGGGTCTTGTTGAACTCGTACGATGCTGCCGGGATCAACGGGCTATGCATGCTCTTCGGCGATGGCTCGAAGTAGTACGTGCTGTCCTTGCCCATTTCATGGAAGTCGATCTGCACGTTCGGGTACCACTGGTGGAACTGCGCCACCTTCGGCCGCGAATCCTGCTGCGTCAGTGCCAGCCAATCGCGGTTGAGATCGGTGAAGTAGTGGTTGGTACGGCCCTGCGGGAACGTCTCGACGTGTTCCTTGTCGGCCGGATCGGCCGAGGCCGGGTCGGACGCCCAGGCGTTGTGCCAGTTGGCGGCGCGATCGCGGCCGTCGGGATTCTGCGCCGGGTCGAAAAGCACCACTGCCTGCTGCAGCCACTGCTGCGTTTCCGCGCTGCGGTTGGCCACCAGGTAGTAGGCGGTCAGCATCGCCGCTTCGCCACTGGAGGTCTCGTTGCCGTGCACGCTGTAGCCCAGCCACACCACCACCGGGCTGTCACCGGCAGCGCTGCGCGGCTGCGCCGGGTCGGCCAGGGTCGCGTGCTGCTGGCGGATCTGTTCCAGCCGCGCGTGGTTGCCTGCAGCAGTGACCGTGGCGATCAGCAGCGGTCGGCCCTCATAGCTGCGGCCGATCTCGCGCACGCTGATCTTGTCCGAGTGCTTGGCCAGCTCCTGGAAGTAAGCCACCAGCTGGTCATGGCGGGTGTAGCGGCTGCCGATCGGATAGCCGAGGAACTGCTCCGGCGTGGGAATGGCGGTATCGAATGCCGCGGCATCGGTGGTCTGCGGGAAGAAATAGGCGCTCTGCGCATGTACCGCAGGCGGCAACGATACGGCGGTGGCGACGGCGAGCAACAACGGGAAAACGGCACGGCGGTGGAAGGACACGGTGACTCCCCTGGAACATGGCAACACGGCCGGCCACACAGGGTGGCCGGCCGCGGCGGGTGGATCAGAAGCGGTAGTCGAAGCCCAGCGTGAAGTAGCGGCCACGCAGGTCGTACTGGCTGAAGTCGTACGGCGCGCGGATGCCCGGGAACGAGGCATCGTACGGCGGCGTCTTGTCACCCAGGTTCTGCACCTTGGCGTACACGGTCAGGTTCTCGATGCCGGTGTAGCCCAGGTAGAGATCGAACTGGTTGTAGGCGTCGACGCGGCTCTGCACCGCAGCGGCAGCGGTGCTGGCCTTCTGGTCGTAGCCACTGGTGTAGTACCAGGTCACCGCGGCGGTGTAGTCGCTGTACTTCCAGTCCAGGGTGGTGGTGGCCTTGTTCTTCGGCAGGGTGGCGCCGAGGTTGCTGCCGGCATAGTCCACCAGCGGGCCACCGACCACGGTCGGGCGCCGGTAGTCGCGCACGTGGGTGTAGGCCGAGGTCACGGTGAAGTCACCGAAGGCGGTGGTCGGGATGCGCTGGCGCAGCTCGACGTCGATGCCCGAGGTCTTCAGCTCGCTCAGGTTCTGGTAGCGGTTGTAGACCGCCTGCAGCTTGCCGCGCTCATCGCGCTGCACGGCACCGGCGACGTTGTCGTTGACCAGGGTCTGGGTGTTGTTGGTACCGACCAGGTTGTCCAGCTGGATACGGTAGTAGTCGATGCTCAGGTTGGTGTTCGCCCACGGCGACAGCACCACGCCGAAGTTCACGCTCTTGGTGCGCTCCGGCTTCAGGTCGCTGTTGCCGACGGTGAAGAAGGTCGGGTTCTGCCGCGAGCCCGGCACGTCCGGATCACGCGGATCGACCACGCTGCCGTAGGCGATGCTGGTGCTGTTGGAGTTCTCCGACAGCGACGGTGCACGGAAGCCCTTCGACGCCGAGGCACGCACCAGCAGGAAATCCAGCGGCTGCCAGCGCAGGCCGAGCTTGGGCGAGAACGCGTCGCCAAAATCATCGTAATGATCGGCGCGGGCGGCGGCGGACAGTTCCAGGGTCGAGGCCAGCGGCACGTTGACCTCGGCGTACGCGGCGCTGACCTTGCGCTCGCCATGCACTTCGGCGATTGCCGGGCGCACCTGCAGGCCGGCATCGATCTGCCACGGGTTGTTCGAATCAAGCTTCTCGCGGCGCCATTCGGCACCGGCGGCGAACCCGATGTCGCCGGCCCAGGTGTGGCCGAGACTGCCGGAGATCTTCGCATCAATGCCCTGCAGCACCGACTCGGCCGGACGCAGGGTGGCGATGTTGATCGAATCGCGCACCGACTGCGGCGTCGCGGCCGGGTTCAACAGGTTGTAGCTGCCGGTGGCCAGTGCATTGGCCAGTGCCCAGCGGTTGGCGAAGCCGCCGGAGACGGTTTCGCGCTCGCTGCTGCGCGCGCCGAACGCGGCCACTTCCCAGTCCCACTTCTCGGTGTTGCCACGCAGCCCGAACACACCGCGATAGGCGGTGGACCGGTTGGTCTTGATGGTGCCGCCGAGGTCGAAGAAGGTGTATTCGATCGGGATCGCGCGGCCGTACGGGTTGTACGGGTTGCTGGCCGGCAGGTTGGACGACACCGGCTCGGCCAGACCGGTCTGCGCGTTCAGTGCGAAGCGACCGCTTTCCAGGGTGAAGAACGGGCTGCTGCCGAACCAGGCAGCACTCTTGATCTGGCTGTACAGCACTTCGCCGAACGCTTCGACGTTGTCGCCCAGGCGGAACGTGCCGTTGGCGTAGGCCTGGTAGCGCTTGGTGGAGGGAATCAGGGTGGTGTACGGGGCCTGGTTGAAGCCGCAGGTATCACCGGCCAGGCCGTCGATCGGCGCGCTGGCCACGCGGGTGGTGCCGGTGGGGCAGTTGCCGTTGGCATCGAGCATCGGCACGGAGGTGCCATTGACCAGATAGCGTGCACCCTTGGCCGACCAGCCGTTCCAGCGGCCGCCGGGCTGGTCGCTGTAGATGCCGCTCTTGGTCAGGTTGCGCTCATCCTGGTCCAGTCGCTCGCGGTTGTAGCCCTGCAGGCTGAAAAGGATGTTGTAGCCGTCCTTGTCGATGTCGCCCAGGCCACCGACGAACTTCAGGTTCTGCTCGTGCAGGCCGCCCTGGTCGGCGCCGCCGAAGCTGCCGCCGATCTCGGCGCCTTCGAAGTTCTGCCGGGTGATGATGTTGACCACGCCGGCCACCGCATCGCTGCCGTACACCGCTGACGCACCGTCCTTGAGCACTTCGATGCGTTCGACCGCCACCAGCGGCAGCGCGTTGAGATCGACGAAAGTGTCCGACAGGCCGCCGGCCGGGAAGCCGTAGTTGGCCAGGCGGCGGCCGTTGAGCAGCACCAGCGTGTTCTTCTGCGAAAGACCGCGCAGGCCGATGCCGGCCGAGCCCGAGGCCCAACCGTTGTTGGTGGTCTCGTTGCTGGCGTTGCCGGTGTTGGCCGAGATCGAACGCAGCACATCGGCCACGGTGGCCTTGCCGGTCTGTTCCAGCTGCTGGCGGCCGATCACCTGCACCGGGTTGGAGGCTTCGGTATCGGCGCGTTTGATGTTGGAACCGGTGACGCGCACGGCAGCCAGGGTGCTGGCTTCGCCGCTGGCGTCGGCGGGGGTTTCGGCGGCGGCAGACAAAGGCGCGGCCAGAGCGACGGCCAGGGCCGCCACGAGCAGGGTGTGCTGGGGCATGACGATGTGGGGGAGGTAGTGGAAGGACGAGGTAAGTTCCGCAGTAATCCATGCCTGGCCGGGGTGCGGCCAATAACATCTCTTCATACGGATATAAGAGAAACTATCATCTCTTCATCCGGATGGAAATAATTTCTTCACGGGAAGGCAACGCAAAGCCGGGCTGATCGGCCGCCCGCGGCGTACAATCGCGCCATGGAAATCTTCAAAGTCTTCATGCTCGAGGCGGCGCACCGCCTCCCCAACGTGCCGCCGGGGCACAAGTGCGCGCGCCTGCACGGCCACTCCTTCCGGGTGGAACTGAAAGTCGAGGGCGAGCCGGGCGCGCAGACCGGCTGGATCATGGATTTCGGTGACGTGAAGGCGGCTTTCCAGCCGATCTACGACCGCCTGGACCACCATTACCTCAATGACATCCCCGGCCTGGAGAACCCGACCAGCGAAAACCTGGCCGTGTGGATCTGGAACGAGCTCAAGCCCACCCTGCCGGCATTGAGCGAGATCACCGTGCACGAAACCTGCACCTCGGGCTGCCGTTACCGCGGCCCCGCCGCCTGATCAACCCATTGATCTGAAAGGCCTCAAGGCGCCAGCGATGGCGCCTTCGTGATTTTTGTTGCATTGCCGCATGATCGGCGTATGCTGCATTGCATCAATACAAATGCACGGCGGATGCGACTGGCAGGCAACAGCCACCGGCGCGACGCCCACGCTCATTGCATGGGTCCCTCCCCCCATGCAATCCGGACCCGGCAGATCCCTCCCTCTGCCGGGTCTTTTTTTGCCTGGCGTCTGGATTCCAGAGCGCTCCTTCGTCCGGGTCTATGCGAGCTGGAGGGCCCCGCCGGGGCAGGTAGAGGTTTGGGCAAATGTCCCCCGGCGCCGGCCGTTGGCCGTCACCTCCTCCTTTACTTTGCCCAGACCCCTACCCGCCCCGACGAGGCTCGGCTTACGGCACCAGGCGCGCAGATCGCTGCTTTCCTGAGGCCACCGAAGATCTCCCCACGCAGGGCGGAGGCCCTTGCGTGCGAAGTAAAGGGGGAGGCGGTGGCCGCAGGCCGGCGCCGGAGGACATTCGCACGCAAGGGCCTCCGCCCTGCGCTGCGCAGAATGGATCAACCGCGCGCCACGAAGGCACGCTCAGCGCCCGCGATTGCCGTGCCAGTGCTGGTACCACGCCTGGAACATCAACACGTTCCACAGGTGCGTATGCCATTTGCGCTCGCCGCGCAGGAACGCCTCCCAGATCGCGCGCACGCGTACTGCATCGAAGCACCCCTGGTTGCGCAGCAGCTGCGGGTCGAGCAACGCTTCCGCCCAGTCGCGCAGCGGGCCGGCCAGCCAGCGTGCCATCGGTGGGCCGAAACCGCGCTTGGGGCGATAGACCAGCGGCGCGGGCAGGTAGCGCGCCAGCAGATGCTTGAGGATCCGCTTGTGCTCGCCGTCGTGGTACTTCAAGTGCTGCGGCAGGCGCCAGGCCAGGCGTATGACCTCCATGTCCAGCAACGGCGAGCGTGTCTCCACGCCGGCCGCCATGCCGGCACGGTCGACCTTGGCAAGGATCCCCTCGGCCAGGTCCATGCGGAAATCCAGCAGCTGGATGCGCGCTTCCGCCGGCAGTGCGGTGTCCTGCTGCTGGAAGATCGTCGCCGGCTCGCGCGCCCCCAGTACCACCTGGGTCGGCTGCCGCCAGCGGGTGACGCGCTGCAGGTAATGCCCCTCCACGTCGTTGGCGGCCACCTCGGCCACCAGTGCCCGCCAACCGCCAAGCCGACCACGCTCGACGTTCAAGCGGCTGCTGCCACGCCGTGCAAGATCACGTACCCATTCCGGCAGGCCACCGCACAGGCGCGCATTGCGCAGCGCGCGGCCATAGCTGGGGTGGCCGAAGAACAGCTCATCGCCGCCGTCACCGGTCAGCGCCACCGGCTTGCGCGCGCCGAGCAGCTCGCTGGCCAGCAGGGTGGGCAGCTGCGAGGCATCGGCGAACGGTTCGCACCAGACCTGCGGCAAGCGTTGCAGCAGTTCCAGGCCCTGCCGGCTGTCCATCCTGTGCAGGTGGTGATGCACGCCCAGGTGCCGGGCCACCTGCGAGGCCCAGTCGCTCTCGTCGTGACCGGGGTCGTCGAAACCCACCGTCCATGCTTCCACCGGCAACGCCGACTGCGCCTGCATCATCGCCACCACCAGCGACGAATCGGTGCCACCGGACAGGAATGCACCGCAGGCCACGGGTGAATGCACGCGCGTGGCGATCGCCTGCTGCAGCACCACCTCCAACTGGTCGGTGGCCTGCTCCAGGCTGGGCGCCGGCTGCAACGGCTGCTGCAGCGCGGATTGCATCGCATCGCGCGCGCACCAGTAGCGATGGCCGCCCTGCGTGGCCTGCGTTGATCCGCCGGCGGCATGATCGTTGAGGTCCACGCGCAGCATCGCCCCGGCCACCAGCTTGTGGATGCCGCGATAGATGGTGTGCGGCGCCGGCACATAGTCATGGCGCAGCAGCAGGCTCAATGCATCCTGGTCGATGCTGGGAGCGAATCCGGCAAAGGCCTGCAGCGCCTTCAACTCCGAAGCGAACAGGAACTGGCCCTGGTACCAGCCGTAATATAACGGCCGTTCGCCGACCGGGTCGCGCGCCAGCCAGAGCTCATGTGCGTGGCGGTCCCAGACGCTGAACGCAAATGCCCCTTCGATGCGCGACAGCGCACGCTGCACGCCCCACTCGACGACGGCCTGCAGCAACAGGCGTGCATCGGTGCAGCTGCGTGGCAGGTCGCGCAGCTGCGACTGCAGGGCCGCGCGGTTGTAGATGCGGCCATCCAGGCACAGCACGTAGCGCCCGCAGCTGGAGCTGAGCGGCTGCAACGGCATGTCGGTCGGCGCACGGCAATGACCGAGGGCCAGCCCTGCGTCGGCATCGGTCCAGTACCCGATGCGACCGCGGCCGCGCTGCTGCAGCGCCCGCAGCATCGGCGCCAGCTGCTGCAGCAGCTGCTCATCGTCGGCAGGCGGCAGCCAGGCCCCGACCACGCCGCTCATCGCTGGCCTCCATGGCAAGGGCATTCAAGGAAAAGCGCGGGACAGGAGGCGGACGGCATGAGGGCGGCACGCGGATGGGGAGAGCTGCCATGCTCGGCCCCGCCGAGCGCCACGTCAGTCGTAGCGCTGTCAGCGACCGTCACCGCAGGCGCGGCTTGCGTAACGTTTTGTAACAACACGATTGCTACCGTGCGGCCAAGTCGTTGCCCGGCCTGAGGCCCGGCCCGCGCGCCAGCAACCCCGGCTGAATGGCGCCCGCTCCCTGGACCCGAGCGGCCCGGCAGCTGGGATAGCATCGCCGCGCTCGTGCCACGGCGGTACGGAAGCACCCCGGAGGCCTTGTAGATGCTGGATATCGTACTGGTTGAAGACGACGCTCGGCTGGGCACGATGGTCAGCGACTACCTGAAGCGCCACGGTTACCAGGTCGCCCACGAACGCTGCGGCCAGCGCGCGATCGCCCGGATCCTCAGCGAGAAGCCGGCGCTGGTCCTGCTCGATATCGGCCTGCCGGGCCAGGATGGTTTCGAAGTGTGTCGGCAGATCCGGCCCCACTATGACGGGATCATCTGCGTGCTGAGCGCCCGCACCGACAACATCGACCAGGTGCTGGGGCTGGAGCTGGGCGCCGACGACTACATCGGCAAGCCGATCGAACCACGGGTGCTGCTGGCCCGGCTGCGCGCCCACCTGCGCCGCCACCGCCGGGTCGAGCCACGCGATGGCGCCCTGCGTTTCGGTGAACTGAGCATCGACCCGTCCACCCGCAACGTGCACCTGCAGGGCCGCCTGCTGGAGCTGACCACCGCCGAGTTCGACCTGCTGTTCCTGCTGGCCGGCAACGCGGGCCAGATCCTCGACCGCGATGCGCTGCTGCGTGGCCTGCGCGGCATCGCCTTCGATGGCCTGGATCGGTCGATCGACGCACGCATCTCGCGCCTGCGGCGCAAGCTCGGCGACAACCCGGAGCAGCCCGAGCGGATCAAGACCGTGCGCGGCCGTGGTTACCTGTTCAGCCGATCAGCATGGGGATGAAGCATCCGTCGTCGGCCATGCGTGGCCATGCCTTCCACTTCCTGCGCTACGGCATCGGTTTCCTCACCGCCCATCTGCTGCTGATCGTGCTCGGGCTGTGGGCCTGGGATGCGCTGCTGGAAGACCGCACCGAGGCCAGCCTGCAGGCGGAAATGCGCGGCCCGCACGCCATGCTGCAACATCGCTTCGCCGAAACGCCGCCGGCGCAGTGGCCAGCCCTGGCGCAACAGTTGCACAGCGATTTCGCCTATCCGCTGCAGCTGATGCCGCTGACCGAAGCTGCCGCGATACTGCCGGCGAAACAGCGCAAGGGCCTGCTCAACGGACACGTGCAGATCGAGCTGGACAGCATGCGCAGCCTGCAGCGCGTCGGCAACAGCAGCAGTGCGCTGATCCTGGGGCCGCTGGACCAGGCCCTGCCCGAAGAAGGCTGGCAGGACAGCGAAGCCTCCGGCGTGGCCATCATCCTGCTGATCCTGATGGTGGCGGTGGCATTGCCGATGTACGTGATGGTCTACCGGTTGTGGCGCGATGTCTCGCAGCTGGCGCAGACCGCACGACGGATGCGCGATGGCCAGCTCGACAGCCGGGCGCCACGCGCCGGTACCGCGCTGGTGCGGCCATTGGCCAAGGCGTTCAACCACATGGCCGAACAGCTGCAGCTGCTGCTGGACAGCCAGCGCGTGCTGGCCCAGGCGGTGGCGCACGAAGTACGCACACCGCTGGCACGCATGCGCTTCGGCCTGGCCGACCTGGAAGACACCGGACTGGACAACGCCCAGCGCGATGCGTTGTCCGGCCTGCGCATCGACATCGACCGGTTGCAGCACCTGACCGATGCGGGTGTCGAGTACGCCGCGCTCGGCCGCTGCCATCAGGTCACCCGCCAGCGCCTGCAACTGGCCGCGCTGGTACGCGGCGTGGTCGAGCAGTTCGCACCACTGACGATACCGGTGCAGCAGGACCTGTCACCGGCAGGGCTGGTCAACGTCAACCGGCACATGCTGGAACTGGCGCTGCGCAACCTGCTGGGCAACGCGCTGCGCTATGCGCGCCGGCAGATCCGCATCGTCAGCACGCTCAACGAGGGATGGCTGTGCCTGCAGGTGGAGGACGACGGTCCCGGTATCGCCGTCGAACTGCGCAGCCAGGTGCTGCAGCCCTACGTGCGGCTGGACCTGGCCAGCCCGGGTTTCGGGCTGGGCCTGGCGCTGGTGCAGGTGGTGGCGGACAAGCATCGCGGCCACGTGGAAGTGGCCGATTCGGTGCTCGGCGGTGCCTGCATCCGGCTGCTGCTGCCGATGGAAAGCGGTGTCCCGCCACCGGCAGACAACGTCTAGTTCGCCTCGGCATCGGCACGCGGCAAGGCGAACACGAACAGCGCGCCCTGTTCGCTGTCGCGCAGTTCGATACGGCGGCCATGCAACTGCACGATGCGCTGCACGATCAGCAGGCCGAGCCCGCCGTTTTCGCCACGCCGCGCGCCCAGTGCCGCCGGCGCCTGGAACAGTTGCCCACGCAGCGCCGGCGGCACCCCGGGGCCATCGTCCTGCACCGCCACCTGCACACTGTCGGGCAGCGCCGACAGCTGCACCTGCACACGGCCCCCGTCCGGGGCATGCCGCAGCGCGTTGTCGAGCAGATTGGTCAGCACGCGCTCCACAAGACCCAGGTCGGCGCGCACCAGCGGCAGGCCCGGCGGGAAATCAGCGTGCAGGCGCTGCCCACGTGCCTGCGCGGCCAGCTCGAACTTCTGCAGCACGTCCTGCAGCAGTTCCGGCAGCGCGAACACTTCCCACTCCAGCCGCACTTCACCGTGCTCCAGCCGCGCCAGTTCAAACAACGCCCGGGCCAGACGGCCGACCTTGGCGCTCTGCGCCAGCGCGATACCGAGATAGCGACGACGCTCCTGCGGCGACAGCGTGGCTTCTTTCAGCGCCAGCGTTTCGAGGTAACCGTGCAGCGAGGACAACGGCGTGCGCAGGTCGTGCGAGATGTTGGCCACCAGTTCGCGGCGCTGCAGGTCCTGCTGGCGAAGCTGCTGCCACTGCTCGCCCAGCCGCTGTGCCATCTGCGAATGGGCATGTTCGAGGATCTTCAGTTCATCGCGCTCACCCGCGCGCAGCGGTACCGGCGCGGGCAGTGGCGTCGGTGCGTCGATGTCGAAGGCCTGTATGCGCCGGGTGACCTGGCGCAGGGGCCGGGTCACCCAGTAGAAGGCCACCAGGCCGGCAAGCAGGCCCAGCCCGCCGATCAACAGCACCGACCAGAGCGTGGTGTGCCATTGACTGCCGGCGGCCAGATCGTCGGCCAGCATCTGCCGGTGTTCGCCCACCAGTACCACGTACACGTAACCCGCCTGCCGCCCCTGCACCACCAGCGGCGCGACACTGAACACCTTGCGACCATCCGTGCTGCGCGGATCGTCACCGAGGATCGGCAGCGGCGCACCGGACAGCAGGCGTCGCAGCGGTGCCACGTCCACCCGGCTGCGCACCAGGTGGCCGCTGGGCGCATCGTGGCCGAGGATGCGACCCTGCTCATCCAGCAGGTACACCTCGACACTGGGGTTGACCGCCATCAGCTGGCCGAACAATGCGCGCACCGCTGCATCGCGCATGCCGCTGGTGTCCATCAGTTCGCTGCGCTGGGCGATGTGCTCGGCCAACCCAAGCGACAGGCGCTGCACCACTTCCTGCTCATGCCGGGTATTGGTGCGCATCTGCCAGGCCAGCAGCGCCATGCAGCACGTCAGCATCAGCGCCGACATCACCAGCGCCAGTTTCTGCCACAGGTTCGGCTTGATCATGTGGCCGCCCCGGCCGGGTCGACCAGTTTGTAACCGCGCCCCCACACCGTCAGCAGGCGCCGCGGGTTGCCCGGGTCGGTCTCGATCTTGCTGCGCAGGCGGTTGATGTGGGTGTTGACCGTGTGCTCGTAACCGTCGTGCTGGTAGCCCCAGACCTGGTTGAGCAGTTCCATCCGCGCAAACACCTGGTCCGGGTGGCGGGCGAAGAACAGCAGCAGTTCGAACTCACGCGGGGTCAGTTCCAGTGCATTGCCATCGACGGCGGCAGTACGGGCGACCGGGTCCAGCCGCAGCCCCCCGAGTTCGATCGCCCCGGCATCGATGCGCGCGTTCTGTGCCATGGCTTCGGCGCGGCGCAGCAGCGCACGCACGCGCGCCACCAGTTCCGGCATCGAGAACGGCTTGGCCAGGTAGTCGTCCGCGCCCAGTTCCAGGCCGACGATGCGCTGGGTTTCGCTGCCACGTGCGCTGATGATGATGATCGGCACGTAGCGCGCCATCGCGCGTGCACGCTGGCAGACCTGCAGGCCGTCCACGCCCGGCAGCATCACGTCCAGTACCAGTGCATCCCACGGACCTTCCTGTTCGATCAGGCGCAGGCCGGCATCGCCGCTGGCGGCGTGTGCGACTTCATAGCCCTCATCCCCCAGGTGCATGCGCAGCAGGTCGGCGATGTGGGCATCGTCTTCAACGATCAGGACACGTTTGGCGGACATCGGCAGCTTCGGGCCAGTGGGGAGGCTGCCCGCATTGTGGCGCGGGAGCGGCGTGGATACCTCACGAAAAATTGAATCCTGCGTGAGGATTCGTTGACCGGAGGGGGCGCAGCATGGCCCCGTCGCCCCTTCCCGGAGTCCACCATGTCCCTCACCCGCCGCCATCTGCTGGGCCTGGGCGGTGCTGTCACCGCCGCCGGCCTGCTGGGCCTGGGCGCGTGCAGCCGCGCGGCCCCGGCCGCTGCCGAGGCACGGCCTGCGCGACAGTTCGAGGTGGTCCGCAGCGATGCCGAGTGGCGCCGGCTGCTGAGCCCGGCGCAGTACGCCGTGCTGCGCCAGCAGGCCACCGAGCGCCCCTGGAGCAGCCCGCTGAACAAGGAACATCGGCAGGGCACGTTCGCCTGTGCCGGCTGTGCGTTGCCGCTGTTCTCTTCGTCCACCAAGTTCGAAAGCCACACCGGCTGGCCCAGCTTCTGGGCGCCGCTGCACAACGCCATCGGCGAGGACCGTGACACCACCTTCGGCATGTTGCGGGTGGAAGCACATTGCCGCCGCTGTGGCGGCCATCTCGGCCATGTGTTCAACGACGGCCCGCGGCCGACCGGACTGCGCTACTGCATGAACGGCGCCGCGATGGCGTTCATGCCCGGGACTGCGCAACAGGACGCCGCTGGCGGCTGGCGCGTGCCGGTCGGTTCTTCCCCTGCTTCTGGAGCCTGATGATGCTGCTGTTGCTGCTTGCCTATCTCGGCGGCGTGCTGACCCTGCTCAGCCCGTGCATCCTGCCGGTGCTGCCGTTCGTGTTCGCACGCGCTGATCGTCCTTCCCTGCGCAGCACCCTGCCGCTGCTGCTGGGCATGGCACTGACCTTCACCGTGGTCGCCAGTCTGGCGGCGGTCGGCAGCCAGTGGGTGGCGCAGGCCAACCAGGTCGGCCGCTGGGTGGCATTGGTACTGATGGCGGTGTTCGCCATCGCGCTGCTGTGGCCGACCCTGGCCGACCACCTGCTGGCGCCGTTCCAGCGCATCGGCGCGCGCCTGAGCGCACGTGCCGACGCCGCGGATGCGGCCGGCCGTGGCGGCGCCTGGACCTCGCTGCTGATCGGCATCGCCACTGGCCTGCTGTGGGCCCCCTGCGCCGGTCCGATTCTCGGCCTGGTGCTGACCGGTGCCGCCCTGAACGGCGCCAGTGTCGGCACCAGTTCGCTGTTGCTGGCCTACGCGCTGGGCGCCGTCACCGCACTGGCGCTGGCGGTGTGGGTGGGCGGCCGTGTGTTCCGCGCACTGCAGGCCCGGCTCGGCCTGGGCAATGTGGTGCGCCGGGTGCTCGGCGTGGCCGCGCTGCTGGCGGTGGTGGCGATCGGCCTGGGCTGGGACACCGGCCTGCTGACCCGCCTGTCCGCGGTCAGTACCGCACGCATCGAACAGGGCCTGCTCGATGCCGTGCCCGGCACGCAGCCGGCAGCACCACCGATGATGATGATGGCAGCCGGCCAGGCAGGCGCGCCGCTGCCGGTGGAAGGAACGCTACCCACGCTGGACGGCGCCACCGGGTGGCTCAACAGCCCGCCGCTGAGCCGCGAGCAGCTGCATGGCAAGGTCGTGCTGATCGACTTCTGGACCTATTCCTGCATCAACTGCCTGCGTGCGATGCCGTTCGTGCACGAATGGGCGCAGCGCTACCGCGACCATGGCCTGGTGGTGATCGGCGTGCACACCCCGGAATTCGCGTTCGAGCGCGACCCGCGCAACGTGATGAAGGCCGTGCAGCAGCTGAAGGTCGAGTACCCGGTCGCACTCGACAACCAGTATGCGATCTGGCGCGCGTTCAACAACCGCTACTGGCCGGCGCACTACTTCGTCGATGCGCAGGGCAACATCCGCGGGCATCAGTTCGGCGAGGGCAACTACGCGCACTCCGAACAGGTGATCCGCCGCCTGCTGGTGGAAGCCGGGCAGACCGAGCTGCCGCCGCCTGCTGATCCGGCCGCGGCTGACCTGCAGGGCGTGGCCACGCAGGCCGACATGGGCAACCTGCGCTCGCCGGAAACCTACCTGGGCCACGCACGTGCCGAGCAGTTCGCCTCGCCGGGCGGGCAGCGCGCCGACGCAGCATTCGGCTACACGCTGCCGTCCACCCTGGCGCTGAACCAATGGGGCCTGTCCGGACAGTGGCGGGTCAACGATGAGGCTGCACAACTGCAGCAGGCCGGCGGCCGCATCGCGTTCCAGTTCCACGCCCGCGACCTGCATCTGGTGCTGGCACCGGGCGAGGACGGCAAGCCGGTGCGCTTCCGCGTGCTGCTCGATGGCAAGCCACTGCCTGCGGCCGATGCCGGCGCCGACGTGGTCGCCGATGGCACCGGCACCGTCAACGAGCACCGCCTGTACCAGCTGATCCGCCAGCGCGGCACGATCGGTCCGCATCGTTTCGAGATCGAATTCCTCGACGCAGGCGTGCAGGCCTACGCCTTCACCTTCGGTTGAACCGGGAGCACACGATGAAACTCTCCTTCGAACAGGGCATTGCCGCCGGCGTCGCCGGCCTGGTCGCCACCGCGCTGGTCGCGGGTGTGCTGCTGGTGGACCACAGCGCGATCGCCGCCCCGGCCGAGCCCACCGCACAGCTGCAGGCACTGCCTGCGCCCAGCGGTGATGCGGCGTTCCGCGATGACGCCAGCCACGCCAGCCACGCCAGCGTGGTATTCGCCGGCGGTTGTTTCTGGGGCGTGCAGGGCGTGTTCCAGCACGTCAAAGGGGTGAGCAACGCGGTGTCCGGTTACATCGGAGGCAGTGCCGCCGACGCCCGCTATGAACGCGTCAGCGGTGGCCGCACCGGCCACGCCGAAGCGGTGAAGGTGGACTACGACCCGCGCCAGGTCAGCTATGGACAGTTGATGCAGGTGTTCTTCTCGGTGGTGCACGACCCGACCCAGCTCAACCGCCAGGGGCCCGATCATGGCAGCCAGTACCGCTCGGCGATCTTCGCCGAAGACGCGCGCCAGCAGGCAGCAAGCCGTGCGTACATCGGCCAGCTCGGCCAGGCGGGGAGCTACCGCGCGCCGATCGTGACCCAGGTGAGCAGCGGCCAGCGCTTCTACCCGGCCGAGAGTTACCACCAGAACTACATGAGCAACTACCCGCAGGCCGCGTACATCCGCTACTACGACGCGCCCAAGCTGACCGCGCTGGGCAAGCAGTTCCCGGCGTTGTACCGCCGCGATCCCGCGTTGGTGCCGATGCGCTGACACCCCATGGTGGGGCCGGCCGCTGGCCGCCACCACGGCATGAAAAAGACGCACGGCCACAGGGCCGTGCGCTTGGGAAGTATCGACCCGGCCCCGATCAGGCCCGGCCGACAACGACATGCTAGGCTCGTCAGCATCATGGGTACAGAACCAGATGCGGGCCGGGTCGATGGATACAGAAGACGCCACCACGATGATTCCTCCCCGCTACCAGCGGCTGTCGGACGAGCTGGCTGAAGCCATCCACGGCGGGCGCCTGCCGGTCGGCAGCCGGTTGCCATCGCTGCGGCAGATGGCATCGCAGCGCCAGCTCAGCCTGAACACGGTGATCGCGGCCTACCGTCAGCTGGAAGACGCCGGCCTGGTCATTCCGCGGCCCAAGGCCGGCTTCGAAGTCGCGCCGCGACTGTCGGTTCCGCAGCGCTCGCTGCGTGATGCGCCGTCCGCGCCCACCGCCCCGCTGCAGCAGGTGCTGATGGCGCGGGTGCTGGAAGCGCAGCGGCGCCCCGGCGTGATCGACCTCGCCTTTGCCGGCCCGCGTGGGCGCCAGTTCTACCCGGGTGCGCAGCTGGCCCGGCACACCGCGCAGGTACTTCGCCATGGCCAGCAGACCGTGGAGACCTACGCCCGTCCCAATGGTTCGCCACGCCTGCTGGCGCAGATCGTGCGGCGTGGCCCGCGGATGGGCCTGCATACCCACCCCGAACGCCTGCTGCTGACCCATGGTGCGATGGAAGCACTGCAACTGGCACTGCGCGCGGTCACCCAACCCGGCGATGCAGTCGGCATCGAAGCACCCTCGTACTTCAACCTGTATCCCCTGCTGACCACGCTGGGCCTGCAGCCGATCGAACTGCCCACTCATCCGCAGCGCGGCCTGGACGTGGATGCGCTGGAAGCGCTGCTGGAGCACACCCCTCTTGCGGCGCTGGTGGTGATGCCGACCGTGCACAACCCGCTGGGCTGCACGATGCCGATCGCCGACAAGCAGCGCCTGGCCGAACTGGTCAACGCACGCCAGCTGCCGCTGATCGAAGACGCGGTGTATGCCGAACTGCAGTTCAGCGAGCCGCCGGCGCCCTTGCTGAAGGCGTTCGACCGCGACGGTTGGGTGATGGTGGTCGGTGGATTCTCGAAGACGCTGGCACCGGACTACCGCATCGGCTGGCTCGATGGCGGCCGCTTCGCCGAACGCATCGCGCTGCTCAAATTCCAGTCCACCGGCGGCGAACCGCAGCTGCTCGGTGATGCGGTGGCGGCCTACCTGGAAGCAGGCAGCTACGAGCACCACCTGCATCGCATGCGCCGGTTGTACCGCGAACAGGTCGGTCGCCTGCGGCAGCTGGTGGCCGAACATTTCCCGGCCGGCACCTGCGCTACCGAGCCGCAGGGAGGATTCCTGCTGTGGCTGGAGCTGCCTGGCGTAGACACCCGGGAGCTGTTCGAGCGCGCATTGGCAGAGGACATCGTGTTCATGCCGGGCCAGGTGTATTCGCGTGGCGCGCGCTACCGGCATTGCCTGCGGTTGTCGTGCTGCCAGACCCTGGACGCGCGCTTCATCGCTGCGGTGGAACGGCTGGGTGCGATCGCACGGGAGCTGGTGGCGGCAACACGGTAGTGCCGGCCGCTGGCCGGCAACCTCGAGGTGGTGAAACGCGTGCAGTTGCCGGCCAGCGGCCGGCACTACCTGTGGTCGCTGTGCAGATACGCGCTCAACGCTTCACCATCGGCGCCCGGCAGATGCGGCAGCCGGCCCCAGCAGGGCATCGGCAGACGCTGCTGCAAGGTCGCGAAATTCTCATCCTGGCGCTGCATCGACGGATCGATGTGGTTGCCGATCCAGCCCAGGCACTCCACGCCACTGGCCTGCAGCGAGTGTGCGGTCAACCGCGCATGGTTGACGCAGCCCAGGCGCATGCCGACCACCAGCACCACCGGCAGCCGCAGCGCACGTACCAGGTCAAGCTGGTCCAGCTGCGCCGACAACGGCGCCAGCCAGCCGCCCACGCCTTCGACCACCACCACGTCGGCCTGTGCGCGCAGGCGTTCGAAGGCCGCCACGATCGGGGCCAGTTCGATGCGCACGCCATCTTCTGCGGCCGCCAGTTCGGGCGCCAACGGTTGGCGCAATGCGTAGGGGTTCAGATCGGCGTAGTCAGGCACCGGCAGGCTGGCGGCCTGCAATGCCAGCGCGTCGTCGTTGCGCAGCCCCTGCCCCGCGTCATGGCTGCCGCTGGCCACCGGCTTCATGCCCACCGCGCGCAGGCCGCGCCGGCGCAGCGCGTGCAGCAGCGCGGTACTGGCGGCGGTCTTGCCGATCTCGGTATCGGTGCCGGTGACGAACAGGGCCGTCGGCAACGTGGCAGGCAGGGACATCACAGGCTCCAGCGGGGCAACAGAGCCCCATTATCGCTGGCCCGGCGCGCTTGCTAGACTGCGGCCATGTTCGCCAACGCCTCGCTCACCGGCAGCAAGCCGGAACAATACGCCCAGCTGCTGGAACAGGCCCGTGGCCTGGTCTACGGCGAGTCCGACCGCATCGCCAATGCGGCCAACCTCGCTGCACTGGTCTACCACGCCCTGCCCGACCTGAACTGGGTGGGCTTCTACCTGTATGACGGCAAGGAACTGGTGGTCGGTCCGTTCCAGGGCCTGCCGGCCTGCGTACGCATTCCGCTGGACAAGGGCGTGTGCGGTGCGGCCGCCAGCCAGCGCGTCACCCAGCGGATCGAAGATGTGGACGCCTTCCCCGGCCATATCGCCTGCGACGCCGCATCGCGCTCGGAACTGGTGGTGCCGTTGCTCCGTGGTGGGGAGCTGATCGGTGTGTTCGATATCGACAGCCCGGTCGTCGGCCGCTTCGATGCCGAGGACCAGGCCGGTCTGGAAGCCATCGCCGAGGTGTTCGTCGGGGCGTTGGCGTGAGCGCGGTCAAGCTGCGCAACATCGGCCCGAAGAGTGCGGCATGGCTGCGCCAGGTGGGCCTGCGCAGCCGTGAGGACCTGGTTGCGATCGGTGCCGTCGGTGCCTTCGTCAAGGTCAAGCGTGCCGGCTTCAAGCCCAGCCTCAACCTGCTGTATTCGCTGGAAGGTGCGCTGCTGGACTGCCACTGGCAGGAACTGAGCGAACCGCAGCGTACGGCACTGGTGCAGGACTACGAAGCACGGATTGCCGTGCATCCGCTGAAGGCGGCAGGTCCGGCCTCGGGCCCGGTGCATGAGCAGCGCTTCGACGCCGAGGACGACGGCGAAGAAAGCACGGCCGAAAGCGCCGACGAGGATTGAGGCCTCCGCGTTGCTGGGAATGCCGGCCACCGGCCGGCACCACCACTGTGATGCGCGATCGGTAGCGCCGGGCCATGCCCGGCGAGCGCGTAGCGCGGGTGATGTGGAATCCGCCGGGCATGGCCCGGCGCTACCGGATTCGTCAGGGTTGCTGCAGCTCCAGCAGCTCGCCCACCAGCCCCGCTTCTCCGCGCTCGACCCACACGCGCAGGCGCGTGCCGTGGTCGATGCGCAGCGCCCAGCACAGCGACATCGGCAGGCCGCACACCAGCGACAGCACCATGCGCAGCGGGCCGCCGTGGCTGACCACGACTGTCGGCGGCGGGTCGTCGTCATCCAGCAGGCGATCCAGCGCGCGTGCGATGCGCCGTTCGAAGTGGCCCCAGCTTTCGCCATGCGGCGGCGGAAACGCGTGCGGATCGGCGTGGAACGCGGCCAACGCCTCTTCCGGCAGATCAAACAATGACTGGCCATCCCAGTCGCCGAAATCCAGCTCTTCCCACTCCTCGTCGGCCTCAACATCCAGCGCGCGCGGTGTGGCCAGTGCCATCGCCGTATGCAGCGAGCGCAGGCGCGGCGAACTGATCACCCGTTCCCACGACTGCCCGGCATAGGCATCGACCAGCTCCTGCGGCAGGCGGGCCAGCTGCGGCGGATCGCTGCGGCCATCGAGGAACTCATCGCGACCGTTGCCGGCATGGCGGACCAGGTCGAGGATCATGCGCGTGCCCAGTCAGGGCGGCGCGGGAACAGCGGAAAACAGACGGACATCGGCAACGGCACCACGATAATTCGAGCTGCATTCTAGGCGCTGGCGCAGGTCTGCTGCACCGTGCAGGTGCATCCGCGCCTGCTCAGTCGTGCGGGTTCGACGCTACGGGCCGGCCGCGATGCCGTAGACTGCGCGCACTTCCAGGTGACCTGCGGCCCTGCCGGCAGGTTGAAACGGGAAGCCGGTGACGCGTGACAACACGCCATGCCGGCGCTGCCCCCGCAACGGTAAGCACGTCAATTCCAGGCAACCCGCCACTGTGCCGCAGGCATGGGAAGGCGCCTGGACGGTGGCCTCGGGCCACCCGGCGGCGAGCCCGGAGACCGGCCCGGAAGCCTCAGGTCGCGATGCGGTGGGCATGGCGCTGGATGTCTGTGGCGATGGCCGCGGCATCGGCGCGTGCCTGCCTGTTGTGACTCCTCCCCTTCGCTGCGCGGGCGTGCGCGGCACCTGGAGTCCCCCGATGAAACTGCAGTCCCGAATGCTGTCCCTGGCCGTGCTGGCCGCACTTCCTGCATTGGCCCTGGCCGATGATGGCGCCGCCGACCTCGACCAGGTGCTGGTCACCGCTACCCGTACTCCGATCGCCCTGCAGGACAGCATTGCGCCTGCGCAGGTGATCGACCGCGCGCAGATCGAATCCAGCCAGGCCACCTCACTGCAGGAACTGCTGCAGGGCCGCGCCGGCATCAACCTGACCAATGCCGGTGGACTGGGCAAGCAGAGCTCGCTGTTCCTGCGTGGCACCAATTCCTCGCATACCGTGGTGCTGGTCGATGGCGTGCGCATCAACAGCGCCGACCTCGGCCTGGCGATGTACCAGGATCTGCCGCTGGCACAGATCGAGCGCGTGGAAATCGTGCGCGGCCCGCAGTCCAGCCTGTACGGTGCCGACGCCATCGGCGGCGTGATCCAGATCTTCACCCGCCGCAACCAGGGTGATTTCGCTCCGCACTTCCAGCTGGGCGGCGGCAGCAATGGCCTGCGTGAAGCCAGCGGCGGCATCGGTGGCGGCACCGAACGCGGCTGGTTCGGCGCCGACATCGCCTACCAGCATTCGGATGGCATCGATGCCTGCCGCGGTTCGGCCACGCTGTTCACCGGCTGCTTTGCCGATGAACCCGACCGCGATGGCTACCGCAACCTGTCCAAGAGCCTGCGCGGTGGTTACAACCTGAGCGACCAGTGGACCGTGGAAGGCAGCGCGCTGCGTGCCGACGGCAAGAACCACTACGACGGCTACTACAACTACTCCGAGACCCGCCAGCAGGTACTGGCCGGCAAGGTGCGCTACACCCCGTCGGAGCAGTTGACGCTGACCGCCAACGTCGGCCGCAGCGACAACGAGTCCGACAACTTCGGTGATTTCGGTGCACGCGGCAGCGCACAGACGCACCGCGACAGCGCTTCGCTGCAGGCCGACATCGGTATTGCCGAAGGCCAGCTGCTCAGCGCCGGCGTGGACTGGAGCGAGGACAACCTGGATGGCAGCAGCGCCGGTTACCTGGTCGACAGCCGTCGCAACACCGGCGTGTTCCTGCAGTACCAGGCGCGCTTCGGCCGTCACCAGCTGCAGGCCAGCGCACGCAATGATGACAACCAGCAGTTCGGCAACCATGCCACCGGCAGCCTCGGCTGGGCGATGGAGCTGGGCCACGGCCTGCGCGTCAACGCCAGCTACGGCACCGCGTTCAAGGCACCGACCTTCAGCGACCTGTACGACCCGTGGAGCGGCGTGCCGACGCTGGACCCGGAGAAGTCCAAGAGTGCCAACCTCGGCATCTCGCAGCAGGGCCAGGGCTGGCGCTGGGGCCTGGACGTGTACGAAACCCGCATCGATGACCTGATCACCTACGACGCGGCCACCTTCCGCATGCAGCAGGTCGAAAAGGCACGCATCCGCGGTGCGGAATTGACCGGCGGCGCCACCGTGGCCGGCTTCGACATCAACGCGCAGCTGAGTTTCACCGACCCGCGCAACCGCACCAACGGCAGCGCGCAGTTCGACAACTGGCTGGCACGCCGTGCGCAGCAGACCGCGCGCCTGGACATCGACCGCCGCTTCGGCGACTTCCGCACCGGCCTGACCGTACAGGGCGCGGGCAAGCGCTACGACGATGCCGCCAACGCGGCGAAGGTCGGCGGCTACGGCACGCTGGATCTGCGCGCCGAATACGCGCTTACCCCGGCATGGTCGGTGCTGGCGCGGGTGGCCAATGTGTTCGACCGCGAGTACGAAACCGTGGCGTGGTTCAACCAGCCAGGCCGCGAGTATCAGCTGAGCGTGCGTTACCAGCCCAGGTAAGCGGTAGCGTCGGGCCATGCCCGGCGTCGGGGCGCCAGATCGAAGGGCCGCCGGGCATGGCCCGGCGCTACCGGCGGGTCAGGTCGCCGATACCGCAGCCAATCCCGGCAGTTCACGCAGGTCGTCGATTACCGCGACGGCCTGCGCGTTTTCCAGGTCCAGTCCTCGCGGATAGCCGTAGCGCACCAGCGCGATCGGCATGCCGGCGTCCTCGGCAGCACGATAGTCGGTGAGCGAATCGCCAACCATCAGGCACGCATCGACGGGCAGTTCGAAGTGCGCGGCAATATGCCGCAACGGCTCACCACTGGGCTTGCGCTGCGGCAGCGAATCACCGCCCAGCACCAGCGCAAAGGCATCGGCGATGCCCAGGTGCTGCAGCAACGGCGGCACCAGCGCGGCCGGCTTGTTGGTGCAGATGGCCAGCGGCACGTTCAACGCGCGCAACTGCGCCAGCGCGTCCACTACGCCAGCGAACAGCTGCGGGCTGCGCAGCAGGCATTCGCGGTAATGGACCATGAAGGTCGGCATCACCGCTGCCAGATCGATCTGACGCCCGGCGGCCTGCACGGCCTGTTCGACCAGCCGGCGCACGCCGTCACCGATCCAGCCCAGCACGGTGGCTTCGGGTACGCGCGCCAGGCCGATGTCTTCCAGCGTGCGGTTCAGTGCTTCGGCGATATCGGCGGCGCTGTCGACCAGCGTGCCATCGAGGTCGAACACGACCAGCGGATAGGGATACGACAAGGGACGGCTCACTCGTGCAACGTGGGGCCGTCCATTGTACGCCCGCGTCTTCAGCCGATCCGGCGTGCGCGGGTGGCCAGGAAGGTCGGCAGGTAGCGGTCGATCAGGAAGCGCGGCTGCGGCTGCCAGTCTTCCATGAAGCGGTCGATGACGAACCCGGCATCCAGCTGCCCGGCGATCAGATCCCCCAGGCTGTGACCGAATGTCAGCGCTTCGCCACGGGCCAGCTTGGCCTCGCGCGCGGCGGGCTCCAGGTCTTCCAGGTCGGAATAGGGAATCGCGTACTGCGGGCGGATCAGGCCCTGCTCGCTCAGCTGTGCATCACGCGCGGCAACGAACACCACCGGATTGTAGAAGCTGGCCATCAGCAGGCCATCGCGTGCCAGCACCCGGCGGCACTCGGCCCACACCGGACGCACGTCGGGCACGTACAGGTTCGATATGGGATGGAACACCACGTCGAAGCTGTCGCTGGCAAATGCCTGCAGATCACGCATGTCACCCTGCACGGTGCGCAGCGACAGACCGTCGCGGTCGGCGACGGCGCGGTCCTGCGCCAGCTGCCCGTCGGAAAGATCGAACACGGTCACCTCAGCGCCTGCCGCGGCAAGCACGGGTGCCTGTTGGCCACCGGCCGAGGCCAGGCACAGGATGCGCCTGCCACGCACATCGCCCAGCCAATCCAGCGGCAACGCACGCGGCGTCAGGTGTACCTGCCAGCGTCCCTCGCGTGCGGCGGCAATCGTTTCGGCATCCACCGGTCGCGACCACTCGCGCACCTCGCTGGCCTGGCGGTCCCAGGCAGCACGGTTGTGGTCGATCAACGCCTGTCCCTGATTCATGTGTTCTCCTTGCCCGAAGGGCGCCAGTCCAGATCCTGGAAGGCCGGGCTGGCGAAGCACTCGGCGAGGAAATCCAGGAATCGCCGCATGATAACGGGCTGTTGCCGGCGCGAGGCGTACACGGCATGAATGCCCAGCTCGTCCAGGCTGTACTCGGGCAGCAGTTCGATCAGCTCACCACTGCGCAGCAACGGTGCGACCTGATAGGTCGGCAACATGGCAATACCGGCATTGGCGCGCACCGCCTCCAGCAACAGCGATGCTTCATTGGCACTGATGTTGCCGCCCACCGCCACCGACAACGAGCGCCCTTCGCGATGCAGCTGCCACAGGCTTTTGCCGACGTAATGATGGGTCAGGCAGTTGTGCACGGCGAGGTGTTCGGGCGCGGTCGGCGTGCCACGCGCCTGCAGGTAGGCCGGCGTCGCGCACAGCACCGAACGGCAGATCGCCAAACGACGTGCGATCAGGCTGGGATCGATCTGCCGCGCGATGCGCACGGCCAGGTCGACGCGCTCCTCCACTAGGTTGACCATGCGGTCGACCAGCAGCAGTTCGATGCGTGCGGCCGGATGGCGCTGCACGAAGGCGGCCACCGCACGCGCCAGATGGCTCTGCCCGAACGACACGCTGGCGGTGATGCGCAGCGTGCCGTGTGGCTCGGGATCGTCGCTGGCCAGCTCACCCTGCAGTTCTTCGCCGATCGCCAGCATCTGCCGGAAACGCGCCAGCGCGGCTTCACCGGCCCCGGTCAGGCTGACCCGCCGCGTGGTCCGGTGCAGCAGCCGCGCGCCCAGCCAGCCCTCCACCTCGGCCAGGTAGCGGCTGACCATCGCCCGCGACATGTCCAGCACCTCGGCGGCGGCGGTCAGGCTGCCGCGCTCGGCAACTTCGACGAATACGGTCATGGCGGTCAATCGGTCCATCTGCTCGATCCATGCAACAAATAAGCGCGTTATACGCTGTTTTTCGATCGACTGCAGCGGCCTACAGTGGCCCCATTCCCAACCACCACCCCCACGGAGTCCTGCCATGAAGATCGCCCTCGTCGGTGCCACCGGCAACATCGGCCGCCAGATCGCCCGCCACGCGCTGGCCAACGGCCATCAACTGACCGTCATCGTGCGCAGCGCGCAGGACCTGCCGGCCGAGCTGGCCGGTGCCCATCCGGTCATCGCCTCGCTGGATGACCAGGACGCCCTGGTCGCCGCCATCGCCGGCCACGATGTGCTGGCCAGCGCCTACGGCCCGCGCCCGGGCGACGACATCGGTCGCGTCGGCGAGGTTGCCGCACAGCTGGCCAATGCCGCCCGCAAGGCCAACGTGCCGCGCCTGGTCGTGGTCGGCGGCGCCGGCAGCCTGGAAGTCGCCCCCGGCGTGCAGCTGGTCGACACCCCCACCTTCCCGGAGGCCTACAAGCCCTACGCGCTGGCCCACCGTGAAGCGTTCAACCGCTTGCAGGCGGTGGATGACCTGGACTGGACCTTCTTCTCGCCGGCCGCCGAAATCGGCCCAGGTGAAGAGCGTGGGCAGTACCGCGTGCAGCCCAAGGCCTTCCTCGCCGATGCCAGCGGCCACAGCCGCATCAGCTACGCCGACTACGGCGCCGCGTTCGTCGCCGAACTGGAAGCGCACAAGCACCCCAGGCAGATCATCACGGCGGCGTACTGATCGCGCACTCGCCGGCCTGACCGCCTGCCGGGCATGGCCCGGCGCTACCCACCTGTAAAGCCGAAGGCAACGGCAGGAGCCGTTGCCAACGTCGCTTGCGACGGCCCGTAGGGGGCCGGGCAAGGACGCCCGGCATAGCCAACGCTCGGCTCGACAATCCAAGGACACCTCCCATGCGTACTGCTGCCCTGCTGCTTCCTCTCGCGCTGGCTGCCAGCTTCACCAGCGCCCCACTGCTGGCCGCACCGGCCGCGCCTGCACCCGCCAGCGCTGCCAAATCCCAGCTGCGCCTGCAGACCTTCCATCCCGGCCCGCAGGCAATGTTCTCGGTGTCCTCGGTGCTGATCGAAGGGCGCAACGACGCGATCCTGGTCAACGCGCAGTTTGCTGCCGGCGATGCACGCCGGCTGGTCGAGCAGATCCGTGCCAGCGGCAAGCGGCTGACCACCATCTACATCAGCCATGGCGATCCGGACTATTACTTCGGCCTGGCCACCGTGCAGGATGCGTTCCCGCAGGCGCGCATCGTCGCGACCGCGCAGACCGTGGCGCACATCCGTGAATCCCAGGCCGGCAAGCTGGCGTACTGGGGGCCGAAGATGGGCGCTGACGCTCCCGCACGCATCGTGGTGCCCGCAGTGCTGGAAGGCGATGCACTGCAGCTGGAAGGCCAGCGCCTGCCGTTGATCGGCCTGGATGGCCCGACGCCGGACCGCAGCGTGCTGTGGGTGCCGTCGCTGCGCGCGATCGTCGGTGGCATTCCGGTGGTGGCCGGCGAGCACGTGTGGATGGCCGATACGCAGACGCCGCAGTCGCATGCCGATTGGCTGCGCACGCTGCAGCAGCTGCAGGCGCTGAAGCCGAAGGTGGTGGTGCCCGGTCATTACGCGGAGGGGGCGGCACTGGATGCCAGTGCGTTGCGCTTCACCGCGGATTACATCCGTGCCTTCGATGTTGAAACCGCCAAGGCCAAGGACAGCGCTGCGTTGGTGAAGGCGATGCAGGCGCGCTATCCGCAGCTGGCGGGGGTGGCGTCGCTGGAGTTGAGTGCGAAGGTGGCCAAGGGCGAGATGCAGTGGCCGTAAGGTAGGGGGTTCTTTTGCAGGGCTGCGCCCTGCACCCGCCGAAACGGTAGTGCCGGCCGCTGGCCGGCAACCTCAAAGCCAAAGCAACAGCAGGCATTCCGTGGGTAGGCGGGGTGGGTCCGGTTGCGGGGGACGCCGTAAACCCCCAGACCGGCCCAGCCGCTGGCGGCTGTGCGTTCGGGCGCTTGCGAAGCAGTGCTTCGCAAGCAAAGCGCCCTCACCCTTGGGGGCTTGGC
>NZ_JBFTIX010000010.1:0-168726 GCF_056395105.1 Stenotrophomonas sp. 10L48 | reverse complement strand
CCCCCAGACCGGCCCAGCCGCTGGCGGCTGTGCGTTCGGGCGCTTGCGAAGCAGTGCTTCGCAAGCAAAGCGCCCTCACCCTTGGGGGCTTGGCCGCGGCATCCATGCCGCGGACACCCCCGCAACCGGACCCACCCCGCCTTCGACAGGTTCCCGCTGCTGTTGGTGGGTGCTGACCGTTGGTCGGCACGCGGCTGTTGGTAGGTGCTGACCGTTGGTCGGCACATGTATCAGGTCCGTTGGGAATCGCTCGTTGCGTGCTCGAACAATTCGCCCTGCACCACGGCTTCCTTTTCGCGGAAACCGCCGAGGCCGACGCCGACCAGCCGATAGCGGGTGTCGGCGGGCAGGTCGACGCGGGCGCGCAGGGCCAGTGCGATGTCGCGCAGTTCTTCCATCGATTCCGGCGGGCGTTCGGGGGTGAAGCTACGGGTGAGGATGCGGAACTGCGCGGTCTTCAGTTTCAGCACCACGGTGTGGCCGATGCGTTCGGTCTTGCGCGTGGCCTGCCAGGTCTTCCCGGCCAGCTGCACGATCGCCTCGCTCAGGTCTTCCAGCAGCAGGTCCTCGGCGAAGGTGTCCTCCGAAGAGATCGACTGCACCTGCTGGTCAGGCTCCACCGGCCGCTCGTCGACACCACGTGCGCGGTTGTACAGGCTGCGGCCGAAGCTGCCGAAGGCGTCTTCCAGGTCCGGCAGCGTCCATTGCCGCAGGTCGCCGCAGGTGACGATGCCGCGCGCCGCCAGCTTGCCTTCCATCACCTTGCCAACGCCGGGCACGCGGTTCACCGGCAGCGGCAGCAGGAATGCGTCCACCCGCTGTGGCGGAATCACGAACTGGCCGTCGGGCTTGCGCCAGTCCGAGGCGATCTTGGCCAGGAACTTGTTCGGCGCGATCCCGGCCGAAGCGGTCAGGTTGGTTTCCTCGCGGATCTGCGCGCGGATGGTGCGGGCGATGTCGGTGGCCAGTTCGATGCCACTCTTCGGCTCGGTTACGTCCAGGTAGGCCTCGTCCAAGGACAGCGGCTCGACCAGGTCGGTATGGCGCAGGAAGATCTCGCGCACGTGGCGCGACACCGCCTTGTAACGCGCGAAGTCCGGCGGCACGAAGACCGCGTCCGGGCACAGGCGCTCGGCGCGCAGTGCCGGCATCGCCGAACGCACGCCGAACACGCGCGCCTCGTACGAAGCGGCACACACCACTGAACGCGCACCGCGCCATGCCACCACCACCGGCTTGCCGCGCAGTGACGGATCGTCACGCTGCTCCACCGACGCGTAGAAGGCGTCCATGTCGACGTGGATGATCTTGCGCAGTGCGTTCATGGTTGGCCCACATGATACCCGCACCGTACCGGTCCAGACGCCGAAGTATGGTCGTTGTGCATCAACGGGATGCGTGGTTTCAGCTGAAAACACTACGCACGCGTACGGAGACGCGGTTTGATATCCGCCTGATCCGTCGTGCATCCTCGGGAACTCGTTGCCTTGTTTTCGCTTCCAGGATTGCGCTTTCCATGACTCGTCTCCACGCGTTCAACCGCGACCAGCTGCTGGCCAGCGCACGCGGTGAACTGTTCGGCGCTGCCGCCGGCCGGTTGCCCAACGACCCGATGCTGATGTTCGACCGCATCACCGAAATCCGCGAGGACGGCGGTCCGCATGGCAAGGGCATGGTACGCGCCGAACTGGATATCCGCCCGGACCTGTGGTTCTTCGGCTGCCACTTCATCGGCGACCCGGTGATGCCCGGCTGCCTGGGCCTGGATGCCATGTGGCAGCTGACCGGCTTCTTCCTGACCTGGCTGGGTGCCCCCGGCAAGGGCCGCGCCCTGGGCTGCGGCGAAGTGAAGTTCACCGGCCAGGTGCTGCCTGATGCCAAGCTGGTGCGCTACGAGATCGACATCAGCCGCGTCATCAACCGCAAGCTGGTGATGGCCCAGTCCGACGCACGCATGTACGTGGACGACCGCGAGATCTACAACGCCCGCGACCTGCGCGTGGGCCTGTTCACCGAAACCGGGAGCTTCTGATGCGTCGCGTCGTCATCACCGGCATGGGCATCACGTCCTGCCTCGGCAATGATCTGGATACCGTTTCGGCCGCCCTGCGTGAAAGCCGCGCCGGCATCACCGCGCTGGCCGACCACGCCGAAGCCGGCCTGCGCAGCCAGGTCGGCGGTCGCGTCGACCTCGATCTGGATGCGCTGATCGACCGCAAGCAGAAGCGCTTCATGAGCGATGCCGCTGCCTTCGCCTACCTGGCGATGGCCGATGCCATCACCGATGCGGGCCTGACCCCGGAACAGGTCAGCGGCCTGCGCACCGGCCTGATCGCCGGTTCCGGCGGTGGCTCCAGCGAATGGCAGGTGGGTGCGGTGGATCTGCTGCGCAGCCGTGGCGTGCGCAAGGTGGGTCCGTACATGGTGCCGCGCACGATGTGCTCGACCGTGTCGGCCTGCCTGGCCACCGCATTCCAGATCAAGGGTGTCAGCTACTCGCTGTCGGCCGCCTGCGCGACCTCGGCGCACTGCATCGGTGCAGCTGCCGACCTCATCCGCCACGGCGCGCAGGACATCATGTTCGCCGGCGGCGGTGAAGACCTGCACTGGTCGATGAGCGTGATGTTCGATGCGATGGGCGCACTGTCCACCAGCTTCAACGACACCCCCGCCAGCGCCTCGCGCCCGTATGACAAGGACCGCGATGGCTTCGTCATCGCCGGCGGTGGCGGCATGCTGGTGCTGGAGGACTACGACCACGCGGTGGCACGTGGCGCGCACATCCATGCCGAGCTGATCGGCTATGGCGTGACCTCCGATGGCGCCGACATGGTCGCGCCGTCCGGCGAAGGCGCCGTGCGCTGCATGAAGATGGCGCTGCAGAACGTGGACCGTCCGCTGGATTACCTCAACACCCACGGCACCTCGACCCCGCTGGGCGATGTGACCGAGCTGGGTGCGATCCGCGAGGTGTTCGGCGATGCGATTCCGCCGCTGTCCTCGACCAAGGCGCTGTCGGGCCATTCGCTGGGCGCCGCCAGCGTGCATGAAGCGATCTACTGCCTGCTGATGATGCGCGATGGCTTCGTGGCCGGCTCGGCCAACATCGGCGAGCTGGACCCGAGGGTGGAAGGCTTCCCGATCCTGCGCGAAAGCCGCGAGCAGAAGCTGGACACGGTGATGTCCAACAGCTTCGGCTTCGGTGGCACCAACGCGGCGCTGGTGTTCGGCAGGGTGTGATCTGAAAGCGTGCCAACCAAGGTTGGCACCTACCAGAGCGGTAGCACCGGGCCATGCCCGGCGAGAGCAGTGAAGCGTGCCGACCAACGGTCGGCACCCACCAGCTTCAAGGTGACACCCACCAGAGCGGTAGCGCCGGGCCATGCCCGGCGAGAGCGGTGAAGCGTGCCGGCCAACGGTCGACACCCACCATCCCCCACCGTTACCTCGGCAGCAGCGGCAGCAGCAAGGCGTGCGCGTCCACCAGCGAGCCGACGATGCGGTGGCCGAGCGCGCGCAGTTCTTCATCGGGATGCACCAGATCCGGTACCTGGATCACGGTCATGCCGGCGGCCAGCGCGGCACGGGTTCCCGCCGGCGAATCCTCCAGCGCCAGGCAACGTTCCGGCGCCTGTCCCAGCCGCTGCGCGGCCAGCAGGTAGATGTCCGGCGCCGGCTTCGGCCGCGCCACATCGCCACTGGTGATCACCGCATCGAAGTATGGCAGCAGCCCGGCTGCAGCCAGCTTGCGGTTGGCCCGCGGCTGCCGCGTAGTGGTCGCCACCGCGCGCGGCACCGCATGCGCCTTCAGCAGCTCCAGCAGTTCCAGGATGCCCGGCCGCAGCGGCAGCCCGGTCTGCGTGCGCTCCTCGTACAGATCATGGCAACGCGCGGCCATGGCCTCGATCATGCTGTCTTCGATGCCCTGCTGGCGCAGCAGCGCCTGGCTGTCGCGGTCGCCAAGGCCGACCATGCGCACGAAGAAGCTGGCATCCAGGGGCAGGCCGAATTCCTCCGCCGCCTCGCTCCAGCATGCAAGCGACACACGCTCGCTGTCGATCATCAAGCCGTCCATGTCGAAGATGACGGCGTCGGGCAGGAACGGCAGCGCAGCGATGGAGGTCATGGAGCGAACAACGTATCCAGATCGGTGGAGGTCAGCAGCCGCCATTGCCCTTCGGCCAGTCCCTGCAGGTCCAGGCCACCAACACGGCTGCGATGCAGTGCCTGCACATGGTTGCCTGCGGCAGCGAACATGCGGCGTACCTGATGGTAGCGGCCTTCGTGCAGTACCAGGCGCGCCTTGCGCGGCCCGAGCACCTGCAGTTCAGCCGGCAGCAGGGGCGTCTTCTCCGCTTCCAGCATCAGCGTGCCGCTGGCAAACAGCGCCACCTCGTCACCACGCAGGTCTTCGGCCAGCTCCACTTCGTAGACCTTGGGCAGCTTCGACTTCGGCGAAATGATCCGATGCAGCAGGTTGCCGTCGTCGGTCAGCAGCAACAGGCCGCTGGTCTCACGGTCCAGACGGCCGACAGTGGACAGCACCGGGTCGCGGTCGCGGAAGCGCGGCGGCAGCAGGTCGTAGATCAGGCGGCCCTTGTCCTTGGTCGAACAGGTGTAGCCAGCCGGCTTGTACATCGCCAGCGACAGGCCCACCGGCGGGTCCAGTGGCTCGCCGTCGACCCGCACCGCTTCATGCGGCACCTGGTCGTCGGCGTACAGCACCTCGCCGTCGGCGTCGGTGACGCGGCCTTCGCGGAACATCCACTGCACCTGCTTGCGGCTGCCGTAGCCGAGGTTGGCGATGTGCTTGACCAGCTTCACCGGCCCTTCCCCTTGCCCTTCACCGCTTCGACCAGCTTGAAGCCATCGCGCTCGGCAACCACGCGCACCGCGCCGAAGCTCTCGTTGAGCGTGTACTCGTAGGGCAGGTGGCGGTTGGCCACCACGTACAGGCGCCCACCCGGGCGCAGCGCCTGCGCGGCCACGGCGATGAAGCGCTGGCCGATGTCCGGGCGATCCGCACGCGAGGGCGTGTGGAACGGCGGGTTGCTGATGATGACGTCGTAGTCCGGCTCGATACCGGCGGTGACGTCGCGCCACAGGAAGCGCAGCGGCACGGGGCGCGGTGGCGGTGCCAGATTGAGTTCGGCCAGGTCCAGCGCGCGCTTCTCGGCCTCGTACAGGTCCAGCGCGGTGATCTTCGGGCAGCGCTCCAGCAGTTCACGCGACAGGTAGCCGTAACCGGCACCGAGGTCAGCTGCACGCCCGGCCAGGTCGGCCGGCAGATGCTCGGCCAGCAGGGCCGACGCCGGGTCGATGCGGTCCCAGGCGAACACGCCCGGACGGCTGAGGAAACGGCCGCCGACGATCGGCCGCACTGCGTCCAGCGCGCCCCAGCGCTTGGCTACGTCCACATCGTGCTGGCCCTGCAGCGGAGCGGTCCAGAACACGCGGCAGTGGTTCTTGGTCAGGCTGCCGCCGAGGCCAGCCAGCTGCTTGAGGTCGCCTTCGCCGGAGCGGGCACCTTCGTTGTTGTGCTGGCAGGCCACGATGCGGCCACCCTCGGCGACCAGCGCCAGGGCGCGGGCGAACAGCGCGCGGGCTTCCTCGCGCTGGCGCGGCGGCAGCACCAGCACCAGCGGGTAACGGCCGCGGCCGGCAACATCATCCAGCTGCCCGCTGACGGTCCAGCCAGCGGCCTGCTGCAGCGGCTGCGCGAACGGGGCGAAGCTCTGTTCGCAGTCGACTTCGCGGCCGCCGGCCTGCTCGCGCAGTGGCCAGCCGTCACGGGCGCGCAGGAAGGCCACCGGGCCCTCCGGCCAGCGCAGGGCGCCGCTGGAGAACGGCAGGAACAGGGTCTGCAGGGGGGCGTCGTCGCTGGATGCCATCGGCGCGGGTACTGGAAGCGTGAGGGCCGTCCATTGTACCGGCTTGTCCGCCCCGGCCCGGCCCCGGCCACCGCTTTGCGAAACTTCAACGTTGCCTTGATGCCGCAGCAACATGCCAGCGTTCAGGGTAGAAGCTCCCCCGCAACCCCTGGAGATCCTGCATGCGTGCCTTGTTCGTCGGAGGTGTCGTCGACAACAGTGAAATGGACCTGGAAGGCAGCCATCCCCCCGTGCATTACCCGGAGGACACCGGCGGCGGCCATTCCCGCTACCGCCTGCACCAGGTTGGCCACGGCGCCGATGGCAGCGTGGCCTACGCCGTCTATGGCGCGCCGGATCTGGCAGACGATGAAGTGACCCGGGTAGCCGAGGAGCGCGCGTATGCGCGCAGGTTCGAAGCGACGGCAACGCTGTTCGAACATTGACCACCGCAGCCACGCATGGCGTGGCTCTACTGTTCGAATGACCATCGCAGCCACGCTTGGCGTGGCGTGGCTCTACAGTAGATCCACGCCATGCGTGGATGCAGCCATCTGCACTTGCCGTCAGAGCCTCGGCGGCAACCTGCGGATGCTGGCGATTTCATCCAGCCACACGTGATGCTGCTGCACCGGCGCATCAAGATCGTCCAGCCGCAGCTGGCCATTGCTGCCTTCGTCGCCGGCGTCGTTGCGGTACTGCTGCAGCGTCGGCTGCACCGCAACCGTGCCCAGCAGGCGTCGGCCATCGTGCAGGGTCAGCTGCACCTCGGTTTCCCCCTGCAACTGCGGCAACAGGGCTTCCAGGCGCGCGATCTGCGCGGAATCAGTATGGATACGGGGAGCAATACGGGACATCGGCAACCTCCTGAACTGCAGGGTCGCCGATTGTCCGTGAATGCTCAGTGCAGCAGGCTGTCCCCGCGCGTGGCCTGCACGCGCCGCACCACACCCACCAGCTGGGCCACCGAATACGGCTTGGCCACATGCTCCTGGAAGCCCGAGGCCAACGCACGGCGACGGTCATCGGCACGCGCCAGCGCAGTCACCGCTACCGCAGGCAGCGCTGCCGCATCCACGCCCAAGTCCTGCCGCAACGTGCTTACCAGGCCATAGCCATCCATGCCCGGCATGCCGATGTCGGTCAGCAGCACCTGGTACTGCAGGTGGCCATTGTCGGCCAGCAGCGCCAGCGCTTCGCCCGCCGAACTGGCGGCGGACACGCTCGCGCCCTGCTCTTCCAGCATGCGCCGCAGGTACTCCAGCACTTCAGGCTGGTCTTCCACCGCCAGCACATGCAGGCCGCGCAGCGGGTACGGCTCGACCACCATCGGTTCCAGGATAGGACCGCTGACGACCTCACGCAGCGGACGCCGTTCGGCATCCGGCAGATGCTGCGGCAGGCGCACGGTGAAGGTGGAGCCGTGACCGTGGCCATCGCTGGCCGCGCTGACCGAACCGCCGTGCAACTCGACCAGCTGCTGCACGATGGCCAGGCCCAAGCCCAGACCGCCATGGCGGCGGGTGGTGGTGCCGTCGGCCTGGCGGAAGCGGCTGAACAGATGGTTCAGGAACTCCGGCGCGATGCCGTCGCCGGTATCGCGCACGGTGATCGTCCAATAGTTGCCATCGGCCTGCAGCTGCACGTCGATGCGGCCTTCGGCCGGGGTGAACTTGATCGCGTTGGACAACAGGTTCCAGAACACCTGCTGCAGCCGGGTGGCATCGCCCAGCACCTGGCAGGGCTGTGCCGGCAGCTGCAGGGTGACGTCCAGCGCCTTGCCCTCGGCCACCAGCTCCTGTGCGCCCATCGCTTCGTTCAACTGGTCGCGCAGGTCCAGCACTTCCACTTCCAGCTGCACCTTGCCCAGCAGCATGCTGCTGAGGTCGAGCATGTCCGAGATCAACCGCTTCTGCGCGGTCGCGCTGTTGGCGATCACGCCCAGGCCCTTGTACAGCGGGCTGGTGGAATCGACGCGCTGCAGCAGCAGTTCACTCCAGCCCAGGATCGTGGTCAGCGGCGTGCGCAGCTCGTGCGACAGCGTGGCCAGGAACTCATCCTTCAGCCGCGCCATGTTTTCGGCCGCACTGCGCGCGGCACGCTCGGACTGCAGCAGTTCCTCGCGCGCCAGTTCGATCTCGCGGCGCTCGGTGACATCCGGGCTGCTGCCGGCCAGGCCGATGAAACGGCCCATCCGCGAGAAGCGCGGACGTGCGTTCATTTCCAGCCAGCGCCACTGCCCATCGGCACGACGCGCACGCACCAACGCATGCATCGAACGCTGCGCCTTCAGTGCTTCCTGCAGTTCGTATTCAAATACCGACGCATCGTCGGGATGCACCAGGCCGCGCCAGACATCTTCGGGCACCCGGTTCTCGTCGCCGCCGAAGAACTCGCTGAAGGCACTGTTGACGAAGCGGGCGTGGCCGCGCTCGTCCAGTACCCACACCGGCATCGGCAGACCATCGGCCAACGCACTGAAACGGGCCTCGCTCTCGCCCAGTTCCACTTCCATCTGCTTGCGCGCGGTCACGTCGAAGAACAGGATGCCGACCTTGTCCTCGCCCGGCTGGCCAACCCGAACGGCATCCACGGCGAACGTGCGCCCCAGGGCACGGGCATCCATTTCGAACTGGGCCGGTCGCCCGGTCCGCGCCACTTCGCCGTAGATCCGGAACCAGTCACCTTCGTGATGGGGCTCCAGCGTGCTCATGCGCTTGCCACAGGCATCCTTCAGCCCGGTATGGCGCTCGAAGGCATCGTTGACCTCGAGGAAGCGGTAGTCGATCGCCTCGTCGCCATCGAACAGCACCTGGATCACACAGAAACCTGCGTGGATGCGCTCAAGCACGCCATGGTGCAGGTCGGTTTCGGGCGTCGGCACCATCAAGGGTGAGCGCTCCACGAGGGGCGGCAGTGTGGACAAGGGCGTGGGAGGAAAAGACCGGATGGAGGTACAGCATCTTCCAGAGTGCGTATTCACAGCGTCAAGCGCCGTCAGTCACGGTTGACGACCATGAATTGGCGGCAACTGTTGACGCATTTGACGCTACTGGCCATTGCTGCGGCCGCGCGGCGGGATCACACTCGATCCGAGATCATCATCATCCTCCCCGCTTCGGGGACGCAGGAGACCGCCATGAAAGGTTCGCTTTCAACCGCCCTGCTGCTGGCCGGCATGCTTGCCGTGGGCAGCGTGGCCGCCGCGCCGCGGACGGTAACCGCGCCCGATGCGCCGCGCGCACTACAGGCCGACGGCCCGGTCAGCGTGCAGTGGAATGATCCGGCCAAGTTCACCGAGATCCGCCAGAGCACCAACCGCTTCGAGGCCGAACGCGGGGACTGGGTGCAGCAGCTGGCACGCTACGTGCAGACCAGCGCCGCCAAGCCCCTGCAGGCCGGGCAGACGCTGGAGGTAACCCTGGTGGACGTCAAGCGCGCAGGCGACTACGAGCCCTGGCACGGCCCGCGTGGCCGCGACATCCGGATCATGCGCGACATCTACCCACCGCGGATCACCCTGCAGTACACGCTGAAGGACGCCAGCGGGCGCATCATCGATGAAGGCGACGCCCGCCTGAGCGACAGCGGCTACCTGCACAACATCGGCCTGAAGAGCGATACCGATCCGCTGCGCTATGAAAAGCGCCTGATCGATGACTGGGTGAAGCGCCAGCTGACCTCACGCGTTACCGCTGCCCGGTAGGTGTCGACCTTGGTCGACACGCAGCCACAGCGCCGACCAGGGTTTGATCCGATCCGGTAGGTGTTGACCTTGGTCGACACGCATTCACAGCGCCGACCAAGGTCGGCAGCTACCAGAGCCGTGCGCAGCGCTGATCCGATCCGGTAGGTGTCGACCTTGGTCGACACGCAGCCACAGCGCCGACCAAGGTCGGCAGCTACCAGAGCCGTGTGCAGCGCTGATCCGATCCGGTAGGTGTCGACCTTGGTCGACACGCATTCACAGCGCCGACCAAGGTCGGCAGCTACCAGAGCCGGTCAGTCCTGGTAGACGCGTGCCACGCGCTTGACGCCGCACGGCAGCTGGTAGGCACTGACACCGCAGCGCGGCGCCAGCTCGGACAGGGTCGGCGCCGTACCCCACAGTTCCACCACGCTGCCGACACCGGCCTGCGCATGCGCGGTCAGGTCCACGGTCAGCATGTCCATCGACACGCGGCCGATCAGCCCACCGGGTTGGCCATCGATCAGCACCGGCGTGCCATTGGGGGCGAACTGCGGATAACCGTCGGCATAGCCCAGTGCGACCACGCCCACGCGTGTGCGCGCCTTGGCCACGAAGCGCGCACCGTAGCCGACCGGCTCGCCGGCTTCGATCCAGCGCTCGGCGAACACCTTGGACTGCATCGTCATCACCGGGCGCAGGCGCGCGGTGAGTTCACTGTTGTCCGGCAGCGGATTGGCGCCGTACAGCATCAGGCCCGGGCGCACCCAGTCACTGCGCACGTCCGGCCAGCCCAGCAGCGCCGGCGAGTTGCAGATGCTGGTCTCGCCTTCAAGACCATCGATGGCCTCGACGAAGGTCGCGGCCTGCTCTCGGGTACGCTCGCTGTCCAGTTCATCGGCGCGTGCCAGGTGGGTCATCATCACGATGCGCGCCACCTGCGGCAGTGCAGACAAACGCGCGTGCGCGGCGCGGAATCCGGGAACGTCCAGGCCCAGCCGGTGCATGCCGCTGTCCAGCTTCAGCCACACCGTCAGCGGCCGCGGGCTGTCGAACGCGACCAGCGCTTCCAGCTGCCACGGCGAACCGACCGAGAACCACAGGTCATGCTCGGCCACCAGCGCCATTTCGCTGGGCTCGAAGATGCCTTCCAGCAGCAGGATCGGCGCACGGATGCCGGCCTGGCGCAGCTCCAGCGCTTCTTCGATGGTGGCCATGCCAAAGCCGTCGGCCTCGCCTTCCAGTGCCTGCGCACAACGCACCGCACCGTGGCCATAGGCATCGGCCTTGAGGATCGCCAGCGCCTTGCCACCGCCCAGTTCACGGGCCAGGCGATAGTTGCTGCGCAGTGCGCCCAGGTCGATCAGCGCGCGGGCAGGACGCATGTGCGGTTCTCATGTTGCGGGGCGTGGCGATACTGGCCGTAGCGGAAGATATCCAGGCCTTCGGTGCTGATCTGCGGCTGGCGCGCGCTCATCAGGTCGGCCAGGTAGCGGCCCGAGCCGCAGGCCATGGTCCAACCCAGCGTGCCGTGGCCGGTGTTGAGGAACAGGTTGCGGAACGGCGTGGCGCCGATCACCGGCGTGCCATCCGGCGTGGCCGGGCGCAGGCCGGTCCAGAACTCGGCCTTGGCCAGGTCACCGCCCTTCGGGTACAGGTCGCGCACCACCAGCTCCAGCGTCTCGCGGCGGCGCGGCGACAGCGACAGGTCGAAACCGGCCACCTCGGCCATGCCACCGACGCGGATGCGGTTGTCGAAGCGGGTCACCGCCACCTTGTAGCTCTCATCGAGGATGGTCGAGGTGGGCGCCATCGCCGGGTCGGTGATCGGCAGGGTCAGCGAATAGCCCTTCAGCGGATACACCGGCAGGCGCATGCCCAGCGGCGCGACCAGTCCCGGCGAATAGCTGCCCAGTGCGACCACGAAGCGGTCCGCGGTTTCCAGCTTGCCGCCAATGCGCACGCCGGTGATGCGGTCGCCGTCGGATTCCACGCCGGTGATGTCCTGGTCGTAACGGAACTCGACCCCCGCTTCGGCCGCCATCTGCGCCAGGCGGCGGGTGAACAGCTGGCAATCGCCGGTCTGGTCGCGCGGCAGGCGCAGCGCACCCACCAGGCCATCGACGTGGGCCAGCGCAGGCTCGGCCTTGATGATGCCGGCGCGATCCAGCACTTCGTACGGCACACCGTACTGGGCCAGGATCTCGATGTCCTGCGCCGATGCATCCAGCTGCTGCTGGGTGCGGAACAGCTGGGTGGTGCCCAGGTCGCGCCCTTCGAAATCGATACCGGTCTGCGCACGCAGCTCATTCAGGCAGTCGCGGCTGTACTCGGACATGCGCACCATGCGCGCCTTGTTGATCGCGTAGCGCTCGTGGGTGCAGTTGCGCAGCATCTGCCACAGCCAGCGGTACTGGGCCAGGTCCATGCCCGGCTTGATCGCCAGCGGTGCGTGCTTTTCGAACAGCCAGCCGATGGCCTTCTTCGGCACGCCCGGGGCAGCCCACGGCGAGGTGTAGCCGAATGACAGCTGGCCGGCATTGGCGAAGCTGGTTTCCAGCGCGGGACCGGGCTGGCGGTCGACGACCGTGACTTCAAACCCGGCCTGTCGCAGGTACCAGGCACTGGTGGTGCCGATCACGCCGCTGCCGAGGACTAGGACTCGCATGGGAATTCTCCAACCCGATCATTCCCTGCATTTGCGTGCGCAGGGGCCATAATCGGGGAAGTATATTCTTCCGTATCCAGATGATTTGCCTGATTTCAGCAATGCAGTCAGGATATTTCCCTGTGATTCATTCCCCGAGCTTGACGCCCATGGCCACCCGTCCCCGCGAGCTGGACAAGATCGACCGCAAGATCCTGCGCATCCTGCAGGCCGAAGGCCGCATTTCCTTCACCGAGCTGGGCGAACGGGTCGGCCTGTCGACCACCCCGTGCACCGAGCGTGTGCGCCGGCTGGAGCGCGAAGCGGTGATCACCGGCTACCACGCGCACCTGGACCCCAGCGCGCTGAAAGCGAGCCTGCTGGTGTTCGTGGAGATCAGCCTGGCCTACAAATCCAGCGACATCTTCGAGGAATTCCGGCGTTCGGCGCTGAAGCTGCCCAACGTGCTGGAATGCCATCTGGTGTCGGGCGATTTCGATTACCTGCTGAAGGCACGGATCAGCGAGATGGCGTCCTATCGCAAGCTGCTCGGCAGCACCCTGCTGACCCTGCCACATGTGCGTGAGTCGAAGAGCTACATCGTGATGGAAGAGGTCAAGGAGACCTGGGCGCTGCCGATTCCGGATTGAACCGACCGGCGGCAGCGGGACCAGACCCCGCAACGCGGGCTCTGGTCCCCTGGCTGCATCAGCGCTGCTGCGGGTTCTTCATGGAACCTTGTTGCGGATTCTTCTTCTGCTGCTCGTTCGGCTGCTGTTGCTGTTGCTGCTGGCGTTGCTGTTCCTGCGGTGTTTTGCCCTGCTGTTCCTTGCCGGGATGACGGTTCTGCTGGTTGGCCATGATCGTATTCCAAGGGGACGAGGGAAGCGCGACGACAGGGATGCCGGCGCAGGTCCACCGTGGTCCTGGTGCGGTTAATCGCAGGCGAAAAACGGGTGATGCGGGGTGTACAGGGCGGGGGCTGTTTTCCGGCGTTCATGTAGGTGGCGGGTTTCCTGCCAACGGCTGAGCCCCTCGTGGCTGCGCATGCTTCCAGCATTGCGGGTGAGGCCGGGTGGGTGGGCTGTGCAGGGGACGCCGTGAATCCCCAGACCGGCCCAGCCGCTAGCGGCTGTGCGTTCGGGCGCTTGCGAAGCAGTGCTTCGCAAGCAAAGCGCCCTCACCCCTGTAGGCTCGGCGCGCCTTGCTCGTGTGCGCTGTCCTGCGCACACGGCAAGACCGGGGTTGGGCGTCCTGCCCAATCCGCCCGAGGCATGCCTCGGGCCCATGGCGCTTGCGCCCCTGCACAGCCCACCCGCCCGGCCTTGGACAGGTTCATGCGGGCGCCAGCCACGGAAAAAGAAAAAGAAAAAGAGCGACAGCGGGTCGCTGCGCGCTCTTTGGGTTGCGCGATTGGTTGCGGGCGCTGGGGTCAGCGCTTGATCTGCTGGCCGTCGCCGGTCGGTACGCTGTCGTAGTAGCGGCCGGTGCGCGAGTCGAACACGCGGTTGGGGCCGACCGGTTTGACGCCGGGAACGATGCGGCCGTTGCGGTCGTAGACCTTGTCCGGCAGCGCCGGCGCGGGCGTGGGGGTCACCTGGGCCGGGCCGGTCGATCGGATCGGCTGTGCCGGCTGCGGCGAGGGCAGCACCTGCGGCTGCGGGCGCGACGCCTGCGGTGGCGGGGCGACAGGCGGCGGTGCCACCGTCGCGCTGCTGCGGGTGGCGGTCGGACTGCCGGTGGGAACCTGCGCCTGGGCAAGCAGAGGCAACAGGGCCGACAACAACAGGACTAGGCGGGGTTTCATCGCGCGCTCCAGGGTGGGCCACCCTTACCCTGCGCCTGCCCCTGTGTGCCGGCCATGAACGGCCATCACACTTGCAAGCGTGTGCCGACACCCCCACGTCTGCTGGCATCCCAGGCCACAACCCCACGGAGAGCCGGCATGAGCGCTTTCGATCTGACGCCCCCCACCGCCACGCAGACCGACGCCCTGGTTGCCGGGCTCAGCGCCGAGGAGCGCCGCGTGCTGCTGCAGCACGGCACCGAGGCGCCGTTCTGCGGGGTATTCCTCGACAACAAGCGCGAGGGCGTCTACTGCTGCCGCCTGTGCGCCCTGCCCTTGTTCCGCTCCAGCACCAAGTTCGATTCGGGCACCGGCTGGCCCAGTTTCTTCGCCCCGTTCGACCCGTCGCACGTGCGCGAGATCCGCGACACCAGCCATGGCATGGTTCGCACCGAGATCACCTGCGCCCGCTGTGGCAGCCATCTGGGCCACGTGTTCCCGGACGGTCCGCCGCCCACCTACGAGCGCCACTGCCTGAACTCGGTCTCACTTTCATTCACCGGCAACGGCGAGCCGTGGCCCGATCCGCTGCAGCGTGGCGGCGCAGAGGCCGGTGTGGCGGGCTGACACGCGCCGCAATGCCCCGCTGACCGACTTCACAGAATTCCCTCTTCAGAAACACCGGTGTCAGGCCGACAAGGAGATATCCCCCCTCCTTGCGTCGCGCCATGCTCATCATCGTTGGATTCCTGGTCGTCATCATCAGCGTGCTGGGCGGCTACCTCGGCGCACACGGCCGCCTTGGGGCGCTGTGGCAGCCCTACGAACTGGTCATCATCGGCGGTGCCGCGCTGGGTGCGTTCCTGGTCGGCACCCCGGCCAAGACGGTCAAGCAGACGCTGCAGGCCATGGTCGGCGTGTTCAAGGGCCCGCGCTACAAGCAGCAGGACTACATCGACGTCCTCAGCCTGGTCTACGAACTGCTCAACAAGGCCCGCCGTGAAGGCTTCATGGCGCTGGAAGACCACGTCGAGCGCCCGGCCGAAAGCGCGCTGTTCGGCAACTACCCGAAGGTGCAGGCCGACCACCACCTGATCGACTTCATCACTGACTGCCTGCGCCTGATGATCGGCAGCAACATCGAGCCGCATGAGCTGGAGCCACTGCTGGAGCTGGAGCTGGAAAAGCACCACGCCGAAGCGATGGCGCCGTCGCAGGTGCTGACCAAGGTCGCCGACGGCCTGCCCGGTTTCGGCATCGTGGCGGCAGTGCTGGGCATCGTCATCACCATGGGCTCGATCGGCGGCGACATCGTCGAAGTGGGTGGCCACGTGGCCGGCGCGCTGGTCGGCACCTTCCTCGGCATCCTGCTGGGCTATGGCTTCGTCGGCCCGATGGCCTCGGCGATGGAAGCCCGTGCCGAGCAGGACAGCCGCATCTACGAGTCGGTGAAGACCGCCCTGCTGGCCTGCCTGCGCGGCTACAACCCGAAGATCGCGCTGGAGTTCGCCCGCAAGACGCTGCCGTCGAACGTGCGCCCGGCGTTCTCCGACTTCGAGCAGCACCTGAAGACGGTCAAGTAAGCCATGGCCGAGACCAAGCCCACCGTCATCGTCCGCCGGGTCAAGAAGGCCGGCCACGCCGCCCACCATGGCGGTTCGTGGAAGGTGGCCTATGCCGACTTCGTGACCGCGATGATGGCCTTCTTCCTGGTGCTGTGGCTGATGGCCAGCACCAGCAAGCCCGAGCGCGCGGCCATTTCCGAGTACTTCCGCAACCCCAGCCCGCTGGTCGGCTCCAGCGCGACGCCGGCGCCGGGCATGGCCGGGCCGGGCGGTGCCAGCACCTCGATGATCAAGCTCGGCGGCGCCACCGATGTTTCGCGCGGCAACAGCAACGATCCCTTCCAGAACCAGCAGAAGTCGATACCGCAGCCGGTGGACGAGCAGCAGCGCGACAAGCAGCAGTTGGAAGCGCTGATGAAGGAACTGCAGGAAGCGATCAGCCGCAGCCAGGCGCTGGAACCGTTCAAGGACCAGCTGCTGCTGGACCTGACCCCGGAAGGCCTGCGCATCCAGATCGTGGACAAGCAGAACCGGCCGATGTTCGACCTCGGCAGCGCCACCCTGAAGCCGTACACACAGCAGATCCTGCATGAGCTGGCCGAGTACCTGAACCACGTGCCGAACCGGATCAGCCTGACCGGCCACACCGACATCACCGCCTATTCGGCCGCGCGCGGTTACGGCAACTGGGAACTGAGCGCCGACCGTGCCAATGCCGCGCGCCGCGCGCTGATCGATGGCGGCCTGGAAGACAGCAAGATCACCCGCGTGGTCGGCTTGTCTTCGTCGGTGCTGTTTGACAAGGCCGATCCGCAGAACCCGATCAACCGCCGCATCAGCATCGTGGTGATGACCAAGGCCGCCGAGGAAGCTGCGCTGGCCGGCGCCGGGCCGCAGGTAGGCCTGTCGGCAACCACCCTGGACCCGGACGTGCAGGCCGCGCAGGGTGAGGCCGGGGTCGGATCCCGTTCCGCAGGAAAGGGCGCTGCCCTCTGACCCGTCTTCGCCGGGCATGGCCCGGCGCTACCGCATCCGGACGCACCAGGGTAGCGCCGGGCCATGCCCGGCGAGCGCGCAGCGCGGCACCCAGTACAATGGCGGTCTTTCCGACTCCAGGTGATCACACCCCCATGTCCAAGTTGTCCAAGGCCAAGCGCGACAAGCGCAAGAAGCAGCAGACCAAGCGTCCGTTCCTCCGTCTGAACGCCCAGCAGCAGGTGCAGAACCATGCCGTGCTGGTCAACGAAGACGGCCAGGCCGTGGCCGCCATCGGCCTGCAGGGCCGCGAGTGGCTGCTGGCCATCGGCGGCCAGACCATGGGCAACGCCGACAACCCGGTGCCGATGCTGGCCATGCTCAAGCACCTGTCCAACGTGCAGGAAGCCGAAGGCCGCAAGGTCACCCTGGAATATTCCGAGCTGATGCAGAAGCTGCTCGACACCCTGGCCGAAGAAGCGGGCCAGACCGCCGAGGAATACCTGGACAAGCTGGTGGCCGAGTTCGCCAGCGAGCAGGCTGAAGATGCAGCCGCTGAAGGCGAAGCGTCCGATGAAGCGGCTGCAGACACTGCCGGCGCCGAAGGCGCTGCCGACGCCGAGGCCACTCCGGCCGCCGACGCCGACGGCAAGCCGCAGGCCTGATCCGGCGGCGGCGGTGTCGGTCTACGTCGATGACGCGGTGCATCCCTGGCGCGGTCAGCGCTGGGCGCACCTGATGGCCGATACCCTGGCCGAGCTGCACGCAATGGCGGCGCAGCTCGGCATTCCTCCACGGGCCTTCCAGAACAAGGCCAGCGGGGCGCATTACGATGTCACCGCCGAGCTGCGTGCGCAGGCACTCGCGCTGGGTGCGGTCGCCATTTCCCGGCATGTGGACCGGGCGCAGGTGAAGGCGGTGATCGCCAACGCCAGGGCGCAGTACCAGCCCTAGGCTGGTACAGGTGGCACCGGGCCGCGCCCGGCGCTACCGGTGAATCTCAGAACGGGTCGCTGCCCAGGCGCACTTCCACGTTCAGCAGCGAGCACAGCGCCAGCAGGGCGTCGTCATCGCGGGTCAGCGCCATCCAGCCACTGAAGCCGTCGTTGCCGGCATCCACGCTCCACAGCGTGTAGTTGTGCTCGCGCAGGCGGTCGAAGGCGGTGCTCATCAGCTGCACCCCATCCAGGCCCGCGGCGAAATCCTCGTCGTCCAGGTCGCCACCCCAGTCCAGCTGCAGGTTGAAGCGCGCCGACAGCTCGTTCACCGCCGACTGCAGCGAATCGAAATCATCACGCTCGACCTCGAAGCCCGACTGCCAGGCGATGGCCGTGAACAGCGCCGGCAGCCAGTCGCTGTCGGCTTCCAGCGGCTGGCCGTCCTCGGACAGATGCTCGCGCCAGCGGTTGAACTGCTGCAGGGCCAGCTCTTCGTCACCGGGGTTGATCAGCACGAGCAGGTTCCAGACCCGCGCCTCGAAGTCGTCCTCGTCGAAATCGTGGGCGTCTTCCTCGAAGTCGAAATAGTCGCTGTTGTCAGGCATGGCGGAACGTCCTCGGGAGCAGGGGGGCATTCTACGGTTTATCCTGTACCGCTGAAGCCGGCCGTGGTGGCCGTCACTGTGAATGAAGCGATGAGCGATACCCCTCCCGACCACCTGGCGATCAACCCGGCCAGCCCCTTCCACGATGCGCAGGCCCTGGAGCGCGGCGTCGGCGTGCGCTTCAACGATGTCGAGCGCGACAACGTCGAGGAATACTCGGTCAGCGAAGGCTGGATCCGCGTGCAGGCCGGCAAGGCCCGTGACCGTCGCGGCAACCCGATGACCATCAAGGTCAAGGGCAAGGTCGAGGCGTATTTCCTGGAACAGAAGCCGGAGTAAGGGCTGAAAGGTGTGCGGACCAAGGTCCGCACCCACCGGCAGCCGCCGCCGGGCTGATCCGGCGCTGCTGCTTCACGATTATTCGCGCTTGCGCGATTCCAGCAGGTCGAGGTTGCGGATCAGCCGCCGTGCGATCTCGTCCGACACCACGCCGCGGCGGGTCAGCCGGAACAGTTCCTCGCGTTCGGCATTCAGCCCGGCGCTGCGCAGCTGGCGATAGCCCATCTCCATCCGGTTCACCTTTTCCGGGTCCACGTCCGGGTTGTCGCGGTCCAGATGCCGCTGATACAGCAGGCTCACCCGCGATGCGGCGTCGTTGTACAGCTGCACGTTCTCGGTGTTCTGGTTCAGCACCAGCTGCTGGCGCATGCGCTCCACGCCCGCCAACGCGGCCTTCGAGGACAGCTTGCGGGCGAGATCCTCTTCCTTGCGCTCACCCGAATCGGCCGGCAGCTGCAGGCCCTTCAACAGCTGCGGCAGCGCCACGCTGGCGCCGACCAGCGAGCACAGGATCACCGCAGCAGCCAGGAAGATCACCAGGTCGCGTGCCGGGAACGGGCTGCCATCGGGCAGGAACAATGGCAGCGTCAGCACGCCGGCCAGGGTGATCGCACCACGCACGCCCGCCACCGAGGTGGCCACCACGATGCGCCAGTTCGGTGCCTCGCCACGCTCCAGGCCGCGGCGACGCGCACGCAGCAGGTTCCAGCGCAGCGACAGCCACACCCACAGCAGGCGCAGCGCGATCAACGTCGCGTTGATCACCAGCACGTACACCAGCAGCCACCATGCGCTCTGGTGGCCGCTCTCGTTCATGGTGGTGGTGGCGCGTTCGACGATGCCCGGCAGCTGCTCGCCCAGCAGCACGAACATGATGCCGTTGAAGCTGAACTGCAGCATGTTCCATACGCCGGCACGCTGCACGCGCATGCTGCCGGAGACACGGCCGGTCATTTCCACGTAGCTCATCGAAATACCCGCTGCGACCGCAGCAAGGATGCCCGAAGCATTGATCTCTTCGGCCAGCAGGTACGCCGCGAACGGGATCAGCAGGTTGACCAGCATCGCCGCGCCCGGCTCTTCGCCGAAACGGCGCCACAGCCAGCGCTGGAACGTGGACACGCCCAGGGTGACCGCCACGCCGACGGCCAGGCCGGCTACTGCCACCCACACGAAGGTCAGCGAGGCGGTCGCCAACGAGAAGGTACCGGTCATCACCGCCGCCACCGCGAAGCGGAAGCAGACCAGGCCGGAGGCATCGTTGAGCAGTGACTCGCCTTCCAGGATGTGCATCAGGCGCTTGGGAATCGGTGCCTTGGCAGCGATCGCGCCGACCGCCACCGGGTCGGTCGGTGACACGATCGCGGCCAGCGCGAAACACACCGCCAGTGGCATCACCGGAATCATCCAGTGGATCAGCAGGCCCGCGCCGATCACGGTGAACACCACCAGCCCGAACGCCAGTTCGAGGATCGCGCCCTTGTCGCGGAACAGGCCCTGCTTGGGAATGCGCCAGCCATCGAGGAACAGCAGCGGCGGCAGGAACAGCAGGAAGAACACTTCCGGTTCCAGTGCATGGCCGCGGTTGAATACGCCGGCGATCACCGCGCCGAGGCCGATCTGCACCAGCGGCAACGGCAACGAGAATGGCAGGACGCGAACCAGGTAACCGCTGGCGACAACGGCCACCAGCATCGCCAGGACGACTTCGATGGTGTGCATGCTTCTTCCACAGGAGCGGCGCGTGGGGCCGGAAAAACCGGAGTGCGCCGGGGGACGGGAAAAAACTTAACACAGCAGGCCGCCACTGCGCCCAGCCATCTGAATGCGCGTCAGGACCGCGACAGCAAGCGCCGCCCGATCCAGGCCGGCGTGCTGGCACGTCGTCATGCACCACTGCCAACCGGCCCTGCACGCGTCCTTGTGCAGGGCGTTCCAGCCCTGGCAGCAGCGGTGGGGTCATGCCGCGTCCTGAGCGCGGTCGGCACCATCGAAGCGGTAGAGGTCCATCGCCAGGAAGCCGGCATCGACACCCGCATCGATGCGCTTGGCACCGAAGCCACCCTCCCCCGCCGCACCCATCGCAAAGTACAACGGCAGCAGATGCTCATCGGTGGGATGCGCACGCTCGGCAAACGGTGCCTGCCGGCGGTAGTCGAACAGGGCATCGCGGTCATTGGCGGCCAGCCGCTGCTCCACCCAGTCGATGAAGGGGCGCACGTAGGGCGCTTGCTTGCCGTCCTGGTAGTGGCCCCAGTCGTGCAGGTTGTGGGTGATGCTGCCCGAACCGATCAGCAGCACGCCCTGTTCGCGCAGCGGCGCCAGCGCACGGCCCAGCGCGAACTGATGCTGCGGGCCCAGCATCGGCTGGATCGACACCGGCACCACCGGGATGTCGGCCTGCGGGTGCAGCAGGCGCAGCGGCACCCACGCGCCGTGGTCGAGGCCACGTTGCGGATCGAGTGCCACCGGCAGGCCGGCGGCGGCGATGCGGCCCGCCACCTCTTCAGCCAACGCCGGATCACCGGGCGCCGGGTACTGCAGCGCGAACAGTTCGCGTGGGAAGCCGCCGAAATCGTGGAGGGTGGGCGGCTGCGGATGGTTGCCGACCAGCGGCTGCCGGGCCAGCCAATGCGCCGAGGCGATGATGATCGCACGCGGGGGCGGCAGGTCGCGGGCCAGCTCGGCCAGCCGCACGCCGACCTGCCCCGGATGCAGGGCGGTCATCGGCGAGCCGTGGGAGATGTACAGCGAAGGCAGGCGGGACATGATCTTCTCCAATCACAGGAACAGACAGCGGGCCAAGGGACGTTCAGCGCGAACGCAGGGTCCAGCGGCCATCGCCCAGCAGGAACAGCACGACCAGGGCCAGCGCCCAGAACGCCGGGTATTCCCAGCCACCGCCAGCATTGGCGAAGCTGAAACCGTTGGCGCCGTGCACCGTCACGATGGTGCCCAGCAGCAGCGGCACACCGAGCAGGCCGATCCAGCGCGCGTAGATGCCGAGCAGCAGCGCTGCGGAAATCGCCAGTTCAACGGCGATGGTGAGGTAGCCCAACACGCCGGGCAGGCCCAGCGACTCGAAGAAGGCCGCGGTACCTGCCGGAGTGAACACCAGCAGTTTGGTCAGCGCATGGACCAGGAACAACACGCCCAGGGCCAGCCGCAGCAGGGTCGCGGCATACGGGGCGAGCGGGGACAGGGGGGCGGCGGTAGCGTTCATGGGGCACCTCGGCAGGGACAGGGCACAGGTTATTGCACCCTCCATTGCCGATAAATACGATTGATCGACCGTATTTATTTCATAAGGCGCAACAATGGACACCCTGGATGCCATGCGCGTGTTCGTCGCGGTGGTCGAACGCAACGGCTTCAGCGCCGCCGCACAGGCGCTGGACATGTCCACGGCCGGTGTCACCCGCCAGGTCGCCGCACTGGAAAAGCGCCTGTCCACCCGCCTGCTCCACCGCACCACCCGCCGGGTCAGCCCGACCAGCGCCGGTGCCGCCTACTACGCCCAGTGCGTGCGCCTGCTGGCCGAGTTCGATGCGCTTGAGGCCAGCATCGGCGCACAGGCGCTGGAGCCGTCCGGCACGCTGCGCATCAACGCACCGGTCAGCTGGGGCATCGCCCGCCTCGGTCCGTTGCTGGCCGGTTACCGCGAGCGCTTCCCACAGGTCGAACTGGACCTGGCGCTGTCCGACCGCCTGGTGGACATGGTCGAAGAAGGCTACGACGTGGCCATCCGCATCACCCGCGAACCGGGCCCGAGCCTGATCGCGCGGCGCCTGGGCCAATCGCGGATCAGCCTGTGTGCCGCACCGGCCTACCTGGCCGCACACGGAACACCGCAGGCCCCCGAGGATCTGCAGACCCACGCCTGCCTCGGCTACAGCTACTGGGCCGCCGGCGACCACTGGCCCCTGCAGGGACCGGGTGGCGAAGTGAAGGTTGCAGTGACCACCCTGCTGCGCGCCAACAATGGCGACGTCCTGCGCGAAGCGGCGATTGCCGGCATGGGCGTGATCCTGCAGCCGGACTTCCTGTTGCACGAGGCCCTGGCCGATGGCCGCCTGGTGCGCATCCTGCCCGGATGGGAAGCTGAGCCGATCGGCATCTTCGCCGTCTACACCAGCCGCAGCCATCTCGCCCCCAAGGTGCGCAGCTTCATCGACTACCTGGTGGAAACCGGGGTGTAAGCGTGCGTCCGCCGGGCATGGCCCGGCGAGCGCGAAGCGCGGCCTAGGCGACAACCTCATCCAGCTGCGCGATGATCTTTTCCAGCGGTGCCGGCCGTCCCAGCAGGTAGCCCTGCACCTGGTCGCAGCCATGCGCGGCCAGCCAGTCCAGCTGTCCCGGCGTTTCCACGCCCTCGGCGATGATCGTCAGCCCCATGCTGTGGCCCAGCGACAGCAGTGCCCGGCAGATCGATGCGTTGCGCGGATTGGTCTCCACGTCGGCCACAAAACTGCGATCGATCTTCAGGACGTCCAGCGGCAGGTGCTGCAGGTAGGACATGCTCGAGTAGCCGGTACCGAAATCGTCCAGCGACACGCGGATGCCCTGCTCGTGCAGGCGCTGCATGGTCTGCATCGCCTGTGCCGGCTTGCGCATCAGGCTGCTCTCGGTCAGTTCCACGTGCAGTGCACCACGGGCCAGGCCGAAATCCTGCTGCGCGCGGGCAAACTCGGCCACCAGATCGCTGTTGAAGAACTGCACCGCCGACACATTGACTGCGATCGACAGCTCGCCCCAGCCGGCTTCGACCAGACGCCGCTGCGCCTGTGCCGCTGCGCGGATCACCCAGCGTCCCAACGCCAGGATCAGGCCGGTGTCCTCGCACAACTGGATGAACTCGCTGGGCGGGATGAAGCTGCCATCGGCCTGCGGCCAACGCAGCAGCGCCTCCAGCGACGCCGGGCTGCCATCGCTGGCGTGCCGGATCGGCTGGAAGTACAGCTGGAATTCGTTGTCGATGGCCGCGTGGATGCGCCCGGCCAGGCGCAGGCGGTCGGCCAGGCGGATGGTCACCGCCGCATCGAACCAGGCCACCACGTTGCCTTCGGCGCGGGCCGCGTGCGCCGCCTGCGCGGCCATGCCGATCGCCTGTTCGGCACTGTGGCCTGCGTCGGCGTCATGTACGGCCACACCAATGCGGGGTTCGAACTGGTGCAGCGAATCCTGGCCGCGCATCGGTGCCGAGACGATCTGCAGCAGATCGTCCAGCACGCGCTGGGTGTTGTGTTCCGGCGCGATCGCCAGCACGAAATCCTCCGCCGGCTGGAACGCCAGCAGGCCGAAGCGCGCGCCCAGCCCGCCCAGGCGCGAGGCCATCGACTGCAGGACCGCATCACCGATCTCGCGGCCCAGCGTATCGGCCACCAGCTGCAGCCCGCGCAGCTGCACATAGGCGATGGTGTAGGCGCCGGCCTGCTCGTCCAGCTGTTCGCTCAGTGCGCGCACGTTGAGCAGGCCGGTGGCCGGGTTGTGGCGTGCGTGATAGGCCAGGTCGCGCTCGTAGGCCAGCCGCTCGCTGACATCCTCGGCCAGCACCAGGCACGCGGGCTGGCCATCGAAATCCAGTTGCGACAGGTGCACGCGCACTTCGAACACCGTGCCATCCTTGCGCTGGTGCAGGCGCACCGCAGCGTCCTGCAGTTCACCACTGCGCACCTGCGCGATCGCGCCCTTGACCTCGTCCCAGCCCTCGCGTGGGCGGATGTCGAGGATGCTCATCGCCAGGAATTCATCGCGGCTGTAGCCGTACTGCTGCACGGCCGCCTCGTTGACCTCGATGAAGCGCAAGGTGTCCGGATCGAACACCCAGAACGGCGCGGGGTTGCGATCGAACAACAGGCGGAAGCGGCGTTCAACCTGGCGCATCTGCTCGCGTGCCTGGTAGCGCTCGCTGAGGTCGGTCAGTGCGCCGATCATGCGCCGCTGCCGATCGACCACCGCTACCCGCTGGCCACGCGCGGCAACCCAGCGCACGGCACCGCCGGGCAGCACCAGGCGGAATTCTTCGTCGAGTACAGCGTTGCCGGCGAAGGCCTGATCGAAAGCCTGCTGCATGCGTGCGCTGTCATCGTGGTGCACGCGGGCGAAGAATTCGGCCACCGGCAGCGCATCGGTCTGCACGCCGAAGATCTCGCGCGCCAGCGGTGACCAGCGCAGCAGCGCAGCGTCTTCGTCGACATACCAGGTGCATACGCGGCCCACCTGATGGGCCAGGCGCAGCTCGGCGTGGCCGGTGCGCAGCTCTTCGGCCATCGACTGCTGCCGGTGCGTACTGCGGCGCACCGCGTACAGCAGCACCAGCAGCAGCGCCACGTAGGCCAGCATGATGGCAATCGCCGCCTGCAGATACGGCCACCACGGCTTCAGCACATCTTCGTTTGCCAGGCCGACCTGCACCGCCAGTGGACTGCGCTCAAGGGTGCTGATGGTGGAGATGCGCGGTATCTGGTCCACCGCGCCGGGAATGCTGCCCAGCTCGACCACTGCCTGCCGGCCCAGCAGCGTGCGTGCCGGCAGCGTGTAACGGCGGCCGACGGTGCCGTGCGGATCGGGGACACGGGCCAGCATGTAGCCATCGGCGTCGCTGATCGAGGCCAGACCACTGGGCCCCACATCGAGACCGCCCACGATCCGCTGCAGTTCGCCGCAGCGCAGCCGTGCCAGCAGCCAGCGATCGCCAGCCATCGGCAGCGCCAGCGGCACCACCCAGCCACCGTCGCTGGCACGCTGCGGCGGCCCGATGTACAGCGCACTTCCCTGCCCGCGTCGCTGCGGATCGGTCCACAGTGGCAGCTGCAGGTCGCCCTTGCCGGCGGTCAGGGCGCGGCCATAGGTATCGAGCACGACAATGCTGTGCAGTTCGGCGTGCCGGCGCAGCACGCCGGCTATGGCGGCGTCCAGCAGCGCGGGCGCCTGCGCAGGCACCGTGCGGAACAGCTCGGCGGCATCGGCGGCGATGCCGGCCATCGCCCGTTCCAGGTTGCGCAGCTCCAGTGCCAGCAGGCGCTCGCTGCCTATCGCCAGCGCCCGGCTCTGCCGCTGCGCGGCTTCCAGCCGGCGCTGGTAATCGTTGGCCAGCATCGCGGCCAGGCCTGCCGCCAGCAGCACGCCCAGCACCACGCCGCCCCAGGTAATGGCACGCAACGGCCGGGCCAGCGCGTGTCTCAGCGCCGGCATCGGTCGGTCTTCCCTGTGCAGTCGGCTGGCTTCATGCGCGAACGATTCCTCCACATCCCCGACCTCAACGGCCGGCGGACGCCATTCTTGACGCCTCGACCCGTCCTGCATGCGCCCTCCCCCGGGTGCTGCAGACATCCAGCCCGCAGCATGCACCACGCCGGTGACCGCGTGAAGATCGCTGCGGCGTGTTCAGCCAGATCACGCACAGTGCTGGCCCTGTCGAGCACGTCCAGCCGGCCCGCAGCGGATTAGACTTGGAGTTTTCCGCCGCAAGAGAAGTCCATGTCCAAGCTGCGCCGCCCCACCCTGGCACTGGCCATCGTTGCCAGCCTGTCCCTGGCCGCCTGCGACCGCCCGGCCGATCCGGCCGCCGGCACCGCCGCACCGGCCGAGGCGCCCCCCGCTGCCGCCAAGCCGATGCTGGGCAGCTTTGGTTTCGATGCCAGTGGCATGGACCGCAGCATCGCCGCCGGTGACGACTTCTTCGGTTTCGCCAACGGCAGCTGGGTGAAGAACACCGAGATTCCGGCCGACCGCTCGCGCTTCGGCAGCTTCAACGTGATTGCCGAGAAGACCCAGGCCGACACCCGCGCGATCCTGGAAGGCGCTGCCGGCAACGCCCAGGCCAGCGGCGAAGACAAGCTGATCGGCGACTACTACGCCGCCTACATGGACGAGGCCGGCATCGAGCAGCGCGGCCTGGCACCGGTGCAGCCGCAGCTGAAGAACATCGATGCGATCGCCGACAAGGCCGGCCTGGCCCGCGCCCTCGGCGGCGACGTGCGCGCCGACGTCGACCTGCTCAATGCCACCAACTTCTACACCGACCGCCTGTTCGGCCTGTGGGTGTCGGTGGACCTGCTGCAGCCGGACCGTACCGCGCCGTACCTGGTGCAGGGCGGCCTGGGCATGCCGGACCGCGATTTCTACCTGGGCGGTGGCCGCATGGCCGACCTGCGCAAGCAGTACCAGGCCTACATCGCGCAGGTGCTGCAGCTGGCCGGCGTGGCCGACCCGGCCGGCAAGGCGCAGCGCATCCTCGCCCTGGAAACGAAGATCGCCCAGGCGCATGCCACGCAGGAAGAAACCAATGACGTGACCAAGGGCGCCAACCCCTGGACCCAGGCCGACTTCAACGCCAAGGCCCCGGGCATGGACTGGGCCGCGTTCCTGGACGCCGCCAAGCTTGGCCAGCAGCAGGACTTCATCGTGTGGCAGCCCAAGGCCGTGGCCGGCCTGTCCAAGCTGGTGGCCACCGAGCCGCTGGATGCCTGGAAGGACTACATGACCTTCCACGCGCTGGACCGCGCCGCTGCCTACCTGCCGAAGAAGTTCGCCGATGCGCGCTTCGCCTTCCACGGCACCGCGCTGAGCGGTACGCCGCAGCAAAGCGACCGCTGGAAGCGTGCCGTGGATGACGCCAACCATGCCGTCGGCGAGGCCATCGGCAAGCGTTACGTCGAAAAGCACTTCGATGCGAAGACCAAGGAACGTGCCGACGAGATGGCCAAGAACATCATCGCCGCCTTCGCCAAGCGCATCGATGCACTGGCCTGGATGTCGCCGCAGACCAAGGCCAGCGCCAAGGCCAAGGTGGCCGGCCTGACCGTGGGCATGGGCTATCCGGACAAGTGGCGCGACTACACCGGCCTGGACATCCGTCGTGATGATCCGCTGGGCAATGCGCAGCGCGCCGAGCTGTTCGAGTACCAGCGCAACATCGCCAAGCTGGGCAAGCCGGTCGACCACAGCGAGTGGGCGATGCTGCCGCAGACCATCAACGCGATGAACGTGCCGCTGGAAAACCGCCTGGTGTTCCCGGCGGCGATCCTGCAGCCGCCGTTCTTCGACGGTGCCGCCGACGACGCAGTGAACTACGGTGCGATCGGCGCGGTGATCGGCCACGAAATCAGCCATGGCTTCGACAACGCCGGTGCGTTGTTCGACGACACCGGCAAGCTGCACAACTGGTGGACGGCCGAAGACCTCAAGCAGTTCAACGCAGCCGGCGATGCACTGGCCGCGCAGTTCAGCAGCTACGAGCCGTTCCCGGGTGTACATGTGAACGGCAAGCTGACGCTGGGCGAGAACATCGCCGATGTCGCCGGCCTGGGTACCGCCTACGACGCCTACCAGCTGTCGCTGCAGGGCAAGCCGGGCCAGACCCTGGAAGGTTTCACCCCGGACCAGCGCTTCTTCCTCGGCTTCGCCCAGGCCTGGCGCAGCAAGAGCCGCGAGCAGGCGCTGCGCAATTCGCTGCTGACCGACGTGCATGCACCGGGCCAGTTCCGCGCGTTGACGGTGCGCAACATCGACGCCTGGTACCCGGCGTTTGAAGTGAAGGAAGGCCAGAAGCTGTACCTGGCCCCGGACAAGCGGGTCAAGGTGTGGTGATGTAACGCAGACGGGCGCCGAAAGGCGCCCGTTTTATTTCCATGGGTAGACGCAAACCTTGGTTGGCGTTCTTCCGGCATCCACGCATCGCATGGATGGGCACCGCGGCAAGGCGCGCCGACCAAGGTCGGCGCCTACCGGGGCAATGCCGGCCACTCGCGCAACGATTCCACCGGCACACCCACGCGGGCGCAGGCGCGGCTCGCCAGGCCGTCGGGCAGCGCGCGGCGGAACAGCGGCGCCATGCCCTGCATCAGCTTCGCCGAAGCTGCGGCCTGCGCACGCTGGCGCGTGCTGCGCTCTAGCATGCCCTCGGCCCACTCCGGCAGCAGCGCGGCACCGGCACCGAGGAAGATCTCGCGCGACAGGCCGGGCACCGGCACCGGCAGGCGCACGCCGGACAGCACCTGCAACACTTCGCGTGAGCGTTCGTCCACCACCAGCTCCGGCTGCCGTGCACAGAAATACGCATCCACTTCCGCTGCACTGCGTGGTACGTCCGCCGCGCCCAGCGCTTCGGCCACGCAGCGGTACTCGTCGTAATAGCGGTCGGCGATCGCGGCAGGCACCTCGCGCCCGTAGCGGCGATAGCCCTGCAGGAAGCCGTAGGCCTCGGTCACGTGCACCCACGTCAGCAGGTGCGGATCATCGGCGGCATACGGCTCACCCTGCGCGGTATGCCCGCGAACCTGCGCGTGGATGCGCCGCACCTTGGCCACCAGCGCTTCCACCTCGCGCGCCGGCGCGTAGCTGGTGCCGGCCACAAAAGCAGTGGTACGGCGCAGGCGGCCGACCAGGTCCTGGCGGAAATTGGAATGATCGTAGACACCGGCCAGCGCGCGCGGATGCAGCGTCTGCAGCATCAGCGCACACAGACCGCCGGCCAGCATCGAGGGCAGCTCAGCGTGCATCCGCCAGGTGACGCTGTCCGGCCCGAACCAGCCGGGATCGCCCAGTGGATGGTCGTAGTCGATGCCGCTCTGGCCACGCGGAAACGCATCCAGGACCCAGCGCCGGATCGGCGCGGTGACGGGGCGGGAAAGACGGTGCAGCAACGGCGGCATCACGGGTCCAGATCGGCGGAGGGACGGACCACGTCCTGCGCGGTCCACCCCGATTCTGGTCGATCACGACCGGCACAGCGAGCCCATCCGCTCAGCGTCGGTTTCATGTGCGCGCGCAGCACATTTCACCCTGCGACATCTTGTCGCAGGCCACGCGGGCAATGCTGCGTCGCAACAATATTCACCTGTTCAGACAGAACCCTTGTGCCGCGTGGCCTTGAGGCCATTGCACCGCTCGCTGGAAGTGCTAGAACTGAACCCGCCACACCGTCCACTGCAGATCGCCGCACGTTCCACAAGGAGCCAGCCATGATTGCTTTGTTCAAGGGTTTGGGATTACTGCTTCGCGACAACGAGCTCTACAGCAGCCCGTTCGAAAAACAGGTCGCGCACTGGCGCAGCCTCAGCGAACAGCAGATCCGCGATGAAGTGGCGGTGCTGGCCCAGGCCAAGTGCCAATGGCTGATCACTTCGATCGTCGGATGGCAGGCAGCTTCGCTGCTGATCCTCGGCCTGATCACCAATTACCTGTGGCGCGACGATTACCACATCACCTTCACCCGCGTGGTCGTGGTGTTCGGCTCGTGGATCTCGATCCTGTTCGTGATCTGGTTCATGGCCAACATGTTCGACCGCACAGCGGGCTTCGAACGCTGGATGAAGGCCTTCAACAGCCGCGCGCGCATCACCTCCAAGGCCGACAGCGTCGAGCACGTGGCCGAAGCGCTGGACCTGGCTGAACACTATCCGGAAGTGCTGGACTACAAGCAGGCGGTCACCGCCAAGCGCGAGCTGCGCCACGAGGACATCCGCATCATGACCGAGATCGGGCGCATGAAGCAGCACTCCGAACTGGTGGGTCGCCTGAATCATGTCGGTGAAACCGAACACCATCACGACATGACGCTGCAGCCCGCTTACTGAGCCGAACGCAATCCGGGGGGAGCCACAATGCCACCGTGCTCAGTCACGGTGGCATTGTTCTTTCTGCACGTCGCTGACGCACTGGCGGAAGTCCTTCGGCAGGCCACTGACCTGCTCGGTCTTGCCTGCGGCCACCGCGAACCGGCGCAGCGGCGGCTTCGCGCAAGCGGTGTCGGTGCTGCAGCCCGGCGCCAGCACCAGGTAATGGCATTGGCCACTGCTGCTGGCGATGCATTCGAAACGCGCCACGCCATCGACCACCGTGCTCTTGCTGTACAGCGTGTCCACGCCATTGGCATTGGTGCGGGTGATCGACGTGTTGCTGGACTTTTCGCAGCCGGCGATGGCCAGCACGGCGAGACCTACAAGCAGGATACGGCGCATGTTCGTTCCTCGGTGGATGGCAATGGCTGCGGCTACATGCCGCGGAACAGACTCATGAACGGCTGGCTGACCACCAGGGTTTCGGCACGCTGGCGCAGGCGCAGCACGCCACGGCCGGTATCGTCGCGGCTGACGGCTGCTACCGCCTTCATGTTGACGATGGTGGAGCGATGCACCTGGCGGAAGTGCAGCGGATCGAGCACTTCCAGCAGCTCGCGCAGCGGTGTGCGCAGCAGGCTTTCGCCGGCGGCAGTGACCACCGTGGTGTACTTGTTGTCAGCACGGAAATAGATCACATCGTCGAGCATGATCAGCTGCGTATCGCGGCCATTGCTGGCGGTGATCCAGGCCAGGGGCGGCCGGTCGTTGGCGACCGGGCCTGCACCCAGGCGCTGCAGCAGGCGCTCCAGCACCGCATCGTCCTGGCGCGCGGATGGCAGCCGCGAAAGAATGCGATCGCGCGTGGCCAGCAGCCGTTCGTCACTGACCGGCTTGAGCAGGTAATCCATCGCGCCCTGCTCGAAAGCATCGATGGCGTACTGGTCGTAGGCGGTGACGAACACCACCTGCGTGCGCGGGCTCAGTTCGGCCAATGACCGCGCCACTTCGATGCCGCTGATGCCGGGCATGCGGATGTCGAGGAAGGCGATGTCCGGCTGCTTCTCGGCCAGCTGTTCCAGCGCACTGGCACCGTCCTCGCATTCGGCCACCAGCTTCAGCTCCGGCCACAGCCGCCCGAGCTGCTCGACCAGCGAGTGCCGCAGCAGCTCCTCGTCTTCGGCAATCAGCGCTTCAAGCGGCATGGCTGGGCTCCTTGGCCGACTGCGGCAGGGTCATGGTAGCGGCTACACCACTGGGGAAATTGGCCACGATCGCCACTCCGGCCTGCTCGCCGCAGGTCAAGCGCAGGCGCTCGCGCAGGTTCTTCAGGCCGATGCCGGTGCCGCTGGTGCCCTGTCCGAAACCGAGCCCATCGTCGGCGACCGTCACGGTGACATGGTCATCGAAACCACGCGCGAGAATCCAGATCGTGCCGCCGCCTGGCTTGGGCTCCAGGCCGTGCTTGATCGCATTCTCGACCAGGGTCTGCAGCGCCATCGCCGGCATCTTCACTTCGTGCAGCTCGGTGGGCACCTGCACTTCCACCGCCAGCCGTGCGCCCATGCGGATGCGCAGGATTTCCAGATAGGCGCGGGTACGTTCCAGCTCCACGCCCAGCGTGGAAACCGATTCGTCCACCTGCGGCAGCGAACTGCGCAGGTACTGGATCAGGTGGCCGAGCATCTGCTCGGCGCGCGCCGGGTCGGTGCGGGTCAGCACCTGCGCATTGGCCAGCGAGTTGTACAGGAAGTGCGGCTCGACCTGCGCGTGCAGCAGGTTCAAGCGCGCGACCGACAGTTCCTTTTCCACCTGGGTCTGTTCGGCAGCGGCCTGCTCGTCGCGGCGCTGGTCAGCCACACGGCGACTGATCGCACGGGTCACCGCTTCGGCGTTCTCATAGTTGCTGCCTTCATCCAGTGCCAGCAGATCGGCCCACCAGCCGGCGTCCGGTTCGAACAGCAGGGTCACCGTGCTGGTGCCCTGCCCCGGCGTTACCGTGGCCAGCACACTGTTGCGTTTGATCGCCAGCCGCGCCGGCAGGTTCCAGCGCGACGGTTGCCGGCCGTTCCACAGGTCGACGCGCCGCACATAGGCACGTACCTGCAGACTGCCAGCAGAACTCTCCACCTCTTCCACCCGCGGCAGTTCGCCGACGGCAGCCTCGACCACTGCGAAGGCCTGGCCGGCATCCATCGGCAGTTCGATCTGCCGGCGCTGGCGGCCGGACAAGGTGGCGCCATCGAGGCGACCGGCCACCAGCCAGACCCGGCGCACGTGAGTGATCGCGCTGCCCAGCGCGGAGATCATCAGGAACATCACCAGCAGCCCGAACACCCAGCCTGGGCCGTCGTTCATGCCGCTGAAGATGCCACTCCAGACCATGCCGGCAACGAACAGCGCCGCGGCCCAGGCCAGCAGATGACGGATGATGAGGGAGAAGCTGGCGATCACGGCGGCGCCTTGGTGGAAGGGGTGAGCCGAGCATAGAGCGGCCCTTCGGGCAAACAAGCGATGTGCGACGAAGACCGGGAAAGGGTGGATGGAACCGGTTCTGGTAGCGCCGGCCGCTGGCCGGCTCCCCATTGCTTCCAGATGCATCACCGGGTTGCCGGCCAGCGGCCGGCACTACCAGGCATCACCGGGTTGCCGGCCAGCGGCCGGCACTACCAGGCACTACCAGGTTGCCGGCCAGCTGCCGGCAACCGGGGAGGCGCCGGGTGAGCCCGGCGCATTCCCTTATCTGCGCTGGTCGGCGCTGGCGTCACGCACGGCGCGGAACGCCTCGTCCTTGCTCCAGTTCGGCCAGCTGCGCGAATTGGCCAGCTGGTTGCCCAGGGTGTACAGCACTTCCAGGTCGCGGGCGGCGCCAGCGAACACCCAGTCCGGCTGCCACTCGTCGCCCTGCTGGTGGTAACGCTTGGCGGTGTAGTCTTCGGACGCCTTCTTGCCCGCCGCGACGCCACCGTCCACCCAGTCCTGCCCGGCCGACCAGGACAGCGCGGGCACGCCACGCTTGGCGAACGGGAAGTGGTCGGAGCGGAAGAACAGACCGGCCTCCGGCTTCGGGTCCGGCGTGTAGCGGATGTCCCAGCCCTTGGCCACGTCCTTCAACTGGTCCAGCAGCTCGAAGCGCGCCGCGCCGTAGATGCCGAAATCGCGCGACGGGCCGAACGGCGCCATGCCGTCCATGTTGATCATCGCCACGGTCTTTTCCAGCGGGTACAGCGGGTGCGTTGCGTAGTACTCCGAACCCAGCAGGCCCTTCTCCTCGGCAGTTACCGCCAGGAACACGACCGAACGCTGCGGACGCGGTGCCTTGGCGAAGCCACGCGCCAGTTCAATCAGCGAGGCGGTGCCGCTGGCGTTGTCCAGCGCGCCGTTGAAGATGCGGTCGCCGCGTGCGTCGGGCTCGCCCACGCCGATGTGGTCCCAGTGCGCGCTGTAGATGACGGTCTCGTCCGGATGCGTGCTGCCTTCCAGGCGCGCGGCCACGTTGTGCGAGGTGATCACTTCGGTCTTCACCGCGTACTTCGCATCCAGGCTGGCGCCGGTCAGCGGCACCGGGGTGAAGTCGCGCTGCTGCGCCTTCTTCTTCAGCGCCTCGAAATCCTGCCCGGCCGAGCGGAACAGTTCCACCGCCAGATCGCGCTGGATCCAGCCTTCCAGCAGCGGATGGCTGTCAGCCGGATTGTCGCGCACCACGTCGAACATGGTGTTGGTGTTGGAGCCGGCCACCGTGGCCCAGCCATACGACGCCGGGGCGGTCTCATGCACGATCAGCACGCCGAGTGCGCCCTGGCGTGCGCCTTCTTCGTACTTGTACGGCCAACGGCCATACCAGGTCATGCCCTTGCCGTCGAAGTCGCCCTTGCCGGTTTCGAAGTCCGGGTCGTTGATCAGCACGACGGCGATCTTGCCCTTCAGGTCCACGCCCTTGAAGTCGTCCCAGTTGCGCTCCGGCGCCTTTACGCCGTAACCGAGGAACACCAGCGGTGCCTTGCTGATATCCACGCTGGTCGCACCGTTCATGGCTGCACGCACGGCGATCTGCTTGCCCTGCTCCAGCGCGATGGTCTTGCCGCCCTGCTGCAGCGACAGCTGCGGGGTGCCGACGATGTCGCCCTTGCGCAGCGGCACGGCCTGGGTCCACAGGCGCTTGCCGTCCTTCAGGTCGCCGCCGGGCTGCAGGCCGGCGTCGGCGAACTGCTTGCTGAGGAAGGCGATGGTCTTCTGTTCGCCGGCGGTGGCCGGGGAGCGGCCTTCGTAGGCGTCGGAGGCCAGTTCCTTGACGTCGGCGGAGATCCGCGCGCCATCGAATTTCGGGGTGGCCGCCATCAGTGCGCTCGACACCGACAGGGCCAGCACGCCCAGTACTACTCGCTTCATTGCTCTCTCCAGCAGGGAAATCGTTCTGGAGTGTAAGGGGTAAGAGGTTCGGCAGGGCTGCGCCCTGCACCCGGCAGCCGCGGTAGTGCCGGCCGCTGGCCGGCAACCTCAACAGCAACAGCAGAAGCTGCATTCCGTGGGATGGCGGGGAGGGTCCGGCTGCGGGGGACGCCGTAAACCCATCCTTGGGGGCTTGGCCGCGGCATCCATGCCGCGGACACCCCCGCAACCGGACCCTCCCCGCCTTGGACAGATTTCTGCGATCTGTCGGAACGGCGTTCTGTGATGCTCTTGGTAGGTGTCGACCTTGGTCGACACGCAACAAGAAGGGGTCAGATCCCTTTCCCGGCGGGAAAGGTCTCTGACCCCCACGTGCCTCGAACCGAGGTGTCTTACCAGTTCGGGTCTTCGGCCGGGGCGGCGGCGGGCTTGGGCTTCGGCTTGCTGGCCGGGCGCGCTGCGGCGGCCGGGGCGGCCGATGCGGTTGCGCCGGCGGCGGCCTTGGGCTTGCTGCCCAGCTTCTGGCGCAGTTCGATCTGGCCGGGGCGGAAACCACCGCGCATCGCGTCGACGCCCTCTTCCAGGGTGCCGTAGGACGTCTGCGCGGCAACGCGGTCGATGCGGATGGTGCAGCACGGATGCTCGCTGCGGCCGAGCGAACGGCCGGTCTGCGGGTCCTTCAGCTCTTCGCCCAGGCGCACGGCCTGCCAGCGCTGGCCGACCTGCACGGTGTCACCGCCCTGGCTCAGCACCACCTGGTCGCCATCGACGGACACCACCGACACCGGGAACAGCGTGGTGACGATCGTGCTGCCGATCTGCCCGGACAGCGAGTCCATCATCGAGGCGGCCATGCTGCGGCCATTGACCACGCGCGGCAGCGTGCTCGGGCCGGTCGAGGCCAACTGATGGTCGAAGCTGTCGGACATCACCACCTGGCCGGTGGTGGCATTGACCAGGCGCAGGGTGATGCGGCCGCCACCGGAATACGAGGTCACCTGGCGATCGGACATGCGCAGGTTGCGCACGCTGCGCGGGTACTCGAACCGTTCGATGGTCGGAATCAGGATCAGGTCGGTCGCCAGCTGCTGGCCAACGCGCGCGGTGTCCTGCAGGCGCACGTTGCCACTGTTGATGTGGTCGATCTCGGCCTGCAGTTCGTCGCCGAACTCGCGGTCCAGCACGATGAAACGCTGGGTCTGGGTAAGCGTGTCGGACAGCCGCGCGCGGATCGCCTGGGCGACCTCGTCGGCATTCACCCGGCCATCGCCAACGGCATAGCTGCCCGACTTGGTGCGCGGCAGGGCCACCACGATCTTCGGCTTGCCTTCTTCATCCGGTGCGCGGTACTGGGCAATCTGCGCGCGGACACGCACCTTCCAGTAGCTGCGCATGCTGCGCCGGGTGACATCCGAATCGAAGGAGCTGGCACCGCGCTTGGCGTCTACCTTGACCTGCTCTTCGTAGTTTTCCTTGACGCTGGCCGACGCCGAGCCGCCCTTGGCGGAGGCTTCGCCGGAAGCGCTGGCCGAGGCCGAACCCTTGAAGCTCCAGCCTTCGTCGCTGGCGCGCACGCGGGCGATGGTTTCTTCGTCGAGCTGGCTCACTTCATCCTGCGAGAGGATTTCATAGCCCAGCACCGCGCCCTGCGAGCCGGCAATCATCTGCTGGGAGAACGCGTCGGCGCGGATATCGCCGACGTGTTCACCGTCCACGTCCACATGCAGGCCTGCGCGCAGGCTCTGCATCTGGCTGGCCACGCGTACGCCGTTGACCTGGGCCACGGCCGACTGCAATGCCGCCAGCACCGCCAGTTCCGGGGTGCTGCCGATACCGTCGGCTTCACGCGCGACCTGGGTGGTGCCGCCGAAATCCGGCGTGCCACGCAGGGGCGCTTCCTGCACCGGCGCATTGCTGGCCAGTGCACTGGCAGCCTTGTCCTTGGCCGGAGCGGTTTCTGCCGGTGCATCCTGCTTGCCGCAGGCTGCCAGCAGGGCCGCTGCCAGGCCCAGGCCGATCAATCGAGTCGTCGTACGCATGCGGAGCTGCCTCGTATCAGAGCGAATCCAGCATCGAATCGGCGTTGGACGGCACCTTCACCTTGCTCTTCTTGGCGAAGGTCACAGCCGACTTGGTCGAGCCGTACAGGCCCTTGATGAAGCCCGGCGATTCCTTGGCAACCCAGGCACCGGCGGCCAGCTTGCGGCCAACGGTGGCCATCTGGGTGGCGCCCAGGTTCTTCATGCCGGCCGCAAAGCCGCTGGCTTCGCCGCTCAGCTTCTGTGCTTCGGCAGCCGAGGCCAGCAGCGAGACCAGGCCTTCGGCGTAGTGCTGCTTGGATTCAGCGTTCAGTTCCGGCTGTGCGGCCTGGCGCTCGTCGATGGCGGCCTGGGCGGCTTCGCTGACCGACACCGACTTCTTCATCGCATCGACGTTCACCGAACCGGACGACAGCGCCTGGCGCTCGGCTTCCAGCAGCTGCACCTGCTCGGCCAGGCCGAAGGCACGGGCGAAGGAGCTCTGCGCCTGCAGCGAGTGCGACTGCGAGCTGACGAAACGACGGACCAGCGCTTCCTGCGCGGCTTCGTCCGGGGCGGCAGCGCTGGCGCTGCTGCTGGAGGTGCCGGTGGCGCCGCCGGCCAGGTCCTTCAGCTTGCCGAACTGGGCGTGGGCCGGCATCGACAGGGTAGCGGCCGCGATGGCAACGACGAGAGCGGTATTACGGATCATGGAAGAGTCCTTTGGGAGAGACGGCCGCAATGCGGCGCGCGGGATCGGGGATAGCAGCGGGTCAGTGCCGAGCACGCTCGGCACCCACCAGGGCCGGTAACGCCGGGCCATGCCCGGCGAGCGCAGCGGTAACGTCAGCGGACCGCCTTGACGTTCAGTTCGTTGATCATCTGCTGGGCGGCCTTTTCGGCAGCCAGCTGCAGTGCATTGGTGCGGGCGACGGTTTCGTTCGGGCCGGTACCGGAGAACTGCACCGGGCCCACCGACGACACGGTGCGCGGGAAGCGACCGGTCACGTCCAGCACCTTGCCGGTGACAGTGACGAACACGCGGGTGTTGCCGCTGGCCGGATCACGGTCGCGCATGCCGACGTCGAGGGTACCGACGGCAATGTACGGGATGTTCGCCGCACGGATGCCGTTGGCGGTATCGCGCAGGGTGGCCGCGGAGAGATCGTTGCCGGTGCTGAAGTCCTTGCGGATGCGCTCGATGCTGAGCAGGCCGCGCGACTCGCCTTCCACGTATTCGGCTTCAACCACTTCGTAGCCGGCGGCGCTGAAGGCACCGGTCATGGCCGTGTTGACTTCGGCGGCGTTGGCCACCTTCCAGCTGATGTTGTCGCTGCGGGCGGTGGTGCTGCCGCCGCTGGTGACCGACACCGAGCCGTTCTGGTTGATGCTGCCGTTGGTGCTGACCGAGTTGCCGCGGAAGCTGTCGCCCTCACGGGTGTTCTCGCTGTAGCTGCTGCTGGCGTCGACGCGGCGGTATTCCTTGTCCTGGAACGACTGCACGGTGTCCTGCGAGCGCGCCATGAACAGGAAGGTCAGCAGCGAGCGCTGTGCGGCGGTGGCACCGGCCACGGCCGAACCGGCATCCAGCTTGGTCTGCAGCAGGGTGGTGTTGATTTCGGCGCGGACGGTGACGCTGTAGGTCTTGGCCTTCTTGTCTTCGTTGTCCGACAGCTGCACGGCGCTGAGCACGTAGCGGTCGATTTCACCGAGGAACTCGGCGCGACGCGATTCGAACAGGCGCAGCTTGGCCGCACCGGATTCGGCGATGTACGCCTCCAGTGCATTGGCCTTGGCCTTGTTCAGGGCCTGCGCACGGGTATCGGCACTCAGGCGCAGGCTGTAGCTGGCCGAACCGGTACCGCGCGAGCTGGCGGTCTGCGCGGCGACCGGCGAGGCCACCGCCAGGGCGATGAGGATGAGCAGGATGGTACGCATCAGCGACATGATTTGATCAACTCCTGGAGGGCTTGGGTCTGTTGCTGCAGCGGGCGTCCGCCTGGCTTCTGCTCGTCCAGCCAGGCGCGCGAGTCGGCGCGCTTGGCGGCGGCGCCGGCGAAGGCATCGAAGCCGGCCAGCAGGGTTTCGTAGCTGGCCGACCACTGGTCGACCTGCCACTGCGTGACCGGCACCACCTTGGTGGCGCCCTTGCGCAGCGGCTGTTCGAAGTACACCTTGCCGGAGAACGGCTCGGTGACCTTGGCGGTGAAGAACGCGCCGAACAGCATCGTCTTCATCGCCGGCGTTTCACTGATGACGCCGTTCTTCAGCGCATCCACCTGCAGGCTGATGACGTAGTCGGCCTCGGGGATCTTCAGCTGGTAGACCTTGCCGTCGGCAAAGCGCGCGGCCATGGCACCGCCGATCACCTGGCCCGAGGCCGGCGGCAGCAGGCCGACACCGGTATTGGACGACAGCGTCTTGGACAGCTCATGGGCCAGCGTGGCGCGCAGCGGACCGGCCCACTTCGGGTCGGGCAGCTTGGCCAGCGTGGCGTCGGACAAGGTCACCGCACCCACCTGCAGGCGACGCGTGGCCGCTTCCGGCAGCTTGGCCTGGGCCAGGGTGGTGGCCAGCACCTGCGACAGGCTGGTATCGGCACCGCCGTACAGCAGATCGGCGACGATCGCATCGATATCGTCGCTGTCCGGGCGGTACTCCTGCACGTCGATGCGCTGCAGGGTAAGCGGATAGGAGGCGATCACCTGGCGCTCGCGGAAATCGAAGAACAGCGCCTGCAGTGCCACTTCCACCAGCACCTTGTACTGGTCGCCGATCGGTTCGACCGATACCAGCTCGCGGTCCAGCGCAGCGGCCAGCACCACGGCACTGGTGGTGCCATCGAGCATCGCCACCGGCTGGTCGATCAGTTCCAGGTTGGCCGGCGCGCGGCGCTTGAGCGCCTGTGCCAGGGTCTGGTTGAGCGGAATCAGGCCACGCTTTTCCAGCACGGCATGCGCATGCGGGGTGGTCGCCTGTACGGCGGCGGCGTCAGCGGTATAGGCAAAGCCGGCCCAGTAGGCCTGCTGCGATTTGTCTGCGGCCTGGCTGGCCAACGGCCATACGGCCAGGCACAGGGCATAGGCAAGCAGGCGCGCAAAAGCGCGCGGTGCGCTCTTCGTCCTTGAAAACATCCAACCGCTCCTCGGTCACGACACACGAATGACAGGCGCGAACACGCCCGCTGGGCGCGAAACATAGCCGCTCCGGGGCAAACCGACAAGTGCTGACCTTGTCGGCTTCAATTTTCCTGCGGCAGGCCGGCCCGTTGCCGCAGCAGGGTCCGCTCTGCCTGGTTCTGGCTCAACGCCGCTGCCGAGGCGAATGCGTCACGCGCGTCCTGCTCCCGCCCCAACTGCTGCAGCAGTTCGCCGCGCACGACCATCAGCGGTGCGTAGCCCTGCAGCCGTGGCTCATCCAGCAGCGGCTGCAATAGTGCCCATGCCGCGAACGCGCCTTCGCTGCGCGACACCGCCACCACCCGGTTCAATGCCACCACCGGCGATGGCATTACCTGCAGCAGCTGCGCATACAGTGCAGCGATGCGCGCCCAGTCGGTGTCTTCGGCACGCCGCGCACTGGCATGGCAGAAGGCGATCCGCGCCTGCAGCACATAGGGGTCATCGCCGCCACCCGCCGACACCGCACGCGCCAGTGCCTGCTGGCCGCGTTCGATCTGCAGCCAGTCCCAGCGCGCCCGGTTCTGCTGGTCCAGCAGGATCGGCGCACCCTGCGCATCCACCCGTGCCGCCGCGCGCGAGGCCTGCAGTTCCATCAGCGCCAACAGGCCCAGTACCGGCGGCACCGGCATGCGATGGGCGAGGATGCGCGCCAGCCGCAGCGCCTCGGCGCACAGCGCCGGTCGCATCCAGTCGTCGCCTGCACTGGCTGCATAGCCTTCGTTGAACACCAGGTAGATCGCCTCCAGCACCGAGGCCAGTCGCTCCGGCAATGCATCAGCACGCGGCACTTCGTAGGGGATCTGCTTCTGCGCCAACGTGCGCTTGGCACGCACGATGCGCTGGGCGATGGTCGGCTCCGGCTGCAGGAACGCGCGGGCGATCTCGGTCGTGGTCAGCCCGCCCAGCAGGCGCAGGCTCAGCGCCACCCGCGCGTCGGCAGGCAGGACTGGATGGCAGGCCACGAACATCAGCCGCAGCAGGTCATCGCCGATGTCGTCTTCCAGCGCCTGGCTGTCGTCGGGCGCGGGCAATGCGGCCGGATGCAGTTCCTCCCCCCATTGCGCATGCTGCTGCGCCACCCGACGGTGCTGGCGCAGCACATCGATGGCGCGGTTGCGCGCGGTGGTCATCAGCCAGGCTCCAGGATTGTCCGGGATGCCCTGCACCGGCCAACGCTCCAGCGCGGCCAGCCAGGTGTCCTGGGCCAGCTCTTCGGCACGACCGACATCGCCGCCGAGCAGGCGCGCCAGGCGCGCGATCAACACTGGCGATTCCATCCGCCAGAGGGTGTCCAGGCGCTGGCTCAGGGCGGGCTCGTGCATGCGCCGATCACAGCATGCGGGCCCGGCCCGCACAAGCGCCGGCGTTCACGCTTCCACGATCGGCTTGAAGCCGCCCCAGAACATGCGCTTGGTATCGAACGGCATGTCCTTCGGGCCGATATGCGCCAGCCGCGGGTCGGCCATCACCTTCTTGTTGATGCGGTCGCGCGCGGCACGCGTGCGGAACACCACGAAGGCCACGATCACCGTTTCGCCCGGCTTGAGCTTCACCGCCTGCGGGAACGAGGTCGATTTCCCGGGTTGCACGTCATCGGCCACGCATTCCATGTACTGCAGCGCGCCATGGTCCTTCCACACTGCGCCGGCCTGGCGGGCAAGGCGGCGATAGGCCGCCACCTTGTCCTGCGGGCACGGCAATACGTAAGCATCCACGTAAGCCATGGGGATTCTCCCTGCGGCGGCCGCTCAGCCCGGCTCGCCATCCATGTGTGCGATTTCCCAGAGATGTCCATCCAGGTCCTGGAAGCCGCGCTGGTACATGAAGCCGTAGTCGCGCCCCGGCTGCGGTTCGCTGGCACCGGCGGCCAGCGCCTTGTCCACCATGGCGTCCACCGCCTTGCGGCTGTCAGCCGACAGGCAGGTGATCACCTCGGTCTGCGCATGCGCATCGGCGATGCCCTTGGTGGTGAACTGCTGGAAGAACGGCTTGACCAGCAGCATCACGAAGATGCTCTCGCTGACCACCATGCAGGCGGCGTTCTCGTCGGTGAAGGCCGGGTTGAAGCTGTAGCCCAACGCGGCGAAGAACGCCTTGGCTTTTTCCAGATCCTGCACGGGCAGGTTGACGAAGATCATCTGCGGTTGCGGTGTACTCATCGGTGCGGTTCCCTGCGATGGATGGAGAAAAGGAAAATCAGGGCTGCTTCATGCAGTTGACCATCCACGGCTTGCCGTAGCGGTCGGTCAACATGCCCCAGCGGTGGGCCCAGAAGGTTTCGGCGATCGGCATCTGCACCTGGCCACCCTCGGCCAGCGCCGCGAAAACGCGCTCGGCTTCTTCGATGCTGTCCACGTCGACGTTGATGGTGGTCGAGCCACCCTCGCCGCCGCCGGGACCATCGGCTGCCATCAGGATCGCCGCGCCGATCTCCAGCTGGCTGTGGGCCACATGGTCGAGGGTGTCGGCCGGCATTTCATTGCAGCCCGGCGAGCCGTCGGACGGCGGCATGTCGCGGTACTTCATTTCCGACGTGACCTGGCCGCCGAGTGCCTTGGCATAGAACGCCATTGCGTCGTGGGCCTGGCCGCTGAAGCCGAGGAAGGGAATCAGTTTCATGGGAATGCTCCGTAGGATGGGATGAATGCGCGACCGTACTCAGGCACGGTCGAGCTGCTCACGCAGACGCTGTTCCTGCTGCTGTAATTCAGGGGTGAAGGCTTCGCCGAAGTCTTCGGCGGAGATCAACGGGCGCAGTTCGAGGGCACCGCCCGCGCCGAAGGGCGCACGGCTGGCCCATTCGGTGGCCTCGTCCAGCGAGCGCACGTCCCACAGCCAGAACCCGGCGATCTGCTCGCCGGCCGGGCCGAACGGGCCGCTCTCGACCCGGGGCGTACCACCACCGAAATGGACGCGCCGGCCGCGCTGAGTGGCATGCAGGCCTTCCCCGGCAAGCATGATGCCGGCGGCCACCAGTTGTTCGTTGTAGGCGCCCATGGTGGCCAGTTCCTGTTCGCTGGGCATGCGCCCGGCTTCGGAATCGGCGTTGGCTTTGACGATCACCATCACTTTCATTGCGGTCTCCGCTGGGCTGCGGGTGCGTGCCCTTCCCTCTTACAACGAACCAGGGGCGCGAGGATCGACACCGTCGTGCAGATTATTTTTCCTGCGGAAAGCGCGCCTTCGGCGGGGATCGGCGAACGGCGGGGCCCCTCCGTGGTGGGGTGGGGTTGGTCGCTGGAAGCTGGGTTTCCGAGTGAAGGCTGGGCGGGTGGGATTGGCGGGGACGCCGTGAATCCGTCCCTGGACGCTTAGCCGCGCCATCCATGGCGCGGATACCCCGCCAACCCCACCCGCCCAGCCCCAGACAGATTCCGGTGGCCGAACCACCACGGGAAGATCAAGAAAAAAGGCAGAAGCAACAGCAACAGCAACAGCAACAGCAAAAGCGGTTGGCTGGCAGCCTTCGCTTTGCGAGCGAAGCGACCCGCGTTTGCCTTTTCCTGTGATTTCCCGTGGTGGACGCCGCAGGAACCTGTCCGTGGCCGGGCGGGTGGGTTGCGCAGGGGCGTAAGCGCCATGGATGGCGCGCCCGAGCCTACAAGGACGTATTCACGGCGTCCCCTGCGCAGCCCACTTGCCCGGCCAACCCGCAGAGATGCAGCTCTTCACGCCCAACCCCACCACGGAGGGGCCCCGCCGTTCGCCAATCCCCGCCGAAGGCGCGCTTCCCGCTCTGCCTTTCGCAGTGCAGCATGCCCCCGCGCAAACCTGCGCGATCATGGACCCCCGCCCCCGCCAGGACTCCGCCATGCAGCAGTACCTGCTTCTGATCTACATCGACCCGTCACTGCTGCGCACACTGCCCATCGACGACTTCAATACGTTGATGCGCGACTGCCTCGCCCATGCCGACAAACTGCAGGCCGAAGGCACGTTGCTGGCCGCGCAGAAACTGCAGCCGATCGAATCAGCGCAGACCCTGCGCGTGCGCGATGGTCACAGCCGGATACTCGATGGCCCCTTCGCCGAAACCCGCGAACTGCTGGCCGGCTTCAACCTGATCGTTGCTCGTGACCGCGATGAGGCCATGCGTATCGCCCAGGGCTTCCCGTGGGCCCGCTTCGGCAGCATCGAGGTGCGGCCGCTGGAAGACATGGACGCCGAGCGCGAACGCTGCGGCGCCCCGGCCGCGGCTATGGCAGCAGCCGTACCCTGATGTCGCGCGGGCCCACGCCTTCGTTGCCGCTGTAGTCGCGCGCACTGGCACGCACGATGTACTCGCCCGGCGGCAACGCCGCCGGCTGCCAGCGCCCGGTTTCCATCAGCCCATCGCGCACGGTGTTGGTCACCAGATAACGGAAGCGGGTGACCGCGCTGCCATGCACGGTGATGCCGCTGTCGGGTGCGTAAGCCACTTTCACCGCCTGCTTCTGCGGTGGCATGCGGTTGAAGACGATGTTCCAGCGCGGCTGCTCGTAGCCCTGCAGTGGCTGCCCGGCGGCATCGAGGATCTGGTAGCCCACCTGGTACGGCCCCAGCCGGCGACGCGGCAGGTTGTTGTCCACCTGGTCCCAGGCTTCCACCACGATCTGCACGCCGCGTCCCTGCCGGGCCAGCATCACCACGCCATCGCTGCCGGCGGCCAGTGGCTGGTCGTTGTCGTCCAGCAGCGCCACATCGGTGATGCGCGGCGCGAAGTGGTCGGCATAGCCCTTGAACCCCAGCGCCACCGCATTGGTCTCGAAACCGCCATTGCCCACGGCCAGGTGCACGTGCGCCTGGTTGTTGATGCTGCCCAGGCGGTCGCCGACGTGGATGCGTGTACCACGGCGCACGCGGATGCGCTCCAGCGTGCCGTCTTCGGCGTACAGCGGCTGCCAGCGCGCGTCGAACGGTTCGCCGCGTGGCGTGCGACCGACGCGCATGTGGATGTATTTCAACCGGTCCACGGCCAGGCCCTCAGCCTGCCCACCGAGGCTCCAGGCGGCAATCGGGCTGCTGATCTTGCCCTCGGCGATCGCCAGTACGGTCTGGCCGACATCGCCGCGCACATCGAAGCCGCCGTGCAGGTGGTGGCGGCTCTCGCCCTGGAAGGTGCCGCGCACCTCGCCGAGCGTGCCCACCACTTCGTGCCAGCCATCCTGCGGTGCCAGTGGCCAGCGCCCGCCACTGTCCGGCAGCGCCGCATCCGAGGCCGGGCCCACCAGCGCCGGTGCGGGCAGTTCACCCACCGGCAACGGGCGCAGGCGATGCAGGCGATAAGCCGCGGAATCGGCCACCAGCAGGGTGCCGTCGGCCTCCACCGCCAGACCGCTGGGGCGCGCCAGGCGTGGCAGGCGGTCATTGCCCAGCAGTGCCAGCTGATGCCCCTGCGGGGTCACCTGCACGATGCGTCCATCCAGGTCACCCACGTACAGCACGCCGTCATGCGTGGTGGCCAGTGACAGCGGGCCATTGATGACCTCCCCGCGGGCAACGACGGTGCTGACCATGCCATCGGTGCCGACGCGCCGCACTGCGTTGTTGAACAGATCGGCCACCAGCAGTGCGCCGTGCGCATCGAAGGCCAGCGCCACCGGTGTATCGAAACGAGCGTCAGCGCCAAGCGCATCGGCGAAGCCCGGGCGGTCGCCGCCGGCCAACGTACGCACGTTGCCATCGGTACCGATCACCCGGATGCGGTCATTCCAGGTATCAGCCACATAGACCTGTCCCTGCGCATCCACGGCGATGCCCATCGGCCCATCGAAGCGCGCCTGCGCGGCAGGACCATCGGCGAAGCCTTGCTGGCCACCGGCCAGCGTCGTCACCTGTCCATCGGTACTGACGCGCCGGATCGCATGATTGCCGGTGTCGGCCACATACAGGTTGCCCTGCGCATCGGCGGCAATACCCGAAGGCGTGTTGAAACTTGCCTGCAGGGCAGGCCCATCAACACGACCCTCGCCCTGCCCCGCTACCGTTTCAATACGGCCATCGGGCAGGCGGCGGCGAATGCGGTTGTTGTCACCGGCATCGGTGAAGTAGACGCTGCCATTGGCACTGGCCAGCAGCGCGTAGGGGTCGGCAAAGCGTGCCTGTGCGGCGGCGCCATCGCGATCACCGGGATGGCCATCACCAGCCAGCAGTTCGATCTGTGCGGTCCAGCCCAGCGGCGTGGCGGCCGGGCCACTCGCTACTGTCGGGCCCGATGCCGGGAACTCCCACCAGGTTGCCGCCAGCGCCACCGCTGTTGCCACCACTACGCCTGCCGCCATCCAATGCCGCCGTGCCATCGTTCCTGTTCGCCTGCCAGACCGTGAAGAGGGTCAGACGATAGTCGCTGCACTCCCGGCTGCCAAGGCCGCGCCGCTGCAAATGCGGGGGTGCTTGTGGTGGCAGCCCTTCGCGGGTTCAAATCAACGCACTTCGCATTCAAATCAACGCACTTTCCAAGGATGGATGCCGTCATGTCCCGACCTACCCTGCCTCTCGCCGCGCTGCTGCTCACCGTGCTGGCGGCAGCATCTGCACACGCCGTCGAGCCCCATCCCGAGGCGCCAGCGCAGGAGATCGCGGATACCCCCTTTTCCGCCTACCAGCAACGGTGGGAGTCGGCGTTGATGATGGCCGGCAGCGGCAACATGCTGGGTGCCATGATCGCGTTCGAACGGCTGATGGACGATCCGTTGTTCGCCCGTCTGGAGCCCGCCGTGCGTGGGCGCAACGCGCAGATCGCCGGTGCCACCGCGTTGATGCAGGATGCCCCCGGCGTTGCCCGCCGCTACCTGCAGCAGGCACTGACCGCGCTGCCGAACGACCCGGCCACGCTGGCCACCCTGGTATCGGTGGAACTGGCCGAGGACAACACCGCCGCCGCAACCCTACACCTGCTGCAAGCGGCCACCCATGCAGATGGCCCAGTGCAGGTTGATATGCAGACCGTCAGCTACCTGCAGTACACGCTGCGTGCGCAGCCGGCTCAACGCATGGCCCTGCTGAAGAGCCTGTTCGACAACCAGTGGACGGGGGATGGCGTTGAACCCACCGGCCTCTGGCTGGTGCTGGCGACATTGCAGGTCGAGCACGGCCGCAGCGCAGAGGCAGCTGCCACGATTGCCCGCATCGATACACCGTTGGAGGTGATCGCATTGCGCAGCGACAAGCGCTTCGACCGCTACGTCGATCGCCGCGATCCGCGGTTCGATCCGCAGCAGGTGGCACAGCGCAAGCTGGATGACCTGCGCGTGTCGGGCCTGCTCGACCGCCGCTTGAATGCCAAGCTGGCTGCGTTCGGCTTCATCCAGCTGATGGTGGGCGAGAACGAGCAGATCGTGCAGTTCACCGATGACATGGCGCGGATGGTCAGTGCCGGCCAGCGTCCTGCGGGTGAGGAGGCAACGTGGCTGGCGTGGCTGCTGGACTACCGCACGCTGGCACTGCGCCGGCTGGATCGCATCGACGACTCTGTGGCGGCCGCACGACTGACCGATGCGGTCGGTGCCCTTGGCCCGGACGCGGCCGAGCACCGCATGAATCTGGCCTTCATGCTGTCTGCCACTGGCCACGAACGCGAGAGCGACACCCTGCTTGCCGGCATGGACGGGCTGTCGCCCTTCGGGCTGGCGGCGCGCGCCTACCTGACCTTCGTGCATGCGCGCGAGAACAACGATCTGGCGGCAGCGGCGGCCGCGCGCGCGGAAATCGTCAGCCACCGCAAGGACGCACCCCAGATCCATATGGAGCTGCTGATTGAAGAAGGCGACATGGAGGCCGCCGCAGCCGCGCTGATAAGCCAACTGGAATCCGCAGAGGATCGCACCGACGCACTGCTCAGCCTGCAGGACATGCGCGTGTATCCCTCGCTGCCCGCGGAGCGGGTGGCCGACGAGCGCTGGCGCGAACTGAAACAGCGTGCCGATGTGCGTGCCGCGATCAACCGCGTCGGCCGGATTGAGCGCTACCCTCTCTACAGCATTTCCACATCGCGCTGATCGCCGGTCATTTTGCCGGCACTTCGATACGGATGCCCATTGCTTCGCGGTAGCGCGTATACAGGGCCATCACCTTGTCCACGTAGGCCAGGGTTTCGGCATACGGTGGCACGCCCTTGTAGCGCGCCACCGCACCGATGCCGGCGTTGTAGGCCGCCGCTGCCAGCGGACGGTCGCCGTTGTAGCGACGCAGCAGCGCGCGCATATAGCGGGCGCCGCCGTCGATGGACTGCTGCGGCGAGAACGGGTCGCGCACGCCGTATTCCAGCGCGGTGTCCGGCATCAGCTGCATCACGCCCTGCGCGCCCTTGCTGGACACCGCCAGCGCGTCGAAATTGCTTTCGGCGTGGGCGATCGCCCGCAACCAGGCATCGTCCACGCCGGTGGCCTTGGCCGCCGCCTTGAACTGTTTTGCGTGCTGGGCCAGCTGGGGCTTGCCGACCTTGCCCAGGCCTTCGTGCGCCGGTTCGCCCGGCGGTGTGGCCACGGTGAACTTCAGGAACACCCGCGAGCCGGGCAGGTTGCGGGTGGAATAGACAAGCTTGCCGTCCTGCTCGCGCTCGTACAGCACGCCACTGAACACGCCCATGTTGCCCCACAGGTTGGGGGTCTGCACGGCGCTGTCGTCGATCTCCTTCGGCGTGCAGCGCGAGCCGGGCTCCGGTGCGGTGGCCAGGCTGACGGTGTTGCCCTGCACGCAGCGGTAGACCATGCGCGCAGCGGCCAGCCCTGGCCACAGGCCAGACAGCAACAACAGCGCGACGAGGGCGGGACGGAGGGACATGGCGGCGGGATGATCCGGCTGCGGCCGCTAACACTGAGTGAATGGGGGTTCGGCCGGGCGGCGCCCGGCACCCGCAGAAGCAACGGCGCCAGCAACAGCAACAGCAACAGCAACAGCGGGCTATCCGTGGGATGGCGGGGTGGGTCCGGTTGCAGGGGACGCCGTAAACCCGTCCCTGGGGGCTTGGCCGCGGCATCCATGCCGCGGACACCCCCGCAACCGGACCCACCCCGCCTTCGACAGATTTCCGCGATCTGGGAACGGTGTTCTGTGCTGCTGTTGGTGGGTGTCGACCATGCGGCTGTTGGTGGGTGTCGACCATGCGGCTGTTGATGGGTGTCGACCATGCGGCTGTTGATGGGTGTCGACCATGCGGCTGTTGATGGGTGTCGACCACGCGGCTTCTGGTGGGTGTCGACCTTGGTCGACACGTGTAGATCCACGCCATGCGTGGATGGGACTCGCCGAGGCCGCTCGATCTGTTGGCGAGGGTCTTGCTGACTACTGCGCCATCTCCCGCGGCGGCTGAAGGATGTCGACCATGCGGCTGTTGGTGGGTGTCGACCTTGGTCGACACGTAGATCCACGCCATGCGTGGATGGGACTCGCCGAGGCCGTTGGATCTGTTGGCGAGGGTCTTGCTGACTACTGCGCCATCTCCCGCGGTTGCTGGAGGATGTCGGCCACGCGGCTGTTGGTGGGTGTCGACCTTGGTCGACACGTGTAGATCCACGCCATGCGTGGTTGGGACTCGCCGAGGCCGCTCGATCTGTTGGCGAGGGTCTTGCTGACTACTGCGCCATCTCCCGCGGCGGCTGAAGGATGTCGACCATGCGGCTGTTGGTGGGTGTCGACCTTGGTCGACACGTAGATCCACGCCATGCGTGGATGGGGCTCACCGGGGCCGTTGGATCTGTTGGCGAGGGTCTTGCTGACTATCTCGCCATCTTCCGCCGCAGCCAATAACCGGCGCCCAGCAGCACGAACCACGCTGGGCTGGCGATCAGCGCCTGGCGGGTGTCGGCCTGCAGGCTCAGCAGTACCAGCACGGCGGCGAAGAACAGCAGGCAGGCCCAGCACATCGCCACGCCGCCGGGCATCTTGAAGATCGAGGCCGCGTGGCGCTCGGGGTAGCGGCGGCGGTAGACCATGTAGGCCACCAGGATCAGCGACCACACGAAGATGAACAACACCGTCGCCAGGGTCGTCACCAGGGTGAAGGCGGTCACCAGGTTGGGGATCAGGTAGATCAGCAGGGTGCCGCCCAGCAGGCACAGGCAGGAAAACAGCAGGCCCCGTGCCGGCACTGCAGCGCGCGAGAGCTTGGACAGGCCACGTGGCGCGTGGCCTTCCTCGGCCAGGCCATACAGCATGCGGCTGGTGGAGAAGATGCCGCTGTTGGCCGAGGACGTGGCCGAGGTCAGCACCACGAAGTTGATCAGACTGGCGGCGGCGGGAATGCCGGCCAGCACGAACAGCTGCACGAACGGGCTCTTGTCCGGCACCACCTGGCGCCATGGGGTCACCGCCATGATCGCGATCAGCGCCAGCACGTAGAAGATGATGATGCGCACGGGGATCGAGTTGATCGCCTTGGGCAGGTTGCGCTCCGGGTCAGCCGTTTCCGCAGCGGTGGTGCCCACCAGCTCGATGCCGACGAAGGCGAACACCGCGATCTGGAAACCGGCGAAGAAACCCACCAGGCCCATCGGGAACATGCCGCCGTCATTCCACAGGTTCGACAGCGATGCGGTGTGGCCGCTGGGCGAAGTGAAGCCCCACGCCACCAGTCCAGCACCGGTGATGATCAGCGCGCAGATCGCCACGATCTTGATCAGCGCGAACCAGAACTCCATTTCGCCGAACAGCTTCACCGTCACCAGGTTCAACGACAGCAGCAGCATCACGCAGGCCAGCGCCGGTTTCCACGCTTCCAGTCCCGGGAACCAGAACTGCGCATAGGCGGCGATGGCGATCACGTCGGCGATGGCGGTGACGATCCAGCAGAACCAGTACGTCCACCCGCAGAAGAACCCGGCCCATGGGCCAAGCAGATCGGTGGAGAAATCGATGAAGGATTTGTACTGCAGGTTGGACAGCAGCAACTCGCCCATCGCCCGCATCACGAAGAACAGCATCGCGCCGATGATCAGGTAGACGAACACGATGGACGGGCCGGCCAGGCTGATGGTCTTGCCCGAACCCATGAACAGGCCGGTGCCGATGGCACCGCCGATGGCGATCAGTTGCAGGTGGCGGTTGGACAGGCTGCGGCGCAGGTGCTCGGGGGGCGTGGCGGGCTCGGTCATGGGCGCGGGAAGGGGCGGGTGAAGCGTTCGACGTTAGTCCTCCCGCTGCCACAACGCCAGCGCCGGACGGCCCAGGGCCGTCAGCAAGTGTCATTTTCACCACAATGTGACCCGTTACCGCCTTTGTCCCATTCCGCCCAGCCCTGCGCCGTGTTCATATACCGCCATCGCCCAAGGACCGGCCCCGCCCATGTGCCCAGCCCTGCACACCTCTCTGGAGCCCCGGTCATGAGCCGACTGCGGGTCATCATCGGCGGCACCGTCCTGGCCGTGCTGGCCGCTGCAGTGCCGATCGCGGTCATGGTCTATGCCACCTGGGACCGTGCCGTAAGTGTCGAACAGCAGCGGCTGCATGCCATCGCCGAGCGCAGCCTGCGCCGTACCGAAGTGTCCTATCAGGAAGCGCTGGCGGCATTGAAGTCGGCCGAGGCCACCGTGCTGCCGCCCTGCGGGGCCGAACACATCCAGCGCATGCAGACCCTGGTGATGACCACGCCGTCGTCGGACCAGATGGGCTACTTCGAGGGCGGCAAGCTGCGCTGCACGTCGTGGGGGCCGTTCCAGCAGGATGTGGACCAGCCCACGCCGGACCACGTCACCAGCGATGGTGCCGGCATCACCGTCAACGTGCGCCCCGAGGCGGCTGGCCGGCGGCCGATGCTGTCCATGATGTACGGGGCCTACGACGTGCTGGTCGACCCTCGGCGCTTCGTCGACGTCATCGTCGATCCGGACGTGCGGCTGGCCCTGGCAAGTCCGGATGGACGGCTGCTGACCCAGCAGGATGGCATGGACCCGGCCCTGCTGCAGCGCCTGCTGCGTGAGCCCGGCGAAGGCCTGGACCGCGACACCCTGTATGCCAGCGCGCGCAGCGGTGAATGGCTGGCGATCGCCACGGCGCCGCGCACCGCGCTGGCGGCCACGTTCCGGCAGCAGGCGTGGCTGTTCGTGCCCTTGGGCCTGCTGATGGCCGCCGCCGGTGCCGGCCTGGTGATCTGGCTGTCGCGACGACGGCTGTCGATGCGCGGCGAACTGGGCATCGCCATCCGCCGCCGCGAACTCTACCTGCACTACCAGCCCATCATCGAACTGGACACCGGCATCTGCGTCGGCGCCGAAGCGCTGGTGCGCTGGCAGCGCCCCGACGGCACGCAGGTGCGTCCGGACCTGTTCATTCCCTTGGCCGAAGAAGCCGGGATGATCGCCGCCATCACCGACCTGGTGATCGAGAACGTGGTTGCCGACATGCGTGAGCTGCTGGCCGAGGATCGCAGTGCACACATCGCGATCAACCTGGCGGCCGAGGACATCAGCAGCGGACGTGCGCTGAAGGTGATCTCGCAGCGCATGGCCGGCAGCGGCATCCTGCCGCAGCAGATCTGGCTGGAGGCCACCGAACATGGCTTCCTCGACATCGACCGTGCCCGCACCATGCTGGCCGCGGCTCGGCGCGCGGGCCACAGCGTGGCCATCGATGATTTCGGCGTCGGCTATTCCAGCCTGCAGTACCTGCAGCAGCTGCCACTGGATGCACTGAAGATCGACAAGTCCTTCGTCGATGCGATCGGCACCGAAAGCGCGACCAGCCCGGTCACGCCGCACATCATCGGCATGGCCCGCGAGCTGGGCCTGTGGGTGGTGGCCGAAGGCGTGGAAACCGAAGCGCAGCTGGCCTACCTGCACAGCCAGCACGTGCAGTTCGGCCAGGGCTGGCTGTTCTCGCGGCCGTTGCCGCGCGATGAGTTCATCGCCTTCCACCGCAAGCGCCAGCAGCAGTACGGCGCGGCGCGGGAGCACATGCAGAATCCGCGCAGCGTGCCGTTCGAGCGCGAGCAGGCGGGGGAGTAGCCGGCGAACGGCGCCGCCCCTCGTGGTGGGTCGCATAAAGCTGTTCGTGGGTTGGCCGGGCGGTACAGATCTCTGCGGCGTTCCACCACGTAAATAGAGAAGAGAAAAGCAACAGCGGGTCGCTGCGCTCGCGCGCGCTGTTGAGCTTCGGCCGGGGTAGTGCCGGCCGCTGGCCGGCAACCCCGTCATCCTTGATCGACGCCTACGCCCAGGCCTTCGGCCGCGCCCAGACCCACAGGCCGCACACCACCAGCAGCAGCAACGGCAGCCAGGCCAGGTRCTGGGCGCCGCTGGCCTGCAGCATCAGGCCGCCGCCGACGCCGCCGGCGGCGATGGCCAGGTTCCAGCCGGTCACCAGCATCGACTGCGCCAGGTCGGCGGCGGCACCGGCGCGGCGCGCCAGGGCGGTCTGGAACAGGGTGGGTACCGCACCGAACGCGACGCCCCACAGGATCGTCACCAACAGCAGCACGCCCGGCAGGCCTGGCCACAGCAGCAGCGAAACCACCGCCATCACGAAGCCGATCACGCTGGCCCACACCAGCGCGCGCAGGTGGCGGTCCACGCCCCAGCCGGCGATGGCGATACCCACGATCGCGGCGATGCCGAATGCCAGCAGCAGCCGGTCCAGCCACGCCCCGGCGCCGGCCTGCACTGCCAACGGCTCGATGTAGGTGTACAGCACGTTGTGCGCCAGCACGTACAGCACCATCACCAGCAGCGTGCTGCGGATGCCGGGCATGCGCCAGACCGAACCCAGCGACATGCGCCGGCCTGCACCGGCCGCCGGCAACGCGGGCAGCGCCCATCGGGCGTAGCCGAGCAGCAGCACCGCCAGCACGCTCATCAACGCGAACGCCCAGCGCCACCCGATCTGCTGGCCCAGCAAGGTGCCGGCCGGCACCCCCAGCGACAGCGCCAGCGGCGAGCCGATCATCGCTACCGCGATCGCCCTTCCCTGCAGTTCCGGCACCACCATGCGCGCGGCATAGCCGGCCACCAGCGACCACAGCAGGCCCGCGCCCACACCCGCCAGGAAGCGCGCCACCAGGGTCAGCACGTAGTCGTGGCTCAGCGCGGTCACGGTGTTGACCACCATGAAGCCGGCAATCGCCGCCAGCAGCAGCGGACGACGTGGCAGGCGCTGGGTCAGCGCAGTCATCGGCAACGCAGCCAGCACCGAGCCCAGTGCATACACGCTCACCAGCTGCCCTGCGGCCGCGTCGCTGACGCCGAGGCTCTCGCCCATCGGCCGCAGCACGCCCGCTGGCAGCGTTTCGGTCAGCAGGGTGATGAAGCCACCACCGGCCAGTGCCAGCAGCCCGCGCCACGGCAAGCGCGTTGCTTCACCCGCCGGAGCCCCTGCATCAATTGCGTGGCCGCTCATCGCAGCGTCTCCAGATCGGCGTACACCGCATCGCGCAGTTCATCGACAAACGCGCCATGCATGCCTTCGTACAGCGTGTTGGTCAGCGCGACCACGCTCAGGCCACGCGCCGGGTCCACGAACCAGCTGTGGCCGTAAGCACCGCCCCAACGCCATGTCCCTGCGGTCTGCGGTGTGCCGCTGGCCGCTGCATCACGCAGGACCGCAAAGCCGAGGCCGAATCCCCAACCCGGCGGATCAACCGGTCCCAGCTCGCCGACCTGTGGGGTTCCCATCTGTGCAACCACGCTGTCCGGCAGCAGCTGCGAGGCGCGCACATCGCGCAACGCTTCCAGCACGGCCATCACCTCATCGGCACTGCCCACCAGCCCCGCGCCTGCCGACGGATAGCGGTGTGGATCGGTCGCCCGCGCCACGCTGTATTCGATGCCCACCGAGCCCTCGAACGCAGGCACCACCTCGCCCTCCCGCAACCGATGCGGCTGCGGCAGGTCACTGACATACGGCGTGGCCAGACGACTACCCTCGGCGGTGGCGAACGCGGTGTCGCGCAGGCCCAGCGGCTGCGCCAGCAGCCGGTCGAACAACACCTGCAACCTTTCGCCGGTGGCCGCTTCAGCCACGGCGCCCGCCACATCCACGCCCAGCGAGTACAACCACTGGCTGCCCGGCGCGAACAACAGCGGCGCCTGCGCGATGCGCTGCACGTTCTGCTGCAGCGTCACCGGGTTCGCGTCCATGCCATCGCTCACACCCGCCTGCGCATAAGGCTCCTGGGCATCGGCTTCCAGGAAGCGGTAGCCCAGCCCACTGCTGTGGCTGAGCAGCTGGCGCAGGCTGATCGGCGGGCGGCTGCCATCGGCCAGTGCCGGGCGGAACGCCGGCAACCAGCGCTGCACCGGCGCGTCCAGGTCCAGCACCCCGTCTGCTACCAGGCGCAGGATCACCGTGGTCAGCAGCGGTTTGCTCACCGAGGCCAGCCGGAACAGGTGGTCGCGGCGCATCGGCGTGTTCGATTCACGGTCGGCCAGGCCACTGGCGCTGGCGTGGCGCAGCACGCCGTGCTCGCGCACCAGTACCACCGCACCGACCAGGCGCTGCGGATGCACGGCCCGCAGCAGCGCGCTCACCGCGGGCAGTGCCGGTGCGGTATCAACAGGAAGGGCGAGTGTCATCGGGGTGATCCGTGGGGAGAGGCCCGCCACGGTAGGCAGCTCCGGCGCCGGCAAAAAGCGGGGCGGGGCTCCGTGCATCATGGACCGCAAGGTCCACAATCGGCATGATGCCCGGAACCACTGGGCCGCACCGACCCTCCAGGCCCGCGCACCGCAGTGTTGCGCGGGCCACGTCAGCGGGCCGGACTGCCGCGCCCTACCCTGCCCACTTTCGCAGCGACCTTCCCCATGTCCGTCCTCGACAACCTGGCCAACCTGCAGACCTTCGTCCACGCCGCGGACACCCGCAGCTTCGTCGACACCGGCCGCGTGCAGGGCATCTCCGCCTCGGCCGCCGGCAAGTGCGTGGCCCGGCTTGAACACGCACTCGGCGTGCGCCTGTTCCACCGCAGCACGCGCAGCATCACCCTCACGGCCGAGGGCCAGCTGTTCCTGGCACGCTGCCGCCGCATCCTCGACGAATGCGATGCCGCACGCACCGAACTGGCCCAGCAACATGCAACCCCCAGCGGCACCCTGCGCATCAGCCTGCCGCTGGTGGGCGACCTGACCCTGCCGCTGATGGCCGAGTTCATGGCGGCCTACCCGGACATCCGGCTGGAGCTGGATTTCTGCGATCGCCTGGTCGATGTCATCGAGGAAGGCTTCGACGCCGTGCTGCGCGTTGGCGAGCCCAGCGATTCACGCCTCACCGCACGCCGCCTCGGGGTGTTCCCACGCCGCGTGGTTGCATCGCCGGCGTACCTGCAACGGCATGGCGTTCCACGCACGCCGGCCGACCTGCTGCAGCACCGCCTGCTGCACTACCGCTTCCCCAGCACCGGCAAGCTCGAGCCATGGCCGATCCTCTGGCCCGAAGGCGAAACGGCACAGGATCTGCCGGTGCACCTGGTCGCCAACACCATCGAAGCGCGGGTGGCACTGGCGCTGCGCGACGGGGGCCTGGCGTTCGTGCCGGTGCATTCGGTGCGCGATGCACTGGCCGATGGCCGGCTGGTCACCGTGCTTGAAGAGCACGTGCATTCCTGCGGCATCTTCCACCTGCTGTGGCCCTCCGGCCGCCACGTGCTGCCGAAGCTGCGGGTATTCATCGAATTTGTCGGCGCGCGGCTGGATACGGTGCCTTGACCCAGCGCCACGGCCGCGACCATTCAGCTCGCGGCGCTATACTGCCCGCTCATTCCCCACCGAGGCTCGCGACCAATGCGCCAGTGATGCCGCCGTCTTCGCACTAGACGGCCCGACTCTTCCCGCCCCTGCGCGCAGGGGAGAACCAGGCATCCATGGAGGTCGCATGACTTCGCATTCCCTCACGCTCGATCGCGTGTCGTATCGGTTGGCCGATGGCCGACCGTTGTTTTCCGATCTGTCCTTTTCCTTCGAACCGGTGGCCACCGGGCTGGTCGGCGCCAATGGCGCCGGCAAGAGCGTGCTCGCGCGCCTGCTCGCCGGCCAGCTGTCGCCCGACGATGGCCGCGTGCACCGCAGTGGCCAGGTGTTCCTGTTGCCTACGCCGGGCTATCCGCCACGTGGCACGGTGGGTGAACTGGCCGGCGTCGGCGCCGAGCTGGCGGCACTGGCGCGCATCGAAGCAGGCAGCATCGATGAAGCCGATTTCGCCTGCGTGGGCGACCACTGGGACCTGCGCGAACGCCTGCAGCAGCAGTGGCAGGCGATGCAGTTGCCGACCGACCTTGATCCGGCGCAGCCCGCCTCCCGGCTCAGTGGCGGCCAGGCGATGCAGGTGGCGCTGTCCGGCGCGTGGGCCAGCGGCGCGGACTGGCTGATCCTCGACGAGCCAAGCAATCATCTCGACGCCCGGCATCGCCACCAGCTGTACGCACAGCTGCAGCAGTGGCAGGGCGGCCTGCTGGCCATCAGCCACGACCGTGGCCTGCTTGCGCAGATGGCGCAGATCGTCGAACTGGACGCGCACGGCCTGCATCGTTACGGCGGACCGTGGCAGCACTATGCCGACACACGCGCCGCCGAACGCGAGGCCGCCGCCGCGCAGCTGGAGCATGCCCGTGCCCAGCACCGGCAGCGGCAACGCAGCGCGCGCGAACAGAACGAGCGCCAGCAGCAGCGGCAGGCACGTGGCAACCGCGAAGCGCGCGAGGCCAACCAGGCACCGATCCTGCTCGGTCGGCAGAAGCAGCGCGCCGAAGCGAGCCACGGCCGTGCGCAGCAGATCCAGAGTGATCGCCTGCAGGCCAGCGCAGCGCAGGTGCGCGCCGCCGCTGCGGCAGTACACGTGGCACCAGAACTGGCGTTGTTCAGTGGCGAGAGCGAGCGTGGTCAGGGCCGCCTGCTGCAGGCGCACGATCTGGTGCTGCCGCATGGCTGCAACGCGGCGCTGCAGCTGGAGATCAGGCGCGGCCAGCGCATCGCCGTCGTGGGCGACAACGGCAGCGGCAAGTCGACCCTGCTGCGCGTACTGGCCGGACAGCTGGCGGCGCGCAGCGGTCAGGTGCAGCGGCATGCGCCGCTGGCCCTGCTCGACCAGCAACTGCTGGGGCTTGCAGGTGAACAGAGCATCCTCGATGCCGTGCGCGCTGCGAATCCCGCGGCCGATGCGGGTGAACTGCGTACGCGTCTTGCCCTGCTGGGCCTGGATGCGCAACGCGTCCAGCGCCCGGCCAGCAGCCTCAGCGATGGCGAGCGGGTGAAGGGTGCGCTGGCCAGCGTGCTGTACGCCGATCCTGCCCCGCAGCTGCTGTTGCTGGACGAGCCGGGCAACGCGCTGGACCTTGCTGCGCTGCAGGCGCTGGAAGAACTGCTGGCGGCGTGGCCGGGGGCGTTGCTGATGGTCAGCCATGACACCCACCTGCTGCAGGCGCTGCGGCCAACGCAGGTGCTGCAGGTCGGTGATGCAGGTTGGCGGTGGCGCGATGCGTTGTAGGGCCGGGCACGTGTTCGGCTCCTGCAGGCATTCATCCACGCATGGCGTGGATCTACTGCCAGCCTCTCATCCACGCGTGGCGCAGACGCATCAACGCTTCCACACCGGGAACGCCTGCGGCATCTGCTGCCACAGCAAGGGCCCGGCCTGCAGCTCGGTGTCGTTGAGCAGGCACGCATCCAGGGCCGACCGCACCACACGCTCGTCCATGTGCACGCCGATCACCACCAGTTCCTGCCGGCGGTCACCCCACAGCGGATGCCACAGGCGTGCCATCGCCGAGTGCGCGGCCGCGTCCGGGAATTCCCGTACGTCCGGCAGCGGCGCGCTCCAGCAGTCGGCCTGCTGCCGGGCCCAGCCCAGATCGCTGTAAGGCAGCGGCGTTGGCGGCAGCAGCGGCGTGGTGTCCTCCTGGCCGGCGCGCACCCGCTCGCGCGCCGCATACCAGAAGCCCGCCGCCTGGGTGCGTGTGGCCGCGCCCACACTGTTCAACTCACCCACCCAGTCCATGCGGTTGGCCAGCCAGAACCAGCCCTTGCTGCGGATCACCCCGGGCATGCCGTGCTGCAATGTGCGCGCGAAACGGGCGGGATGGAACGGCCGCCGTGAGCGATAGACGAAGCTGCCGATGCCGTACTCCTCGGTTTCCGGCGTGTGCTCGCCACGCAGTTCCTTCACCCAACCGGGGGCCTGCTGCGCGCGCTCGAAATCGAAGCGACCGGTATCCAGCAGCTCGGCAAGCGGCACGTCGCCGAAACTGGACAGCAGCAGCTTCGCGTCGCGATTCAAGCCGCGCAGCACGGCCAGCGTGTCCTGCAGCACTTCGTCGTCCACCTGGTCCACCTTGCTGACCACGATCACATCGGCGAATTCCGCCTGCTCGCACAGCAGGTCGACCACGCCACGATCATCATCCGGCCCCGCCTGCTGGCCACGCTCGGCCAGGCGCAGTGTGGAACCGAAATCGGCCAGGAAGGCACTGCCATCCACCACCGTCACCATCGTGTCCAGCCGTGCGATATCGCTCAGGCTGAAGCCGTGTTCGTCGCGCACCGCGAAGGTCGCCGCCACCGGCATCGGCTCGCCGATCCCGGTCGATTCGATCAGCAGGTAGTCGTAGCGGCCGCTGTCGGCCAGGCGCCGCACCTCCTGCAGCAGATCGTCACGCAGCGTGCAGCAGATGCAGCCGTTGCTGAACTCCACCAGCGTCTCTTCGGTGCGACGCAGTTCGGCGCCGCCATCGCGCACCAGCTGCGCATCGATGTTGACCTCGCTCATGTCGTTGACGATCACCGCCACCCGCAGGCCATCGCGGTTGCGCAGGATCTGGTTGAGCAGGGTGGTCTTGCCGGCACCGAGGAAGCCGGAAAGCACGGTGACCGGAAGGCGGCGGTCGGCGCGGGAAACAGTGTTCATGTCGGAGCGGGCTGGCTGCGGAATGGAAATGTTACTGTATAACAATTGTCGCGCAAGGAATCCTCCCCGCATGAAGTCGCCCTCTGCCGCCCTGCTTGATGCCGGCGCCGTCGCCCTGTCCAGCCTGTGCCTGCTGCATTGCCTGGCGCTGCCCCTGCTGGCGGCCGCACTGCCGCTGTTCGGCGTCTGGGCCGAAGCGGAGTGGGTGCACCTGGTCTTCGTCGCCATCGCGCTGCCGATGACCGGCTTTGCCCTGTGGCGCGCCGAACGCCGCCAGCCGCTGCCTGCGCTGGCATGGCTGAGCGCGGGCATGGGCCTGGCACTGTTGATGGCCGGGGCGCTGGCACTGCCCTCGCACGCCTGGGAGACCCCGCTGACGGTCACCGGCAGCCTGCTGCTGGCCGCCACGCACCTGTGGAACGCGCAGCACCGGCACCGCAGAAGCTAGTGCCGGCCGCTGGTCGGCAACTGCAGGCATCGTCCGCAGGTCATGAGGTTGCCGGCCAGCGGCCGGCACTACCCAGCTATTTGCCGTAACGCCGCAGCAGTTCCACCAGTACCTCGGCTTCGGCCGCCCGTTGCGCCGGGTCGTCCGCGCCCACCACGTGTTCCTGCAGATGCTCGTGCAGCAGTTCCATCAGCAGGCTGTGGGCAGCGCCACGCACGGCCGCCACCTGCACCAGCACATCGGCGCAGTCGCCTGCCTCGCCCTCGGGCGTGTTCAATGCCTGTTCCAGCGCCGCCACCTGCCCGCCGATGCGACGCACCCGGGTCAGCAGCTGCTTTCGATTTCTGTGTACATGGGCCATGGCAGGATCATATACCCTATGGGGGTATCCACCCAAGCCTGACCGCCGCCATGCACCTGGACGCCCTCGCCGCCGCCCGCCGCCACGAGCACCGCTTCGACGACGGCAATCCGCTGGCCGAACGCAACACCCGCCGCGCGATGTGGCTCACCGTCAGCATGATGCTGGTGGAGATCGTCGGTGGCTGGTGGTTCAACTCCATGGCCGTGCTGGCCGACGGCTGGCACATGAGCTCGCACGCGCTGGCACTGGGCCTGTCGGTGTTCGCCTATCGCTGCGCACGGCGCTACGCGCACGATCCGCGCTTCGCCTTCGGCACCTGGAAGATCGAGATCCTGGCCGGCTATACCAGCGCCATCGCCCTGCTCGGCGTCGCCGCGCTGATGGCCGTGCAATCGCTGGAACGCCTGTGGGTGCCCGCGCCCATCCACTACAACGAAGCCATCGCCATCGCCGCGGTCGGCCTGGGTGTGAACCTGCTGTGCGCGTGGTGGCTGCACGACAGCCCCGGCCACGCCCACCACCACCATGGACACGGGCACGACCATCATCATGGGCATGACCACGATCATGGCCACGACCATTCCCACGGCCACGACCTCAACCTGCGTTCGGCCTACGTGCACGTGCTGGCCGACGCCGCCACCTCGGTGCTGGCCATCGTCGCCCTGCTGGGCGGCAAGCTGCTCGGCCTGACCTGGCTGGATCCGGTGATGGGCCTGGTCGGCGCGGTGCTGGTCACCGTCTGGGCAATCGGCCTGCTGCGCGACAGCGGCCGCATCCTGCTCGACGCGCAGATGGATGCGCCGGTGGTGGCCGAGGTACGCGAAGTGATCGAGCAGGGTCCGTGGCCGGCACGCCTGGCCGACCTGCACGTGTGGCAGGTGGGGCGCGGCAAGTACGCCGTCGCCGCCAGCGTGGTCACCAGTGATGCCACGCTGGATCCGGATACCGTGCGCCAGGCGCTGGCGATCCACGAGGAACTGGTGCACATCACTGTGGAGATCCACCGCAGCGCGTGACGCCAGCAGGGCGACGGTTCTTGCCGAAAATCTGTACCGGCCACGGCTGCGTGCTGCCTACACTGGCCGCACCTGCCCCGTCGGGACATCCCATGCGCACGCTCCGCCTGCTGCTGCCCGGTGCCCTCCTGCTGCTGGTGGCCTGTTCCGGCGACACCCAGCTGCCGTTCTCCTCCGACCCGATGCTCGGCTGCTTCGCCACCAGCCCGCGCAAGTCCGCCGAGTTCCGCATCGAAAAGGAAGCAAGCCAGTACTTCGTCTCGTTCGAACGCGATGGCCACTGGCAGCGCGAACCCAATGCGCTGTACAAAGCCAGCCGCAGCGACATCCAGCAGTACTTCCGCGATGACGCCGACCAGATCGACAGCGCACTGATCAGGATGGCCGGCGGCTTCGGCATCTTCCGCGTCAAGGACGGCGCCACGCTGAAGGCCCGGGCACGCGACAGCGACTACATGGCGCTGCTGCTGATCGGCGCCGGACCGGTGTATGCGGTGAAGTGCGGATAGCGTGCAGGCCTTCTCATGGCGGGCATCTGGATGGGTGCGCTTCGGGACGTCGCAGGCGGTGTGGCAGTGGTTCCTGCCGCCGCCTTCAGCTCTGCAACAGCTGCGGTACCATGCCCTCCCCCGAATCCTCCCGCTACCCACCGTGCCCCACTACTCCGGCCCCCTGCTGACCCGCGACAGCGCTGACACCCTGCGCCGTGCCCACGACAAGGGCGCCACCGAATGGTCGGGCTCGCTCGATCTGGGCCGCAGCGAAGCGGCGGTACAGCTGGATGCCGAGGGTTTCACCTTCCGCGGCCAGCACTACCCGTGGCCGGGCAAGCTGAAGGACCGCACGCTGTACTACTGGGATGGCGAGGAGTTCTGCTCCATCTCCCGCTTCAGCGGCTCGCTGATCAAGCTGGTGCCGACCGAGTGGGGCGCACCGACCTTCGAGATCGACGGCATCAAGATGCTGCCGACCTCCAAGCTGTCGCCGTTCGAGGACGCGCGCCGCAAGGTCGAGCTGGTCGCCCCGGCGGGCAAAAGCCTCCTCGATACCTGCGGTGGGCTTGGCTACTTCGCCGCCTGCGCACTGGAGGCCGGCGTCGGCCAGATCCGCTCGTTCGAAAAGAACGCCGACGTGATGTGGCTGCGCACGCTCAATCCGTGGTCGCCCGATCCTGACTCAGCCGCCGCGGGCGGCCGCCTGCACTTCAGCCACGGCGACGTCTCGCAGCAGATCGAACAGGTCGCCAGCAACAGCGTCGATGCGGTCCTGCACGACCCGCCGCGCTTCGGCATTGCCGGCGAACTGTACTCGCAGGTGTTCTACGACCATCTCGCCCGCGTCATCCGCAAGGGTGGCCGCCTGTTCCACTACACCGGCGCGCCGAACAAGCTGACCAGCGGCCGCGACGTGCCGCGCGAAGTGGCCAAGCGCCTGGAAAAGGCCGGCTTCAAGGCCGAGCTGGCGCTCGATGGCGTGCTGGCCGTCAAGCGCTGAGGCTCACTCGCCTTCCACCTTGGCCAGCTTCATCACCCACTTCGGTACTTCCGGCTCGCCGGCGTAGAACGCCTTGGGCTTGTTCTCGGCCATCGCCCAGCGGTGCAGCCAGCTCGGCCCATAGCGACCACTGTAGCCCTCGGCGCCGCGCGCATAGGCGGGGTCGCGCACGGCTTCTTCCAGCGACACGAAGCGATAGCCACGGCGCTTGGTGGCCGCCACCAGCTCGGCGAACGTCGCCGCGTTGAGCTCGTTGGCATGCATCAGCCACACCTGCGGCACCGCATACCCCAGCAGCGCCTGTGACTGCTGCTCGTAGTAATCCACCTTGTTCAGCATGTACGGCACATAGCCCTTGCGCAGGCTCGCCAGCGTCGCCTCGCGCTGCGGTGAATCGGGCTGCTCGTTCATCACGTTGGCATAGGCGAAGGCCCATACCCACTCACCGTTGTCGACCGTCACCGGCGCAACGCGGTAGCCGTGCTGCTTGAAGAACACGTCCATCGCCACGCGGTCTTCCGGCGTACGGCCCGCACGCAGGTAAGGGTGGCGCATCCATTGCGGCGTCTGCCCACGCTCGGCCAGCAGCGGCCGCAGCACCTGCTCGCCGCGCAGGAAGTCCTGCTGGAACGCCGGCACGCCTTTGGCGTTGAGGTCCATGTGCGACCAGGTGTGGTTGCCGAGTTCGTAGCCGGCATCCAACCAGTCGCGCAGCATCTGCACGCGCGCCGGCTGCACCTGGCCATCCACTTCCAGCTTGTTTTCGTTGACGAAGCCCACCACCGGCACATCGGCCTGGCGCAGCTGCACCATCAGTGCGGCATGGCGTGCCTGCAGATCGGCCGGCACGATCTCATCCAGGCGCGCCCACGGCAGATCGTCAATGGTCACCGCGATGCGCCGATCGACTTCGGCAGCGTGGACAGTCAATGACAACAACAGCAACGGCAACGCACGCAGGAACAGACGCATCGGTACATCCATGGGACCAGGATGCAGCGACTGTAACGCGATTGGGCCTTGCCGCCGAGTGTGGATCCGGCCGCAGCGCCAGAGCGGGTCAGTCGGCGATGTACTGCGGCGGCACGTGGTCGGTCAACCAGACACCATTGGCCGAGCGGTGGAACACGTGCCCATCGGCATGCATGCGCCCTGCGTGCACGCTGAGGATCACCGGCGCACCGCGGCGAGCGCCGACCTGGTGGGCCGTCTCCCGGTCCAGTGACAGATGCACGTGATGGCGCTCGCCCGCACGCAGGCCCTGCTCGCGGATCGAGCCGACGAAGCGCGACACCGTGCCGTGGTACAGCCACTGCGGCGGCGCCACCGGCAGCAGTCCAAGATCGACCGCGACCGAATGCCCCTGGTTTGCGCGGATACGCTGGCCATCATCGCTCAGTGCAAAGCGTTGCTTGTTGCAGCTCGCCACGATGTGCTGCAGTCCGCCACGGTCGAGCGCGTGCCCGTGTGCAGCCAGCTTCTGCAGCAGTTCGTCGACGTTGGCCCAGCCCTGGCCGTCCAGGATCAACCCGATTTTCCCGGGTTCATGGCGCAGCACCAGGCTGAGGAACTTGCTGGTCTGCTTGGATGAAGTTTCCGTATTCATCGGCATAGCGTGCCGCAAAAGCGCCAGTTGGTGCCAGTCAGCGGCCCGCGCCAGCTTCAGAACCGGCTCAGCTGAGAGGTAGTGCGCCACAGCCACAGGCCGACCACCATCGCTGCCATCAGCAGTCCGCACAGGATGATGGCCAGCGCATCAGGTGCGTGCGGCGGCGTCAGGTCGGCCCTGGCGAAGATCTGCAACAGCCATCGCCGTATCGAGGACGGGAGCGCATGTCCGTCTGGTGTCAGGTCTGTCATGCATGCTGCAGGCAGCGCAGTGGTGATGCCCGCCCACACATGCTCATACAGTCGAAGCATCACGCTCGCCAGCAGCAGCGCCGCCGCATGCAGGGCAAGCAGGCCCCAAGCGCTGCGGCGCAGCGGTGCATCCACATGGCGCAGCCAGTGCACGCAGACCAGCAGCGTACCCAGCAGGGCCAGCACCAGCGTTGCCATCGGCAGCCAGCACAGCGGCTGCCAGTCGTCCAGCGCGCCTGCACGTGCCAACAGCTGCTCGGCAACCAGCATCCGGGCAGCAGGATCGGTGCCGCCACAGGCCAAAGACAGGGGCTCCAGCAGCAGGGCCACGCGCTGGTGGAAATGGCCTGCGGCCAAGCCCACCGACAGCAGCGCCAGCACCTGCAGCAGCAACAACATCAGGCCGGGGCCAAAGAAGCGTCCGAGGCGGGCAGTGAAGGCGGTCATCGACGTAGTCCCAGCGAGTGACGCGCATGCTAGCCAAGCCAACGGCCGCTGTCGGCTGGCAGATGCGACACGACCTTGGAGGATGCGCGATCATGTCCACTTCTTCAGGAGAGCTGGCGATGGTAGGGCTGTATCTGCTCGTGCGTACCCTGCTGCCGGTTCTGCTTGGCGTGTTGGTTGCGATGCTTGGCGCACGCGTGATCAATGCGCGGCTGGCCCGCCTTCCGCCGCGCGTGATTGCGCTGCCGGATGAAAGCCTGCTGCCCAGCCCCGCAGCACAGCGACGCTATCGCCGCATGCGTCGGCGCAGACCGGGCCTGCAGCACTTCACCCTGCCACCCAAGGTGCCGCGCAGCTGGGTCCTGCTCGCAGCAATGGCGTTCATCGGCACGGTAGGCCTGACCGTCTACCTGATGCCCGATGGCGCCCGCTTCCAGGTGCTGGTCGAGAGCACCTTGGGATATCCCTCCACCGTCATCGAAGTCCATGCGCCCATGCAGCAGCAGCTGCAGCTGCTGGATGCCTGCGCCCCCGTGCTGCATCGCACTGTCCGCCCCATCACCATGCGCTACCGCAGAGCCCGCACCGGCAATCCGGTCGAGGTACACGGGGTACTGCCGGTGCAGGTGCGGCACCGCGGCACGCTGCTGCAGGTGGCCACGGCGCAGCCGGTGGATGCGGCCGTGCTGCGCGATGCCCTGCACCAGTGCAGCGCATCGTCCAACGTTACGCTGACGATACAGCCGCGCACCGTGGCGCCATGGCGGGAATGGGGTTGGCAGCCGTGGCCGGGGCGCAGCGGCCAGTAAGGCTTCAACCGCGCGGCAGTTTCGCCGCCCACATGTTGTCCACCAGGTTCGGGTAACGGCGTCCGTTCTCCTCTGCCCGCTGCCGCGCCGCCGCCTTCTGCGCTTCCGTCAGCGGCTGCGTCTTCTGGCCCTTCGGGTTGGGCTTCTTCCAAGGCGGCGTGCGGGCAGTGGGCATGTGCGGATGATGCCGTAGTAGGTGTTACTTCTTCAGGAATTCCAGCAACGCCAGATTGAAATCATCGGCGTGGCTGGTATTGCAGCCATGTGGCGCATTCTTCAGCACCACCACCTCGCTGCCGGTGATGGCCGCATGCGTGCGCTTGCCTGAACCTTCAAACGGCACCGTCGCATCGCTGTCGCCGTGCAGCACCAGCGTCGGTACGGTCACCTTCTTCAGGTCCGCACGGAAATCGGTGGTGGCGAACGCCTTCATGCACCCCAGCGCAGCGGACTGGTCAGATTGATGGGCAAGCGCGATGGCGGCCTGGCGCTCGTCCTCGGTGACCATCAGCTTGCCGTCGGCACTGAAGAAATCGCGGGTAAAGCCGTCGAAGAACGACTCCCGGTCCTTCTCCAGCCCCTGGCTCATCTCATCCGCCTTTTCCTGGGTCAGCGGCCCTTCGGGATTGTCCGCGCCCTTCAACAGGTACGGCGGCACGGCCGCAGCGAACACCACGCTGTGCAGGCGGTCTTCACCATGGTTGGCGATGTAGCGCGCCACTTCGCCACCGCCCATCGAGAAGCCGACCAGGGTGACATCGCGCAGGTCGCGCTCGTCGATCAGTCCGGCCAGGTCAGCGGCCAAGGTGTCGTACTCGTAGCCATCGGCGGGCTTGTCCGAGCGGCCGAAGCCGCGACGGTCGTAACTGATCACCCGGTAACCGGCATCGCGCAGCAGCGGCACCTGCGCCTTCCAGGATTCGGCAGACAGCGGCCAGCCATGGATCAGGATGACCGGGCGGCCGGTGCCGCCGGTGTCTTCAATGTGCAGTCGGACGGAGGAGGTAGCCATGGGAACTCCCGGGGGAAAGAGGAACCCAGCCTAGGCAATCGCACCGGAGCCGCCCGTGATGGATCCGGCTCAGGCCATGACATCGCGTACACGGGCACCGGTCAGCCGGCACATCGGTTCGCACCCGCATGGACGGCATTGGTCGGCCCTGCGCCGGTTTCGTCACGCCCCGCTTACCGTGCGCCATCGCCCATGCCAGTCTGCGCCGGACCTCAATGGAGCCACGCCATGCTGCTCGCCCTGCCCCTGCTCGCCGCCGCCGTCGCCGGCACCTCCCCCGCCAGCGACACCCTGCGCGAGCAGATCCGCGCGGCCGACACGCAGCTGTTCGCCGTGGCCTTCGATGCCTGCGATGCCGACAGGGCCGCCGCGATGACCACCGAAGACATGGAGTTCTTCCATGACAAGGACGGCAAGTCCGCCAACAGCCGCGAGGACTTCCGCCGCAGCGTGGCCACCCTGTGCGACAACGCGCGCAAGGGGGGCTGGCACCTGCGGCGCGAGCTGGTGGAGAGCTCACTGCAGGTCTTTCCGCTGCACGACGATCGCGCCCTGGAAATGGGCGATCACCGCTTCCATGAGCGCGGCGCCGATGGCGTTGAACGCTGGACCGGCCAGGCCCGTTTCATCCAGGTCTGGCGCCGCGTGAACGGTCAATGGCAGGCCGAGCGGGTGATCAGTTACGACCACCACCCGGCAGACAAATAAATATCACCACCGCAGCGCCCGCTCAGTCGCGCAGGTTGCTGGCGCGCGTCAGCATCCAGCAGCCGTAGCGGCGCGCGAAGGTGTAGGTATCGCGCTCGGCGTCGCTGCCGAAGGTCACGCGCTGCCCGTTGTCATCGATCGCTTCGATGCGTGTGGGCGCGTTGTAGGTGCCGGCGCGCATGCGCTCCAGCGCGGCCGGATCGCGGCTGACCGGTGAAGGCACGAACAGATTGAACGCGGCCAGGTAGCGGTAGCTGAAACGTTTCAACCGCGCGGCACCCTGCTCCAGCACGACGTGCGTGGGCGCCAGCCCCTCGTGGTCATCGCGCACGGTATGCATGGGCACCTCGTACTCCAGTGGGTCGGAGGTGTAACGCAGGCGCACCCGGTCATCGGCCGGGTCGGCGAAGCGTTGCAGGAAACGGGTGAAGTCCTGCGAAGGGCAAGCGGGATCGTCCGCCGCCACGGGCGTGTCAGCCACTGCAATACCTGCGCAGGCCCACAGCCCCATGCCCAGCAACAACCGCGCAGCCGCCTGCCCCCGTATCCGGTTTGTCTCCCCGTGCACCACCTTCTCCCTCCATCCATTGCAGCCGGGCGCCATCCCCTGCGCCCCGGGCCACAGGCTAGCAACAAGCGGTTACCGGCGCAGCCCGCGACCGTTTTACACTGGCCACATCCGGCCACACGGTAGCGGCCACATGGAGCCTCCAATGACCCCTGATGATTCCCTGCACCAGCAGATCCGCCAGAACGTAGCCGCACTGGACGAGAAGCATGGCCGTGCGTTCGACGCCACCAGCGAGAACGTGGCCGCCAGCCTGGCCGTCAAAGCCCGCGAACAGGGTCTGGAACGCGCCGACCACGTGGTGGTGAGCAACGCCACGGCCAACCTCCCGGCCGGGCACAACATCTTCGTGGTGCAGGGCGACCCGGCCAACCCGGCGCACCTGCGGGCGATGCTGCCGACCGCCGTGGCCGCGCAGACGCCGGCCGAGCAGTCACTGCAGAAGCTGGGGCTGGGCGGACAGCAGCCGGTGCAGGCCGAGCAGCAGACGCTGGATGCACAGGCGCAGGATCAGCAGCAGAACCCTGCGCATCGCATGGGGTGAATGCCGTCAGGCGTCGATGCCGTCGACGCCTGTCGCATGGGCCGGTATCAGCCCATTCGGGGCTGAGCGTGCTGCGTCTGCTGCTGCAGCTGATCTTCCTGCGCGACGCGGCTGGACTCACGGCCCTGATGCTGCACGCTGGCTTGCTGGTACACCTCTTCAACCGTGCCCTGCTGGGTATCGGCCAGCGAAAGACGCTGGCGGTTCGCGGCAGGGTCCGGTGAGGCGGTGTCGCCCGTGCGCTGCAGGAAGACATAGCCTGGCGAATCCGCCGCACCGCCACTGCTGAAAGCCACCTGCAAGGTATCGCGCTCGGTGTAGCCACCCTGCACCGCCAATCGCGTCAGGTGGCCCGCCAACAGCTCGGGCTGCTGTCCCGGCGGCAACCCTTGGCGCTCGGCCGCGTCCCCCAGCGCCGCACGCACCCGCTGGTCCAGCGGATGCAATGTGTCACCCGGCACACGTGCGTCGTTGGCCAACCGCTCACCGCTGCGCTCACCGATGTCGTCGTTCTCGCTCAGCAAGCGATGCTTCCACGTGCGCTCGGGCATCGGATTGGTCTTCGTACGATTGAGATCGCTGTTCGGGAACGGCGGCTCGATGCTGTCCACGCCGTGGATGTTGCGCAGCGGGCGAAAACCGTCCTTGCCCGCGCCCTTGCTGTCCAGGGGAATGCGGACATCCGGAAAGAGCTGCCCTGCGGGACCTCCAAAAGCATTCACGTCGATGCTTCTCTTTCGCTCGATGCCAGCGTGGTTCAGCGCTTCCCAGGTGAAGTCCACGCAGTTGTGGCGCACGTCCTCGTAGTGCTTGCTGAAGCCGAATTTCTCCGGGTCCGAGCCGAAGGCCTCAAGCTTCTTGTACTGCTCCTCGCTTATCTCGAGGGTGCGGGTGTAGCGTGGGTCCTTATAGACATCTGCGTCATCCGGCATGATGTCACCGGGCCCGTTGATGCTTCCGTGTACCTTGGGCGCGAACCCGAAACTCTTCGCGGGCTCGCCTGATGCATGCAGGACATAAAACATATGACCTGGAGAGGATGTCTGCGGAACACCGTCAAGGACCTCCTGTCGACCGGTCTTCGGGTCCATCAGAGGCGTGCCAGGTGCGGCGATGACGATCTCTACGGTATAGCGCGGCTTATCCATAAGGTGGCTCCTTCAGTTCCTTCCAAGGGTGAGGTGCTGACTACTTTCCAACCGGGCGGGCGGCGTGAACCTTCAAACGAGCCGAATAGTGCTTCAACTCGGCGCTGGGCTGAACCGTGCGCACATCCAGCCGGTAACGGGCATCAAGATCCAACGGCAGGGCAACGATGCTCCATCGATACTGGCCACCGCTGCCCGCGCTTAACGCTGCATAGCGCCAGGCAGCGGATGTGTGCCATGCAGGAAGCGGCTTCCCCGCGTTGAGCGCGAGTGCCTGGTAGCTGTCATGGGTGGGAACGTCCTGCCAGGCACCTGCGCCCCATCGCTGCAATGACACCTCAAAGGGAAGATTCAACTTGCGCATGTCCGGTTCGCCGTTCTCGCGCCCGCCCTGCCGCTGCACCTCAAGCTCCAGCGCATAGGTGCGGCCTGGATCGAAATTGCGCGCATTCGTCTCGAACTCGAACCGCACCTCCTGGCCGGGCTGATCCACCGTAATCGGCTGCGTCAGTTCCAGTGGTTCGGGTGGCTCCGGGATGCGGCTGGAACAGGCACCCAGCACGGTGCTCAAGATGATCAACAGGCCAACGCGCAGCCAGCGGTGGATACCCAGCATGTTCAGATCCTTTGGCTCCCTGCCATGGGTTTCAACCCTAGCGGGTTGGCGGTGGGGACCGCAACCGGGCAAAGAAAAAGGCAGGGCAAAAAGCCCTGCCCCTTTCCAGCAGCCAGCTGCCGGGCATGACCCGGCACCATCCCTTACAGCTGGATCCGCGCCACGCTCTCGTCCGAGCCCTTGGCATCCTTCTCGCCGTTCTTGATGCTCACGTACAGCACGTTGTTCTTCRCATCCAGCGCCAGGCTGTTCGGGTGCGTCGGCACGGCGTAGGTCGCCACCTTCTGGTAGCTGTCGCTGTTGTACGCGGTCACCGTCCCGGCTTCGCGGTTGGTCACGTACAGGCGCTTGCGCGGTGCATCCAGCAGGATGCCCAGCGGGCCGGCGTCGGTCGGGATGCTGGCCAGTTCCTTGCCATTGCTGCGGTCGAGCACCAGCACGCGCTGGCCCGGGTGCTTGCTGACCAGCCCGCTGCTCTTGGCCTGGTAGCCACGCAGCATTTCCGAGCCCTGGTCGGTCACGAACAGGCGCTTGCCGGCCGGGTCCAGCGCGATGTTCATCGGCTGCTCGGCGGCGATCTTGTGCTGGGCTTCCACCTTGTTGGAGTCGGTGCCGACCACCACCAGATCGGCCAGCAGATTGCTGGTGTACACGCGCTTGTTGGCGGCATCCAGCGCCAGGCCCGGCGCCTTGGCATTACCCAGGCCCGGAATGGTGTTGATCACCTTCAGGGTGTTGGTATCGATCACGAACAGCACGCTGCTCACATCCGGCTGGCTGCTGTGGCCGGTCACGTACAGGCGGTTGGCGGCGCTGTCGACCACCAGCTCGCGCAGGTCGTGGGTGTAGGCGGCCTTGCCGTCCTTGCCGGTCTTCTTCTCCATCAGCTGCACGGTGCCGATGGCCTTGTTCTGCGCGGTGTCGACCACGGTCACCGACAGGTCCACGGTGTTACCCACGTACAAGCGGTCGTGGGCGTCATCCAGCACCACGCCGAACGCCTTGCGCTCCAGCGGGATGCGGGTTTCCACGGCCAACGTGGTCGGGTTCAGGCGCAGCACCTGGGCCGGGCCGGCGTTGTCACCGAAGCCACCGGACGAGGCAACGAACACGGCGTTCTGCTTGGGGCTGTAAGCCAGCTCGTACAGGCCCTGGGCGATGCCCTGGCGCTGCACGGCGGTGGCGGGGCTGGTGGCAGCGGCGGCTTCAGCGGCGAAGGCAGTCGGAGCACCGAGGCTCAGCGACACGGCGACGGCCAGTGCGGCCGAACGGAAAAGGGAATTGCGGATCATGCGAGCGTCCTTCAATGGGCACGGAGGGTGTCCTGGCTCGCGGGGCCGTTCTTCGACGGCCCGGCCCTGCATCTGTCTGCGCGGGGTGGGCTGGCTGGGTAGCGCGGGAATGGTAGCAGGTGGGGGCCGTGGCGTCCGCCTGCGGATGCAGGGCGGACGCGCTGTTCGGTGTTGGGCGCCTACGCCATGCGCGGGGCGTGGGTCTGGGCCATCTGCTGCTCTTCCTGTTGACGCTGGGCATCCCGCTGCGGCTGTGCCTGCGCCAATTGCTCGATGCGCTCGAACGAGGCTGCCACCGGCGTCTGCGCGGCGACGTCTGCCGGCAGACTGGCGCGCTGATGCGCCGGGTCGCTGCGATCGCCCTGCACGATGAAGAGGTTGGGGGCGGCATCGCCACGGCGCTCGCCGAGCAGCACATCGTCTACGCGCGTGAACTGCTGCTCCTTGGAGAGCGCCAGAAGGCTGGCGCTGACGTTGCCGTTCTGGGCGCCGAAGGCATTCATGGCAACCACGCGCTGGTGGATCTGATTCAGTCGGGGATTGTCGGCGTGGTTGGGGTCGCCCGGCGTACCGGTCCAGGCCAGTGCATCCGCGCGGGCTGGGTCACTGGCGTCCGTGGACCACCGCTGTATCGCATTGGTCTGCACGGGCATCGGCTTCCATTCTTCCCGATCCAGCTCGCTGCCTTTCACTTGTGGCCGGATGCTCTGCACCGGTCCGATGTTGTCCAGCACCTTCAACGTACCTTCGTACGTCTTGAACTCACCGAAAATGGTGTTGCCGTGAATACCGGCGTGGTTCAAGGCGCCCCATGCGAAGTCCACGCAAGAGTTGGAGGCAAGGTTGTAGTTCTTTGCATCGAAGCCGTGCTTCGCGGGATCTTTCGCGAACTCGATGATCTTGTTGTACTGCTCGTTGCTGATCTCGATCGTTCGCTGGTAGCGGGGGTCCTGGTAGACCCTCACATCATTGGCGTCCACCAAGCCGTGACTGCTGCCATCCGGCTCGATCTTGCGGGTAAAGCCAAAACTCAGCGGGTCTGCCTTCTCGCCGACCCGGTTGAGGGACAGATACATATGGCCGACATCGGAGTCTTCCAGATCAATCCACTCACCGCCCCGCATGCCGCGGCGGGGCGTGCCCGGCGCCGCAAGATGTATGGTGACGGTGTAACGCTCTGCTGCATCCTGCATGATTTACTTTCCTAGCGAGTAATACGCGGCGATGAACTCGACCTGCATCCCCTCGAACTCAGGGCGATCTTCGACAATATCAACGGTAACGCGATACCGACCCGGATCAATCAAACCTGCATCGGCGATCTGCAGAACCTCATAGAACATATCCTCCGACTGGAGCCCGGCCTGCACCAAGGGATAGGCGTCCACGCTGTCTTGAAACAAACGTTCGACGCGGCCATCCTGAGGAAGCCTTTGCCAGCCGCGGCCATCATCGGACGACCTTGAAAGCGGTATGGGCGACGGCTTTGCCATGTCCACGCGCTCCAAGTGAATACGCGTCTGAAACTCCGCGCGCCTGAGGCGTTCAGCAGCTTCCGATACAGCCTTCTGCTCAGCCCCCTGCATTCTCAACCCGAGCTTCAGCCAGGACATCTGCGGGTCGACCACCGCCGGCGCCTCAAAGGTGACATCCACGATGCGCCCCGCCTTGTCCAACCTCACGCCTCGCGTGAATGGCACCACGGTACGTGCGTCGGCCTCGGCTCGGGTCAACAGCTTCGGGGCTTCAGGTGACGAAGTACTGCCGCAGCCCACCAGCAAGGCGAGTACCACCGACGCAACAACTGCACGCACCGCCCGCATCACTGCTCCTTCAGCCGTAGCGAATCCGCCACATCGGTCTGTGCCGCCACCTCCGTAGCGATGCTCGCGCGGCGGTGCCCCGGGTCATCGCGATCACCCTGCACGATGAAGATGCTCTCGGCCTCGTGGCTGCTCTTGGTAGGCCGGCTGAGCAGCACGTGGTCCACGCGGGACAGGTTGTTCTGCTTGGCCAGCACCAGCAGGCTGGCGCTGATGCGCTGGCTGGTGTCGTCGAAGGTGCGCCCGTGTGCAGCGTCCAGCTCGGCCACCTTCTGGATCAGCTGCGCGAACAGCCGGTGGTCCGGGTGCGAGGGGTCCAGCAGCGTGCCGGCCACTTCCATCGGGCTGGGCGGCGGCTCGTCGCTCGGGCGACCGCCTTCGCGGTGCAGCTCGGCCTCGCGTTCGGGCATCGGGTGGTGCTGTTCGCCATTCAGCTCGCTGGCCGGGAACGGCGCCGCAATGCACTGGATTTCCGGCAGGTTGAACAGCACCGCAAACTCGCCCAGGTTGCTGCCGCCGTCCAGCGGTGCCGGCTGCGAATGCAGGCCAGCATAGTGCAGCGCGGCCCAGACGAAATCGCTGCAGCGGTTGATGGTGGCCGGGCGATCGACATCGAAGCCGAACTCGGCCGGCTCCTCGGCGAAATCGCGCAGGCAGCCGTAGTGCTCCTCGCTGATTTCCAGGGTGCGGCTGTAATACGGGTCGCGGTGCTCGTCGGCGTCGTCGTGTACGACCTCGGCGTACTGCACACCGGCAGCGGCCTCATCGGGTGGCAGGCGCGGCGGTGCGAAGCCGTAGCTGTGTGCTTCTTCGCCTGTCGCGGCCTGGAAATACATGTGCCCGCGCGGTGAGCTGCCGCCGCTGTTCAGCGGGGTGCCGGGCGCGGCCAGAAAGAGGGTTACCGTGTAGCGTGTTGCTTGCTCCATGCCTGCTCAGCCTTGTTGGGTACTGCGGTCCTGGCCGGATGATCGCATAGGTGGGTTCACGGGCAGGTGGACGCGACTCGGGTGGCGGAATCGGCTTGCTGAATGTGTGAACCAGGGAGCAGTACGGAGGCCTTTAGGACCGGAGCCTATAGAGCAGCCAGGATGAGGTCCGTATAGTCCGCAAAAGGACGCGGTGGAATCCTTGGATCCCATCGCCTGCAACCGGACTCCATTGAAGGATCAATCATGCCGCTGGAATTTGAGCGTCAGCCAGGCTCCGCAGTCGATCGCCATACCGGCGTGACCATCACGGCACCACGCATCCTGCCAGCGAGCCCCCCCGAAGATCCGAGCCACACCGAGTACCAGTATCTCTTCTATCTCAATGGCCAGAGAGTTGACGGACTGGGGCTTTTTGGATGCGACGAGGTGGTTGAGACACAGAATGGCCGGGAACGCGTCTTTACCCTGGATCTGGGCCGCGACTGGGTCCTGAAGTCCGTCCTCGGCTTCAAGCAGACGTTGAATAATCAGGACAGTGACTTCGCCTTCCTATGCTCAGTCGCGCAGGGGCTGGTACTGGCAAACATGGACCACAGCAGTGCGAGGTATGGCGTGCGGTACGTGGCGATCACCACGCCCGAAGCACTTGCTCGTAACGATATTTCCACAGTTGGCTTGGCGCCGCCTCATCATGGAGACGCCATCATCCTGGCTGAAGCAGTCAATCCCGTGCGTGCGGATTGAGGCTGGCCGTCATGTCCAAGTTCACATTCGACAGTTTCGCTCTCGCCACGTTGGGCGGAGCGAAGAACACTTCTGACAGCAGCCCGCTCACAATGCAACAGAAGCAAGAGGTGATCTCCTATCTGAGATCACCTCAATCGGGGCCTGATGGCGTTTCGAGCTACGCTGACTACGTCGCTATCAAGATGCAAGCACATCCCCCTGAGCTTCCCGCAGGCACAGACTATCTTGGTTTCTCTGCGACAGACCGCAGCGGGCAACTGAATTTTGACAATGCCAAGAATTATGCAAAGGATGTGAACGGCAGGGCCGGCATCATTGGTGACACGCCTTGGGGACGTTTCATCGACGAGATGAGGACGGACCCTCTAAAACACCCTGAGTTCCAGATCATGGAGCGAGGGCTCGAGCGCTTCATGAATGCCCAGGGGACGGAACCTTGGGCGGGCAATCATAGAGCAGCGCTGCAGGACATCATGTGGAATGCGGGCAGTCCAAAGTATTTCGAGAACGCCATTGCCACGGATAGGCCCTTGGTGGCATTCGTCGATGGGGCCAAGTCCGGACGTGGCTTCGACAAATTTGAACTGACCACCGCTCTCGACCACCCCACGGTCCGCATCAATGGTTACCCCATAAGCGAATTCGGTCCAGAGCCTCTGGCCTTTGCAATCCAATCTGCCGCCGAGTACCAAACCCTCGAGCGCACCCTCGCACAGCACGCCACCACGAACACCGGTCAAACGGTCGATGTGGCCCAGGTGCGCCTGCACCTCAAGCCCATCGATGGCTATGACGCCGTCAGCAAGACGCTTTTCGAAAAACCGCTGCACGACTTCAGTTCACTCAATCTCAGCGAGATGTCGACCACCCGCGCGGAATGGGTCGCTGCTCGCTCGGCGCTGTCTACCGGGCCTCGTCTGTTCGCCGATCTGCCTGCGCCAACTCCGCATTCAACGCTGCAACCGGGCGCGCCACGCGGGCCTCCGGGTGCGGCAACAGCAGCCGAAGCTGTCCCCCACGGCGTAAACCCCGGCATGAAGGCCTTGGGCGTTGCCGGCGTCGCCTTGATGGCGCATGACTTCGCCACCTCCGGCCATAAATGGGTGGAACTGAACTCGCAAGGAAACACCGCAGGCGCAGACTCAACCTCGGCGCACTTCGTCGGCCGCAACCTGGGCGGCGCGCTCGGCGGCTTCGCAGCAGGTGCAGGCGTTGGCCTTGTATCCGGCTCGTGGACGGGCCCGGGCGCTTTCGTCGCTGGCATCGGTGGCGGTGTGCTGGGCGCCCATCTGGGTGAGAAGTGGGCCGAACAGAAGGACATCGAGCGGGTCTATATCCAGCAGGATCCATTGCAGCGCACCTGGGCGCGCAACCCGGCAGACCCGGATGGCCGCTGGTTGCGCAGCGCCGAGCAACAGCAAGTTCAGAGCGCTGATCTGGGGACTGGCGTGGAAGTACGGCCAGTACAAACGGCGCAGGGCGCCGATGTCACCTTCAGCGCCGACTATGTGGCCACTGGCACGCTGGAGCGCCAATTGAACTGGCAGGCCGCCCGCGCCTCCTACGAGCTGGGCCTGGCCAACCTTCCGCCGCCACGGGATCCCTATCGACTGAGTGCCAGCGGCTTGAAAGAGCCGCCACCCAGCGCCTTCGAGACCGGAAGAGAGTTCGTGCGCGACACCGTATCGCGGCAATGGGAGCTGGAGATAAAGGAGGTCGTAGATGGGCGCACGCCCATCACGCGCCGCGAGCCTGTTCCGCCGGAACGCGAACCCGCCTTGGATGAGCAGTCGCGCACCGTCATCGCACAGAACGCGGCCAACACCAAGGCGGCCGTGGCCGCGCGGTACATGGTGGCCCACGAGCAAGGCCGTTGGAGTGATTTCGGCGACGCCCAGAACCCGTCCATCCCGCAGGCAATCCGCGATGCGCAGGACAGCGCCAACACTCTGCGTGCGAGCGACGGCCGTAGCTACAGCCGCCAGGCGGATGGCCAGTGGCTGCACGAGGGCGTGGTCTACAACAGCCAGGCCAATCGCAACGTCGGCGATGAACTGGAAATCACTTGGCAGAGCCAGAACGCCGGCATTGCGGACATGGGCAGGATGGCCGAACAGATCAAGGCCACCGTGCACATCGCGCCTGAGGGTGTGCGCGGGCAGGTGGAATCGCTGTACGCGAAACATGGCATTCCGCGCACCGAGGAGCAGCTTGCCGCCACCACCGCCGCAGTTGAACAGAATCTTGCCGCCGTTGGAAAACAGGCCGACATCACGCTGGAGCTGATGCCCGATCCACGCACACACGCGCCCAGCCCGGACAGCGCCATCGCGTCCTTCGGCACTGCAGCGGGCAACCGCATGGTGCTGACCTCCACCACCACCGTGGAGGACATGGCGAGGATGCAATCGGTCCATCGGTCGCCATCCCCTCCCCTGCCGCAGGCAGAGGGACAGCAACGCGAACAACCGACTATCCCCGCCGTGGTGCAGGAGCAGGAACACCCCGCCCATGCGGCGTACGACCAGGCACGCAAGGCCGTGGAGGATTCCCAGACCGCAGGTGGCCCGCTGTCGCCGGGTCACCCTGACCACCCGCTCTACGAGCAGATACGCGACGGTGTTGCGGCACTGGATGCCAAACACGGGCGCAGCTTCGACGCGATCAGCGAGCGGATGAGCGCCAGCCTGTTGGTGCTGGCCAAAGACAACGATCTGTCGCGCGTAGACCACGTGCTGCTGAGCAACGCGACCGTGCAGAACCCTGCCGGACACACGGTATTTCTGGTGCAGGGCGAGTTGAATGATCCTTCGCATGCACGGGCCTCGATGCCGACAGCGCAGGCCGCTCAGACACCAGTCGAGCAATCGCTTCAGCAGTACGAGAGCGTGAGCCAGGATGCCCAGCAGCGCGCCATGAGCCGTGAGCTTGAGCAGCAGTCACAGGAGGAGCGCATGCAGCAGGAAGTGAGGGCACGGGCGGCGAGTATGGGGTGATCGCCACGCGCGAAGCCTTGGCTGGCACCGGCTCTACTTCACGTTGTAGTTGGCGACGAGAAGCTCGATGTTGAGATGTGCAACTTCCGGGTTGCCCTGAAGGCTGGTCACTTTCAGCCGGTACTTCCCGGCTGTCAGATTTCCAGAATCGGCACGGGCCACCTCGTATTCCCGGTAGGCCAGTGACATATCGTACTTTCCTGCATTAACCAGACTGTTCGAATCCGCGCCGACGGCATTCCTGTATTCGAATACATCGCCCTTGGCCGGTTGATATCGGCTGCCCTGCCACACAGCGGGCAGATCGCGATTCAAGGCGTGCAGCGCGATGGGCATCTCGGTGTTGCCATCCAGCTTCCACAGCCGCACCTTCAAGGGAATCCGGGCGTCTTCAAGAAAGTCGACATCTCCCTGTTTCATGTCCGGACGCTTGGCAGGCCCACCGGTACGGAAGCCGATCAGGAACGTGCGAGGTCTGGGGTCCTTCTCCCAGGGCGGCGGCAGTTCAAAACGCGCCTCTACCGTTGCACCTGCGTGGACTAGATCCATTGGCTTGGCGAGGGGGAAACCATCGCCATACATCTGGGGTGCCTGGGTGCCACAGCCGCCCATAAGCAGGGGCAACAGCACCATCCATGGCCTCAGTGGGTGTCGCATCCGTTCCTCACATTCGGGCACTCACTTGTCGGCAGTTTATACACCGCACCGGCCTGCAGGACCTGAACTGGCTTCACACATCCCAGCGCTGGGGTGGGAATGTCTACTGGGAGCAGCCATGCGTTGGCGAGTCCTTAAGCCATGACGCAAGCGACGATGCAGCTACTATGCTGAGCAGATGCCCAGCCCAACTGCTTTCAACATCATGGCCGCTCGCGTCGTCATGGTAGCCGCCGCCCTTGCGCTTACCGGCTGCGCTTCGACGCCGCGCGCGCACTCCACAGCCCCCTCGCCATCGGGGCTGACGAAGGTCTCAACCACGCTCTTCATCGAGCCTGGCGACAACCCCGAGCTTCCGGCACTCCCACCGCCAAAGGTACTGACTTCCCCCGCCCCGCACGTTCCGCCAGATGCAGCGCCTCTGCCACACCCGGCGGAGACGATCCTCGTGGTGGACATCGGCACCGAAGGGCAAGTGCGCAGCGTGATGGTTGCGCGGTCAACATACATGCGGGAATTGGATCGTGTGGCGCTGGATGCGCTCCAACAGTGGCGCTTCGAGCCTGTCGTGCACGACGGTTCGGCCATCGCGGTGCGTGCGCGGGTCCGCGTGATATTTGAGGCGCGCGGGCGTTGATTCCCACAAACCCCTGAATCTCTCAAGAATCCTGGAAGGCGGCCGCTATTGCCGTTCGAGCGTCCTTTCGAGATTCCGATGAGCACCGAGTACAGCACGCCGCCTGCACAGGCCGTCACCATCAATCCCATGCGACTGCCAAACACCCTGCATCTCGCGCTGGGTGCATTTGCGCTACTGTTCGGCCTCATCCTGCTGCTCAGCGTTACCAATGCCGATCAGGTTCGCAGCATGGGCATCGGTGCCATCGGGCGCTTGGTCACCGGCATCACGCTGCTGCTGTTCGGTGGCGTGCACATCCGCGAGGCCATGCGCTATTTCCGCTTCACCGTTGTACCCGGTGATTCGGGGCTGATTGCCCTGCCCAGCGGCGAATCCGAGCATCGCAACTACCTGCTCAACGTCATCAACAACGGCATTCCGGTGCGGCAGCGCCCCTCGGGTGCGCTGCTGTCCATGTTCTATGGCCTGGTTCCGCAGTTGATCAACGCGCCACCTACCATCCGCTGGCACGCCGAGCTGCAGCTGCAGCGGGCAATCTACCTGGCCGCGGTGCTGGTCAGCTTCGGCCTGGCGTGGGTCTTTGCGCAGCCAACCGCCTTCGCGTGGATGGCGGGCTTCTATTTCATTGTCTCGGTGGTGCTGCTGCGCCCGTTCGCAACGTTGTCGGCCATTCGCAAGGGCGCCTTGGATGCGGCCAGCAACAACGTTCCCGCACCGCGCTGGCCGGCCATCGTCACGCTGCTGCTGGTCTCCATTGCCGGGCCGCTGGCCATCACGCTTTCGCCGGTACAGGTACCCGTCCCGCCGTTCGCGGTTTCCACGGTCGTGCTGCCCACCCTCGCTGTGCTCGGTAGCGGCCTCATTGCCAGCGCGCTGTTCACAGTCGCACTGATCTCCCAGACGGGCAGCTACAGCGCGTCGGCAGCACGGCATATCGTGGATGAGAAGATGCAGATGGCAGACCTCAGCGGCGGCCTCCTGCTGCGGCTTTCCAGCCGCATTCCGCAGCCTCATCATCGCTATGTGCATGAGCACAACGTCAGCAAGGACACCTTCGATGGCGAACTGCTGGTGGAAGAAGAACCGAGCGTACGTGCAGACCAGAGCGCGTCGGGGCTGATCTCGGCATTCCGTGCTGCATGGCAGTCGCCCAGCCAGCAACCACTGCTGGCGCTGGGGCTGTTCGGCCTGCTGCTGGGCGTTGTGGGGGTGGTGCTGGCCTTTGTGTATGCGCGCAGCAGCGGCAACGCGATGGTCGGCCTGGTGGCACTGGCCTTCGTCGCGTCTGCACAGTTTGCGATGGCATCGGCACACAAGCTGTGGAATCGCGTCGATTTCCAATCCACGCTGTACCGCATCCGCTACGTCGGCACCTATCATCGCGGCCAGCGGGTGGCGGGCAATGCGTACGCGGGCAACGGCACGCTGGCCGAGGGCGCGGTGCGCTTCGGACCAACCCGGGTGGAGGTATGCGTGGCCCAGGTGACCTCCGTGGCGTTCATGCACGGTGGCGCGCGGCATCTGACTGCCGTGGATCTGCAGCACGATGCCAGCAATGCAGTGATTGGCGTGATGCAGGACTACGCTCGCGAAGCGCAGGACTGCGCCAACCAGTTCTACGCACAGGAGCACCAGGTGCGCGAGGTGATGAACCATGGCAGCCGCCCGCCGGAGCTGCCGCGCACGCGGCACCCCATGGCTGAGACCTGAGCCATCCACTCCTCCGCGCTGCTTCGGGGCAGGCGGAGGAGGTCTGGGGCGGCCGCGGGGACACGTGTTTCGGGACTACTTTGGCCTGCACGCCAATGCTTTATGGCCGCGACAGATTGTTGAGCGACGCATCTGAGTGGTGACGCTTTCGTCCTGCTCCCTGCCCTGCATCTCTGAACGATCTGTCGCGATTGGAACGGCGCCACGCGCCGAACCGTGCGTTGATACGCGGATACAAGGGACACCTTAACTTCCGCCGAAACCGCTGCCCCGCAATCGATTCGCTACGTAGCGGCCATGCGACAATGCCGTAAGCGTCAGCACTTGCGGCCTCAATGGCCTGCGACTTCTTGGCATTTGGCATCTGCGCGGGTACATCTTGGCGTGCCACCGAGCACCGGTGGCGCGGGCCTCGAAAACCCGTCTGAATACCCAGTGCTTTGCGCTTGTCAGTCGGCGTCATCTTCGGATGGCGCCGGCTGGCAATCCGTTCGCGTTCCATGGCGGGCGGTGCGTGGGGGCCTTCGGGCCCGCCGGCTTGGGTATTCACCGGTTTTCGAGCCACGCATCGTCCGCCACCTCTATCGGTGGCGCTGCTGTCTGTCCTGTACGGAGCATTGCCATGAACACATCGGATTTCCGTTCCCTGCACGCGCATTACGATCCGGACAACACCGACGCCGAGCGCGAACTGTCCGTCGATCCCAACGCCTTTGTCGCCACGCTGCATCGCATCGGTACCGGTGCGGCGGCGGATGGCCAGCCTTGGCCAGAGCGGCATCAATTGCCTGGGCGCTGTCTTGAACTGGCAGATGCGGATTGCGCGCTGGCGGGGCTGCGCGTGGTGCAGGAGGTGCTGTTGGCTGCGGAGCGCACGCGGCAGAACGGCGCGCCTGAGGAGTACCTGGGGGACCGGGTGATGGAAGGGTTGATGATGGCGTGCGTGGGGCTGACTGCGCAGGTGATTGAGCGGTTACGGGTTCGGGAGTAGCCCGGATGGGCTCGGGCATCTGCCGCCACGCTGCGGGCTGCTGACGCGTTGTCGCGTCCCGCTCGCCTTGTTGTCCGTCAGCTATTTGTAGAGCTTCCAATGAGGCTTGTGATCTATGCCGTTGTCCTGCTGACGATACTGTCTGCGGTGATCGCCAACTGGTTTGTGCCCAGGATTGGGCTGAACCTGTGGACGCTGCGAAAGGTGTCTGATGCCGAGTTCGCTGTCATGCGCGAGGACGCCGTGCGGCTGGTACGCGGGGGCGTGGTGCGGGACGCGTGGCACCCAGGGAAGAGGTACTTCGTGGTCAGTTGCCACGGCACGCCTGTAATGTTGGTGGACAACTCGATGGAGCAGCTTAGGATTGTGCTGTTTGCGGACAGGTGGATTGATGTTCCGTGCGCTGTGCCGCTGATGTTGCATTGGAGTGGGCGGATTTTGGGGGAATAGTGATCCTCAACCTGAGTGCGTGAGCATGCTAGACAAGCTCCCGTCCGGCCTCCCCCTATGAACACCCACAACGCGAGTGATTTGGCCGTCCCGGCAAGTTAGACGCCCACGTGACCCGCCTATCTTCCTGCTCACGAGGTCGGTGAAGTCGGAGCCGACCAAGCTCCAGCAAGGCTCTGGAGACGCCTGCCCGGCTTGCCTTCGGCTGCCCAAAGCGAGCGGTCATGGAGTACCAGCACCTGACTCCTGCGGCGCAGGCATTCGGCGCCCCCGCTCTGACAGCCCTGCGCTACTAAAGAATCTGCGATAGGGGCTTCCACCCTGGTATGATTCCGTCAGGCGTCGGGGGGCGCGGCTCAGACATTCAGAGTGGAGCACTGAACCCTGCCGCAGACAGATTGGGGCCGGCATCTTGGATCAAAAGCGACCACCCTTTCTGAACGCGAAAATGAACAAGGGAATGGTCGTAGGCAGATGGATTTTTCACGGTTGACCGCTATCCAAGTCTCCACAGATTACTGTGCCGTCGCTGGCCAGGATCTCTATTTCCTTGCGATCACTGGATATCCACTCCGAAAGGCGATCACTCGCGACACTCGAGTCGAGTCGGATAGCGCACTCCCATACAACTGCCACGCGCCAGCTCATGTCCAGAAGCGCCCCTACTACCGCCAGGTCGCGCTGCCGATTGGCGGAGAGCTTTGCATCCCAGAAGCCTGCTCGTGTCTTCGGAAGTCTGAAGAAAGGGCAACCCTCATGGCGATGCCAGAAGCACCCGTGAACGAACACTGCAGCCTTCCATTTCGGAAGCACAAGGTCAGGCTTTCCTGCGAGGCCCTTCGTATGAAGTCGAAAGCGGAAGCCGCGCGCCCAAAGGTGCCTTCGGACAGTGACCTCCGGCTTGGTGTTCTTGGCCCTGATTCTCGACATCAGTGCTGATCGAACAGCCGGGCTCATCACATCAACCATCTAGCAGAGACTCCGTCTTGACCGCAGTACGTAAGCCCATCGGTGTAATTGACATCTTTGCCGGCCCCGGTGGCCTCGGCGAAGGGTTCAGCAGCTTCAAGCCCGAAGAAGGTGCCAAGTACCCCTTCGAACTCGCGGTATCCGCTGAAATGGAGAAGTCTGCGCACTCGACTCTCCGTCTCAGGGCCTTCTATCGCTTGCTCATCCGGCAGGAAGGCCAGGTCCCGCGAGAGTACTACGACTATCTGGATGAAATTGCGAAGGGCGAGGCCCTTCCTCCGGCAGCACATTTCGGAAACGGTCGATGGAGTGACCTGTGGGCTGAAGCCGAGAGCGAGGCGCTCAACCTCACCCTGGGAGAAGAACGGGACAATCAGGCCCTCTATTCACGGATCAACGAGGTCAAGGATCAGTACGAAAAGATGATCCTCATCGGAGGCCCCCCGTGCCAGGCTTATTCCGTCGTGGGCCGGGCTCGCCAGCGGCATGTGGAGGGATTCTCCTCAAAAGGGGACAAGAAGCATTTCCTCTACAAGCAGTACCTGGGTCTTCTTGACGAGTTCTCCCCCGCTGTCTTCATCATGGAGAACGTCAAGGGAATCCTGACTTCCAAGGTTGGCAACAAGGAGATGTTCGCTGCAATCATGCGCGATCTCTCCGACCCTGCTGCAGCCCTGAAAAGGGAAAAGAAGGGGGGAAAGAACGGGTATCGCTATGTGCTTCTTCCTATCCACGTTGAGGCGAATCAGAAGCGGACCAGCGAACTTGTCGCGGAGGATCCGTCTGCATTCATCATCAAGTGTGAGAACCATGGAATTCCACAGGCGAGACACCGGGTCATCATCATGGGTGTCCGGGAAGATCTTCTTCCCGATGGAATCGAGGACTTGCCCGGCCTCAATGCCGCAGAGCCGGTCAGTGTGAAGAAAGCCCTAGAGGGGCTTCCCCGGCTGAGAAGCGGACTGAGCCGCAAACAGGACGATCCCGAAGAATGGCGGAAGGCCATGGAATCGGAGAGGGATCGCTTGGTCCGGATTCTGGGCAAATCCCATCCAGAGCTGATCGAGAAGCTCAGCTCGATTGTTCCATCCGGCGGGCTTCCGCGCGGCTCGGTCAAGTACACCCAGGACAGCAACCCTTACGTCAAGCAGCTCAAGAGCGACTCGCAGCACTCCGTGCTCAACCACGAGACTCGGGGACACATGAAATCCGACCTCGGGCGCTACCTCTTCTGCGCGGCATTCGCGCGCGAGCACGACAGATCACCGACCAGCCGTGACTTCCCAAAGAAGCTCGCGCCTGATCACTTGAACTGGGAAAGTGGTTCGTTCTCGGATCGCTTCCGCGTTCAGCTCAAGGGCAAGCCTTCCAATACGGTGACCAGCCACCTTTCGAGAGATGGTCACGCGTTCATCCATTGGGATCCTCGCCAGTGCCGAAGTCTCACTGTCAGAGAGGCCGCTCGGTTGCAGTCGTTCCCGGACGACTATGTTTTCCTCGGCAATAGGACTCAACAATTTGTACAGGTCGGAAATGCAGTTCCGCCTTTGATTGCCAGACAGATCGCCCGAGTCGTGTGGTCGATACTCAGCTAGGCGAAAGGTTCAACAGGGGGAACCAATGAATCAAGGGGAAATGGAGTCCCTGGGCTCTACAGTTACCCGGGCTGGCAGTGAAGCCAGCGCCGGGGACAAGCGGCAATCATCGCTGAAGCCGCTCCTTCGACTCGCCGCGCTTCGCGGCGATGCGGAGCATGTTCTGCGCTACCTTCAACTCGGGGGTGACGTAGAGGCACGCGACCAGCAGGGGCGGACACTACATGTGCTCGCCGCTTCCAAAGGACATCTGGATCTCTGCCGCCTGATTTCGGAGCATGCTCTCGAAGTTCAGCGGCTCGCAGTCCAGAAGGCTGACGATTCACCAGCCACGCTGGACGGCCTCTGGAGCAATGAACGTGATGATGAGGCCGAGGAATCTGCTCAAACGCGAGCCACTGATTCCACACAAAACTCCTCTCCCGACGATGCTGAATTCGAATCCGAGTTCTTTGCCACTTGGGAGGAAGAAGACACGACCGAAGCGCCGCTAGAGGATCCCTCGCTTCGATCGACAATACAGATCGTGCAGGAGGTGATTTCCAGGCACGTAATTGTCGATAACGATGAGGACTGGAATGACCTGGCGAAGCTACTGCCAAGTCACGCCGAAATTTCACTGGTCCGGGAGCTCAATCACAGCTCGACACATGGACTCTTCGAAGCGCTAGTTCATCGCGCCCGGATGGAGGGCAACTTCAATCCCCTTGACCTTGAGATCATCTCCCGTGAGATTGAAGGCGATGAGAGGGGCGATGTACTTCGCCAGCTCACTGTCCTTATGGGCCAGATTGACGCCGTACCGGAAGACGATGATGAGTGGCTACCTCCTCTGCATCTAGAACAGGAGAGCGAACCAGCATCGGACAGCGATACCGGTGAATTGGAGCAGTTCATGCAGGATCTCGCGTCCATGACGAACGATCCCTACTTCCACTTCGCAAAGATTGCCCAGTCGTCTGTTCTGCTTGACCGTACGGGCGAAGAACGAATTGGGCTTTTGCTGGACCTGTCCCTCAAGGATGCGTATCGCGCCATCGCAGAGAGCCCCCATGCTGTCGCGTCGATAGCAGGCCTAGCCACAGACTTTGAGCGGGGTCGCGTCTCAGTCGGCCAAATCAGCCACATCAGCAGCGAAGACGATGAGCCCGCCAGCGATCTTCTCGACGCCACGGATGACGCCGATGATGATCCAGCCCCGGCCCAGCCCGTCAGCGGACTCAACCTGAGCGACATGCTGGAAAGCGCACGCTGCGGATGTTTCGCCTTCCAGGAAGATCCAGACAACCAAGGTCTTGCTAGGGATGCACTGGCCGCAGTATCTGCGCTGGAGCTGACCTCATCGACCGTTAAACGGTTTGACAAGGAGTTCAGGGCAGCTGGGTGCACAAGCGTACTACTGCGTAGAGCGGTGCAGCGTCTGTCGCGCCTTGAGCTCGAGATGTTCCATGCAAACGTTCGACTCGCAGTGCACGTGGCAGACAGCCACGCGTGGAGCACGCTGCCACGCATGGATCGCATTCAGGAGTGCCTGATAGGCCTGCTCAAGGCTATCGACAGATTCGATTACGCAAGGGGCAACAAATTTTCTACGTATGCAATGTGGTGGTTGAAACAGTCCGTTGGACGGGCCATCGGAGACACAGCGCGTGTCATAAGGTTGCCCATACACGTCATGGAAAAGGTCAACAAGGTTTCAAAGGCAGCCAGAGTCCTCCGTGAAGACTCATTCGATGACGTGCGCGCCGAGGACATCGCCAAGGTCTGCGATCTATCAGTTGGGGATGTAGCAAAGTTGCTGAATGTGGCGCACGACGCGGTCTCTTGGCACCAGCAGGATGAGACAGCAGATTTGGTCATCGCCACTCCAGATACCTTTCAGCCGCCTGAGGAAGTCACTGATGGATATTTGCGTAGGCGAGCGATCGATGACTGCCTAAGTGCGCTTGGTTCAAGAGAAGCTGAAGTCATCCGACATCGGTTTGGATTGATCGACGGCAACGACAAGACATTGGAGGAAGTCGGCCAGGTCTTTGGCGTAACTCGAGAGCGGATACGTCAGATTGAGTCCAAGGCGCTAAGACTGATGCGCCACCCTTCGCGGCGTCTCAGGGAGTTGGTCAATGGAAAGCCGGAGGCTGACGATGCAGCAGAACAGTAGGGGTAGGCCGCAAGGCCGAAATGCTCCCCCCAGGGCTGACGCCATGGTTGAGGCACTGCGCGGCCTGGGTTACACGACGGCCACGGCGCTGGCGGACCTGGTGGACAACAGCATTTCCGCTGGCGCGGGCCAAGTAGAGGTCGGGTTCAATTGGAATGGCGTAGACAGCTGGATATCCATTGCAGATGACGGCAGAGGCATGAACGATGCTGAGCTATTCAGCGCAATGCTCCTCGGCGACCGCAACCCCTTGGACGTACGGGCGGCCTCGGACTTGGGTCGCTTTGGCCTGGGACTCAAGACAGCATCGTTCTCACAAGCCAGAAGGTTGACCGTTCTGAGCATCAAGGATGGTCAATCGAGCTGCCTGCGCTGGGATCTGGATGTTCTTGCTTCAGATCCTGATGGCGAGTGGCACCTTCTTGATGGACCCGAGTCATCCTCAGAGCCACGCCTGGTACAGCACACTGCCCAGTCATCAGGGACAGTAGTCCTGTGGGAACAACTCGATCGGATTGTCACTGAAGGCTTCACAAGCAGGCATTTCCTTGACCTCATTGACGACGTGGAGCGCCACCTCGCGATGATCTTCCACCGCTATCTTGACGGTAGCGGCCCCGGCATTGAGCTGCGGCTCAACGGGAAAGCAGTTAGACCATGGGACCCATTCCTGTCGTCAAATCCGGCAACCTGGAGGTCACCCGAGTCGAACGTTGGCGAAGGTGGTCTGAGAATCACCAGCCAAGCCTTCGTGCTGCCCCACAAGGACCGCCTCAACGACAAGGCCTACGCTGAAGCGGGCGGAACCGAGGGATGGTCGAGTCAGCAAGGCTTCTACATCTATCGTGGACGGAGACTTTTGGTTGCAGGCAGCTGGCTCGGCCTGGGACGTGGACGCTCCTGGTCCAAGGACGAGGCTCACAGGCTCGCACGCATCCGGCTGGACCTGCCCAACGATCTTGATGCGCAATGGAAGATCGACATCCGCAAGTCATCCGCTCATCCTCCCGCTGCACTGCGGGATCAGCTCTACCGCTTGGCCGAAGACGCGCGCGACAGGGCGCGCAAGGTATTCCTGCATCGGGCGCATTCGAATTCATCGCTGGGCCGCCGCGACGAGGTTGTACCCGTGTGGCAGTCGAGAGACACGGCGACAGGTCGACGCTACCGTGTCGACCGTACGCACGCAGCGGTGAAAGAACTGCTGGATGACGCAGCGTACGGCACCAAGGTTGAAGCGATGTTGCGTGTCCTCGAGGAAACTATCCCCGTGCAGAGAATCTGGCTTGAAGCTGCGGAAAGCGGAGAGCATGCAAAGGGGGGATTCACAGGGGAGCCCGACGACTCAGTTCGAGAGGTTCTCAATGTGATCTACCGGAGCCTGGTGGAGAAGAAGGGCATGTCGCCAAGCATGGCAAAGCGGCAGCTTCTAAGAACCGAACCCTTCGATCTCCACTCAGAGCTGGTCAAAAATTTGCCGGACAACATCTCCAAGGACTGAAGAGAGAACCATGAGTGACTCAAGCGAAAGCAGCGTTATCAAGATTGTCCAGGAGCTTCTGGCTGGCGAGAAGGATTCAGGACCGATCACTCCTACGTTGATTGACGAGAAGATCAGCCTGGTGCTGATGATGAATCGAAGGTGGGCAGCCGATCTTGATCGTGACGCTGTTACGGACGAGCTTATCCGGCGATTCAGTGTATGGATCGGTGATGACATTAGTCTCTCCGACGATCGTGGCCATGAACCCTGGCTTGACTCCTCCAGGAAAGAGGACTGGCGTTACTGGCAGCGGTACCGGGAGATGATCGAAAAGGACTTGTCTTGGGACATCGCTGACAAGCTGGACAAATCAACCGACAAGATTCTGGGGATGCTTGAGGACCCTCTGCGCTCTGGCCAGTGGAGTCGCCGGGGACTTGTTGTCGGGCACGTGCAGTCAGGCAAGACGGCGAGCTATACCGGTCTCGTATGCAAGGCCGCGGATGCGCAGTACAAGATCATCATCGTCCTCGCCGGGCTGCATAACAACCTGCGATCCCAGACGCAGATACGCCTTGAAGAAGGCTTCCTGGGGTATGAGACCAACTCTACGCAGAACGCGCTCAAGCGCGTGGGCGTCGGCTTGATCGACAGTGATATTTCCATCAAGCCCAATTGCGCTACAACACGAGCTGACAACGGTGATTTTGGTGAGTCAGCTGGAAAGCAGTTTTCGATCAGCCCCGAACAGCGGCCTTGGCTGTTTGTCGTCAAGAAGAACAAATCGGTACTTGCCAGGCTTCTCAGGTGGATTCAGACGCACGTCGCGGATGCGCCTGTTCCAAGCGCGGAGCCCGCCTCCTCGAACACGAAAGAGCTCCCCATCGTGGCCAGAAGGGCGACCAAGTTCCCATTGCTCATCATTGATGACGAAGCTGACAATGCCTCAGTTGACACTGGTGAAGAGGTAGTCGACGAAGAAGGAAAGCCCGATGAGGAACATGATCCAACAGCGATCAACAAACTGATCCGGCGCATACTGAATTCATTCTCGCGCTCCGCGTACGTGGGCTACACCGCCACGCCTTTCGCAAACATCTTCATTCATGAACGCGGTGAGACACGCAACGAAGGTCCTGATCTCTTCCCATCCGCCTTCATCCAGAGCCTGGCGGCACCGGACAATTACGTTGGCCCTACGACGATGTTTGGGCGCGCGTCCCCGGAGGGTCGCAAGGGACAGCTTCCTCTGACCCAACCGGTGGGCGACTACCAGTCAGACGACAAGACAACGGGATGGATGCCGACGGGCCACAAGATCGATCATGTTCCGGTGTGGAGCAATGAGCACGCGCTGCCACCAAGTCTAAGAGAGGCAGTCGACTCCTTTATCCTGGCATGCACTGTCAGGAAGCTCCGTGGCCAAGGAAAGAAGCATAGCTCGATGCTCGTTCACGTCACACGATTCAACAACGTCCAGAAGGTGGTAAAGGCTGACATTGACGATTACGTCAAGCATGCCCGACAGGCGATTGGGCGCGGGATCGACCACGCCGACGTTCTATCCAGTCTGCAGGAGCTGTGGAATCGTGACTTCCTTCCTGCTTCTGCCGCGGTTCGTGAGCTTGGGTTGGGTGACCTTCCCAGTGCAGATGCTACTTGGCAAAACATCGCTTCTGCGCTGCCGGGAGTACTCGATGACATCGAAGTGCGAATGATCAATGGAACTGCCAAGGATGCCTTGGATTACGAGCAGAACAAGGATCGAGGCCTCAAAGTCATCGCTATCGGTGGCGACAAGCTTGCACGCGGCCTTACGCTGGAAGGCCTCTGCACCAGCTACTTCCTGCGCGCATCAAAGATGTACGACACGCTGATGCAGATGGGTCGGTGGTTCGGATACCGTCCGGGCTACCTTGATCTCTGCCGTCTCTATACATCCCCGGACCTCATTCGCTGGTTCAAGCATATCTCTGATGCATCAGCAGAGCTGAGAGAAGAGTTCGATCTCATGGCCAATTCTGGGGCCACGCCGAGGGAGTTTGGGCTGAAGGTCCAGTCGCATCCCGAGATGATGGTTACGTCGCAGATCAAGATGCGGAGCGCGAAGACACTGCACCTTTCGTACAGTGGTGAGCTTGTTCAGACAGTCAGCTTCCCGACTGATCAACCGACTCTGAATCGAAACCTGGATGCAGGTAATCGGCTTGCCGTGCAAATGGGAAAGCCTGACGAGAGCAACGCCATAAAGGCGGCATTCCAAGGGGGCTCCAAGGAATGGCAGGGGCATCTCTGGCGAGGTGTCGACTTCACAACCGTAGTCGACTTCCTTGACAGCTACAGCACACTGTCAGCCGCCCACCGGGTGAACAGCAACGTGCTTGCTCAGTTCATCCGCAAGATGGCGGAAACAAACGAGCTCACGGAGTGGACAGTGGCTGTTCTGGGGACTCAATCGGGTGAGCCCTATGAGCTTGCTCCAGGGATTAGTGTTGGCATGGCGCGCAGAAAGGCGGATTCGATGGAGGGGAGCCGGTACTCTATTGGCGTCCTCCTTGATCCGACCGACGAGTCAATTGACGTGAGCCAGGATCAATGGGACGCCGCGCTCGCGCTCACCGTGTCCACTTGGGAGAAGAAGGCGGAGAAGAAAAGTGCTTCGGCTCCGGACACCCCCAGTGGCGTGGCGCTGCGCCGAGTTCGAGGCAAGGGAACTTCGACCGTGACGGCGGAGCCAGAGAAGGGTCTGCTGATTCTGTATGTTCTTGATCCAGCTCGTGCGGGCGCCAAGATAGGGACAGATTGGGAACGCCCGAAGAACCTTGCAGGCGCCCCACCCGTCTTGGCATTTGCCGTGAGCTTTCCTGGAAGCAGCTCGGATATCAAGGTTCCCTACAAGGTGAACAACGTCGGTTGGGAGAGCGAGTATTCCGACATCCCCGAGTACGTCATCAACAACATCGGCTGGGAGGATATGAATGCTCCGATCCAGCAGTGACACAGAGCTGGTCGCCGCGTGGCGCGCCCTGAGCGGCCTTGCCACAGGCGATGGCTGGAAGGTTATCGAGCTTTTCAGCATCGGCAACTGCTGCGTGATGGCAGGCCGTCGTGGCGCACGGAATGAAGAGAGCGTCCTGGTCGGCGTCAAGGGAAACCTGCCATCCCAACCATTTCAGCTTCCACGCGGCCAGGGGTTTAGCCTGATAAGCACAGAGCTCCAGGGCCACCCTGCAGGCCACTCATGGTTTGCCTTGGTTCGACAGGAATCTGGATCCCTTGAGCTCTTTACCAAAGTGGCGGTAGATCTGGTGAACCTGATGGAGAGCACGTCCGCTCAGGACGGCTTACGGATTCATAGTGCAATGATTTCCAGGATCCGTGCCTGGCAAGCCTTCATGAAGCGCGACAGTGAAGGCGTTCTTTCCACGGAGGAAGAGATTGGGCTCTTTGGAGAACTCTTGGTTCTTCAAAACCTTCTGGACGATGGAGTTTCAGAATTCGACGCTCTCGACAGCTGGGCCGGGCCTGACGACGGGCTACACGACTTCCTGCTTGGTGATGGTGCAATCGAAGTGAAGACAACCCTGGCACCGGCAGGATTTATCGCAAGGATTTCCAACCTTGATCAGTTGGATGACAGCCTGCACCAGCCCCTCTTTGTTGCGGCGGTTCGTCTAACTCACCTGAGTGTGGGATTAACCCTTCCCGACTTGATTGACCAAGTGGCTGGAAGAATCCACGATCCCGGCGCATCTGCCTTGCTGAACAGTCGGCTCGTTTCGGCTGGCTACATGGACATGACTCGAGCCGAGTACACAAGGCGTTTCCGGTCCAGTGAGCTCACATATCGAATCGTATGCGCTGAATCGCCTCGCCTCACTCGTTCCAGCGTGCCCGCGGCAATCCATGAGGCACGTTACTCGCTCGATCTGGATGCATTTCCGATTGCGGCGTTTACTTACGCTGATATTTCGACCAGTCTTGGAGTGAAGAATCAATGGAATTGACCGATTTCCTTTCGCAGATTCGCGCGGAAGTACAGGATGAAGTAGAGGATCGCATGTCCGTTTCGGGAGCCGCGTATCCCTATCCGGAGCTGGTTTTCGCCGAGATTACGATGCGCCACATGGAAGAAGTGGGCATGACGTATGAGCCACAGGTCTGCCACGTTGACACGCGCGTCCATGTGGGAAACATCAGGCTAAGCGGATACTCCATCTCTGAGGACGGGGAACGCCTTGACCTGTTCGTGACGTCCTACAAGGATTCGGACAAGGTCCAGGCCGTTCCGGACTCTGAAGCAAAGCAAGCCGCGGAGTACTGCTTCCGATTTCTTTCGCAATCTGCCCAGGGAAAGATGACGAAGACGCTCGATCCATCGAACGAGGCTTACGAACTCGCGGTGCATATTGAACGTGGCTATCGGGACTTCGAGGAGATCCGGATCTACGTGCTGACCGATGGCCAAGTGAAGACCAAGAACTTCAAGTCGCAGGAGGTTGGAGGCCGGACCGTACGACTTGAGGTGATGGACATCGAGAGGCTCAACCGCCACCTGTCAGAGGGAAAGCCGAGGGACGAGCTGGTAGTCAATTTTGCAGAAGTGGCAGGCACCCCGCTCCCGTGCGTCTATATCCGGGGCGAGGAGGACAGCTATGACTACGCGATGACGGTATTCCCGGCCGACGTGCTTCGCCACCTGTATGACAAGTACGGCGCCCGTCTTCTTGAAGCAAATGTGCGCTCGTTCCTGAGCGCCACTGGAAAGGTGAACAAGGGTATCCAAGCCACGTTGCGCTCAGAGCCCGAGAAGTTTGTGGCCTACAACAATGGCATTGTGGTGGTTGCCGACGAAGTCAGCCTAGGAAAAACCAGCGATGGTGGCCCTGGTATTGCATGGCTGAAGGGCATGCAGATCGTTAACGGTGGCCAGACGACTGCATCTATATACTTCACCAAGAAGAAGTTCGCAGACACCGATTTGTCCAAGGTCCAAGTGCCAGCCAAGGTTGTGATCCTCAAGACGGACAACTCCGCTGCGGAAGAGGCGCTTATCAGCGACATATCGCGGTTCGCGAACAGCCAGAACACTGTCAAGCAGTCTGATCTTTCTGCCAACTCACCATTCCACGTTGAGCTCGAGAAACTGTCTGACACCGTCTACCTCCCAGATGGTGTCGGCCGCTGGTTCTATGAACGTGCCTCCGGCAGTTACAACACCAAGTTGGCGCGAGAGGGCAGCACGGCTACGAAGTATCGGACACTCAAAACCTTAGTCATTCCTCCTTCGCGTCGCCTAGTCAAGACAGACCTTGCCAAGTTCTTGAACTCTTGGGATGGACGACCTGACCAAGCGAGTCTCGGTGGGCAAAAAAACTTCGCACGCTTCATGGACGATGTTAGAGAGCGCGAAGAGAGGGGAGAATCTGCGGTCCCGGATGCAATAGGGTTCAAGCAGATGATTGCGAAGGTTATCATTTTCAAGCAGATTCAGTCGCTCGTTCGGCCACTGTTTCCTGCATTCCAAGGCAACGTTGCTATCTACTTGGTTGCACTTCTGTCCCAGCAGCATGGTTCAGGAGTTGATCTGATGCGAGTTTGGGAGCAACAAGGCCTCTCAGAGAGCTTCAAAGATCAGATCCGAATTTGGGCGAAGGAGGTGAATGCAGCACTTCATGCCTCCGCCAAGGGAAAGATGATCAGCGAGTGGGCAAAAAAGGAAGAGTGCTGGCTCGGCTTGAAGAGCATTCGGCTTAGTGATATTGGAAAATCAATCCCTGAACTGAGGTGAAGATTTTGAGATCTATCTCCTCCGCATATGCGCAGCAGCAAGAAGCCCTCCAAGCTTGAGACTAACCGGAATCATCAGCCATGGAAGTTAAATCAGTACTTGAAGACCACAAAGTTAGAGCGAAGAGCATACTCGTTGAGATGGAAGTCCAGCAGTATCTGGTTCTGGCGGAGCACTTGATAAATTCAAACCCCTTTCAACGAAAGAGGGTTAGAGGTTCCAAGACAGTCTACTCGTTACTAAAGCGAGACTTCCTCGAAGGATGCGTTATCCCACCGATCGTCTTGGCGTATACAAAAGATGGAGGTGACTTCGCAAGCAATCCAATGAAAGCCTTCCATGAAGAGAAAACTCATTTTTCACTCTTGGATGGCCTCCAGCGCACATACACCCTGTTGGACCTTCGAAGCGAGATCGAGGATCCAGAGGTCCTGACGACCTTCATGAAAAGACGTATCCGGTGCGAGATCTATCAAGGGATCGATCGTCTTGGAATTCTATATAGAATGCTGACGTTGAATACCGGCCAGACCACAATGTCATTGCGGCACCAGGTCGAGATAATGTATATAGATTTTCTAGACACAAGGATTGAGCACGTTCAGCTGCTCCGTGAACCAGAAAAGACTAGCAGGGCTTTGAGCGCCTACAGCTTTAAAGATGCCATCGACGGATTCAATGCGTACATAGCAAGGAGTGAATCGCCCCTTGATCGAGGCGAGATACTGGACAACATTACCAGCCTAGAGAATATCTCGAAGGAAACAAGAGATAAGGATCTCTTTCGCGACTTTATTCTTGCGTGGGACAGGTTTATCGTCGCCATCGACGGGCTAGCTCTGAGACTTCCAGATGACGATTTGGAAGAGGACCAGCGCGGGGACGACGATGACGTTGGAAATGCATCGCCCCGCAACTGGGGCTCGACCGGCCTTCGCGCTTTCAAAAGACCGCAGGCTCTATCCGGATTTGGAGCCTCAGTATCAATACTCCGGGATGCTGGTGACGACGTATCTCTCTCCTTGCTCGATTTTTCAACCCTAGAGATTGGCGGTGATGGAGATGAGTTTATGCTCTCGCTGAACAGATCCATCTCAACACTGAATTCAAGGGCCAAGCGTATTGGCAATGCTCAGCGCTTGTATTTTCGCCAGTTCTTTAGGGCTTTGGTTAGCCCAAGCTCTGGTTCATTTATGAATTTAGTTAGATCCGAGTCCGAGGCGATGACTAGCAGCTTGAGAATCGGCATTTAATTATGTTCAAGGTCAAGGAGTTGCGATTTAAGCGAAGAGACGGCTCCGTAATCTCTCGCGATGTCCCTGAGGATCTCAACCAAGCCTTAGTTGCCAAGGCTTGCGCAAATGAGTATCTAGTCGTCGCCGTGTCCTCGTCGGCAGAACTGCCAGAGCAATCCGTTTCGACGATTAGGTACAAGGGAAGGACAGCCGGGTTTGTTATTCCGGGACAGGCTCTGTTGTCACCCCAACATCCGCGCAACTCCGACCCGCACTATGCGGCATATAGCCTCATTGCGGCTCTAGAGGTGTGCGCTCGGTCATTTAAGGGAGACTTCTCTATGTCCTCCAGTTCTGCTGAAGCTGAGAGGCCCGGCGAGATACCTTTCCTTGAGGGAGATGCCTATCTTGTATTATGGAACGATGTCATTGGCAAGGAGAACCACTCGAGATTTCATCCCTCCTTGTTTCTGAATGGAATATATAGCCACAGAGGGTCTCGCGACTACTGCCGAATAGACATCGTTCCGCCCGAGACAATTACCGTCAGGGACCCCATTATTGATTCCCAGTATGCAAGCTCGGTATTTTTCAACCTATACCCCTACGCTTCATTCGCCCTGCTGAGATTCTTTTACGCTTACCAGATTATTGAAATGCTGATTGGACTCGATTTTAAGGTGCGATCCGAGGCAATACGCGCCAAATTGAATTCGGCCGCGCCCGTGAACATCACAACCCTGCGCGACATCGTTGACGATTTCAAAAAGTCCTATCAGGAATTACCTAGAATTAGAGAGATCCTCTCTCCGCCATGTGGCAGTACAGAATCCGCACTAGACAGACTGCTTGATGACATGGCTGATGATCGAAGTGGCAAGAGTTTCGCAGAGAAGATATACCGCGTGAGAAACATCCTCTTCCATGAGCACCTTAGAGCGCACGACTTCGACGAAAGCGTAATGTCAGTCGGCGACAATTTGATCGCCTACTTGGCGAGGAGCAAGCTCTCCGCGTAAATTGTAAGATCTCTCTTTGCGAGTGGAAGGTGCCCAGTTGGCACTTGTGATCGTCAAATTTATTCGCCTTATTTAGCTATTGGGCAGCTTGGCCAAGTCGATCTCGAAGCGCGCCGGCATGCTTACAGCTATCGCAGATGGCGAGTTCCCAAGAGTCATTTTTGATTCAATAGAAGAGGGGGCCAACGGCCCCCTCTTCTAGATCTTGCTAGAGTAAATTTGGAATTCAAACCCCAACAGGGTTAGCCTTCTCCGGATCAATCTTGTACTGCTTGATCGCCCTGGCCACATCCTTCGCGGTCATCTTCCCGTCCTTCGCCAGCGCCGCAATCGCGGCATGCGCGATGTAGTACCGGTCCACTTCAAAGAACCGGCGCAGGTTCGCACGCGTATCCGAACGGCCGAAACCATCGGTACCCAGCACCGTGTAGCTCATCGGCACGAACGCGCGAATCTGGTCCGCATACGCACGCACGTAGTCGGTGGCGGCAATCGCCGGGCCCTGGCGGCCTTCCAGCAGCTCGGTCACGTAGGCCTTGCGCTGCTCACCTTCCGGATGCAGGCGGTTGGCACGTTCCACGTCGAAACCATCGCGACGCAGTTCGTTGAAGCTCGGGCAGCTCCAGATGTCGGCGGTCACGCCGAAGTCCTTGTCCAGCAGCTCGGCCGCGGCAATGGCTTCGCGCAGGATGGTGCCCGAACCCAGCAGCTGCACGCGCAGCTCGCCCTTCTTCGGCTTGCCGGCGTCGGTCAGCAGGTACATGCCCTTGACGATGCCTTCGGCCGCGCCTTCCGGCATTTCCGGGTGGGTGTAGTTCTCGTTCATCAGGGTGACGTAGTAGTACTCGTCAATCTGATCTTCCATCATCGCCTTGGTGCCGTGCTGCAGGATCACCGTCACTTCGAAGCCGAAGGTCGGGTCGTAGCTGCGCACGTTCGGAATGCCACCGGCCACCAGATGGCTGAAGCCATCTTCGTGCTGCAGGCCTTCACCGTTCAGCGTGGTGCGGCCGGCGGTACCACCCAGCAGGAAGCCGCGGGTACGCATGTCCGCTGCCTGCCAGGCGATGTCGCCCACGCGCTGGAAACCGAACATCGAGTAGTAGATGTAGAACGGCAGCATCGGCACGTTGCTGACCGAGTAGCTGGTACCGGCGGCCATCCACGAGCTGATCGCACCCGGCTCGCTGATGCCCTGCTGCAGCACCTGGCCGCTCTGGTCTTCGCGGTAGAACATCAGCTGGTCGGCGTCGACCGGCTTGTACTTCTGGCCGAACGGCGCGTAGATGCCGATCTGGCGGAACAGGCCTTCCATGCCGAAGGTACGGGCTTCGTCGGCCACGATCGGCACGATGTGCGGGCCCAGTTCCTTGTCGCGCAGGGTGATGTTCAGGCTCTGCACGAAGGCCATGGTGGTGGAGTAGCTGCGCTCGCCGCTGCTCTTGAGCAGGCGCTCGTAGCTTTCCAGCTTCGGTGCATTGAAGCTCTTTTCGGCCTTGCGGCGGCGCTGCGGCAGGTAACCACCCAGCGCGGCACGGCGTTCCTGCAGGTACTGCACTTCCGGCGAATCCGGGCCCGGGTGGTAGAACGGCACCTGGCCGTCGGCCAGCTGCGCGTCGGTCACCGGAATGTTGAAGCGGTCGCGGAAGTGGCGCACCGCTTCGTCGTCCAGCTTCTTGGTCTGGTGGGTCGGGTTCAGTGCCTCACCGGCGCTGCCCATGCCGTAACCCTTGACCGTCTTGGCCAGGATGACGGTCGGCATGCCCTTGGTGTTCACGGCCTGGTGGTAGGCGGCGTACACCTTGTGCGGGTCGTGGCCACCACGGTTCAGGCGCCAGATGTCGTCGTCGGAAAGACCGGCCACCATCGCAGCGGTTTCCGGGTACTTGCCGAAGAAATGCTCGCGGGTGTACGCGCCGCCGAAGGCCTTGCAGTTCTGGTATTCGCCGTCGACGGTTTCCATCATCAGCTTCTTCAGGACGCCATTGGTGTCCTTGGCCAGCAGGGCATCCCAGTAACCGCCCCACAGCAGCTTGATGACATTCCAGCCGCCGCCACGGAACACCCCTTCCAGTTCCTGGATGATCTTGCCGTTGCCGCGCACCGGGCCGTCCAGGCGCTGCAGGTTGCAGTTCACCACGAAGATCAGGTTGTCCAGGCCTTCACGGCCGGCCAGCGCGATGGCACCCAGGGTTTCCGGCTCGTCGCTCTCGCCGTCGCCGATGAAGCACCACACCTTGCGGTCGGACTTCTCGATCAGGCCACGGTTTTCCAGGTAGCGCATGAACTGCGCCTGGTAGATGGCGGCCAGCGGGCCCAGGCCCATCGACACGGTCGGGGTCTGCCAGTATTCCGGCATCAGCCACGGATGCGGGTACGACGACAGGCCGCCGCCGTCCACTTCCATGCGGAACTTGTCCAGCTGCTCTTCGCTGATGCGGCCTTCCAGGAAGGAACGCGCGTAGATGCCCGGGGCGCTGTGGCCCTGGATGAACAGCAGATCGCCCGGGTGGTTTTCGCTGGGGGCGCGCCAGAAGTGGTTGAAGCCCACGTCGTACAGCGTTGCGCCGGAAGCGAACGAGGCGATGTGGCCGCCCAGGTCGCCCGGCTTGCGGTTGGCGCGCACCACGGTGGCCATCGCGTTCCAGCGGATGATCGAACGGATGCGCCATTCCAGTTCGGCGTTGCCCGGGCTCTTGGCCTCCAGCTGCGGCTCGATGGTGTTGACGTATTCGGTAGTGGGAGAGAACGGCAGATAGGCACCCGAACGACGGGTCAGTTCCACCATGCCTTCCAGCAGCTGATGCGCGCGCTCGGGGCCCTCGACATCAATAACGGCCTTCAACGACTCGATCCACTCCTGGGTTTCCACAGGATTCGGGTCGTTGTTCAGCACCTCGTTCAACCAGTTCATTAGCGCTCCCATTACCGCACGCACGCGCGCGACTGTTGATAGATTTCTAGACCGCAAAGTGTAGCGCACCAAGGGCTTTCGTCACTTGGCTACGCTGGCGTATGGATGCAGGCCACCCATGTCTGCAAGGCCTGTCCCGGGACGTCCACCGGCGGGACAAAGCGCTGACAACGCGCTGCGGCAGGCCGCTGTGGCTGCCTGCAAGGGCTGCGCCAGCTGTCGCTTGCGGCCTGCTGCGCCCATGCGCAGGACGCAGTGTTACCGCCATGGATGACCGTTGTGGGGCAAGGCGGGCGCCATGTCGGCGTTGTCTGACGGGGCGCCGCTGAACCCGCGACAACGTGTCGCGCGCGCCTCTCGACGCAGACGAGGCAGCTGCGCACGGTTGGCCGCGAGCAGGCCCCTTCCCGCGGTTCGCCGCTCGTCTGCTGCGCCCCTGCCCGGGGCGGAAACCCGCAGTGCCGTTGCGTGGCCCGATACGGATGTCAGGCCGCGCAACGGTGGCTTGCGCCGCGCGCATCTTTCCCCCTGAGCCCTTGCGCCACTTGGCTGCGTGGCCCGATCCGGCAAGCGTTGTGGCCGGAATCCTGCTTGCCGGGTCCGGCCTATCGATATATCGTTTGCAACACACGTTACCGATATATCGAAATGGGCCGATCCCCCTCCCCTCGCAGCCGCACCGACGATGCCGCGGTACCCCGCCGCAACGGCCAGCCACGCGTGCTCAGCCGCGGTGACCTGCGCCTGTTGGTGCTGGCGCTGATCGGCGAGCAGCCGCGCCACGGCTACGAGCTGATGCAGCACATCAGCACCATGTTCATGCAGGCCTATACCCCCAGCGCCGGCACCATGTACCCGCTGTTGGCCAGCTTCGAGCAGGCCGGCTGGGTGGCGTCGGAAGAGGTGGACGGCCGCCGTGTGTTCCGCATCACTGCCGCCGGCGAGTTCGAGCTGAAGGTGCAGCGCAGCCAGGTGCGCTTGGCGCAGCGGCGCGCATTCGACCGCGCCCGCGAGATCACCAAGGCCTCGCTGCCAGCACCGCTGGCCGCTGCGCTGCGCGAGTTCAAGCGGGCGCTGGTGCACCACCACGGGCGCTGGGCCGACGGCGAAGCCGAGCAAGTGGCTGCGCTGCTGTCGCGTGCCTCGGCGCTGATCAACGGCCAGGGCGACAACGCGCCTTCTCCCTTTTCAACGACCCAGCCAGACTGATTCCAGCCAGGTCTCCCCCATGCCGCGCGCCCCCGCGCGACCTTCCAACAGGTACCCCCATGACCGAACATCACAACTCGCGCCTGCGCCTGGATGTGCGCTTCCGTGAACTGACGGTGCTGCGCACCGAGACTGTCACCCCGCACATGCGCCGCATCGTGCTGGGCGGCGACGACCTGGCCGGCTTCGATTCGCCCGGCGCCGACGACCACATCAAGCTGTTCTTCCCCAACGCCAGCGGCGAGATGGTGCTGCCGGTGCTGACCGCCGAGGGCCGCAGCTACCCCGAGGGCAAGCAGCCTTCGCCGGCACGCGACTACACCCCGCGCTGGTGGGACCACGAAACCGGTGAGCTGGCCATCGACTTCGTGCTGCACGACCAGGGCGTTGCCGGGCCGTGGGCCGAGCGCGCACAGGCCGGCGACATGCTGGTGATCGGCGGCCCACGCGGCTCGTTCGTGGTGGCCGACAGCTATGACGCCTACGTGCTGATTGGCGATGAGACCGCGCTGCCCGCCATCGCCCGCTGGCTGGACGTGCTGCCCGAAGGCGCGCAGGTGCAGGCCTACATCGAGGTGGCCGACGAGGACGAGCGCCAGGACCTGCCGCAGTACGAGAACGTGCGCATCCACTGGCTGGAGCGCAACGGCTTCCCGGCCGCCAGCAGCACGCTGCTGGAAGACATGCTGACCGACTTCGAGGTGCCCGAGGGCGATACGTTCTACTGGATCGCCACCGAATCGCGCCGCGCGCGGATGATGCGCAAGTTCATCGAAGGCCACCTGGGCGTGCCGCGCGACTGGATCCGCTCGACCGGTTACTGGAAGGCGCACCCGGACGAACAGGACGGCGATTGACCGCAAAACGGTAGGTGCGGACCGTTGGTCCGCACGCTCTTCTACGAGTAGTGCCGGCCGCTGGCCGGCAACCTCATGAACCTTCGGCGGCATCCTGCAACTGCCGGGCAGCGGCCGGCACTACCAACCGGGGCGCAGCCCCACCCTTCCATCCGAACCGATGCGCGGCCCAGATCTCCAGCGCCAGCAGCAGCGTAATGATCGCCAGCGGCAGCAGCAACCCCAGGTACACACCCGGCATCATGCCGTTGATCTGCGCCTTCACCAGCCGCAGCACGCCGCGCGTATGCAGCAGCTCATCCATGCGCATGGTCAGCGCCTCACGCACCATCTTCGGCTCCAGGCCCACAGTGCCAGCCTTGTCGATCAGCGTGTCTTCCACCATCGCGCGCAGCAATCCGGCGCGCACCTTGCCGATCACCCAGCCCACGCCGCGCGCCATCGGCCCGTCACCGAGCCGCTCCACGCTTGGCAGTGGATGCTCGCGCAGGTAGATCGCGGCAAGCGAATCGGCAACGTCGCCCACCGTGCCCTGGCTCTGCAGCGCGGCACGCATGCGTTCGTCTTCCAGCGAGGCGGTGAAGCCACTGCTCCACCCTTCCACCATCGTCTGCAGGTGCGGCTGGAAGTGGTCGAGCTGCTTGAACAGCGCGCGGTGCGCGCCGGCGGTGAAGCCCAGTTGCAGGCCGAAGAACGCGACAAGCAACGGCAGCAGCACCACATACGAGGCCAGCAGCCCGTGGTGCCAACGCCGCTGCCGCCGCAGCCAACCGCGTCGATGCAGCCCGCGCCAGGCGAAGATGCCCAGCACCAGCCCCAACAGCGTGCCCAGCACGCTGCCGCCGATCAGATCGAGCACGCTCAGGCCGGTCCAGAATTCGCCAAGCCAGTACTGCGCTTCCTGCATGGTGTTGCCTTCCGTGGTTCAGTGCGGCCGCCATGGTAACCGCGACCCGATGCTCGGCTGCTCTCTGCAGCCGGCAGATGCAGACTGTTGGACAGCCGGCGGGTGCAGACCGTCGGCCAGCCGATGGGTGCGGACCCTCGGCCAGCCGATGGGTGCGGACAGTTGGTCCGCCGGTGGGTGCGGACCGTTGGTCCGCACGCCCCCACGCAGTCGCCCGCCAGCGGCCGGCACGACCCGGCAAGCAATGCGACAATCGCACACCTTTCCTGCAGCAACGAGGCCCACATGGCCAAACTGACCCTGGCCAGCGTGGACACGCTGCGTACCCGCTTCACTGATGATGCCGCCTGCGATGCAGCGCTGTCCGCCTTTGCCGACCCGGCTGCGGCGCGCGTACCGCTGCGTGAGCTGGTCGAGGCACAGCACCGCTACCTGCAGGCCGAACATGAAGTGGCACAGGTGGCCGATATCCTGCGCCGCGACCAGAAGTACGCACCGGTCGGTCGCCCGTCGGTGCATATCGTGCAGCTGCGCAAGCAGCAGGCAACGACCAAGCAGGCCGCGCTGATCGCCCGCCAGGTAGTGGCGCAGGCGGCGCAGACGTTCGTGCGTGCGAGCGGGTTGGCGGTGAAGGCCAAGCAGAGCCCGAGCGAAGCGTCGGCGGCGTGGCTGGGTACGCTGCGCTGAGCGCCCGTACCCGGTAATGGCCACCCTTGGTTGGCCTGCGGAGTGCTCGTGCGCCAACCGAGGTTGGCACTACCAGACGATCGGGCCACCGAGTGATTCGGCGATTCAGCGATCGGGCATCAGACAATCGAGCGACCCGTCCAGGACGCTGCCAAAAAAGAAGGCCCGCTTTTCAGCGGGCCTTCTGCCTTCTCACGACGAGTGAGCGGGAGGGATCAAGCCGCCGGCTTCTCGCCGGTGGCTTCGGTGGTGATGCGGATCTTCACTTCATCGCTGACGTTCGGAGCGTAGGCGCCGACGCCGAAATCGCTGCGCTTGATCGTGGTGGTGGCATCGAAGCCGGCGGCCGGAACCTTGGCCATCGGGTGCTCGCCGCCGCCGTTGACGGTGACGTCCAGGGTCACCGGCTTGGTGATGTCCTTGATGGTCAGGTCGCCGGTGACGGTCAGCTTGTTGGTGCCGGCCGATTCAACCTTGGTGCTCTTGAAGCTGGCAGCCGGGAACTTGGCAGCGTCGAAGAAATCGGCGCTCTTCAGGTGCTCGTCGAACTTGGCGGTGAAGCTGTTCAGGCCGCTCAGCGGCAGCTTCACTTCCACGGTGGACTTGGTGACGTCGGTGGCGTCGTACACCAGGGTGCCTTCGGCGTTGCCGAAGTGCGCGCTCGGGTTGGAGAAGCCGAAGTGGCTCCACTGCGCCAGCACGTCGGTGTGGGTAGGGTCGAGCTTGTAGGTGCCCGAGGCGATGGTGATGGCGGCAGCGGCCGGGGCGGCAGCAGCGGCATCGGCGGCCGGGGTGGTGGCAGCCTGTTCGGTGGCGGCCGGGGCAGCAGCATCGGCTGCCGGGGCGGCGGTGTCGGCCGGCTTGGAGCAGGCGGCGATGGCCAGGGTCAGGGCCAGCGGCAGCAGCAGTTTACGGGTGGCGCTCATCTCAGGAACTCTCCGGATCGTAGGGTGGGAACACAGTGCAGCAATGGCCCGCCACGGCGGGCGGGCCCGAAACCGATACAGCGACTTACGCGATGCGCGCCGCTTCGTCGAAGGACAGACGCGGCAGACGGGGGAACAGGCCCGAATCGTCACCGTACCCCAGGTTGACCAGGAAATTCGACTTGATGCTGGTGCCGGCGAAGAAGGCTTCATCGACCTTGGCGTTGTCGAAGCCGGACATCGGGCCGGCATCCAGGCCCAGCGCGCGTGCGGCCAGGATCAGGTAAGCGCCCTGCAGGCTGCCGTTGCGGAACGCGCCTTCATGGCGGCCTTCGCGCGGGCCGTCGAACCAGGCCTTGGCGTCGGTGTGCGGGAACAGGTACGGCAGCTTCTCGTGGAAGTCCTGGTCGAAGGCCACGATGACGGTGACCGGGGCAGCCAGGGTCTTGTTGTGGTTGCCTTCGGACAGGGCCGGGGCCAGCTTGGCCTTGGCTTCGGCCGACTTCACGAACACGAAGCGCGCCGGGCTGCCGTTGGCGGCGGTCGGGCCCCACTTCAGCAGGTCGTACAGGGCGTGCAGCTGGGCGTCTTCGACCGGCTTGTCGAGGAAGGCGTTCTGGGTACGGGCAGTGCGGAACAACTGGTCCAGTGCAGCAGCGTCGAGCGCGTGGGACATCGGTGGATCTCCAGGGCGGCTAAGGTCTGTGCCCGCGGGCGGCGCGGGGCGAAACGTCGATCCGCAGTGTAGAGTGTCGCGACTGTTGCAACACCCAGCAGGGCTGAAACGAATTAATGCCAATGGTGAAACGATCGAGCGCGCCTTGGACGGTCACCGACGGCCGTGCCGGCAATGTCCGGCAGGCGGTCGCGCTGGCCTCGGCGCTGCGCCAAGGCACCCACCGCCCCCTGATCCTGCAGCCCCGGGCGCCATGGCGCTGGCTGGCACCGCGGCGCTTGCCCGGTGATGTGCACGGCTACGGCCAAGCCCTGGCAACCCTCGCCGCCGATGCGCCCGCGCTGGCGATCGGCTGTGGTCGCCAGGCCGCCGGCGCGCTGCGCGTACTGCGTGCGCGCGGCAGCCAAGTGGTGCAGATCCTCGACCCGCGCATCGGTTCCCGCCACTGGGACGTGGTGGTGGTGCCCGAACATGACGCGCTGCGCGGCAGCAACGTGCTGACCCTGATCGGCAGCCTGAACCCGGTGGACGATGACTGGCTGGCCTGGGGCCGCGCGGCGTTCGCCAGCTTCAGCACCCTGCCCGGCCCGCGCACCGCGCTGCTGGTGGGCGGCCCGACGCCGCTGGCGCCGTGGGACGAAACCGCGATGGTGCATGTATTCCAGGCACTGGCCGATCAGATCCGCAGCGAGGGCGGCAGCCTGCTGGCGACGACGTCGCGACGCACGCCGCCAGCATTGGCCGAGATCCTGCGCGCGAAGTTCGCCGATCTGCCGCATGTGATCTGGGGCGATGGCGGCGATGGCGTGAACCCGTATGCCGGCCTGCTCGGCTGGGCCAACCGGGTGGTGGTGTCGCCCGATTCGGTGAACCTGTTGTCCGAGGCCAGCGCCACCCGCATGCCGGTGATGGTGGCCCTGGCCGATACCGCACAGGGACGGCTGGCACGCTTCCAGCAGCAGCTGCGCGAGCGCGGGCGCCTGCAGCCGCGTTGGCTGGACTGGCAGTACGACCGCATCGAACCGCTGCGCGAAACCACGCGGATTGCCGCCGAGGTCAAAGCGCGCCTGGCATCACGGTAGTGCCGGCCGCTGGCCGGCAACTCATGATCTTCGGCGACGTATATGCGGATGCCGGCCAGCGGCCGGCACTACCTCACCCCCTGTGGAGCGCTGATTCCAGCGATGCGGGTATGATCGGCGCGCGGGCCTGCCCGCGTCTGGAGCGGTTCACATGGAACGTCTGCATCGCCTGCGCTGCGCCCTGCTGCTGTCGATGGGCCTGCTGGCCACCGTGCCGGCATGGGCCGACAGCGGCACCTGCCGCGAGCGCTACCCCAGCGTGGCCGCGCAGGCGGCGATGTTCGATGTGGCGTGGACCACGGCCGAGCGCCTGGACGCGCTGCCCGACGTGGACGTGGTGATCGCCGCGCGTGGCGGCCAGGACCTGAGCCGCTACGGCCTGCGCCACAGCCACCTGGCCTTCCTGCTGCGCGAGGACGACGGCCGCTGGCGTGCGATGCACCTGCTCAACCGCTGCAAGACCGACAGCTCGCAGCTGTACCGCGAGGGCCTGGGCAATTTCGTCGGTGAAAGCGGCACCCATACTGATCTGCGCATCGGCGTGCCGCCCCCGGCGTTGCAGGCTGCACTGAAGCGGATGCTGGCAGCGCCGGCGATCCAGCCCAAGGCGCTGCACGAATCGAACTACAACGTGGTGGCCTATCCGTTCGCGACCGACTTCCAGAATTCCAACCAGTGGATCCTGGAAGTGCTGGCCGCAGCGATGGCGCAGGCCGAAGGGGGCCCGGTCATCGTCAAGCGCGAACAGGCACAGCAATGGCTGCGCGCGCAGAAGTACCAGCCCAGCGTGCTGCATATCGGCCTGGGCAAGCGCGTGGGTGCGCGCTTGTTCGTGGCCAACGCCACCACCACCGACCATCCGGCCAGCGAACGCATTTCCGGCAACTACTCGGTGGTGACGGTGGAATCGGTATTCGACTTCCTGCACCAGCGCAGCCAGCTGCAGCAGGAACTGACCATTGCGCATGCGACGGCCGGCACTGCCGCCGCTGCGCCCTGACCTGGCAAGGAGAAGATGATGCGCAACCTGCAGTTTTCCGCGTTGGCCGTGCTTTTGTGCGGCAGCCTGTTGTCTGCAGCGCCGGCACATGCCGAGCGCCGCATCGTGATCATCCAGAACAGCGTGCCCGAGGGGCCGAGCCTGGAGATGTCCGCGCCGATGGTGGAACGGGCGCGCGCAGCCGCGGCTGGGGAAACCAACGATGCGGGCATGCCCCCCGGCCAGGGCCCGCGGGTGACGCTGCCGCAGATGCAGGTCAGCGCCATCTCCACCACCGTCGATGGCCGCCGCGAAGTGCTGCTGCAGGACCCCGCCAACCCGCAGAACACCGCGTCCATGCAATGGCCCAAGCGCCCCGGTGACCCGGCCGTGCAGTTCAACGTGGGCCAGACCGTGAATTTCGAGCCTGCTGAATCGGGCAACGGCTGGCGTGTGAGCGACAACCAGGGCCGCCCACTGGAATACCTGCCCGAGGCCACCGGCCCACGCGACATTTTCGATACGCAGCGCTGAGCCGCTGCCTTCATCCTGACCAGGAGGTCACCATGCTTCGTTCCCTGCGCGCCCCCGCCGCCGCCCTGCTGCTCTCGGCCCTGACGGTGCCGACCGTGCACGCTGGTGCCGCCCCGCACATCAACAGCGGCCAGGCCAGCGTGCTGGTCACTTCGCTGATCGTGGTGTCGGTTCCGCTGGCCACCTCGATGGGCCTGGCCGCGCTGTCCAAGGCGCCGTTCAAGGCCAGCGAGCGCAATGGCCGGGTGGCCGAGCGCACTCCGGCAGTACCGCTGCCGCCGATGGAAGTGAAGCAGGTGGCGACCACCGCCGCTGGCGAGCGCCAGGTGCAGCTGCAGGTGCCGGACAAGGCCGACCAGACCGCCACCCTGCAGTGGCCGGCGATCGAGGGCGAAGACCCGGTGGCCGGTTTCGTAGTGGGCCAGCAGGTGCGCTTCGACCCGACCGATGCCGGTGCCGGCTGGACAGTGAAGAACAGTGACGGCAAGGCCCTGGCCTATGTGCCGACCGCCTACGCCGCCGGCGACGCGCTGAGCGAGCAGCTGTAAAACTGAACGGCCGTTTTTGGCTTTGCGGCGGGCCGGGCGGATAATGGGCGATCCCCTTTGTCCCCTGGCTCGCCATGTCCGTGCGTCCTGCGCCTGTTTTTGCCCCGTTGACCGCCCGCGCCCTGGTGCTGGCGGTGCTGGCCATGGGCGCGGTGGTGCTGCTGTCCAACGTGCTGGTGCAGTACCCGATCAATGACTGGCTGACCTGGGGTGCTTTCAGCTACCCGGTGGCCTTTCTGGTCAGCAACCTGATCAACCGCCGCTTCGGCCCGGGCCCGGCCCGCCGCGTGGCGTGGATCGGGTTTGCGGTGGCGGTGCTGCTGTCGGTGTGGGTGGCCACACCGCGCATTGCGATCGCCTCGTGCTCGGCCTTCATCGTGGCCCAGTTGCTGGACATCACCGTATTCGATCGCCTGCGCCGCGGCAGCTGGTGGCGCGCACCGATGGTGGCCACCACCTGCAGCGCCACGGTGGACACCACGATCTTCTGGTCGATCGCCTTCGCCGGTTCCACCCTGCCGTGGGTGAGCTGGGCAGCGGGCGACCTGGCAGTGAAGCTGGCGATCGGCGTGTGCCTGCTGGCCCCGTTCCGCGCGCTGCTGTGGAAGATGGCGCCGCTGCGTACAGCGGGCTGACTGCCTCACCGGTGGGTGCCAACCTTGGTTGGCRCACTCCYTGAACCCGGTGGGTGCCGACCGTTGGTCGGCACGCTYCTYCAGGGTTCATCGCAGCTGAGAGATTGTGCCGACCAACGGTCGGCACCTACCAATGAAAAGCCATCGCCGAGCCATTGACCCGGTGGGTGCCAGAGGTCGGCACCTACCCAAAGCTGCTACCGCCATTGCAGGCGGTCAGGCGAACGGCAGCTCCGCGGCGATGCACGCAGCGCGGATCACCGCACATGCCTCTTCGATGGCCGGCGTGGTCGGTGCCAAGCGCGGCCGGCGATCCAGCGTGCAGGCCAGCCCGACCTCCAGCAGCGTGGCATGTGCGCCATGCAGCGCCTGTGCGGTGGCTTCGGGCAGGAACTCCGCCGCCGCCAGCGCGTCGATCAATGCCGGCGTGGCACGCGGCTGCAGCAATGCAGGGACTTGCGCACTGCATGCCAGCACGCCGGTCTGCAGCAGGAATTCCAGGTCGACCACGCCACCCGCGCCCTGCTTCAGGTCGAGCCGCGCGGCATCGCTGCGGTCCAGTTCAGTGCGCATGCGCCCGCGCATCTTCACTACATCGGCATACAGCGTTGCGCGATCACGTTCGCGACCCAGGGTCTGCGCACGTACCTGTTCGAAATCCTGCAGCAGGCTGGCATCGCCGGCCACGCCGCGTGCGCGCACCAGCGCCTGGTGCTCCCAGGTCCATGCGCGATCGCGCTGGTACTCGGTGTAGCTGGCCAGCGAAGACACCAGCGAGCCCTTGCCACCATCCGGACGCAGGCGCACGTCGATGTCGTACAGGCGGCCGGCGGCGGTGACCGCAGCCAGCAGCGCCATCACCTTCTGGGCCAGGCGCGCATACCAGCGGCCCGGCTCCAGCGGGCGCGCGCCGTCACTGGCTTCCACGCCCGGCGGGTGATCGTGCAGGAACACCAGGTCCAGATCCGAGCCGAAACCCAGCTCCAGGCCGCCCAGGCTGCCGTAACCAATGATCGCGAAGCGGCCGCCGGCGATAGCGCCGTGCGCGGCGTGCATATCGGCCTCGGCCATCGCCAACACGGTGATGACCACCGCCTGCGCCAGTTCGGCCAGTTGCCGGGTGCTGTCGACCGCGCCCTGGCGGCCATCCAGCGTGGCCATGGCCATGCGGAAGCTCAACGCCAGGCGAGTTTCATTGAGCCAGCGCAGCTGCGATTCGGGATCTTCCACCGGCAGCACCTGCCGGCATTCGGCCAGCATGCCGGCGGCGTCGGGCATCGGCCCGGACACGCGTACGTCCAGCAGTTCGTCCAGCAGCAGCGGATACGCGGCCAGGCGCTCGGCCAGCAGCGCGCTGCGTGCCAGCACGTCGACCAGTCGCGCGAGTGCGCTGGGCTGTTCGTCCAGCAGCGCCAGGTAGCTGGTACGGCGCAGCACTGCCTGCAGCAGGCCGAGCACGCGCTTGAGTGCGGCATCGGGCTGCGGTGAACGGGTGGCCGCGTGCAGCAGTGCCGGCAGTACGCGGTCCAGGCGCGCACGCGCCGCATCGGACAGCGACTTCACGCCCGTGCCCTGGGCGAAATCGCGCAGTGACTGATCGGCGCCATTGGCATCGAGGAAACCGGCCTCGGCCAGCAGCGGCGCGTTGCTGCCTTCGGGCAGGCTGCGCCAGTAATTGGCCAGCGCATCGGGCGCTGCCTGGCCCTTGCGTGGCGCCAGCAGCGCACCGAACTCGGTACTGACGCGCTGCTGCTGCACACGCAGTGCGTCGCGCAGCGCATCCCAATCGGCATAGCCCAGGCCGACGGCAATCCGCTCGCGATCCAGCGCATCGCTGGGCAGCACATGGGTCTGCGCATCGCGCAGCATCTGCAGCCGGTTTTCCAGCCGGCGCAGGAACAGATAGGCCTCGCGCAGTGCGGCGCCATCATCGCGGGCGATCTGCCCGGCAGCCACCAGGGCATCCAGCGCGACCAGCAACCGCCGCTCACGCAGCACCGGCTCACGGCCACCGCGAATGAGCTGCAGCGCCTGGCACAGGAATTCGATCTCGCGGATGCCACCGGCACCGCGCTTGATGTCGTCGTGCATCTCGCGCCGGGCGACTTCAGCGGTGATCGCCGCTTTCATCTCGCGCAGGCCGTCGAGCGCGGTGAAATCCAGGTAGCGGCGGTACACGAACGGACGCAGGGTCTGCAGCCAGGCCTCGCCAGCGGCGATATCGCCCGCCACCGCACGCGCTTTCAGCCAGGCATAGCGCTCCCAGTCACGGCCTTCGCGCTGGAAGTACTGATCCATCGCAGCGAATGACAGCGCGACGCGGCCTGCGCTGCCAAACGGGCGCAGGCGCAGGTCGACGCGATGGCTGAAGCCATCGACGGTGGTTTCATCCAGCAGCTTGGCCAGGCGCTGGCCGAGCCGGGCGAAATACTCTTCGGCCGCCAGCGCGCGCGGACCGTCGGATTCACCGCCCTGCACGTAGGCGTAGACCAGATCGACATCGGAACTGAAGTTGAGCTCGCCACCGCCCAGCTTGCCCAGCCCGAACACCACCAGCTGCTGAGGTTGGCCGTGGTCATCGGTGATCACCCCGTGGCGCTGGGCGAACTCCCGCTGCAGGGCGTCCAGCGCCAAGCGCAGGCAGTCCTCGGCCAGCGAGGTGGCGCCCGCCAGAGTCTGCGGCACGTCATCCAGCCCGGCCAGGTCGCGCCAGATCAAGCGGGTGGACATCGCCGTGCGCCAGCGTCGCAGCTGTGCCGGCCAGTCGCTGGGCTGCAGCGGGTCGAGCACCGGCGCCGGCAGCGGCGGGCAGCCCGGCGCGGCCAGCTGCGCCAGCAGGCCGGGCTGGCGCACCAGGGTGTCCAGGGCGAAGTCGCTGCTGATGGCCAGCTGCACCAGCATCGGCTGCAGTTCGGCCGGGATGGGATCGGGCACTGCCTGGGCCAAGCGCGTCAGCGCGCGGTGGACGAGGGGCTGCAGGGTGGCGGGCAATTCGGCGGGGGCGAGGGTCATGCACTGATTCTCGCGGGGTCGCATCCCTTTGCCAACGGCGAAGGGCTGTGACCGCTTGCTGCGATATCGCCGAAGGTTGCTGGGGTTGCCGGCCAGCGGCCGGCACTACCGAAAATGGAGTCCGCGCATTCATCTTGGGCGACAGGCAATAAAAAAGCCCGCTTGCAGCGAACTGCCAGCGGGCTCTGCTCCCTCCCCCACGTCGGGATGCAGGGCCATCGTGCGGTGTACGAAAGTACTTTGCACGCTGCACTGCAAAACAAAACTGACGGGTATGGGAGAGGCCTTGCCGGAAACGCCATTCCACGAAGGTAGAACCCCCCGTACGGCAGGGGATGGCCGATAATCGGGATTCCCCCCAGAAACGCTGTCGTCATGACTGTTGATCGCATCGCCAACGCGCGTCTTCGTGACCGCGTGGTCTCGGCCGAGGCCGCAGCCGCGCTGATCCAGCCCGGTGAAACCGTGGCCATGAGCGGCTTTACCGGCTCCGGTTACCCCAAGGCCGTTCCCGTTGAGCTGGCCCGCCGCATCGAATCGGTGCATGCCCAGGGCCTGCCCTTCCAGATCAGCCTGATGACCGGCGCCTCCACCGCGCCGGAACTCGATGGTGCGCTGGCCAAGGCCGATGGCATCGCCATGCGCATGCCGTTCCAGAGCGACCCGGATGCGCGCAACCGCATCAACGAGGGCAAGCTGGATTACATCGACATCCACCTCAGCCACGTCGCCCAGCACGTCTGGTTCGGCTTCTACGGCGAGATCGATACCGCCGTGGTCGAGGTCTCGGCGATCCGCGAGGATGGCTCGCTGGTGCCGTCCACCTCGCTGGGCAACAACAAGACCTGGCTGGACCTGGCCAAGAAGGTGATCATCGAGGTCAACGAGTGGCAGCCGGCCGGCGTGGACGGCATGCATGACATCTACTACGGCACCGCGCTGCCGCCGCACCGCAAGCCGATTCCGCTGGTCAATGCCAACGACCGCATCGGCGAGACCGCGCTGCGCTGCGACCCGGACAAGATCGTGGCCGTGGTGCGCACCAACGGCCCCGACCGCAACAGCCCGTTCAGCCCGATCGATGCGACCAGCGAGCAGATCGCCGCGCACCTGATCGAGTTCCTGCAGCACGAAGTGAAACGCGGCCGCCTGCCGGCCAACCTGCTGCCGCTGCAGTCGGGCGTGGGCAACATCCCCAATGCGGTGCTGGCCGGCCTGGCCAAGAGTGGTTTCCGCGACCTGGCCGCGTTCACCGAAGTGATCCAGGACGGCATGCTCGACCTGCTGCGCGACGGCGTGCTGAGCTACGCCTCGTGCACCGGCTTCGCACTGAGCCCGCAGGCCAACGAGACGTTCAAGGAGAACATCGATTTCTACCGCGAGCGCATCATCATGCGCACGCAGGAAATCTCCAACCATCCGGAACTGGTGCGCCGCCTGGGCTGCATCGGCATGAACGGCATGATCGAGGTGGACATCTACGGCAACGTCAATTCGACGCACGTGATGGGCACGCGGATCATGAACGGTATCGGCGGTTCGGGCGACTTCGCGCGCAATGGCTTCCTGTCTGCGTTCCTGAGCCCGTCGACGGCGAAGAACGGCACCATTTCGGCGATCGTGCCGATGGCCAGCCATGTCGACCACACCGAGCACGACGTGTCGGTGATCGTGACCGAACAGGGCCTGGCCGATCTGCGTGGCCTGACCCCGCGCAAGCGCGCGCAGGTGCTGATCGACAACTGCGCGCACCCGGATTTCCGCGCGCAGCTGCAGGACTACTTCGACCGCGCCAGCCGCGAGAGCTACGGCAAGCACACCCCGCACCTGCTGCCGGAGGCGCTGTCGTGGCACCAGCGGTGGCTGGATACGGGCACCATGAAGGCCTGAGTATTGCCGGTTCGCCGGGCATGGCCCGGCGCTACCCCGCATCGCACCTTGGTAGCGCCGGGCCATGCCCGGCGGGTGTTCCGCATCAGGTGCGCAGGCTCGCCAGCGATTCGGCCTGGATGCGCTCGTAGATCTCGAACTCATCGTTCACCGCCGCACCCAGCGCCTGTTCGAAGGCCTCGCGATTGGCATGGGCGGCGTACGCGCGCTGCTCACCGCCGCCCAGGTTCGACTGGAAGATGCCTGCGGCACTGACCGGCAGGAAGTCCTCGTAGACGATCGGATCGGCCGTGGCCAGGCCCGCGGCAACCAGCACTTCGGCCGGCAGATCGGCCACGCGCTCCGGCGCGGCGCGGCCAGCGTCGGTCAGCTGGTAGCGGTAATACCCCAGGCCTTCCTGGCGCAGGGTGTCGTGGTCATCCGGGAAGCTGGCGAACACCGCCTGCAGGCGCTGCCCATAGTCGCCACCGGTGCTGCCCGCGCCGTCGGCATCGCGCGCCTGCGTCAGCAGCTGGTCGTACAGCGCGCGGCCTTTCGCAGTCAGCGCCAGGCCACGCTGCTCGATCTCGCCGAAGCGCGCGGTATGGGTACCGGCGTCGCCGCCCTCGTTGCCCGGGAAGTGCACCGCCTCTTCCAGCGCCTTGAAGCTGGTCTGCCGCAGCAGGATCGGGCAGGCGCGGCGCGGCGGGCCCTCGATCACCGCCTTGGCGGCCATGCCGTGCTCGATCATCGCCGCCTGCGCAGCGTCGATGTCCAGCGTGCGCGGGGTCAGGTGGTTGATGTGCGGGCCACGGAAGCTGACCACATCGGCCACCAGCCGGTGCGCCTTGTGCAGGGCATGGTAGGTCGGCAGGTCGACGGTGGCGTCGCCATGCCAGCGGAAGGTCTCCAGCGCCTGTTCGACGAAGCGCTCGGCATCGGCCTGGGTCAGGCCACCGTCACGCTCGGCCTGGTCGATCAGCGCCAGTGCCTCGTCGGTGAAGATGCGGCGGCGGGCGAGGATTTCGGCCGACTGCGCACGCAGCGCCTCGTCTTCGATCAGCTCCAGGCGCAGCAGCGAGGTGAACACGCGGAACGGGTTCAGTGCCAGCGCAGCGGCGGTCAGCGGGCGGAAGGCGGTGGAATGCACCGGCACGCCGGCCACCGACAGATCGTAGTAGCCCACCGGGTACATGCCCATCACCGCGAACAGGCGGCGCAGGGTTGCCAGTTCCTGCGGGGTACCGACGCGGATCGCGCCATGGCGTTCTTCATCCAGGCGGGCACGCTCGTCGTTGCGCAGCAGCTGCGCGGCCAGCGCCGGGTCCTGCGCCAGGACCTGCGTGTTGATCCGCTCCACCAGTTCCACCAGCGTGCCGTACAACGGCACTTCGGTGCGGTACATGCGGGACATGGCCTGGGCGAACAGGCGGCGGATCACATCAGGCGAAACGAAAGAGGCGCTCATCAGTCACTCGATTACGGGAACGGGGAACAGCTCGGACCAGTATTGTCGCCGGAGCGCGCGGCGGCGGCAACCTCCGTGCGGCGGGGGCATGCAGTTGCCGGCCAGCGGCCGGCACTACCGTTTGAGCTGCCGCTTCAGCGTGGCATCGAGGGTGATCGGCCGATCCCAGTGCTCGTAGCTGGCCACGATGGCGTGGCGAACGGCCCGGTAGTGCAGGTTCTGCGGCTTGGCCGGCATCCGCTTCACCACCTCGGCCCAGCCGCCCTCGGGGTCCTGGCTGAAGGCGCGCACGCTGTCGCGGCAGGTCTGGCCACTGGCCTTGGCCCAGAAACAGGCGAAATAGATGTCGCCGGCCTGCCACCGGTGGGTGGTGGCCAGCGCGGCGATGTAACCGCGCGGTACACCGGCATAGCGCGATACCTCGTCGAGGAAGGCATCGGGGTAACGCTCGGCGTAGTGGTTGATGTCGGCCAGCTGGATGTCGACCCAGGCATCGCCGGTATCCACCTCATAGGTCGCCGAACGTTCGGCGGTCTGCTGCGCCAGCACGATGGCCGGCGCCAGCAGCAGGGACAACAGCAGGGCGCGCAGTGGCAGTTTCATGCTTCGATTCTGCCGCAGCGGCCGCGCCGTGTCAGGCCGCGGCAGCGGCCTTGGCCTCGATCGTCGCCAGCGCCGCCGGCCAGTCCCAGGCGGTATCGGCGTTGACCATGCGTGGTTCGTCGTCGGCCACGCCGTGCTGGGTCTCGTGCGCCCAGGTCACTGCGTAGGGGGTGTGGATACCCCAGCCGCCGAGGGTGATCACCGGTTCGATGTCCGAGCGCAGCGAATTGCCGACCATTACGAACTGCTGCATCGGCAGGTCGAATTCGGCCAGCACGCGGGCATAGGTTTCCGGGTCCTTCTCGGACACGATCTCGATGCGCGGGAACAGGTCCGCCAGCGCCGCGACCTTGATCTTGGCTTCCTGGTGGAACAGGTCGCCCTTGGTGATCAGCACCACCGGGTACTGCGCGGCGATGGCGGCCACCGACTCGCGTACGCCGTCGATCAGTTCGACCGGGTGGCGCAGGGTGTCATGGCCGATGTCGAGGATGCGCTGGATGTCCTTGGCTTCGATCCGCTGCGAGGTGATCTCGATGGCTGCTTCGATCATCGACAGCGTCATGCTTTTCACCCCGTAACCGAACACGCCGAGGTGGCGCTGCTGCACTTCCAGCAGGTGGCGGGCGGTCTGGGTGTCGTGGACGTCGATGTAGCGCGACAGCAGGTCCAGGTAATCCTGTTCGGCCTTGCGGTAGTAGTCCTCGCTCTTCCACAGCGTGTCGTCACCGTCAAAACCGACCAGGCCGATGGCGCGCGAGGGCGCAGGCGTGGAGGTGTTCATCGCCCTAGGATACAGGCGCGGCGATGACGAAAAAAACCCGGGTGGCCGAAGCCACCCGGGTTGCCCATGCACCGGTTGTCCCGAATTCAACCGTGGATCAGCGACCCTGGCCCGCGGCCGTGCCACCCGCGCCGGCACCCGCCTGCTGGGCGGCCACGTAGGCCTTGTACTCGTCGGCGCTCAACTGGCCGTCCTTGTTGGCATCCGCCTGGTCGAACACCTGCGCAAGGCCCGCATTCACCTGCGACTCGCTCTTGCTGATGGTGCCGTTGCCATCGGTATCGATGCTGGCCCACGTCTGGCCACCGCCGTTGGCCTGCGCCGAGGCTGCTGCGGCCGCGTCGGTAGCCTGGTCGGCCGCCTGGCCTGCCTGTGCCGCCGCCTGCTGGGCCTGCGCCGCTTCGTTCTGTGCATGCGCGGCCTGCTGCTTGGCCGACTGCGCCATCGCCGGGATGGCCAACACGCTGCCGGCGGCGACGATCAGGGCGATCAGGGGCTTGCGGTTGCGAATAGTCATCTGGGGTGTCTCCTGAAGGGTGGTAGTGCGCGGTCGTTGTCTCCGCACGGCACCTACCCTGCCACCGCGTTTCTGAATCGATTTTGCGCCGCAATTCCCTCGAACACGCATGGTTAACCACTGGCGCAGACGTATGCGTTAGCGCGGTGGTTAGTGCGAAGTGAGCAGACAGTAAGACGAGCATTCAGCGCTGCAGGATTTAACCGGCAGCGAACGAAAAACCTGCGTCAGTCGACGGTTTTTTCCGATGACCGCGAACTGAACAACACCCATCCCAATGCAACACCGGAGAGCGCACCGGCGATCTCCAGCACCACGCGGCTGCCCAGTTCGTTCGGATCGTGGATGGTGGACAGGAACAGGCGCGCATACAGCGGCGACTCCAGCCGCACGATGCCCATGTAAAACAGCTTCCAGGCATCGATGCCGGCGGAGATGATCACCGCGATCACGCACGACCAGCCGATCGCATGGCCCACGGTCCAGTGCAGCACCCGGCACAGGTGGTGCCACAGGAAATACACCAGCAGGCCGACCAGCAGAGCGATGAGGCCCGCCTCGAGCGTACCGAGCAGGCCGAAATGCAGGGGAAGGTTCATCAGGCGGGGACGCAGGAGAAGGCGGCCAGTGTAAGGGTATCGGCAGGGCTGCGCCCCTGCACCTGCAGAGGCCAGGGCGCAAGCAACGGCAACGGCCAAAGCAACGGCAAGCATTCCGTGGAATGGCGGGGCGGTGTCGGATTGCGGGGACGCCGCAAGTACGTCCTTGTAGGCTTGGCAGCCGCATCCATGCGGCTGACACCCCGCAATCCGACACCGCCCCGCCTTCGACAGGTTCCCGGTATGTGGTAGATCCACGCCATGCGTGGATGGATTTCCATCGAATCGAATATTTCGACAATTGAACGAAGAACATCCACGCATGGCGTGGACCTACCGTGTCGACCAAGGTCGACACCCACCAAGAGCAGGCCATGCCTTCCCGACAGATCGCGGAAATCTGTCGAAGGCGGGGTGGGTCCGGTTGAGGGGGCGTGAGCCGCATGGATGCGGCGACCGAGCTTACATGGACGTACTTGCAGCGGCCCCCGCAACCGGATCCACCCCGCCATCCCACGGAATGCCCGCTGTTGCTGTTGCTGTTGCTGTTGCCGTCGATTCGGCGGGTGCAGGGCGCAGCCCTGCCGACAACCCCTTACCGCACTGGCACGTCGTAGGCGGTACCGGAGTCCGGCTCGGGCTGCAGCGTGTAGTGCCACCACTCCTGCGCATAGTTGGCGAAACCACGCCGTGCCATCGCCTGTACCAGCTGCTGGCGGTTGCCCTTCTGTGCGTCATTCAGGCCGGGCGTCTGCGTATGCGCGCGCGGGCCGAAGAAGTCGAAATCGGTGCCCATGTCCATCGGCGTACAGCGCCCGCTGCGGCAATCCAGCAGGCCCAGATCCACGGTGGCACCACGGCTGTGGCCGGAGCGCTCGGCGATGTAGCCGTCGCTCAGCAGCTGCGGCTTGTCCAGATCCGGATACTGCAGCGCCTTGCGCGACTGTTCCTGCGGATCACTCACCCAGGCCATGAACGCCTGCACCGCGCGCACCGGGCGATAGCAATCGTAGAGACGCAAGCCAAAACCCTGCGCGCGCAGGTCAGCTTCCACAGCGGCCAACGCCTTTGCCACCGGCGCCATCAGATAACACGCGGGCGCCTCATAGCCGGGCACGCGCGCAGCGGTGAAGTTGTTGGCACCGGCGTAGCGGATGTCCATCTCGATGCGCGGTGACAGCGTGCGGATCTCCACCAGTCCCGCCGCAGTGACGTCGGTGGCGGGCGAGATGCGTGGTGGCTCAGCGGCGTGGGCCGCCGCTGCCAGGGCAATCGCCAGTACGAGTGAAATGCAGGTCCTGGAAGTCATAGCTGAAGTCGATCTCCGGATCGATGGCGCGCAGTTCCAGCGTCGGCGTGCCTGCATCGGGATTCAGCCACGCCTGTGCCGAGGGTTCCAGCGTATCCCACTGCAACAGCCAGCGCCCTTCCAACTGCTTCACTGTTGCCTGCAGCGCGGGCGATTTGTCCACACTGAAGCGCAGGCCATTGCTGGTGGGGCATAGCGAGGCGGGGCCAAGCCAGGGATCGCGGTAACGCCCCTGCCATTGCGCCAGATCGGTGGCGGCGGCCGGTTGCGCGGCCCTGGTGGAGGGTGCACGACTTCCCGTGGCGGCGCGCTCGGCACGATCGGCCTTCAGCTCGGCCAGGTAGTACCCCACAGGTTGCGCGTCATCCGGCGCGGTGAACTGTTTCAGCGTCGACTCCATCAACGCGGTGCGGGCTTCTTCGGCCTCGCCGTTGATCAGCATCACCACGCCGACCTTGCGATCCGGCAGCAGCGCCAGCGAGGAATACATGCCCGACAGCGTACCGGTGTGCGCGACCTTCCAGTGCCCGTCCATGTCCGACACCCGCCAGCCCAGCCCATAGCCATAGAAGTGGGCGTTGTCCCACTTGCGTTGGCGTTCGCCCAATGGCATCGGCATGTGCAGCGTCCACAGCATGCGGCGTTGCTCGGCGCCCAACCACGCCGGTGCCAGCGCCGGGTCCAGCAGCACCTGCATCCAGCGCGTCATGTCGCGCAGCGAACAGCGGATGCCACCGGCCGCCATCGACGTCAGATCGGGGCTGAGCGTTCCATCGGCACCGGCCACCACATTGCGGCCATCGCGACGCACATGCGGTTGCGCGACATTGCCGACCTGCTTCACCGACCATGCGCCCACCTGGCAACGGGTCATCCCCAACGGATCAAACACCCGCTCGCGCATCAGCTGGTCATACGGCTTGCCACCGGCGGCCGCAGCCACCTCACCGGCAACGACGTACATCAGGTTGTCGTAGGCGTAGCCGCTGCGGAAACTGGTGACTGGCTTCAGGTGTGCCAGCCCTGCGATGACATCGCTGCGGGTGAAGGCATTGGGCTCGGGCCACAGCATCAGGTCACCGGCCCCCAGGCCGAGGCCACTGTTGTGAATCAGCAGATCGCGCACCTGCAGGTGTTCGCCCACCCAGGGGTCATGCATGCGGAACGCCGGCAGATGGCGGCGTACCGGGTCGTCCCAGCGCAGCTTGCCCTGCTCCACCAGCGTGGCCAGCAGCGCGGCGGTCATCGCCTTGCTGTTGGAGGCGATCTTGAACAGCGTGTCTTCATCGATGCGGCCGCCGTCACCGCGCCCCCCTTCGGTGTGGCGATAGACCACCTGGCCATCCTCGACCACCGCCATCGCCAGCCCCGGCAGGTGCTCGTGCTGGCCCACGAAGGCGATGTCGGCGTCCAGGCGTGCGGTGTCCACCGCCCCTGCTGGGGCGGTGGCGGCAAGCAACGCGGCCAAGGTCAGCAGGCGATACACGGCCGGTCTCCATTGGCAGGGCCGGGCGACGCCCGGCCCTGCGCATCCTCGTCGATCAGAAGTTCCAGGTCACCACCAGCTGGGTGTAGCGCGGCGCCTGCCAGCGGGTACCGGTAGCGAAGGTGTTCTCGCGGTACTGGCCAGGCTGGGCTTCGTAACGCTGGTGCACGTTGATGGTCTTCTGGTTGTTGAAGATGTTGTACACCGACAGCCGGGCACTCAGGTCGATGCTCTCCACCGGCAGGCGCCAGGTCACGTTCGCGCCCATGGTCCAAGTCCACGGCAGGCGACCGAAGGCACCACGCGGGCTGTATTCGAACTGGCGTTTGTCATAGGGGCCGGAGCAGTTGGCCACGCACAGCCAGCCGGTGCCACCACCGCTGCCCTCACTGGAGGTGCTGCCACCTGCGATCGAATCGTTCGGCCACATGACGCCATAAGCGGTGATCGGGCCGCCGGACTGCACCTGCAACGTGGTGCCGAACGACCACTGCTTGTTCAGCGCATACGCCGCGCGCAGCTTGAACTGGTGACGGAAATCATTGAACAGCACGCCATAACGTTCATTGGTAGCCGGGTGATCCCAGAACTGGACCATGCCGGTGTCGCCGTAGTTGGTATCGGAGTTCACCGGCCCTTCGAAATTGCCCTCGCTCTTGGACCACAGGTAGGACGCGTTGAGCATCCACTTCTCGTCCCATGCGCGATCGATCTGGAATTCCAGCGCCTTGTAGGTACGCTTCGGCTTGGAATAACCGATCACCTCGCCGCTGCCGCCCTTGCGATAGCCGCTGTTGGCGGTATCGATGGTGATCCAGCCTTCGTTGGCGCAGCCGATGCTCTTGTCGCCCCAGATGGTCAGGCTCTCGCCCGGGTTCGCGATCGGCCACAACGTGCTCGGCGTCGGTCCGCACGGGGTGTAGTTGATGCGGATGTCATCCAGTGCGCGGGTCATGCGCCGGTAGGTGGCGTTGACGCCCCACGACCAGGCCTGGTTGATCATGTTCTGGAAACCGAGGATGTACTCGTCCTGGTAGACCGCTTTCAGGTCCTTGTCCACGCTCTGCCGCAGGTCGGCACCGCCGGTGTTCATGCGGGTGTCGGTCGGCCCGATCTGCTGTCCGATGACCGGCGCCATGTACGCCGAACCGGTAGGCGAGGTCTTCCGTTCCCAGCCCTCAAGCACGTAGTAGCTGTACTCGTCGGTCAGGCCGCCGGCGAAGTTGACGTTGATGTTGTTCGTCACCGGCAGGTAGTAACGACCCGCGTTGCCGAACAGCTTGGTGCTGCCATCGCCCTTCATGTCCCACGAGAAGCCCACCCGCGGCGCAATCAGATCGTCCATCTTGATGAACGCCTTGCCGGCGGCGGTGCGGTTTTCGAAGCGGTCCCAACGCACGCCAAGGTTCAGCATCAGGTTCGGAGTGATGTTCCAGATGTCTTCCAGGTAGAAGGCATTGGCTTCGGTCTCGAACTTGCCGCCGGATTGCCGGTTGCGCGCACGCAGCATCTCGGTGACACCGGCCGGCACGTAGGCATTGGCGCCGTCCCACACTTCATCCCCGGGACGCGCCACGTAGGCGGTGTAGCTCAAGGCGGTCGGCCCGGGATAGCGGGTGGTCTGGTCGGTGGTCATCAGCTCGCGGTCAACGCCGAAGCGCAGCAGGTGGTCTCCCAGCTGCCATTCGAAGTCCAGGCGCGCCACGTCGCGTGTGTCATCACGCTCGGCCACGGCGGTCCCGGTCGGATGGCAGCCGGCGCGCAGGCCCTGCAGCTTGGACAGACGGGTGCCATAGGTGCTGTCGGTGAACACCGGGCTGCAGGCCTGGTCCAGCGACGAGTTGGTGAAGGCGCGCTGGTTGTTCTGGCCGACCATCGCGCGCGCGGTGAAGTTCTGTCCGAAGTGACCGGTGTAGGTGGCTGACCAGTTCTTGCCGCCAGTCTCGGTGATCGAATCACCGCCCCAGTCGCCGAGGCGGTTGTCATCCCAGTCGTAGGCGTAGGACGCATTGGTGACATCGCCTTCATCGGAGAATGCCAGCAGCGCCAGGCTGTGGTTGTCATTGATGTTCCAGTCCAGCTTGGTGCCCCAGAACCCATTGCCGGACTTGTTCTTGAACCAGGTGCTGCCATCGGACGAGGTGTTGTGGCCGCGGTCGTTGCGGTCCTCGTACATGGCGAACAGGAACAGCTTGTCCTTGATGATCGGCCCAGAGCCCCAGACATTGGTCTTCAGGAACGAGTTGTTGTCGCGGCTGCCATAGGAATGCGGCGTACCGTCGCGATGGAAATGGTCACCGCCGCTTGAGCGCCCTGCGCTGGGCTCGGCAGTGACTTCCACGCCGCCCTTGAACTCGTTGCTGCCCGAGCGGGTGACCGCGTTGATCACGCCGCCGGTGGAACGGCCAAACTCGACCGAGTAGCCGCCGGTCTTGACCTGGAATTCATTGAAGAACGCGAACGGGGCCGTGCTGAAGCCGCGACGCGTGTACATGTCGGTAACGTTGAGGCCGTTGATGAAGACTGCGTTCTCGGCCACCGAGGAACCGGCGAAGGACAGGCCGCCGAACGACGAGTTGCCGCCGACCACGCCCGGTGCCATCAGCGCCACGGCGGACAGATCCTGTGCCACCGGAAGCCGTGAGATTTCCTGCCGGTTGATGTTGAATGAGGTCTCGGTGGAATAGACGTCCACCCGGTTGATCACGCGGGTACCGACCACCTGCAGTGCATCGAGGTTGGTGACGCCGCCGCCACTGGCCAGGTTGACGGTCGTGGTGCCGCCGACAGCGACGCTTACCGCCACCTGTTCGCCCAAGGTCTGGCCATCGCGGCTGAGCTGCAGCCGATAGTCACCCACCGGCAGCTGGCCGAGGCGGTAGCTGCCGTCGGCACCGACGGTGACCGTCCGGGTCAGGCCGGTGCCGGCATTGACGACGGTGATCTGGTCGCCCGCGGTGGCGCGGCCGGCAACGGCACCCGACACGTTCTGGGCCGTGGCCGTGGTGGGCAGCATGATGCCCAGACACGCGCCGAGGGCGACGCACAAGGCCGCCCGCTTGATGTTGTAAGCCTTCATCCCCTGCTCTCTCCTGCAAGAATTGAATGGTGGTGGGGTGGTGTGTCGCGCTAGCGTTGCCCGGCTGGCAGTACCCGCCACTGGAAGTCGTAGCTCCATTGGTCGAAGTACAGGTTGCCGCCTGACCACTCGGCCTCGCCGCGCTGCGAGTCGACCGTTTCCGAGCGGTAGTGCTGTTTGGCCGGCGCGAACGCCTGGCCGAAATCGTCGTTGAAGGCGATGCGGTAGCCATCGAGGCCACCGAGGTAGAAGTCACGCAGCGCGGGCGTGTCGCTGGCCAACACGCCGGTGGTCACATCCATCGGCAGCCAGCCATAGGGCGCCAGGTAGACCTGGCCCCAGTCGTGCAGGTTGTTGTAGCCGCTGCCATCGTCGGAGAACACCATGCCCGATTGCCAGCGCGCGGGAATGCCGTTCATGCGCAGCAGGGCGATCAACAGCAGTGTCTGTTGCCCGCAATCGGCATGACCGGCGCGCAACGCGTAGTCGCTGATGTTGCTGAGGGTCGAGTACTCGCGCGCACCGGCCCATGGAATGCGGTCGACCGCGGCGAACAGCTTGCGTACCACTTCATACGGGCGCGTCTCGCCCTGCAGCACCTGCTCGGAGAACAGCTTCAGCGCCGGCGTGAAGCGCACGTGCGGCAGCTGCTCGGCCAGATAGGGCTTCAATGCTGGATCATCCGGCGTAGCCTGCACCTTTGTCACATCGATTGCCGTGCGGCGCGCGAAGATCGTCACCGCGTAGCGGATTTCAAAGTACGTCGGCTGCCCGGCCACCGCCTTGGCTTCCAGGTAGGCGGTGCGCTGCTGGGTGCTGGCCGGGGCGACTCGAGCCTTGCCTGGTGCACTGCCGATCCACTGCACGCGCTCCTGCTGGCCGGGAATCTCGCGCGGGTACGGAATCCAGGCACGTACGGTTTCGCCGGCCGGTACGGCATCCGCCTTGACCGTCAACGATTGGGTGAATTCGATGCGCTGCGGCAGCACGGATGCCATGCCGCTCTGTTCGGCGGCGGCAACCACGCGCGCGTGATGCGCGTTGAGCACCTCGTTGGGGCCCGGCGCCGGCATCGGCGCATCCGCGCGGCGGCGTGCACGTGCTTCATCGCTGAGCAGGAACAGGTTCGATGGTGCGCGCTTGAAGTACCAGCGCGTGCCATCGATGTCGAGATGCTCGATCAGGCCAAGCTGGTCCCAGCGCGCGAATTCCTCGTTGGTCAGGTCGGGAATCCAGCGGCGTACCGCTGCTTTGGCTGCGGCTTGGTCAAGGGAGAAATCCAGTCTGATGCGGCGCATGCGCTCGCGCTGGAACGCGCTTTCGGCAGCATCGCCAGCGGTCGCCAGCAACGCATCGGCATCGCTGAAACGACCGCTGTCGACCAGATCGATCAGCTGGGTTTCCCGTTCGCGTTCAGTGGCGCTGCGCGGATCCGCGGCCGGTGCCGCCGACGCCCACAGCAGCAGCGCGGCACACAGGCCGGCAGCGGCAGGCAGAGACGGTTTGCGAACGGCAGGATCCACAGCGACACTTCCCAAGCGCGGGTGGTAACGGCTGTGTAACACGGGCCGGAAGACCGGTCAATAATTTATTCTTGCTTTCGGGGCCGAAAGGAATAAATATTCCAACAGGCATTCGAGGAGGGTGTGCAGCGCATGATCCTGGCTTCCCGCGAACCGCGTCGGCACTGGCCGCACCGGTTGACCTTGGCACTGGCCCTGGGCCTGCTGGGCGCACCCGCATTCACCCAGGCGGCCACGCCTGTACCCGACCCCGGCGCCCCGCTGCCTTACGTGATCGGCCTGCACGAGGCCTACCTCACCGCAGACTACTGGGCGGCACGGCTGGACAATGCCGACGCACCTATCCTGGACCGCGCGCAGATCGAGGCGCAGAACGCACGGATGCGCGCGCAGGACAAGCACATCCAGGACATCGCCACCCTGCCTGCGCAGCTCAGCTCGGCACAGGTGCGTGACAGCATCACCACGCTGTCGAGCTGGCCCACGCGGGCGCTGTATGACGACAGGGGCCGCGCCATCGCACCGGACGTGCGCAGCGCGATCGAAGCCAACCTCGGTCTCGATGCAGTTCCGGGGCAGGTGTCGCCGGACTACGCCCTGGTGGTGAAGCGCGCTGCGCTGCGCACCTTCCCAACCCGCCAGCGTGTCTTCAGCACCGTCGGCGATACCGACATCGACCGCTTCCAGGAGTCGGCACTGTTCCCCGGCGACAAGGTTGCCGTCGTCCACCGCAGCACCGACGGCCGCTGGTTGTTCGTGCACAGCGAGCGCTACAGCGCATGGATCGAAGCCGACGCGGTGGCCAGCGGTGACAGGGCCACGGTGCTCGGCTACGGCGCGAAGGGGCCGTACCGCGTCGTCACCGCTGCCACAGCGCACACTGCCTACACACCCGAGGAACCGCGTGTCTCGCGCCTGCAGCTGGACATGGGCGTGCGCCTGCCGGTGTTGGCCGACTGGCCCGCCGCCGAGCCGGTGAACGGGCAACAGGCGCACGCCTCGTGGGTGGTGCAGCTGCCGGTGCGCGAGGCCGATGGCCGCCTGAAGCTGATGCCGGCGCTGCTGCCGCGCTCGCAGGACACTGCCGCCGACTACCTGCCGCTGACCCCGCGCCTGCTGCTGCAGCAAGCGTTCAAGTTCCTCGGCGAGCGCTACGGCTGGGGCCACGACTACGACACCCGCGACTGCAGTGGTTTCGTCTCCGAGATCTACCGCAGCTTCGGTGTGCTGCTGCCACGCAATACCAGCGCACAGGCGGTCAGTCCCGCGCTGGACCGCTTGCCGTTCACCGCCAAGGACGGCAAGGCCGTGCGCGACCGCGCTGTCACCGATCTGCAGGTGGGTGACCTGGTCTACATCCCCGGCCACGTGATGATGGCCATCGGCCACGTCGATGGCCGCACCTGGGTGATCCACGATACCGCGGGCGGCAGCTGGTTCGGCGCCGACGGCAAGCGTGTGCAGGCCCACCTCAATGGCGTATCGGTCACCCCGCTGGAGCCGATGATGGCCAGCGACAGCGTCCGCTACATCGATCGCATCACCAACATCCAACGCCTGCGTGCCAAGAACCCCTGAATGAAGATCACCGCCATCGAACTGGGCATGCTGCGCGTGCCGCTGAAGACCCCTTTCAAGACCGCGCTGCGCACGGTGGAAACCGTGGAGGACGTGGTGGTGCTGATCCGCACCGACAGCGGCCACACCGGCTACGGCGAGGCGCCTGCCACCGCGGTGATCACCGGTGACACCCACGGCTCGATCATCGAAGCGATCCGGCACTTCATTGCCCCGCGCTTGATCGGCCAGGAGGTGGTCAACCTCAACCGCCTGTGCACGCTGGTGCAGACCGCGATGGAGCGCAACACCAGCGCCAAGGCGGCGGTGGAGATCGCCCTGTACGACCTGTGGGCGCAGCTGCATGGCGCGCCGCTGTACCAGATGCTCGGTGGTGGCGACCCGGTGATCACCACCGACATCACCATCAGCGTGGACTACATCGATAAGATGGTGGCCGATTCGCTGTCGGCGATCGAACGCGGCTTCGAGTCGCTGAAGATCAAGGTCGGCAAGGACATCGGCGTGGACATCGAGCGGGTCAAGGCGATCCATGCCGCCGTCGAAGGCCGTGCGCTGCTGCGCCTGGATGCCAACCAGGGCTGGACTGCCAAGCAGGCGGTACATGCGATGCGCACGCTGGAAGATGCAGGTGTGGTGCTGGAACTGCTGGAGCAGCCAGTCAAGGCCGCCGACATCAGCGGCCTGAAGTACGTGACCGATCGGGTCAACACCCCGGTGATGGCCGACGAGAGCGTGTTCAGCCCGAGCCAGGTGATGGACCTGATCCAACAGCGCGCCGCCGACATCATCAACATCAAGCTGATGAAAACCGGTGGCCTGTCCAACGCAATCCGCATTGCCGACATCGCCGGCATCTACGGCGTGCCGTGCATGATCGGCTGCATGATCGAATCCAGCATCAGCGTGGCCGCAGCGGTGCACCTGGCGGTAGCCAAGAGCGATGTGATCACCAAGGTCGACCTGGATGGCCCCTCGCTGGGGCAGTTCGATCCGGTCAGCGGCGGGGTGCGCTTCAACGAGTCGGAGATCAGCATCAGCGATGTGCCGGGGTTGGGCATTACCGAAGTGCGGGGGTTGGAGATGCTGGGTTGATTTCTGCCTTGCGGCTGGCTTGGCGTACAACTGACGTTGGGTCGGGCGTTACTTTTCTTTTCGCGAAAAGAAAAGTAACCAAAAGAAACGCTCCGCCGGCCGCGAGCCGACGTGCTGCGCACGCCGGTGCCCTGCGCTCCTCGGTCCGCCGAGGGACGGCGCGGAACTCGCTGCGCTCAGACACCCGCGCCTCTTCGCCCTCGCCGGACCTGCGGTGCTCGGCTCGCTTGAAGGCGGACTCAACTGCAGCTCCGGGTAGATCCACGCCATGCGTGGATGTCCTTGCTCCTGCTTTTGCTCCACTCCGTAACCCCTTCGCGGCTGGCACCCGCCCGACCCACCCCATAATCCGCTCTACGCAACCAACCGCAACGCGCCTACACATGCCCGGACGCCCCGCATGCCGCCCCTGCTGAAAATCCGCACCGAGCGCGGGCAGATGTCGGCCATCGAACGCCGCATCGCCGACTTCATCCTCGACAACGCGCACCTGCTGCGCGACTACTCCTCGCAGCAGCTGGCCAGCGCGCTGGGCATCAGCCAGTCCAGCGTGGTCAAGTTCAGCCAGAAGCTCGGCTTCAAGGGCTACCCGGACCTGAAATATTCCATCGGCGAGGACGTCGCCCGCGCCGGTGCCGACCCACAGCAGGCGCCCGCCGAACCGGACATCAGCGATGACTACCTGCGCCTGGGCGACGCCCTGCGCCGCAGCAAGGCCCAGGCCGAGGAAGAAACCCGCCAGGCCAACCCACGCGAGGAGATCGAGCGCATCGTGCAGCTGCTCGACTGCGCGCCCAAGCTGTTTGTATACGGCCTGGGTGACGACGGCCTGTACGCGCGCGAATTCGCCATGCGGCTGTCGCTGCTCGGCCTGCTGGTGGTGCCGCATACCGATCCGATCCTGATGCTGGCCAACCTGTCCGCCGCGCGCCCGGGCGATGTGCTGCTGATGTTCTCCGAGTTCGGCAAGTTGCCACAGCTTTCGCAGCTGTCGCGCCAGTTCCAGGACATGGGCGGCAAGGTGGTGTCGATCACCCGCCACACCGCCAACCCGCTGCGTGCGCATGCCGATGCGGCACTGGTGGTGTGCGCGCACGACCGCGCGCCGCAGGTGGCGCAGCTGCTGTACCGTAGCGCCATGCATGCCCTGCTCGATTTCCTGTTCGTGCTGCTCTGCCACGCCAATCCGGATCGCCAGCAGCAGCTGGCGGTGAACCTGGAACGGATCGACCACCTGCTGGATTCCTGACCGGAGCGCCCGATGAACCTGCTGCTGGCCCGCCTTGCATCTGCCGCGCTGCTGCTCGTTGCCGCAGCTGCTCTCCACGCTGCCCCGCTGGACAACGCTCGCCAACTGATCGTGGTCACCAGCGAGACCTGGGACAGCACGCAGGGCCAGCTGCAGGCCTTCGTGCGCGACGGCAAGCACTGGCGCAGGCACGGCCAGGCCTTCCCGGTGGCACTGGGTCGCACCGGCAGTGCCTGGGGCCTGGGCCTGCATCCTGCCCAGACCGGCGGTCCGCAGAAACAGGAGGGCGATGGCCGCAGTCCGGCCGGTGTGTTCGCGCTGGGCAGCGCGTTCGGCTATGCCATCACCCGGCCCGGCACGGCGATGACCTATCAGCCGATGCTCGAGAGCAGCTACTGCATGGACGTGCCAGCATCGCCGTTCTACAACCGCATCGTCGATGCGAAGAAGGTGGGCAGCGCCGCCATAGCCGGTTCCACCGAACCGATGCGGCTGGACCTGCACAACCAGGGTGACGTGCGTTACCGGGAAGGCTTCGTGATCGCGCACAACCCGGACAACCAACCCGGCAAGGGCAGCTGCATCTTCGCCCATCTGTGGCGCCAGCCCGGCGAGGCCACCGCTGGCTGCACTGCGATGCCAGAGGTGCGCATGCAGGCGTTGCTGGACTGGCTGCACCCGCAGGACACGCCACGCTTCGTCCTGTTGCCAAGGGCCGAATACCAGCGCCTGCAGGCACAGTGGAAACTGCCCGCGCTTGAAGGAGCCGTACGTTGAGCGCCGCCGACGAACCCCAACTGCAGCGCGCGGTCAGCCGCTGGCAGATCGTCGGCCTGTCCATCAACGATGTGGTCGGCAGCGGCATCTACCTGCTGCCGGCGGCCACGGTCGCCCTGCTCGGTCCCTTCAGCCTGTGGGGCGTGGTCGCCGCCGGCATCGTCGTCGCCCTGCTGGTGCTGTGCTACGCGCAGGCGGCCAGCTATTTCGATGAACCTGGTGGCAGCTACCTGTACGCGCGCGAAGCCTTTGGCCGCTTCGCCGGTTTCGAGATCGGCTGGATGATCTGGCTGACCCGCATCAGCTCGGCCGCAGCGCTCAGCAATGCGCTGGCCGACGCTGTGGCGCGGTTCTGGCCGTGGGCAGGCGCAGGCATGGGCCGTATCGCGATCATCGTTGTCTCGCTCGGTTTCCTCACCGGGGTGAACATCATCGGCGTGCGTTCGGCCGCCCGCACCGGCATCGTGCTGGTGATCGGCAAGATGCTGCCGCTGCTGTTGTTCGTGGCCATCGGCGCGTTCTACATCGACCCACAGCTGGCCTTCTCCGGCCAGCGCCCGGACCCGCACGACCTGCAGCGCATGGGCGAGGCGGCGCTGCTGTTGCTGTATGCCTACGCCGGGTTCGAGAACATTCCGGCCGCAGCCGGTGAATACCGCAACCCACGCCGCGACATCCCGTTCGCGCTGATCACCATGATCGTCACCGTCACCGTGATCTACGCGGCGGTGCAGATCGTGGCGCAGGGCACGCTGCCCGGCCTGGCCAACTCGGCCACGCCACTGGCCGATGCGGCCTCCAGCTTCGGCGGCGAGGCGCTGGCGCTGATCCTCACCGTGGGCGCGACCATCTCCATCCTCGGCACCAACAGCAACACGATGATGATGGGCCCGCGCTTCCTGTTCGCCCTGGCCCGCGATGGCTACGGCCCGAAGGTGCTGGCGCAGGTGCACCCGCGCTTCCGTACCCCGGCCGCGGCGATCTTCTGCCAGGGCCTGATCGCCCTCGGCCTGGCGCTGTCCGGGTCGTTCGTGCAGCTGGCACTGCTGTCGATGACCACACGACTGTTCGCCTACATCGGCACGGCCGCCGCAGTGCTGGTACTGGCCAAGCGCTATGCCGACCGTCCCGGCGCGCTGAAGCTGCCCGGCGGCCCGTTGATTCCGGTGCTGGCCCTGCTGCTGTGCGTGGCCCTGTTTGCCAGTGCCAGCTGGCAGAACATCGTCGCGGCGCTGGTCGCCTTCGCCGTTGGCGCGGTGATCTACAAGCTGCCGCGCAAGGATGCCGCTGCTGATTGACCTGCCGATCACGCTGCCGGTCCGGCGCGTTAACCGGCCGATGGGCACGATCAGGCTTCGTCCACTACGGAGCCTTCTGTCCATGAGCCCCGATTACCAGATCCCCGGCCGCGTACCGGAAGACAGCACCCCGCGCGAGGCCATTTCCGACTACTGGCGCGACCGCTACAGCGCCGAACCGTATTACGACGCCAGCCTGCTGTTCGATGACTACGAGCCGGCCTATCAGATCGGCCACGCAGCACGTTTCAACGAAACCCGCGCCGATCAGGTGATCCGCGCCTACGAACAGGTCGAAGCGGAGTTGCAGTCCCGCTGGGCGACGGAGCGCGGCAAGAGCCGCCTGGAATGGGATCAGGCCCGCGCCGCTGTCCGCCGCGGTTGGGATGAAGCCCATGTAGCCGATCCGCGGCTGACGCGCCACGGTTGACCCCTCCAGCAGTTGACTGATGCAGGCCCAGTAGCGCCGAGCCCCTGCTCGGCGCCTTCTGCGTTGCAGGCCTGGGCCGGGCAGGCGCTCGGCGCTGCCTCAGCCGGTCATTCCTGTTCCGGCAGCGGCGGGATCGACGAAGCGCGCTTGGGCTCGGCCGCGTTGGCGGCAATCAGGTCGCGGGTGTTCTTCTGCACCGCCACCGCGCCAAACAGCGACAGCGCGAATGCCATGCCGTAGAAGCCCTTTTCGCTCAGCACCAGGGTGGCGTTCCACAGGCCGACCAGCAGCAGCAACAGCGCCGACAGCAGTGCGAACCAGCACAGCGCGTAGTACAGGCCGCTCACCGGAATGGCCTCGACGCGGTCACGCACGCTCTTCTGCAGCGATACCGCCGCAAACAGGCCGAACAGCAGCAGGGTCAGGTAATAGCCCTTCTCGTTCAGCGGCATCTCGGCATTGAACAGGCCGACCAGGTAGGCCACCGCGCCCAGCAGCAGGGCCACCCACGAGGCGGCGATGAAGGCGGGCGAGGGTCGATGGATGAGGGGTGCGTTCATTGCAGGTCCTTGGCAGACAGGCGGGCAATGCTTTGCCCGGGCGACAACACCCTAGACGATCCGCGCCATGCCGCACAGGGGGGAGCAGGACCTTCGGGCCACGACCGTCACCGCCCCGGTGGTATACAAGGGAGAGCCTGGCCATCCGCATCCCCTTCCGCTGGAGATACCCATGACCCGCACGCCCCTGCTGCTCGCCCTCGGCCTGCTGCCGATCCTCGCCACCACCGCCTGCAACGCGGCCGGCCCTGATGCGTCTGGCCAGAAGGCCCCGGCGACCGCCGCGGCCAGCGCAGACCAACGTCCCTTCACCGCCACCGAGGTCAGCCGGTTCGACCAGCCGTGGGCGATGACCTTCCTGCCCGATGGCAGCCTGCTGGTCACCGAAAAGCGCGGCAAGCTGCAGCACCTGGACCTGGCCAGCGGCCAAAAACATGAGATCACCGGTGTGCCGAAGGTCGCCTACGGCGGCCAGGGTGGGTTCGGCGACGTCATCCTGCATCCGGATTTCGCCCGCAACCATGTGGTGTACGTCAGCTACGCCGAGGAAGGCACGCTGGACACGCGCGGCGCGGCCGTGGCCCGTGCCACCCTCGCCCTCGATGCCAACGGTGGCGGCCAGCTGAAGGACCTGAAGGTGATCTGGCGGCAGACGCCGAAGGTCAGCGGCGAAGGCCACTACGGCCACCGCTTGGCCTTCGGCCCGGACGGCAAGCTGTGGATCAGTTCGAGCGAACGGCAGAAGTTCGATCCTGCGCAGGACATGAGCGGCAACCTGGGCAAGATCATCCGCCTCAACGACGACGGCAGCCTGCCGGCCGACAATCCGTTCGCCTCGCAGGGCGGCGTGGCCGCGCAGGTGTGGTCGCTCGGCCACCGCAACGTGCTGGGCATCGCCTTCGATGCCAATGGCAAGCTGTGGGCGCAGGAGATGGGCCCGGCCGGCGGCGATGAGCTGAACCTGATCGTGCGCGGTGCCAACTACGGCTACCCGATCGTGTCCAACGGCGACCACTACGACGGCCGTCCGATTCCCGACCATGACACCCGCCCGGAGTTCGCCGCACCGAAGGTGACCTGGAACCCGGTCATTTCCCCGGCCGGCCTGATGTTCTACAGCGGCAGCCTGTTCCCGCAGTGGAAGGGCAGCGCCTTCATCGGTGGCTTGTCGTCCACCTCGCTGGTGCGGGTTGCCTTCGACGGCGACAGCGCGCGCGAGGCCGAACGCTTCAACATGGGCGAGCGCATCCGCGAAGTGGAACAGGGCCCGGACGGCGCACTGTGGCTGCTGGAAGACGGCAGCAAGGCACGGCTGCTGAAGCTCACGCCGAAGGCCTGACGGCCGGGTGGTGCCGGCTGCTGGCCGGCACCTGCAGGAGCCCTGGTTGCCGGCCAGCGGCCGGCACTACCGATCTGGAACGGCCCTGCATACGGGGCCGTTTTCGTTACTGGATGGTGCCGACCTTCACCTCGGTGCGCGTGCAGGCCTTGTCCAGGCACTCGCCGGTCAGCCAGACCTGGCCATCGCCGATCATCACGCCCTGCTGGTTGACGAACACCGTGCCGAAGTCCTGCGCGGACACCGCCTTGACCACCGCCGGGGTGATGATCTTTTCGTAGTTGCGCTGGAATTCACCGGGCCCGGTGATCTTCCTGCCACCGCTGATGTTCAGCGGGAAACGCACTTCTTCAACCACCGCCGCGCGATCGCCACCGACCACTGCGGTCTTGAAGGCAGTGAATACTTTTTCATACTGCGCCGCATCGCCGAGCAGCGTCTCGATGCGCGCGCGGGCGTCGTCTGCCGCCGCAGGTGCTGCGGGGTTGGCAGCATCGGCCGGCGTCGCAGCCGTATCCTTGGCGTGCTCCGCCGCAGCCTGTGGCGCGGCGACGGCATCGGGCGTGGTGCTGGCGGCCGCCTCGGCCGGCGTCGCGCCCGTCATCGGCGGAGGCGCATCGGCGGCAGGTTCGGGCGGCGGTGCCGGCTGCGAGCACGCTGCCAGCAACAGGACAGGAACAAGGTAGGCCATCGTGCGCATGCGCGGTCTCCATCGGATCAGGCTCCGATGGTAGCGCCGGGCCGTGCCCGGCGTGTTCGCCATGGGTGAGGACGCCGGGCATGGCCCGGCGCTACTCATTGCCAGTAGATCCACGCCATGCGTGGATGCTCTACCGATCAGGCCTTCAGCAGTTCGAACTGCACCGCGTCACCGGCCATCGACGAGGCGCACACCCACACGTCGAACAGGCCCGGCTCGGCACGCAGCACGCCGTCGCGGCCGGTGAATGCCAGCTGTTCACGGGTCAGGGTGAACACCACCTCGGCCGACTCGCCCGGCTGCAGGGCCACCTTGCGGAAGTCCTTCAGCTCGCGCACCGGCCGCACGCGGCTGGCCACGCGGTCGTGGATGTACAGCTGCACCACTTCCTCGCCAGCCACGCTGCCGGTATTGGTCAGCGTGGTGGTCAGGGTCAGGGTGTCGTCCCAGCCGACGCGCGCACTGCTCAGCTGCGGCACGCCGTAGGCGAAGGTGGTGTAGCCGATGCCATGGCCGAACGGGTACAACGGCTCGTTCGGAATCTCGCGCCAGCGTGCCTTGAATTCCGACATCGTCGGCAGTTCCGGGCGACCGGTGCGCGGGTGGTTGTAGAAGTACGGCTGCTGGCCGGACACCTGCGGGAAGCTGACCGGCAGGCGGCCGGAGGGGCTGTAATCGCCGAACAGCACATCGGCCACGGCATGGCCGGTCTGCGTGCCCAGGTACCAGGTGATCGCAACGGCATGCGCATTGCGCACGGCGCCCTGCAGGGCCAGCGCGCGACCATTGCGCAGCAGCACCACCAGCGGCTTGCCGGTCATCGCCACCGCTTCGGCCAGCGCCTGCTGTGCCGGCGGCAGGGTGATCTCCACGCGCGACTGCGCCTCGCCGCTGTAACGCTGCGGCTCGCCCAGCGCCAGCACCACCACGTCGGCGCGCAGCGCAGCGGCCACGGCCGCCTCGGTGCCACCGGCAATGGCGGCTTCCAGTTCGCATCCCGGCACCACTTCCAGCTGCGCGTCATCGCCGATGGCCGCGCGCACGCCGGTTTCCAGATCCACGTAGCGCTGCTTGTCGCCGAACAGCGTCCAGCAGCCTTCGATGTTGTCGCGGTCCTGCACGAACGGGCCGATCAGCGCGATCTTCTGCCCGTTCTTCTGCAGCGGCAGCACGTTGTCGCGGTTGTTCAGCAGCACGATCGAACGGCGCGCGGCATCACGCGACAGTTCGTCATGGGCGTCGATATGGGAGGTATCGGCTTCGCGCGCCGGGTCCAGCGAACGGTACGGGTCGTCGAACAGGCCGATGGCTTCCTTCAGCCACAGGATGCGGCGCACGCCTTCATCCAGCACGCTCATCGGCACCTCGCCGCTCTCCACCAGGCCCGGCAGGTGCTCGGCGTAGAAGCCGCTCTGCATGCTCAGGTCCAGGCCGGCGGTGAACGCCTTGGCGGTGGCATCGCGGTCGTCGGCGGCATAACCGTGCGCGACCAGTTCCATGTCGGCGGTGTAGTCGGAGATCACCACGCCCGGGAACTTCCATTCACCGCGCAGGATGTCGGTCAGCAGCTCGGCGTTGGCGCTGGCCGGCACGCCGTTGATGTCGTTGAACGAGGACATCACGGTGATCGCGCCAGCATCGAAGGCCGCCTTGAACGGCGGCAGGTGCACATCGCGCAGGGTCTGCGGCGAAATGTCCACCATGTTGTATTCCATGCCGGCCATCACCGCGCCATAGGCGGCAAAGTGCTTGGGCGTGGCCAGCAGCGAGTCGGCGGCGCGCAGGTCGCTGCCCTGGAAGCCACGCACGCGGGCAGCGGCGAAGGCACAGCCCAGTACCACGTCCTCACCGGCACCTTCGGCACCGCGGCCCCAGCGCTGGTCACGGGCGATGTCCACTGCCGGTGCGTAGGTCCAGTGCAGGCCGGCAGCGGTAGCTTCAACCGCAGTGGCGCGCGCGGTGCGCTCGGCCAGATCCGGCTCGAAGCTGGCGGCCTCGCCCAGCGGAATCGGGAACACCGTGCGCATGCCGTGGATGACGTCGGCCGCCAGGATCACCGGGATGCCCAGGCGGCTCTCCTCGGTGGCGACCTGCTGGATGCGGCGGCCGAGCTCGGCGCCGACACCGTTGAACAGCGAGCCGACCTTGCCCTCGCGCACCTGCTGCAGCACCTGGTCGGCATTGCGCACGTTGGCTTCCGGGTTCACGTCCGGGGCGAACGGGCGGACCATGTCCGCGAAGACACCCAGCTGGCCGACTTTTTCCTCGACGGTCATCTGGGCAATGAGGGATTCGATGCGATCGGAGGCCACCGGCAGTCCTTAATGAAAACGTTTACAAGCCCGGCATTCTAGCGATCCCGGACGATTTGGCGAGAGGTTTCGTCATTCAGTTTCAGCCACCAGCCGGATCCGTACGGTCCGGCCGGGGGCATCGCAGCTTACTCCGAGCCGGCCAACTGGCGCTGCCCGGCCATCAACATCGCGTCGCTGGACGCCTGGAACACCCGCAGGCCAAAGGCCGGCAGGATCGCCAGCAGGTGGTCGAAGATGTCCGACTGCACCGCCTCGTATTCGCCCCAGGCGGTGCTGCGGGTGAAGCAGTACAGCTCCAGCGGCAGGCCTTCGGTGGTCGGCTGCAGCTGGCGCACCAGCAGGGTCATATCGGTATGGATGCCCGGGTGGCTGGCCAGATAACGCTCCACGTAGGCGCGGAAGGTGCCCAGGTTGGTCACCCGGCGGCTGTTGACCTCGGCCACGCCCTGCTCGCGCAGGCGCCCGTTCCACTGGCCCAGCTCCTGCTGCTTGCCGCGCAGGTAGTCGCCCAGCAGGGCGAACTGGCCGAGGAAGGCCAGGTCGTCCTCCTCCATGAAACGCACACTGTGCTGGTCCAGGAACAGCGCGCGCTTGATCCGGCGGCCACCGGCCTCCTGCATGCCGCGCCAGTTCTTGAACGACTCGGTCACCAGCTTCTTGGTCGGGATGGTGGTGATGGTCTTGTCGAAGTTCTGCACCGTCACCGTATGCAGGGCGATATCGATGACATCGCCGTCGGCATTCTGGCTGGGCATCTCGATCCAGTCGCCGATACGGATACGCCCATCACCACTGATCTGCACGCTGGCCACCAGCGACAGGATGGTGTCTTGGAAGATCAGCATCAGTACTGCGGTGGCCGCGCCCAGGCCGGTGACCAGGTAGCGCAGGTCGACACCGGCGAGGGTGGCAACGATCGACAGCCCGGCGATCACGAAGATGATGATCTTGGCGACCTGCAGGTACCCCTTGATCGGCTTGTTGCGCGCCTCGGGGCGACGTTCGTACAGGTCGTTGGCCGCATCCAGCGCATGCGACAGCGCCAGCACCACGGTCAGGATCGCCCACGCCTGGCAGGCACCGATGATGAAGCCGACCAGGCCCGGCGGCAGGTCCGGCACGATACGGATGCCTGAGGCGATCACCTGGCTGGGCACCACGTTGGACAGCCGCGAAATGACCCGCATCAGATGGCTGCCGCGGCCGGTATCGGCGCCGGGCAGGCGGTTGAGCAGGCGACGCAGGCCGCGCAGCAGGATGCGCTTGGTCACCCAGTTGGCCAGGCCGGCGGCAACCAGCAGCGCCGAGATCATCAACGCCAGGTAGGCGCCAGGATAGGGTTCCAGTGTGTTCTGCAGCTTTTCCAGCCACTGTACCGCCACCACTGCGTCCACCATCGGTTGTCTCCTTCTTCATTGCTGTTGAGGTTGCCGGCCAGCGGCCGGCACTACCGGGGGTTGCCAGCCGACGGCCGGCATTACCGGCGTGTCAGTCCCGCGAGCGTTCGATGATCACGCCGACCGCACGTGCACCGCGCACCGCCCCGGGCTTGCTCAGCTTCAGGCGCAGCCACTTCACGTCGAACTCGTCCAGCACGATCTGCGCGCAGCGCTCGGCCAGGGTCTCCACCAGGCCGAACTCCGATTCGCGCACGAACTGCTCCAGGCGCTTGCTGACCGCCTTGTAGTTCAGGGTGTGGGCAATGTCATCGCTGGCGGCCGGGCGACGGTTGTCGAACCCCATCTCCAGATCGAACACCAGGTCCTGGCGGATCCGCCGCTCCCAATCGTAGATGCCGATCAGGGCGTCGATCGTCAGCCCTTCGATGAAAACCTTGTCCATTGCGGTTACCAGCCGGAAAACAGGCGGCCATGGTAACGGGACGGCAGTGAGCCTGCCCGGAACGGAGGAGGGTCGCCGGGCATTCGCAAGGTCTGGAAAAGACAAAGGGCCCTGCTAGCGGGGCCCTTTGGTACTACCGTTTTGTCCCCGGGGGGAGCTTTCTCAAGCCGCGGGTCCCGGTGGCGCAGGCACTGAGGTTAGGCAAGGACCCAATCGCCGGTCAAGGCCAATTGCGACAAAGCAACTCACGGAATTCGTCCGAGCCGAAACACAGGAAATCGGTCACGCAGGCAACGGCGTTCCCCGATGGTGATCGCCGCCGTCTCTGGCCAGCATCGACCCTTCCTTCACCACCGCACATCACGATGGCTGCATACGATGCATTGAGGCGCGCTCTGTCAGCGGAGCGCCTGTCGACCTACGAGAGAATTGCATCGGCCTGCAGCCCGGGTGTCACCGCCGAATCCCTGTACCTGTGGAACATGCGGATGTGCGGTGCGCTGATGATGCCGGTGCATCTGTGCGAAGTGGTCATCCGCAACGCAGCCGCATCGGCGCTGGCCCGGCAACATGGGCCTCGATGGCCGTGGAATGATGCCTTCCGTCGCAGGTTGCCGGCATCTTCATCCGCTTCGGCGAGAACCGCACTGGAACTGGTCACCGGCCGTACCACCGACACGCCCGAGATCGTCGCCAACCTGCCGATGGTTTTCTGGCAGCAGCTCTTCACCTGCCGCTTCGACGCTTCGCTGTGGATACCAGCACTCAGCGGTGTTCTACGCCATGCGCCTTCGGCCCATCCCAGTGTCACCAGGAAAGCCATCCACGCAGATATCGACCGCATCCGCCACCTGCGCAACCGCATCGCCCACCACGAACCGATCCTTGAGCGCGACATCGGCGCCGACCTGGCCGCGATCGGGCGGCTGATCCACGCCCGGTGCCCGCACACGCTGGCATGGCTGCAGCGCCATGAACGGGCCACCACGGTGCTGGCGGCCTCTCCGTTGGCAGGGCGTCCATAATGCGTCCGCCGGGCATGGCCCGGCGCTACCGGTTGCGGGGCTTTACACCGCCGGCAGCGTCGCCATGTCCCAGCGCGGGGTGACGTCCACCTTCGGGGGGCTGTGCTGGCCCGCCAGCAGGCGCAGCGCGCCGGCGAAGGCGATCATCGCGCCGTTGTCGGTGCACAACGCCGGCCGCGGGAAGCAGGCGCGGCCGCCGAGGCGCTCGGCCATCTGCTGCAGGCGGGCGCGCAGGCGCTTGTTCGCACCCACGCCGCCGGCCACCACGATCACATTGGTGCCGGCCGCTTCCAGCGCGCGTTCGCACTTGATGCACAGGGTCTCGACCACGGCGTCTTCAAAGCCACGGGCGATGTCGGCGCGGGTCTGCTCGCTCTGGTCGCTGTCGCGCCAGGCCATCAGGACCTGGGTCTTCAGGCCGGAGAAGCTGAAATCCAGGCCCGGGCGATCAGTCATCGGCCGCGTGAAGCGGTAGACGCCCGGCGTGCCCTGCTCGGCCAGCGCGGCCAGCTGCGGCCCGCCGGGGTACGGCAGGCCCATCATCTTGGCGGTCTTGTCGAAGGCTTCGCCTGCGGCGTCGTCCAAGGTTTCGCCCAGCAGCCGGTACTGGCCGATGGCATCGACGGCCACCAGCTGGGTATGGCCACCGGACACCAGCAGCGCCACGAACGGGGCCTGCGGCGGATCGTCTTCCATCAGCGGCGCCAACAGGTGACCTTCCATGTGGTGCACGCCCACGGCGGGGACCTCCAGCGCCCAGGCCAGCGACCGGGCCACGCCGGCGCCCACCAGCAGCGCCCCGACCAGGCCGGGGCCGGCGGTGTAGGCCACCCCGTCGATGTCGTTCACGCCAAGCCCGGCCTCGGCCAGCGTCTGCCGGATCAACGGCAGCAGCTTGCGCACGTGGTCACGGCTGGCCAGTTCAGGCACCACACCGCCGTACTCGGCGTGCAGGGCGATCTGACTGTAGACCGCATGGGCGCGCAGGGCAGCGCTGCCGGCCAGGTCGGTGTCATACACCGCCACGCCGGTCTCGTCACAGGAAGATTCGATGCCAAGGACTCGCATGCCTGCTATTATGACGCCCCTGCCAACCCCTCGGGGAACTGGCAGGCCTCACTGCAATCCAACAACTTGCCCCTATTCAGGATTTGTGGCTTGCAGTTTGTTTATTCGCCACTATAATGTGCGGCTCGCCGGGCGTGACCCGGTTCTACTGTGTCCCGGAGATTCCATGCCCAGCGTCAAAGTCCGCGAGAACGAACCCTTTGAGTTTGCTCTTCGCCGCTTCAAGCGCACTTGCGAAAAGGCCGGTGTGCTGGCCGAAACCCGCAAGCGCGAGTTCTACGAAAAGCCGACCCAGGAGCGCAAGCGCAAGGCCGCCGCTGCTGTGAAGCGTCAGCTGCGCCGCTCGTCGCGCGACGTTACCAAGCGTCAGCGCCTGTACTGATCGGACGCATCTTCATTGCGGTGGGCATTCCCTGCCGCGATGGAGTCGAAGCCGGCACGCGCGAGCGTCGCCGGCTTTTTGCGTTTCCGGGCCCGGGCATCCGCCCTGCCCCACTACCACCACGAGGTTCGTCATGAGCATGAAGCAGCAGCTCACCGAAGACATGAAGGCCGCCATGAAGGGCGGCGAGAAGCACAAGCTGGGCGTCATCCGCCTGATCAACGCCGCCATCAAGCAGAAGGAAGTCGACGAGCGCATCGAGCTCGACGACACCGCCGTGATCGCCGTGCTCGACAAGATGGTCAAGCAGCGCAAGGACTCGGTCAGCCAGTTTGAAGCGGCCAACCGCGAAGACCTGGCGGCAATCGAGCGCGCCGAAATCGTGGTGATCGAAGCCTACCTGCCGGCCAAGATGGGCGAAGCCGAGATTGTCGCGGCCATCCAGGCGGCCATCGCCGAAACCGGCGCCAGCAGCGCGGCCGACATGGGCAAGCTGATGGGCGCGCTGAAGCCCAAGCTGGCCGGCCAGGCCGACATGGGCCTGGTGTCCAAGCTGGTCAAGCAGGCGCTGTCGTAAGCAACGCCAGACCCGGGTCCCTTCCGCACTGCGAAGGGACTCCGGGACGCGCTCCTGCGCACCTGCTTCACCGCGTCTTCGACGTGGTGCTGCTACAACTCCGGCATGGTTGATCCAACGTCCCACGCCCCCGAAGACCGCGCGCCGCACGGCGGCCCCGCGTCCCTGCACAAGTACATCAAGCGCCTGCAGGACAGTTTCCCGATGGCCGTCGTCAAGCGCTTCGTCGAAATCGACGTGCTGACCCAGGCCGCCTCGGTTTCCTTCTATGCCCTGCTGTCGATGGCGCCGCTGCTGGTGCTGCTGCTGTGGCTGACCGCCTCGCTGTATCCGCCGGCACAGCAGGCCCTGGTCGACCAGATCAGCTCGGTGGCCGGCAGCAGTGCCGCGACCGTGGCCGAAACCGTGCTGAAGAATGCCGACAACCAGCCCGACGTCGGATCGCTGGCCGGGCTGTGGAGCACGCTGTTGCTGTTCGTTGGCGCCACTGCGGTGTTTGCCCAGTTGCAGAACGCACTGAACCTGATCTTCCGCACCAGCGGCGAACGCCTGGAGGGCATCAAGGCCTGGCTGCGCAAGCGCGTGTTCTCCTTCGGCGTCGTGCTGGCGCTGGGCTTCCTGCTGATCCTGTCGATGACCGCCACCACCGTGCTGCAGGTGGCCTTTGCGCAGCTGCCCTCGATCCTGCCGGCCATCGGCTACCTGACCAGCCTGCTGCTGTACGCGGTCGGCTTCGCCTTCATGTATCACTACCTGCCGGACCGGCGCGTGGCGTGGCGCCAGGCCTTCATCGGCGGCCTCATCACCTCGGCGCTGTTCGCGCTCGGCCGCTATGGCATCGGCGTGTACATCGCCACCGTCGCACCGGGCAGCGCTTACGGCTCGATGGGTGCGCTGGTGATCTCGCTGGTCTGGATCTACTACGCCACCGTGGTCTTCTTCGTCGGCGCGCTGATGACCGCGGTGATCGATGAACGCCTGCGCGCACGCCATCATCTGCTCGCTGCCGGCATCGACCCTGGCACTGCGGCGAACGCGCCCGGGAACGTGGCCGGCAAGGGGTAAACTAGGGGGACTGACTTCCCCCTTCCGCGTGGCTGCCGCCACGCCCTGCCTCGTTGCCCATGGCCCGTATCCCCGACGCTTTCATCGACGACCTGCTGGCCCGCTCCGACATCGTCGAGGTGGTGGGCAGCCGCGTGCCGTTGAAGCGCCAGGGCAAGGAGTACGCCGCGCGCTGCCCGTTCCATGACGAACGCTCGGCCTCCTTCACCGTCTCGCCGACCAAGCAGTTCTATCACTGCTTCGGCTGCGGCGCGCACGGCACGGCCATCAGCTTCCTGATGAACTACGACCGCCTCGAATTCCTCGACGCGGTGGATGAACTGGCCAAGCGTGCCGGCATGGAAGTGCCGCGCAGCGAGAACCCGCGCAACGCCCAGCAGCAGGATGACAGTCGCGAGCTGTATTCGGCGCTGGACGCGGCAACCAAGTTCTTCCAGAAGAACCTGGAAGGCAGCGAGAAAGCCCGCAGCTACCTCGATGGCCGCGGCGTGGATGAAGAGAACCGCGCGCGCTTCCAGATCGGCTATGCACCTGATGGCTACAGCGGCCTGCGCGACGCACTGGGCAAGGACGAGCGGCGGATGAAGCTGCTCGACCGCGCCGGCCTGTTCTCCAAGAACGACCGCGGCCACGTCTACGACAAGTTCCGCGACCGGGTGATGTTCCCGATCTTCGACCGCCGTGGCCGGGTGATCGCCTTCGGCGGGCGCGTGTTCGAGAAGGATGACGGCCCCAAGTACCTCAACTCGCCCGAGACCGCGCTGTTCCACAAGGGCCGCGAGCTGTACGGCCTGTGGCAGGTGCGCCAGGCCAACCAGAAGATCGAGCGCTTGATCGTGGTCGAGGGCTACATGGACGTGGTCTCGCTGTTCCAGTTCGGCGTCACCCAGGCGGTGGCGACGCTGGGCACGGCGACCACGCCGGACCACGCCGAACTGTTGTTCCGCAACGCGCCGGACGTGTTCTTCTGCTTCGATGGCGACGCCGCCGGCCGCCGCGCCGGCTGGAAGGCGCTGGAATCGGTGCTGCCACGCATGAAGGACGGCCGCCAGGCCTTCTTCCTGTTCCTGCCCGACGGCGAAGACCCGGACAGCATCGTGCGCAAGGAAGGCGCCGAGGCCTTCGACGAACGCCTGAAGGAGGCCACGCCGCTGTCGCAGTTCTTCTTCGACGAACTGACCCGCGAGATCAACCTGGGCACCCTGGACGGCAAGGCACGGCTGGCCGAGCGCGCCAAGCCGATGCTCGCGCAGATTCCCGATGGTGCCTTCGGCGACCTGATGAAGCAGCAGTTGGCGCAGCTGACCGGCCTGGGTGGCAACGCGCAGGCGGGCCGGCCGCAGATGCCACAACGCGCCGCGCCGCGCACGATCCAGCCGGCGGCCAAGCGCAGCCTGGTGCGCGGCGCGATCGCCGTCCTGCTGCAGCAGCCATCGCTGGCCCTGACCCTGGGCGGCAAGCACCACTTCCAGGGCCTGCGCCTGCCCGGCGTGGAGCTGCTGCTGGAATTGCTGGGGCTGGTCGAACAGCGCCCGGACATCAGTACCGGCGCCCTGCTGGAGCATTTCGACGGCCGCGAAGAACAGGCCTCACTGCACACCTTGGCCGCGCAGACGCTGGCGGGCGATGAAGCGATGTGGACGGTGGAACTGCATGACGCAGTCGGCCAGCTGGAGAAGCAGCTGCTGTTCCAGCGGATCGACGACCTCAACGCCAAGCAGCGACAACAGGGTCTGGACGATACTGACAAGTACGAGATGCGCGAGCTGCTGAAGGCACGCGCCAATCTGCGCCTGTAGCGGCAGAACACATTCCCGGAGAGAGCATGCTGCTGCGCCTGACCTGCCTGCTGTTGTTGTTGTCGCTCTGCCCGATCCTGCCGGCCTGGGCTGCGGACCCTGTTCTTGCTGAAGTCCGCCCCGGCCTCTACGCCGGTGGCCAGCCCACGGCCGCGCAACTGCACGAACTGGCTGCCCAAGGCGTGCGCACGGTGATCGACCTGCGCCAACCCGATGAAGATCGCGGCTTCGATGAAACACGCGAGGCCGAAGCGCTCGGCCTGCGCTATGTGCGCATCCCGGTAGCCGGCGCCGAAGGCCTGGATGCCACCAACCTGCGCGCCGTGCACCAGGCGCTGCAGCAGAGCCAGGGGCCGGTGCTGCTGCACTGCGCTTCCGGCAACCGCGCCGGTGCCGTGCTCGGCCTGGTCAACGCACGCTACGAACACGCCAGCCCGGAACAGGCGCTGCAACTGGGCCAGCGAGCCGGCCTGAAGTCGTTGGAAGCGGCCACCCGCGAGCGTCTGGCGATCCCTTCTCCCACCCCCTGATTCCCGGGGTAATCCCCCCGCACCAAGGAGCCCATCCACCATGACCCGCTGGTGGTCGCGCCTGCGACCGGACAACTTCACCCTCGCCCTGCTGTGCACCGTCGGCCTGGCCTCGCTGCTGCCGATGAAAGGCGCCGCCGCCCTGGTGCTCGACGATGTCACCACCGTCGCCATCGCCGCGCTGTTCTTCCTGCACGGCGCGCGCCTGCCACGCGAATCGATCATCGGCGGCATGCTGCACTGGCGCCTGCACCTGACGATCCTCGCCTGCACCTTCATCCTGTTCCCGCTGCTGGGGCTGTTGTTCAAGCCGTTGTCCGGCTGGCTGCTGACGCCTGAGCTGTACCTGGGCGTGCTGTTCCTGTGCACCCTGCCCTCCACCGTGCAGTCGTCCATCGCGTTCACCTCGATGGCGCGCGGCAACGTGCCGGCGGCCGTGTGCAGTGCCTCGCTGTCGAGCATCCTCGGCGTGTTCCTCACGCCCCTGCTGCTGACCGCACTGGCCGGCACCTCCGGCGGCGTGCACGACCCGCTGCATGCCATCGGCGGCATCATGCTGCAGCTGCTGGTGCCGTTCGTGGCCGGCCACCTGCTGCGCCCGTGGATCGCCGGCTGGGTTGAGAGGCAGCGCGCGCTGCTGCGCTACACCGACCAGGCCACGATCCTGCTGGTGGTGTACTCGGCATTCGGCGAAGCGGTTACCGAGGGGTTGTGGAGCAAGACACCGCTGCTGTCGCTGTTCGCGGTGGCGGTGGTGGCGGCGGTACTGCTGGGCATCGCCATGCCGCTGATCACCTTCATCGCCCGCCGCCTGCGCTTCAACCGCGAAGACGAGATCGCCATCGTGTTCTGCGGCTCGAAGAGAAGAAGAGCCTGGCCACCGGCGTTCCGATCGCCAAGGTGCTGTTCGCTGGGGGCAGCCTCGGCGCGATCGTGCTGCCGGTGATGATCTATCACCAGATCCAGCTGATCGTCTGCGGGGTGATCGCGCAACGGTATGCCAAGCGCGCGCCCTGACCTGTGGAACAGCGCCGGGCCATGCCCGGCGGCGTCACCCCGTCACAACCAGGGCAGTGGATGTTCCACAGGTAGCGCCGGGCCATGCCCGGCGGATCCACCCGCTACAACCAGGGCAGGATCCAGTGGTCCACCAGCAGGAAGGCGAACAGCGCCATCAGATAGACGATGGAGTAACTGAACATCTTCATCGAGAACAGCTCGTCCGGCGGGTTGAGCATGCGCCAGGCGTACCAGAGGAACACCGCGTTGAGCACGATCGCCCCGCCCAGGTAGAACGCTCCGCTCATGCCAACCAGGTACGGCAGCAGGCAGACCAGCGCCAGCACCACCGAGTACGCCATGATCTGCTTGCGCGTGTGCACCACGCCATGGGTGACCGGCAGCATCGGGATTTCCGCCTTGGCGTAATCCTCGCGACGGAAGATCGCCAGCGCCCAGAAGTGCGGCGGCGTCCAGATGAAGATGATCAGCACCAGCAGCGACGAGTACGCCCAGTCCGACTGCCCCTGCATGCCGGTCACCGCCGCCCACCCCAGCATCGGCGGCATCGCACCGGCCAGACCACCGATGACGATGTTCTGCGAGGTCGCACGTTTCAGGTAGACGGTGTAGATCACCGCATAACCGATCAGCGAGGCGAAGGTCAGCACCGCGGTGATCCAGTTCACCCACAGCACCAGGATCRCCATCGACAGCACGATCAGCACGCCGGCGAATACCAGCACCTGCCACGGCTTGACCTTGCCCACCACCAGCGGACGCCACGAGGTGCGCGCCATCTGCGCGTCGATGTGCGCATCCAGCAGCTGGTTGATGGCTGCAGCGGCGGACGCGGCAAGCCAGATGCCGAGGAAGCCGAGCAGGCCGGCACGCACCTGCTCCCAGCTGGGCACGCCGGGAATGGCCAGGACCATGCCGACCAGGGCGGTGAAGACGATAAGGGCAACGACCTTGGGCTTGGTCAGGTCCCAGTACTGGCGATAGTTGGAAAACATGGGATCAGTCCGGGGCACGCAGGCGGGCCAGCAGGCTGACCAATACAAACAACAGGGCAACGGCAACGCCGTTGTGCGCCACTGCCACTTCCAGCGGCAGCGCCAGCTTCACGTTGAGGATGCCGAGGGTGACCTGCAGCACCAGCAGCGCGACCAGGGCCGAAGCCCAGCCGCGCATGCTCGGCAGCCGGAACAGGCGCAGGCCCAGCCACAGCAGGTAAACGGCAACGACGATGGCAAACAGGCGATGGGCCATCTGGATGGCGATGCGCGAGGCACCGTCGAGCACGCCGCCTTCGTAGTCCACACCGATACCGCGCCACAGGGTGAAGCCCTCGGCGAAGTTGTGCTGCGGCCACCACTGGTTGGCACAGCGCGGGAAGTTGTCCAGCGAGGCGCTGCCGCCGCCGCACGCCAGCGCCGCGTAGTTGGCGCTGACCCAGCCACCCAGCGCGATCTGGGTGACCAGCACCGCCACGCCAATGCGCAGCAGCCACTTCAGCTTCGGCGCCTCAGCCAGGGTGATCGGCATGTGCGTGGCACGCCAGGCCATCCACACCAGCAGGCCGAACATCAGCATGCCGCCCAGCAGATGACCCATCACCACGATCGGCTTGAGCAGCAGGGTCACCGTCCACATGCCCAGCAGCGCCTGGAAGATCACCACCGCCAACGTCAGCAGCGCAGCGCGCGCCAGGTCGATGTTGCTCCAGCGCAGCGCCGCGATCAGCAGGATGGCCTCGCCGACCAGCGCCAGTGCGCTGGCGGTTCCATGCCAGCCCATCATGTACAGCGGTATGCCCGCGGCCACCAGCACGCAGGCGGTGACCACCGCCGTGCTTCCGAAACGCCGCTTGCGCGTGGCCAGCAGGGCCAGGGTCAGGATCTCGATGCCGAGCGCGCCGGCCAGGAAGCGGTGCACCTGCTCACGCCAGGCCTTGTGTGTTTCCAGCGGACGGATCTCCGCTGCCGGGTGGCCAATGGTCTCTTCCACGTGCTGCGGCCAGGTTGCCTGCCCATAGCAGGTCGGCCAGTCCGGGCAGCTCAGGCCGGCATCGGACAGGCGCACGAAGGCACCGAACATGATCGTGCTCGCGGTCATGATCATGGCGAACCACGCCAGGCGGTGGAAATTGCGGTGCAGCGCCGGACGCGCGGAAAGGCTCATCAAACGGGACTCACTTCAGTTTCAGCAACGTGGCCATGTCCTTGCGCAGACCGCCGAGATCGCTCCCGGGGGCATGACGCATGATCACGAAGCCGTTCGGATCGATCACGTAGACCGGCAGACCCGCCGGATCATCGACGCCAGGCAGCGCCGCGCGCAGGGCTGGCGACGGGGCCAGCGGCCGCAGCGCGGGCAGCGAGGCGATCGACGCCGGTGGCGTTCCCAGCCACAGGATCTCGACATTATCGGCGTTATGGCCGAACAGCTGCCACACCTTGCCCAGTCCCTGCGACAAAGTGACGCACTGCGCGTCGCAGGCTCCGGCCGGGGCCACCAGCAGGCGCCATGTGCGCGCCTCGGGGTTCCAGGGGTAGGCCGCGCCATTGGCCAGCGTCGGCGGTTGCTGGCGCAGATCCACCGGCGGCTTCAGCAATTGCCCGCTGTTGCGATGTGCGGTCGGCTGCCATCCGGAGAAACGCAGGAGGGCGGCCAGCGCCATCGCCCCGAAGAAAACGGCGAACAGCAGCACCAGGGTCCGGCGGCCGTTGCCGCGCGCCTGCGGGGAGGTAGCAGTGTTCATGCAGGGCATTTTCTCATGGTTGGGAAAGGGATGCCGGCCAGCGGCCGGCACTACCGGGCAACGGGCCGTCTTCTGCGCCATTCCAGTACCAGCGCCACCACCAGCACGGTCAGCGCCAGCCCGAACCACTGCACGGCGTAACCCAGGTGGCGCTGCGGCGGCAGCGTGTTCGGGAGCAGGTCGAGATCGCGCTCATCGCCGAACGGCAGCGCCGGGTCCAGCCGCAGCACGCGCTCGGGCAACGATGGCAGGCCCAGTGCCGCAGCCAGGCCATCGGCGGGAAGGCGACTGGCCAGCCAGCGCCCTGCAACATCGGTGGTAGTGAACGCCGGCCCCAGCGCCAGCCCGGACGAAGGGGGCGGCGCCAACAGGCCTCGCACGGCCACCGGCGACGGCGGTGCCGGCACCACCGGCAACCTGCGGTCCGGCGGCAGCGCGCGCCAGCCAAGGTCCACCAGCAACACGCTGCCCGCATCGCTGCGGAACGGACGATAGATCTTCACTCCGGCGCGGCCGTGGCGGGTCTGGTTGTCCAGCAGCACCACGCCCGGCAGGAAGCGACCGTGATCGGCCACGCCATGCAGCGCGCCCTGCGCCGCCAGCGCCTGCGCCAACGGCAGCGCCTGCGCCACGGCTGGCCCCTGTGCATCCAGCAACACCTGCTTGGCCTGCATCCGCTGCAGCTGCCACAGCCCCAGCGCGGTGAATCCGGCCATCGCCAGCAACGCCATCAGCCAGCCGATCAGGCGCGTGTGCTGGCGCATCATGACAAGTCCGCGCAAACGCGGTCAGATAGGCACATCCACCCTGCCCTCGAGCCGCGCATGAGTGATTCGCTGAAGACCCTGCTGGTAATCGCGTTTCTGATCGTCATCGTCTGGAATCTGGGCGCCGGCCTGTATTACCTGCTGGTGGACCGCGGCCAGACCAAGCGCACGGTCAATGCACTGACCCGCCGCATCGGAGTGTCGGTGGCGTTGATCGTACTGGTGATCGTGAGCATCTACATGGGCTGGATCAAACCGCACGGCATCGGCGGCTGACGCCCCATCAGGCCAGGCAGCGCCGGCGGCTGACGCTGCCGACGCCTGCGCGGTCAAAGCACGTAGACGAACAGGAACAGCATCAGCCACACCACGTCGACGAAGTGCCAGTACCACGCGGCCGCTTCAAAGCCGAAATGGTTGTCGCGGGTGAAGTGTCCCTTCGCCGACCGCAGCCACATCACGATCAGCATGATCGTTCCCAGCAGCACGTGTGCGCCGTGGAAGCCGGTCAGCATGAAGAAGGTCGAACCGTAGATGCCCGAGCCGAGCGTCAGGTTCAATTCCTTGTAGGCGTGGATGTACTCCTCGGCCTGCAGGGTCAGGAAGCCAAGGCCGAGCAGCACGGTCAGGCCCAGCCAGATCAACAGCTGGCGGCGGTTGCCCGCCTTCAGCGCATGGTGGGCGATGGTCAGGGTCACGCCCGAGGTCAGCAGGATCAGCGTATTGATCAGCGGCAGGCCCCAGGCCGGGATCGTCTGGAACGCGCCACCGATCGCTGCCGGGCCATTGGTCGGCCAGCCGGCCGAGTAGCCCTGCCACAGCAGCTCGTTGGTCATCACCCCGCGCCCTTCGCCGCTCAACCACGACAGGCCGAGGTGGCGGGTGTAGAACAGCGCACCGAAGAAGGCACCGAAGAACATCACTTCGGAGAAGATGAACCAGACCATCCCCATCCGGAACGAACCATCCACCTGCCGGTTGTAGTTGCCGGCCTGCGACTCGCGCACCACATCGCTGAACCACCAGAACAGGGTCAGCACCAGCATCGCCACGCCGATGTAGAACGTCCAGCGGCCCCAGCTGGCGTCATTGAGCCAACTGGCCACGCCGACCATGGTCACCATCATCGCGATGGAACCGACGAACGGCCACTTGCTCTGGGCCGGGACGAAGTACACGTTGGCGTCGGTAGGTGTCTGGGCCATGGTCGGTATCCGGGTCAGGGAGCAGCATGGGCGCCTTCCGACGTGGCGGCGGGCGCCAGCCGATCGGACAACGCATCGTTGCGGTAGAAGGTGTAGGACAAGGTGATCGTGCGGATTTCCGGCGGCAGGTCCGGATCGACGATGAAGCGCACCGGCATGTCACGCTTTTCGCCGGCCTGCAGGGTCTGCGCGGTGAAGCAGAAGCATTCGGTCTTGCTGAAGAATCCCGACGCGCGTGCCGGCGCCACCGACGGCACCGCGCTGCCGACCACGGCCTGCTGGCTGTCGTTGCGGGCGAAGTACAGCGCCTCGTTGAGCTCGCCGGGCACCACATCCATGGTCAGCTGTTCGGGATGGAACGACCACGGCAGCCGCGAATTGACCCCGCCATCGAATTCCACCCGCACGGTGCGCTTGCCGGTGGCAGCACCGGTACTGGCTTCGCTGCCCGGGCCACGTTCCAGGCGCACGCCGAATACCTTCTCGCAGGCGATGCGATACAGCGGTACCAGCGAGAACGTCAGCAGGAACACCACCACCGCAACGCCGATCAGGCGCGGCAGGCCGGCGCTGCGTGACGGAGCGGTGGCCGGTGTTTCGCTCATCGACCGATCACGCCGCTGAGGATGAAGCCGACGTACACCAGCACGGCGATCGCGCCCACCCACAGCGCGGTGCGCCTGGCACGCTGGCGCTGCTCCGCATAAAGCGGCGCGGTGCCCGGCCGCTGGCTTGGCGATGCGCTTGCGGCCAGGCGTGGCTCGGCTCTGGCCGGGGTGATCGGGCTCTCGTTATGCATGCATCACCTCAATGACCGATATCGTCGTGGGCCAGGTCGCCCGGGCGGATGGTCGGCGGCGTGGTGAAGGTGTGCGCCGGTGCCGGCGACGGCAGCGTCCACTCCAGACCGCGCGCGCCTTCCCAGGAGCGGGCCTCGGCCTTCTCGCCATTGCGCAGCGAGGACAGCAGGATCGCAGCCATCATGAACGGCGTGGCGAACATGCCGAACGCACCGATCGAGCTGATCAGGTTCCAGTCGGCGAACGCCACCGAGTAATCGGGGATGCGGCGCGGCATGCCGGCCAGGCCCAGGAAATGCTGCGGGAAGAACAGCAGGTTGACGAACACGATCGACCACCAGAAGTGCACCTTGGCCCACTTCTCGCTGTACATGCGCCCGGTCCACTTCGGCCACCAGTAGTACACCGCCGCGATCAGCGCGAACACCGCGCCGGTCACCAGCACGTAGTGGAAGTGGGCGACCACGAAGTAGGTGTCGTGATACTGGAAGTCGGCGGCCACGATCGCCAGCATCAGGCCGGAGAACCCACCGATGGTGAACAGGATGACGAACGCCACCGACCACAGCATGGGGGCTTCGAACGTGAGCGAGCCGCGCCACATCGTGCTGACCCAGTTGAACACCTTCACCCCGGTCGGGATCGAGATCAGCATGGTGGCGAACATGAAGTAGATCTCACCGCCCAGCGGCATGCCCACGGTGAACATGTGGTGGGCCCAGACGATGAACGACAGGAACGCGATCGCCGCTGTGGCGTAGACCATCGCCTGGTAGCCGAACAGCGGCTTGCGGCTGAAGGTCGGGATGATCTCGCTGACCACGCCGAAGGCGGGCAGGATCATGATGTAGACCTCGGGATGGCCGAAGAACCAGAAGATGTGCTGGAACATCACCGGGTCGCCACCACCGGCCGCATTGAAGAAGCTGGTGCCGAAGAATTTGTCGGTCAGCAGCATCGTCACCGCACCGGCCAGCACCGGCATCACCGCGATCAGCAGGAACGCGGTGATCAGCCAGGCCCAGCAGAAGATCGGCATCTTCAGCAGGTCGATGCCGGGCGCGCGCATGTTCAGCACCGTGGCGATGATGTTGATCGCGCCCATGATCGAACTGATGCCGGCCACGTGGATGGCGAACACGGTGAACGCCACGTTGTAGCCGCCCTGCAGCGACAGCGGCGGGTACAGCGTCCAGCCACCGGCCGGCGCGCCACCGGGCAGCAGGAAGGTCAGCAGCAGCAGGCTGAAGGCCACCGGCAGCAGCCAGAACGACCAGTTGTTCATGCGCGGCAGCGCCATGTCCGGCGCGCCGATCTGCAGTGGGATCATCCAGTTGGCCAGGCCGACGAAGGCCGGCATCACCCCGCCGAAGATCATCACCAGCGCGTGTACGGTGGTCAGCTGGTTGAAGATTTCCGGACGGATGTACTGGATGCCGGGCTGGGCCAGTTCCAGCCGGATCAGCACGCTCATGAACGCGCCGATGACGAACATGATGAAGCTGAAACCCAGGTACAGCGTGCCGATGTCCTTGTGGTTGGTCGAGAAGAACCAACGCTCGAAGAAGCTCTGCGGGTGATGGTGATCGTCGTGCCCAACTGCCGAGTGCGCCATTGCAAAACACCTCTCAGGATCGGTTGTCGCCGCAGCCGCGATACGGCCGCGGGCAGTTACATCAGGCTCCGCTGGCCGCCGCCGCAGGCGTGTTGCCGGCCTCGGCGGCTGCCGGTGCCGCCGGCTGCGCCGGCGTTTCACTGGCAGGTGCAGTGGGTTCGGCAGGCGCGGCAGGGGCTGCCGGTGCAGGCGCGGGTTTGCGCTGCGCCAGCCACTGCTTGAATTCTTCCTTGGACACCGCCTCGACCACGATCGGCATGAAGCCATGGTCCTTGCCGCACAGCTCCGCGCACTGGCCGCGGTAGACACCGGGCTGCTCGATGCTGGTCCAGGCTTCGTTGATGAAGCCGGGAATGGCGTCCTGCTTCCAGCCCAGCGCCGGCACCCACCAGGCGTGGATCACATCGTCGGAGGTGATGACGAAGCGCACCTTGGTGTCCACCGGCAGTACCAGCCGGTTGTCGACATCCAGCAGGTAGTGCGGATGGCTCTCGCGGGTCGGCACCTTGCCACTCTGCCGCATGCGGTCGGACTCGCGGTCCAGGCGGCTGGTGAAGGTCACGTTCTCGCCCAGGTACTCGTACTTCCACATCCACTGGTAGCCGGTGACCTTGACCGTCATCTCGGCATCGCGGGTGTCGTACATCTTGATCAGGTTGGCCGTGGCCGGCCACGCCATCACCACCAGGATGATCACCGGGATCACCGTCCAGATGACTTCGGCCTTGGTGTTGTGGCTGAAGGTGGCAGCGACCGCACCCTTGGACTTGCGGAACTTGAACATCGCGTAGGCCATCGCGCCGAACACGATCACGCCGATCACCGTACAGACGATCAGCGAAAGGTTGTTCGATTCCCAGGCCAGGCGCGAGGTCTGGGTCACCCCCTTGCCCATGTTCAACTGCCACGGCTTTGGATCGGCCGCCTGGGCCAGCACCGTCCCCGTCATCGACAGCAGGGCCCCCATCGCGGCGGCCATTGCAACGCACTTCGTGCCCCACCCTCTGCTTTGCTTCATTGCCTAGACCCTTAGCGTCGTCGGTTGCCGCCATCGCTGGCGGCGAGCAAATCTTCAAGCGTTTCAACAAGCGTTTGACGTTCGGCCGGCGCGAGGAAACTCCCCACCTCCACCTGCCGGCCGCTGGATGCCAGCCGGACCCTCTGGTCGTCGGTGAGCAGGCGCACCCAGTGCGGATGAGCCCGGAACACCGGCGATCCACCGGGCACGGGGATGACCTCCACGCACGCCGGCACTACCCGGATTTCCTCCTGCCGTTCACCACTGCGCCACAACGCGCGCAACGCAGCTGCCAGCAACAGGCTGTACAGCAGCGCGAACAGGGGGGCGAATGCATTGCCGGCCACCCACCCGAAGGCGGACACCAGCCACATCACTCCCGACAACACAGCAAACAACAGGACGAACTGCCGGGCATCGAGCGCCCGTGGGGGACGCAGTCGCAGCTGCGTACCTGACCCATCCGGAGCTGTAAGCACCTCGATCATGTCGCAACCGCGTTCCTGCCGCGGGAAACGTCTCGATGGTAGCCCTGCCCTCTCGCCGGTAGCAAGGGTGCATTCACACTTTTTCCGATGCTGCAATACAGCATGGGCCCAGCGGCACGAATGACGAATTCGGCACAAAACGGCCCGACTTTGCTGAACACGCTGAATCCACCACCGCTAGGGGCTATCAGCATTCATGAAGGTGGCTGCGCGGGCCTTCCTGAAGTCGAAAAAATGATTAAAATCGCCAAGTTTTCCACTGGCCGGACCGGCATGAACGCACCCTCCTCTCCCATTGCCGCCAGTGACGCCCCGCGTCACTCGGCGCTGCTGTCGCCGGAACTGCCGGCGTCCCCCAACCCGTTCCGCCAGGCCATCACCGATGGTTGGCTGAAGGACGAGGCCAGCCATGTGCGCGAACTGCTGGCGCAGGCGCGCCTGCCGGCCGACGAGCAGGCCAAGGTGCAGGCGCTGGCCGCCGACCTGGTCGCCCGGGTGCGTGTGCGCGCCAAGGACCAGGGCGCGATCGAAGCCTTCATGCGCCAGTACGACCTGGGCAGCGAGGAAGGCGTGCTGCTGATGTGCGTGGCCGAGGCGCTGCTGCGCATTCCGGACCAGGAGACCGCCGACAAGCTGATCCGCGACAAGCTGGCCGATGCCGACTGGGAAAAACACCTGGGCGGCAGCGACTCGGTGCTGGTCAACGCCTCCACCTGGGGCCTGATGCTGACCGGCAAGCTGGTGCAGATGAACGACGCCACCCGCGCCGATGCGCCCAGCGCGTTCAAGCGCCTGGTCGGCCGCGTCGGTGAGCCGGTGGTACGCCTGGCCGTGCGCCAGGCAATGAAGATCATGGGCCACCAGTTCGTCATGGGCCGCACCATCGGCGAAGCGCTGGCACGCTCGCACAAGGGCGACAGCGCCAGCTACCGCTACTCGTTCGACATGCTCGGCGAAGGCGCGCTGACCATGAAGGACGCCCTGCGTTACCTGGAAGACTACCGTCGTGCGATCCACGCCATCGGTGGTGACCACAAGTCGCGCGGTGGCCGTGCCGATGGCGACGTCAACAACGCACCGGGCATCTCGATCAAGCTGTCGGCGCTGTACCCGCGCTACGAGCACGCCAAGCGCGCGCGCGTGCTGAAGGACCTGGTGCCCGGCGTGCTGGAACTGGCGCAGCTGGCCAAGAGCTACGGCATCGGCTGCACCGTCGACGCCGAAGAGTCCGATCGCCTGGAACTGTCGCTGGACATCATCGAGCAGGTGTTCGGCGATGCCTCGCTGGCCGGCTGGGATGGCTTCGGCGTGGTCGTGCAGGCTTACCAGAAGCGTACGCCGTACACGATCGACCACCTGGCCGACATGGCGCGTCGCGCCGGTCGTCGCCTGCAGGTGCGCCTGGTCAAGGGCGCCTACTGGGACGCCGAGATCAAGCGCGCGCAGATCGAAGGCTATGCCGGCTACCCGGTGTTCACCCGCAAGCAGAACACCGACGTGTCCTACCTGGCGTGTGCCAAGCGTCTGTTTACCCATGCCGACGCGATCTACCCGATGTTCGCCACGCACAATGCGCACACCATCGCCGCAGTGCGCAGCATCGCCAACGGTGGCGTCTACGAACACCAGAAGCTGCACGGCATGGGCGATGACCTGTACGCCGAAGTAGTGCCGGCCGATCGCCTTGGCCTGCCCTGCCGCGTGTACGCGCCGGTCGGTTCGCATGAAGACCTGCTGCCGTACCTGGTGCGTCGCCTGCTGGAAAACGGCGCCAACTCCAGCTTCGTCAACCGCATCACCGACGAGCGCGTGCCGATCGCCGACCTGGTCCGCGATCCGGTTGAGATGGTGTCCTCGTTCGAATCGATTCCGCATCCCAAGATCCCGCTGCCGGTTGACCTGCTGCGCAGCCAGAACCACGACAGGAAGAATTCCATGGGCGCCAACCTCGCCAACGACAACGAACTGCGCGCCCTGGCCGAGCAGCTCAACGCTGCAGTGAAGCCTTGGCAGGCCGCACCGCTGGTGCCGGGCGCGAACCCGACCGGTGCCTCGCTGCCGGTGACCAACCCGGCCGACACCCGTGAAGTGGTCGGCCAGTGGCAGGCCGCCGATGCCGCCACCGTGCAGAAGGCGCTGGCCAATGCCGTGGCCGCACAGCCGGCCTGGAACCGCACCCCGGCCGCCAGCCGCGCCGCCATCCTCGAGCACGCCGCTGACCAGCTGGAAGCGCGCATGCCCGAATTCATGGCGCTGTGCGTGAAGGAAGCCGGCAAGAGCCTGCCCGACGGCATCGCCGAAGTACGCGAAGCCGTGGACTTCCTGCGCTACTACGCCAAGCAGGCACGCGAGCAGTTCAGTCACGCCGAGAAGCTGCCCAGCCCGACCGGCGAATCCAACGAACTGCAGCTGCATGGCCGCGGCGTGTTCGTCTGCATCAGCCCGTGGAACTTCCCGCTGGCGATCTTCCTGGGCCAGGTGGCTGCCGCACTGGCCGCCGGCAACAGCGTGATCGCCAAGCCGGCCGAGCAGACCAACCTGATCGGCTACTACGCAGTGAAGCTGCTGCACGATGCCGGCGTGCCGGCTGACGTGGTGCAGTACCTGCCGGGCGATGGCGCCACCGTCGGCGCCGCGCTGACCGCCGACCCGCGCGTGGCCGGCGTGGCCTTCACCGGCTCTACCGACACCGCCCGTGCGATCAACCGCGCGATGGCTGCACGTGACGCCGCCATCGGCGTGCTGATCGCCGAGACCGGCGGCCAGAACGCCTTCATCGCCGACTCCTCGGCACTGCCGGAACAGCTGGTCAAGGACGCCATCGGTTCGGCCTTCACCTCGGCCGGCCAGCGCTGCTCGGCCGCGCGCGTGCTGTTCGTGCAGGACGACATCGCCGACAAGGTGATGACCATGCTGGCCGGTGCGATGAAGGAACTGAAGGTCGGCAACCCCGGCCTGCTGTCCACCGACGTCGGCCCGGTGATCGACGCCGATGCACTGAAGATCCTGCAGGACCACGCCGTGCGCATGGACCGCGAAGCGCGCCTGATCGCTGCGGCCGAACTGTCCGCCGAAGCGGCCAACGGCACCTTCTTCGCACCGCGTGCGTACGAACTGAAGGACCTGGGCCAGCTGCAGAAGGAAATCTTCGGGCCGGTCCTGCACGTGATCCGCTGGAAGGGCGACCAGCTCGACGCGGTGATCGACCAGATCAACGCCACCGGCTATGGCCTGACCCTGGGCGTGCATTCGCGCATCGACGAAACCGTCGACCGCATCAGCAACGGCGTCCACGTCGGCAACGTCTACGTCAACCGCAACCAGATCGGTGCGGTGGTCGGCGTGCAGCCGTTCGGCGGCCAGGGCCTGTCCGGCACCGGCCCCAAGGCCGGCGGCCCGCACTACCTGCTGCGCTTCGCCACCGAAAAGACGGTGACGGTGAACACCACCGCTGCCGGCGGCAATGCCTCGCTGCTGACCCTGGGCGACTGATCCCAGGCGTCATGCAGTAAACGAAAAACCCCGCGAAAGCGGGGTTTTTTCATGTTGGGCGGATGCGGGCCTGCCAGCCCCTGGCAGCTCATTCCGCCACCACACTGAACCGGTTGTCCGCACGCCTCACCAATTCCTCCAGCACCCGCGCGATACGCATCTCCAGGTCGCCTTCCAGCAGCACATGCGCCATTCCACGCGCCTGCAACTGCTGCAGATACCACGCGTGTTGGCGCATGCGGAACTCCTCGCCCACACGCGTTCCATCCTGCTCGAACGGGATATCCGGGGCGCACAGGAACAGCAGGTCGTACGCACGCGCCGCGGCCCGCTGCAGTGGTTCGGGCGCAGTCCCGAACATCCAGCCGCTGTAGCCCAGCGTCACCAACGGCGTGGTATCGCAGAACAACCAGCGATGCGCATGCTGCGCGGCCTGGTGCTCGTGCTGCGGCTGGGTCGCAGCGATACGCAGCAGATCCTGCGCCTGCAGCTCGCCGCCCTGCTGCTCCCACAACGTACGCCCGAACTCCGGCACCCATGCCGTACCCAGGCGTTCGGCCAGCACCCGCGCCAGCGTGCTCTTGCCCGTGGACTCACCGCCGATGAAGGCCACCCGCTGCACATGGTCGGCATAGACCGACCGGCTCAGGCCCTGTCGATGCGCATGCGGATCGGCGCGCAGTTCGGTACCACTGGCCTGACCGATGTCGGTCGAACGCTCCAGCCGATGGTGCTGCACCGGCGCATTGAAATGCTGCGCCAGGGCTGCAGCGAAACCATCGCCGTAGTCTTCACCGGTGAAAACAGCCTGCACCGGTCCGCCAAACAACGCCACGCACAGCCATGCGGTGAACGCGCGTTGCACCTGCTCACTGTCCTTGTCCTGCGGCAGCGCACGTACGGGAACACCCTGTTGCCTGCACAACGCCGCCAGCCGCGCATCATCCAGCACCGCCACCGTCGCCTGCGGAAAGCGCGCGCGCAGCCAGCGCTCGCGGCGCTCTGCGCTGTAGCCGGCAAAGCCCGGCTGCGACCAGCCGATCACCAGCAGCTGGATGCAGCGGGCAGAAGCAAATTCGATCAGGCGCTCGTGGCCGAGGTGCAGCGGGCAGAACTTGCCGACCACCAACCCGCGCGGTACCCGCTCAGGCAATGCCATCGGCCGCCCTGCCCGTATCCGCTTCGGCGCGCATCAGGTGCCGCCAGTGACGCAGCGCCACCAGCGCGTTGATCCAGAAACCGACATACAGGATCGAGGTCAGGTGCAGCCCGCGGCTGTAGTAAAGCGGCACCGCGATGGTGTTGACCAGCAGCCACACCCACCACGATTCCAGCTTGCGCCGCATCATCAGGATCTGTGCGATCACGCTCAGCACCAGCACCGCCGAGTCGATGTAGGGCGCATACGCGTTGGTCAGCCGGGTCAGCATCCAGCCGTAGCCGAAGGTCGCCAGCACCGCCAACGGCAGCAGCCAGCTCCACGCGCGTGCTGGCAAGCGGGTGATGGGCAACGGCGCGCCATGGTCACCACGCAGCCACTGCCACCAGCCGAACACGCTGATGACCACGAAGAAGAACTGCAGGACCATGTCCGCGTACAGGTGGGAGCGCTCGAACACCGCAGCGAACAACGCGCAGCCGACGATGCCCAGCCACCACGTATGCACGTTGTTGCGGCCGGCCAGCAGGATCGAGCCGGCAACGGCGATGTTGGCAGCCAGCTCCAGCTGGAAATTCGGGTCGGACAGGTTCATCGCGCTATTGTCGCGTAGATCCACGCCCCGCGGGATTGAGCCAGTAGATCCACGCCATGCGTGGATGGAAATCAAGCGCGCACGCGCACCAGCAGCCGGGGCTCTGCGCTACCCCAGCGGCCCAGTTGATGGTGCGGCGCCATCACAGGCGCGAGCCAATCCGGTGCTTCGATATCCCAGGTCACGCCATCGAACGGATGCGGCCAAGGCGTACCCTGCGGATTCGGCGAATGCAGGAACAGCGCGCTCTGGCCGCTATCCGGCGCCAACACCACCCAGCACTGGGTGTCCTGCCGCCTGCAGGCCACCGCGCGCTCGAGTAGCCGCAGCAACGCGGCGGCAACGGCGGTGCGATCACTGCCATGGCGATTGCCACGCCCCTTCCAGTCCAAGTGGGTGTGCCAGTAGTCGAACCATTCCGATGCGAGCGCATCCTGCAGCGCCACGGTGGCCCTCGCCTCTTCGGCGGCCCAGTAGCGGGTCATCTTCTTCAGGTATCGGCGATCGGCCATCAGGCCATTGTCGCGTAGATCCACGCCATGCGTGGATGCAGATCCCCGGAAAAAAGAAAGCCCCGCTTGCGCGGGGCCTCCTTCGTACTGCTTCAGGCAATCGCCGGAATCAGAACTTGTACTGCATCGACGCAGCCAGCACGTCGCCGGTGACCTTGTACTTGCCGACAACGTTGTTGGCGGTAGCGGAGGTCGAGTTGATGTTCGGATCCTTGGTGAACAGGTGGGTGTAGCCCACGCTGTATTCCATCTTCTCCGACGGCGCCCAGGTCAGGCCCAGCGACAGCCACTTGCGGGTGGTATCCGGCACGCGGACGTCACGGTGGGCGTCGGTGGTCGGGGTCTGGTCATAGGCCAGACCGCCACGCAGGGTCAGCTGCTCGTTCAGACGGTACTCGGTACCGATCGAAGCGAAGGTGGTGTCGCGGTAGTGGAACGGCAGCACGCTGTCGGGCTGGTTGGAGTCGTAGTCGACGCGCACTTCGTCGAACTTGCTCCATGCGGTGCGCGACACGTCGGCCATGATCTTCCACTGGTCGTTCACGCGGTGCGTGAAGCTGACGGTGGCGCTGGCCGGCAGGGTGATGGTCGCCCGGCCGTTGCTGTCAACGAAGGTGCCCGGGGCAGCCTGCGCCAGGAACGCGGCAGCAGCCGGGGTCATGGTGAAGTCGGCCTTGCCGTCGGTGATCTTGTGTTCGACTTCCGAGCGGTAGCTGAAGGCGATGTTGGTGCCTTCCACCGGGCTGACGGTCATGCCCAGGGTGTAGCCGACGGACACTTCGTCGCCCTTGATGCGCAGGTAACCATCAGCGGTACCCGGCGAGAAGCCGAGCTGTGCGGCCTGGCGGCCAGCGGCCTGGGCAGCGGCCTGGGCCTGTGCCGGGGTGCGGCCAGCGGCCAGTGCAGCGGCGGCAGCGCGCTGCTGGGCGCTGGCGTTGATGGCGGTACCGCCGTCGACGGCGCTGGTCAAGTCGACATTCAGGCGCTCGGCGAACACCGACGCACCGAACGACAGGTACGGGTTGACGTCGTAGGAGAAGGCCGCACCCAGGTCGATGGCCTGCAGTTCGGTCTTGACGCCGTTGTAGCGGCCGACCCAGTCACGGTCGTATTCGGTCTTGAAGCCGAACGGCACGGTCAGCGACACGCCGAAGTGCATGTTGTCCTTCTCGCCGAACGGCACGTGGAAGTACGCGGCCGGAACCGGAGCGATCATGCCGGCGTCGCCGCCGTTGCCGCCGGAAATCGGAGCGCCGTTGGCATAGCGGCCTTCGCCGCGGAACTTGGCGCCGAAGCTGATGGCGCTGACGTCACCCTGGATCTGGGTGCCTTCCAGCAGGCGCATCGAGGCCGGGTTGGTGGCGACCACCGAGGCATCGCCTTCGGCAGAGGTGGAACCAGCGAAGGCGCGGCCCAAGCCCTTGGCGCTGTTTTCCTTCAGCTGGAAGGCGGCGGCATTGGCGTCGGCGGCGGCCAGCGCACCGGCAACGCCGACGGCCAGCAGGGTCAGGCGGGCAATGGTAGAAGCAGTTTGCATCGTAGTTCTCTCTCCGGTAAGCGGTGATGGTGCTCTAAGTGCGCCTGCGCCCGACAGGCCGGATGGCCTTTCGAAGCGCGCCGGATTCCCCTCCCGACATACGACGCCGTATGCGAGTATTACCCAGAGCCGTTAATGAAACAATAACAGCGCTGGCGCATTCTTCGTCGCAAAAGCTGAACAGGCTCCTTCCCCGCCAAAAGCGCCCGCACGCTAGGCTAGTGCCATGTTTGTCTCCCTCCCCTCGCGCAAGAAGGCGACCCTGCGCTGGGCTACACCCGTGCTGTTTGCGGCACTGTGGCTGGCATTCCTGTGGTCGATCTCGCGCCCGGACGATGCCCGCGGAAGCCTGTGGCTGGACTGGGGCGCCCTGTCCACCGGCCTGACCCACCCGCTGGACTGGTGGGCAACGCTGCAGGACGGCAGCGTGCTGCGCCTGTTCACCGCCCTGTTCCTGCACGCCGACTGGTCGCACCTGCTGGGCAACCTGGTGTTCCTGCTGATCTTCGGCCTGCCGGCCGAGCGGGTGCTGGGCCCGTGGCGGTTGCTGCTGCTGTTCCTGGTGGGCGGGGCGATCTCCAACCTGGTCGCGATCTACACCATGGGCAGCCCGGACCAGATCATCATCGGCGCCAGCGGTGCGGTGTCGGCGCTGATCGGTGCCTATCTGGCACTGTTCCCCGGCGCGCGCCTGGGCGTGGTGATCCCGCTGGGGCTGTTCCTGGAGTTCGTGCGCGCCCCGGCCTATCTGCTGATCGGTGTGTGGGCGGCGCTGCAGGTGGTGTTCGCCTACATCGGCCCGACCTTCGGCATGGTCGCCTGGTGGGCGCACATCGGGGGCTTCGTGTTCGGCGTGGTGTACGGCATGTACGTGCGCGCGGCGATCGCGCGACGTCTGCGCAAGCGGCACGGCTTCTAGCGTCCGCTTGCTGCATTCTGCGAAACGCCCGAGCCATGCTCGGGCGGTGTCCGCACATCAGTCGAGCATGGCTCGACGCTACGCAATCAAGGCTTGGCCGGGATCTCTGCAGGCTTGGCTTCGGGCTTGGCTTCGGGCTTGGCTTCGGGCTTGGCTTCGGGCTTGGCTTCGGGCTTGGCTTCCGGCTTTGCTTCAGCCTTGGGCTCCGCCTTCGGTGCAGGCTTGGCGGCGGCCTTTGCTGCCCTGTCCGCTTCGGCCTTCGCAGCTTCTGCCTTCAAGCGCGCCGCAACCGAACCCGGGTTCTTCAGTTCGGCCAGTGCATCGTTGATCGGGCCATCGCCCGGCAACACGGCGCCTGCGTGGTAGCCCTCGGTGCCTTCCTCATCACCGCGCAGGTGGCCCGGCAGCGTCGCTTCACTGTAGTCACTCAAGCTGGCCGGCAATGCCTCGTCTTCCGGACGCGGTGCTGCCTTCAGTTCCACTTCCGGCACGATACCGGTGGCCTGGATCGATTTACCGCTGGGTGTGTAGTAGCGCGCCGTGGTCAGCTTCACCGAATCGCCGTTGTCCAGCGGCAGCACGGTCTGCACCGACCCCTTGCCGAAGGTGCGGCTGCCGATCACGCGCGCGCGCTTGTTGTCGCGCAGTGCGCCGGCCAGCACTTCCGATGCACTGGCCGAACCGGCATCGACCAATACCACCACTGGCGCGCCCTTCAGCAGGTCGCCCGGGGTTGCGTCGAAGCGTGCATCGCTGATGCTGATGCGGCCGCGGGTGCTGACGATGTTGCCCTTGTCGAGCAGATCATCGGCCACCTGCACCGCAGCGGTCAGCAGACCACCCGGATTGCTGCGCAGATCCAGCACCAGCCCCTTGAGGTTGCCACCGGACTGCTTCTGCAGCTGCTGCAGGTGCTTCTGGAAATCAGAGCCGGTGTCGGCCTGGAACGTGCTCAGGCGGATGTAGCCATAGCCCGGTTCCAGCAGGCGGCTGCGCACGCTGGTCACGCGGATCGTCTGCCGGGTCAGGCTGACGTCGAAGGGCTTGGGCTTGCCGTCGCGGACAATGGTCAGCACCACCTTGCTGCCGGCCGGGCCACGCAGCGGTTCGCTGGCATCGATCGCGCTGATCGGCTTGCCATCGATGGCGATGATCAGGTCGCCGGCGAGGATGCCGGCCTTGGCCGCCGGCGTGTCGTCGATCGGCGAGATCACCTTCATGCTGGCGTTGTCCGGCTGCTGCTGCAGCTCCACGCCGATGCCTTCATAGGCGCCATTGGCCTGTTCGTCGAACGCCTCGGCATCCTCCTTGTTGAAGTAGGTGCTGTGCGGATCGAGGTCGAGCAGCAGGCCACGCACAGCCGACTGCATCAGCTTGTTGTCATCGACCGGATCGACGTAGGCCGCGCGCACCGCGTTGTAGACGGCCACGAAGCGCCGGATGTCGTCCAGCGGCACCTTCGAGGTCACCGCCTCCTCGCTGCTGGCCGCCTTCCCGGGAGTTTCCTTCAACGGGACGGGGGCGGTCTGCTGTGCCCAGGACAGGGCCGGCAACAGAGCCAGCAAGAGGGTGGCGGTACGGGCTGCGCGCATGGATCACTCCTGTCGACGATGGCATCGTGCCCAAGGCACATGCACCGATTATGCGCGAAGCGTGGCTAAATTCCCGTTGAATCCGCCCTCCTGCGGCCAGGCGGAATTCAGCGCCGCTGCAGCCAGCTGTCCGGATTGACCGGTTGCCCGCCGCGGCGCAGTTCGAAGTACAGCGCCGTCACGCCCTGGCCACCGGAGTTGCCGACCTTGGCCACTGCATCGCCACGGCTGACCCGCGCACCGGCATCCTTCAGCAGGGTGTCGTTGTGGGCGTACAGGCTCATGTAGCCGTTGCCATGGTCGACGATCAGGATCATGCCGTAGCCAGTCATCCAATCGGAGAACACCACGGTACCGTCGGCCACGGCGGTGACGGTGCTTCCGGCGGGGGCGCCGATCAACACGCCACTGCTGGTACGGCCATCCGGCAGCTTGCCGCCATAGCGGGCCAGCAGATTGCCCGACAGTGGCCAGCCCAGGCCACCCACCTTGGGCGCTGGTGCCGAGGCCACGGCCGGCGGGATCTTGGTTGCCGGTGCCGGACGGCCTTCGGCCTTGGCCTGGCGTGCGGCCTTTTCGGCAGCGGCCTTCTCCGCAGCGGCCTTGCGGGCGGCGGCACGGCGCTCGGCCTCGGCACGGGCCGCGGCAGCGCGCAGGTTGGCCAGCAAGGTTTCCAGCGCCTTGGCGTCCTGGCCCAGTGCCTGTTCCTTCTCGCGCTTGTCCTTGAAGCGCTCTTCCAGCGAAGCCACGGTCTGCGCACGCTCGCGACGGTCCGATGCGAGCGTGGCGACCTGCTGCTTCTGGTCGCGGTGAGTGCCCTGCAACTGCTGTTGGCGCTGGGCGATCTGTGCCTGCAGCGTCTCCAGTTCCTTGAGGTCGGCCGTCAGCGTGGTGATGCGCTGCGCGCGCTCGCGCTGCAGGTAGCGGTGATAGGCCAGCGCACGGTTGGCATCGGCCACCGTGTCCTGCGAAAGCAGCAGCTTCAACGGCGCGTGGTTGCCAAGCTGGTAGGCCGCGCGCAGCAGTCCGGCCAGTTCGCGATTCTGCTTTTCCAGGTTGGACTGCAGTGCATTGCGCCGCTGTTCGGCCTGGGCCAGCGCCTGGGTCTGCTCGCGCAGCGCCGATTCGGTCTGGGCCAGCGCACGACCACTGCGTGCCACCTTTTCATCGGCCTCGCGCAGCTGCTGCGACGCCTGTCCGCGCTGGCCCTCGATCTGCCGGCGCTCCTGCGCCACGCCCTTCAGTTCGGTGCGCAGCTTCTGCAGCTTGCGTTCGGCCTCGCGGGCCGAAGAGGTCTGCGCCGCACCCGGCAATGGCAGCGCCAGGGCCAGCGCCATTCCCAGCAACAGGCAACGTCCACCGCGCAGGGTGGCGATGTGATGCCGGCGTGAGGGGAAGACGTTGTTGCGCAAGGGCTTTCCAGTGACTTCAGGCAGATGCGGAGACGTGCAGGGAATGGTGACATCTCCGCACGCGGCCTGCCAGCCGCACAACAACGAGGTTCCCATGAAAGCTCTCTCCATTCCGCTGCTGTTGGGCATTGCGCTGGCCAGTGGCCCGGCCTGGGCCCAGGCAGACGTGAGCAAGGTCAACGGCAGCATCAGCGCCGATCCGGGCCAGCGCTACGGCAAGCTGGACACCGTCAATGGTGGCATCCGTGTCGGCGAAGGCGTGGAAACCGGCAGCATCGACACCGTCAACGGCGGCGTCAAGGTCGCCGATCGTGCGCGCACGGGCAGCATCGAGACCGTCAACGGCGGCATCCGCCTGGGTCGCGAAGTGACGGCCCACGGCGATGTCAGCACGGTCAACGGCAGCATCTTCAGCGACCAGGGCAGCCAGATCGAAGGCGGCGTGGAAACCGTCAACGGTGGCATCGGCCTGGTCGGCAGCCGCGTGCGCAAGGACGTGGAGACCGTCAACGGCGACATCACCGTCGGCATCGGCTCACAGGTCGGCGGTGGCGTGCATGTGCGCAAGCCGAACTTCAGCGTCTCGCTGACGGCCAGTCGCAAGCCGCGGGTCATCATCGGGCCGAATGCCGTGGTCAACGGCAGCCTGCTGTTCGAGCGCGAGGTGGTGCTGTACGTCCACCGCAGTGCGCGGATCGGCCCGGTCACCGGCGCCGATCCGATCCCCTTCGATACCGATACCGCCCCGGCCGACTGAGCCTGCGGCTTGGGCGATACTCCCCGCTACCGGTCGCGCGTGCTGCGTGGCCGTCCCTTGTGTTTCCAGGAACCGATGATGCCCCGCAAACTCCTCCTGTGCCTGGCCGCCGCGGCCGCGCTCAGCGCCTGCAAAGGCGAAGACACCCCGGCTCCGGCGCCCAGCGTCGACAACGCCGCCAAGCCGGCCACGCACACCTTCTCAGCGGCGATCAACGCCGCCGACTTCGCCGAGATGGTGAAGACCCTGGCCTCTGACGAGTTCGAGGGCCGTTCGCCCGGCAGCAAGGGCGAAGAACTGACAGTCAACTACATCCGCGACCAGATGCAGCGCATCGGCCTGCAGCCCGGCAACGGCGACAGCTGGTTCCAGGACGTGCCGATGACCGAGACCACGGCCGATGAATCGACCGTGCTCACCCTCACCCAGGGCGGCAAGACCCGCGAACTGAAGTTCGGCACCGACATGGTGGTGGGCACCCGTACCGGCCAGACAGAAGTGAAGGTCGATGCCAGCGACCTCGTCTTCGTCGGCTACGGCGTGGATGCGCCGGAGCAGAAGTGGAACGATTACGCCGGCCAGGACTGGAAGGGCAAGACGGTGGTCATGTTCGTCAACGACCCGGGCTTCCATGTCGATGACGAAAAGCTGTTCGACGGCAAGCGCATGACCTACTACGGCCGCTGGACCTACAAGTTCGAGGAAGCTGCGCGCAAGGGAGCTGCTGCCGCGCTGATCGTGCATGACACCGCGGGCGCTTCGTACGGCTGGGACGTGGTGAAGAACTCCTGGGCCGGCCCGCAGTACGACCTGCCGGCCAAGGACGATGCAGAGCCGCGCCTGCCGGTACAGGGCTGGTTGAGCGCCGACGCGGCCAAGGCCCTGTTCGCCGGCGCCGGGCTGGATCTGGACCAGGCCTACAAGGACGCCAGCAAGCCCGGCTTCAAGCCGGTACCGCTGAAGGCAACCGCTTCGGTGGACCTGAAAAGCAAGGTCGCGCAGAAGCAGTCGCGCAACGTGGTGGGCTTGCTGCCTGGCAGCAAGCGTGCCGATGAGGCCGTGCTGTACATGGCGCACTGGGACCACCTCGGCAAGCATGAGGGCGAACAGGGCGACAACATCTACAACGGTGCCGTCGACAACGCGACCGGCGTGGCCGGCATCCTTGAGGTGGCCGAAGCGATGGCCCATCAGGAACCGAAGCCGGAACGTTCGGTGGTGTTCCTGGCGGTGACCCTGGAAGAATCCGGCCTGCTGGGTTCGAAGTACTACGTCGCCCACCCGACCTTCCCGCTGGACAAGATCGCTGGTGTCATCAACATCGATGCGATGTCGGTGGCCGGTCGTGCCAAGGACGTGACGGTGACCGGCTTCGGCAGTTCGGAGCTGGAAGACATCCTCAAGCCGCTGGCTGCAGCCCAGGATCGCACCCTGCACGGCGAGACCTCGGTGCAGAGCGGCTTCTACTTCCGTTCGGATCACTTCAACTTCGCCAAGGCGGGTGTGCCGGCGCTGTACGCCGACGGCGGTGAGGACCTGCGCGACGGCGGTGTCGAGGCTGGCCGCAAGGCGGCCGCCGACTACGGTTCCAACCGTTACCACGGCCCGAAGGACGAGTATGACCCGGCCACCTGGAAGCTGGATGGCACGGTCGAGGACCTGCAGCTGATGTATGGCGTCGGCAAGGAACTGGCCGGCGGCGATCGTTGGCCCAACTGGTACGAAGGCAATCCGTTCAAGGCTGCCCGCGACACGATGATGAAGGCCAAGGCACCGGCCGCTGCGGCGAAGTAAGTCCCCCAGCCGTTGAGTTCCAAAGAAAGCGGCGCCCTTGGGCGCCGCTTTTTTGTGCGTGAGTGCTGGGCGCGGGTAGTGCCGGCCGCTGGCCGGCTGGCACGTGCAGCCGCGTGATGTTCATGAGGTTGCCGGCCAGCGGCCGGCACTACCYTYRGTTTCYCGCGCRCAAAGAAAAACCCCGCTGCRTGAGCAGCGGGGTTTTYGGRTRTAAACCCTGGCGATGACCTACTCTCGCATGGCTTAGGCCACACTACCATCGGCGCAGCTACGTTTCACTTCCGAGTTCGGGATGGGATCGGGTGGTTCCATAGCGCTAATTTCACCAGGGAGACGGTTGCAGCAGCGCTTGCAGCGCCAGCTCACGTACTTGCCCTCGGGGCGGAAGGAACTCAAAAAAGCAGAGCCTTCACTTAATAGAAAAAACCCCGCTGCATGAGCAGCGGGGTTTTGGGGTATAAACCCTGGCGATGACCTACTCTCGCATGGCTTAGGCCACACTACCATCGGCGCAGCTACGTTTCACTTCCGAGTTCGGGATGGGATCGGGTGGTTCCATAGCGCTAATTTCACCAGGGAGGCGG